>NZ_AHMN02000004.1:0-600000 GCF_000243695.2 Leptospira kirschneri serovar Cynopteri str. 3522 CT | reverse complement strand
TTTTCCGATAAACATTATTTTAAGAAATTTATCTGGAAACTCCGCCATAATCAGATCTTTCGTTAATTTTAATTCGGTAATTTTAGGATCTTCCATATAATTCGCAATCTTGATTACAGAAACGTAATTTCCTTTTTTAAGATTCCGAATAATTTCATCTCGTTCTATTGAATAGGTATTCAATAGGATATAACGAACAAAAGCTTCTCCTTCATTTTGATCCGAAAAAGTAAGTTCATGAAAAATTCTCTGATAAAGCGGAAGTTTCATAGCTCGAATCAATTCTCCGGGAAAATAATGTAGATCATCCCCACTCGTAGCAAGCACCGGAATTCCTTGGTCTAAAAGTCGAATCCAATCTTCGAAAGTATCTCCATAATTAGAAAAAACTTCTACAGCATCTATTCCTCGTAAACGTTCTAAAATTTTATAAGAAATGGATCCTTCTAAACCAGGATGACTAATCACGATAAAAGCTCCCGATTTTTGTATCTGATCAATTGTCCATTGTATGTTTTCTTCAGAAGCATAAAGAGGAAAAAAATCCCGAATTAAACTTTCGGCACCTAACGCAAGAATATGTTTTCTATTAAAATCTCTTCCCCATTCATATCCCGGAAAAAACTTAGGATTCTTAGATTCAGTTCCGCTGATTTTTAAATAATCCGTAATACTGATTAGATCATATTTTTTTTCTAAATATTTTTCCTGAATCTCTTCTGGAGAACTTCTAAAAGGAGAAAAACCGTCCCGATCCGAATGAAGGTGAAACGCCATTTTCAACCATCTATGTTTCGTTTCAGAATAAGGAGAATGAATCTTATCTCCTTTGAATGGAAAATTTTTGATCGATCTGAGTTCGTTTGTTAAAATAAAAGAAGTAAGAAGATGTATAATGACAAAAAAAGTAAACGCGCCTAAAACTTTATATAGGACTCTAGGATGAATTTTTCTTTTAAATACCATGATAAATTCCATTTCAAAACTTTCGCATTTTCTGAAAAAAAATATTCTTTTCTTTTTCAATTTTTATATTCGGATTTTTGAGAAGTTTTTTTAAAATGTCAGAGATTTGTAATCTTTCATTTACAGATTATTTAAATTGGTTTTCCAAGGAGGTATTTTATGCCAAAGGTTTTGGTCCCATTCGCGGAAGGAATGGAGGAAATGGAGGCAGTTATCGTAGTGGACGTTCTTCGTAGAGCCGGAATAGAAGTTTTAAGTGCGTCCTTAAAAGAAGGTCCGGTAAAAGCATCCAGAGGAGTACGTATTTTAGCAGATATAACGTTAGGCGAAATTAATTTTGAAGATTTTGATATGATCGTTCTTCCAGGAGGTGGAGGCGGAACAAAAGTTTTAGGTGCAGAACCGAAAATTTTGGAACTTCTCAAAGACGCAAAAGAAAAGAACAAATGGATCGCCGCGATTTGTGCGGCTCCTAGTATTTTAGTACATCAAAATATTTTAACATCTAAAGATCGTTTTACTGCATTTCCAGGAATTATATCTAACAACTCCGGTTATACTGGTTCCAGATTGGAAATTTCCGGAAAAATAGTTACGAGTATAGGTCCCGGCTCCGCGTTCGAATTTGCTTTAGAACTCGTTAAAATACTTTCTGGGGAAGAATCCATGTTAAAGGTAAAATCAGCTCTTCAACTGGCTTCATGAAAGAATTTATAGCAAAACACAAAAATAAACTCCGAAAAATCAGTGCAATTTCTGGAGCGGGTATTTCTGCTGAAAGTGGAATTCCTACATTTCGCGGAAAGGAAGGTCTATGGAAAAATTTTAGAGCAGAAGATCTTGCAACTCCTCAAGCTTTTTCCAAAAATCCTAAACTAGTCTGGGAATGGTATCTTTGGAGAAGAAATATCATCAAGACCAAACGTCCCAACCCTGGACATTTTGCACTTGCGGAATTAGAAAGAATACATCCAGATTTTTTTCTAATCACTCAAAACGTGGACGGTCTACATTCTCAAGCAGGTTCTAAAAAATTAACCGAAATTCATGGAAATATTTTTATCAATCGATGTATTTCATGCGGACAAGAATCTAAGGAAAAAATATCCGAAAACACAACGTCTCTTCCTCCGCAATGTCAAAATTGTAATTCTTTTTTAAGACCGGGAGTCGTTTGGTTCGGAGAAAGTTACGACGATCCTAAATTGAATCTTTCTATCCAAAGAATGAAACATACGGATCTATTACTCGTTCTTGGAACCTCTGGTTCCGTCAGTATGCCTGTTTATCTATCACAAATCGCAAAAGATTCCGGCGCGCTTCTTGTAGAAATCAATCCGGAACTTTCTTCGTTTTCATCTTCCGTAGATTTGTTTCTGCAAGGCAAAACGGGTGAGGTTTTACCGGAATTAATACGAGAAATTTTAGACAATCTATCCTAACGTCTCATTTGACTTATGTTAACTTGAGTACGTCGTAATAAAATCTAGGCGATCCGGCGCCTGCCTATAACAGCCGGACTGGGCTCTTTAGCTCTGGTTAATAAATTACATACAGAAGACGTTATACAACAATCGTCTTTAGTTTCAATTTCAAACGCGACCCATAGAGAGCCATAACCAACCCCACAAGTTGAATAGGATTTTAGAATCAAAATTGAACTAAAGCAAAACGCTTTTTGCGAAAGCGTTGGAAACTCAACACAACGCTCTCTACGGATCGCGTTGTGGGCTCAAAAACGCACATTTTTCAAGTGTTCCGACAAGAATGAGTCTTTTTACTTGCAAAAAACATGTTTTTCTGATAGAGAAAAGTTTTCCGAATTTCTCCACCTGAATTGCGACCCATGGGAAGCAATTCATTGAGTTGCCCCCACCCAAAAATAGGGAAAACTAAAGCACAACGCTCTCTATGAATCGCGTTGTGGGGTGGGAACTAAATTTTACAGAGGATTTGTCGTAATTCCCACAAGATTTAATATTGAAATCTAAATACTTGTGGATAAGGTTATGATAGAGAGCGTTTTGCTTTAGTTTCAAACGCGATCCGTAGAGAGCCATTCAGGAAGCGTTTTATTTTAGTTCAAGAAGCGAGACGGTTTTAGTTCTCTCGTATATGAATGTAGGAATTACTACTTTTAGAAATTTTTTTTTACACAGAACTCACGTTAACTAAAATTCAGAAAGAATTCAAACCCTTCATTACGAAAAGAGAATCCTAAAGTTTGAAATCCAAATACATATCTAATTTTTCAATGAAGATAAAATCCGTTCTAAACCTAAACAGAACTTTTTCAGCTTAATCTTTTAATAAAAGACACGTGTAAATAAATACTTTTCACGCGAAGAAAAATCTTCCCTATTTCTGTAATCTTTTGAATATGAAGTCGGCGTAGTCATTAAAACAATTCGGAGACATATGACCAGGATCGCTAAAATCGTCACAATGATACTCCTCATCTTCGTTCATGTTCCAAAAAGAAGTCTCGGTAGATTCATGCAATTTTTGTAAAATAGGAATCATAATTTCGTAGGGAGTTTTTTCATCTTGATCGCCCATCGAAACTTTTTTAGTTTTATAAAGTTCAAAGTAAGGACGAGCGACTCTTACCCAAATCATAGCGTAGGAAATTCCCATTTCTTTGACAATTCGAATCGCGTCTTCTTGGTTTGCGAGCATCTTCGGATTGAACGTAAAAATACCTAAATAAGATTTAAAATCAGTGTTCGATCTTTTTTTAAGAAGCTCCGCAGGCAACACAACTCTGGGACTTGAATCCGAAGTGGCACTACCTCTTTGTCTTTTAAGATTTTCCCAAATTTCGGAACGCAGTTTACTATAACCTTTTGCTAAAATTCCTCCTTCTTTAGCCCGAGCACGAATTACGCTCCATCTAGGACGGTTTTTAACCGTATGAAATAATTTTTTGACTATATAACCAGTAAGATCCGAATTAGAATAACGATCTGAATGTCTCAATACAAAAAGAGGATTTAATCCGTAAAAAAGAACCTCGTCCAAGGTCAAAATAGAAGAAGAATTAAAAATTTCTATCGATTCGTCCATCAAGATAAAATCCGGTTTTACGCCATCGGATTGAAAACGTTCCAACCAATACAAATAATAATCGGGAGATCCTCCGGGAACGGAAAAATTGAACAAAACCCAATCCGGATATTTTTTTTCTATATAATCATTTCTAAATAAAAGTGCTCTGGAATTTCCAAAATAAACCAAAACTTTTTTACGGTCCTTTTTTTTCAGATAATCTTTCAATTCTTCAAAAAGAAATTCCTTATGTCTGAAATTCAAATCGGAAAGACTCAAAGAATAATAAGGTTCAAAAATTGTGGAACTAATTAACTTATCGATTCCAAACGAGATCACAAATATAACAAAAGGAATCAGAAGAAATCGATTTCGAAACATTCCATTTTCCTAAAATTTATAATAGATAAACGCGCTCGAATCTTCCGAAAACAAAGCGAGCAAAAAAACGGAGACAACGCCAACTAACGTAAGAAGCCAAGGATCGTATTTTCTAAATCGTTTCCAAAAATCCGGAACATACTGAACCCAATTGAAAAACACCAAACCCAAAAAAAGGTAAAAGAATTTTTCTAAATTTTCCATTTGATTGAGTATAAAGAAGGAATTTCCATCAATCAAACTTCCCGCATTTCCTAACCAGGATAAGGAAGACAAAACAAGTTCAGTTTCAATTTTATTCGGAACATTTTCGAAAATTCCGAATACGTGTTGTATCATAGTCTTTGCGTTATTTGCCCGAAAAAGAATGGCCCCGAAAGAAAAAAGCAAAAACACAATCCAAACCTTGACTATCTTTAAAACAAAATTTTTATCGGGAGTCAGTTTCCATCCTAAAGAAGTTTCTAAATATCTTTCTACAGCAAGTAAAACTCCCCAGTAAAAACCCCACGCGATAAAAGTATAATCAGCACCGTGCCAAAAACCTCCAATCGTCATGGTTAAAATTAAGTTTAAATGTGTTCTCCAAACCGCTACCTTACTTCCGCCTAACGAAAAGTATATGTAGTCCCGAAGCCAAAAAGACAAAGTTATGTGCCATCTCTGCCAGAGTTCTCTTCCGCTTAAGGAAAAAAAAGGAGCCTTAAAATTTTCAGGCAGATAAAAACCTAACAACGCCCCTACTCCTCTTGCCATATCGGTAAGACCCGAAAAATCACAGAATACCTGAATCGAATACCCGATCCCTGCAAGAATCAAAGAAGTAAAATCATACGTTGCAGGATTGGAAAATACGGGAGAAATCAGTCCAGAGGCCGGATCTGCAATCAGAACCTTTTTGATCAATCCGCCTAACATCAAATAACAGCCGTTATAGATTTTATCTCGATCCGGTTCTAAATTATTTAAGTTCGGAAAAAAATCTCCAGTCCTCATGATAGGTCCGGCGATCAGAACAGGAAAAAATAATACGAATAAAAAGTATTCTTTTAGAGAAATCGTTTTTCCTTCCTGATTTCTTCCCGCGTCCACAGCCGCAGCGATCATCTGAAAACTATAAAAACTAATCGCAAGAGGAAGAACAATATGTATGATTCCCTGTATCTCCGTAAAAAACGGATAACCAGTTAAATCCGCTAAAACCCTAGAAAAAAAATAAAAATATTTAAAAAATCCCAGATTGATACAGTTGAAAAGAATCGATACGATCATCCAAGACTTCGGATTATTTTGAGAAGTTTTAATACGAATATAAAAGAAATAGTTGAGTAAAATTACAAAAAAGAAATGAAAAAAGAAAATCCAAGAAAACCAAATGTAGAAAAAAGCGCTGGAAAGAATCAAAAAATCGGGGCGCCTTTTTTTAGAAATCGACCAGTAGATACAATAAACAATTGCAAAAAAAATCGCAAAAGTAATCGAATTGAACAACACGGTTTATCTACCCTTCCTAAATAAATTTTTCCAATATTCCAATTCTTCGGAACTCAGTTTTTTATCTTTGAATTCTTCTAGATCGATTTTCTGTTTAGAAGGGAAAATTTCCGCGGTGATGATGGATGCAAATTCTTCCGAAGAAATCGGATAAGCACCCCATTTTTTTGCGTGATAAAAAATTTCCTTATCCGAACTGACTACTTGAACATCGGCCGGACGAATTTGAGTTCGAACAAATTCCTTAATCAAGTCATCCGCCTTTCTATCTAGACTATAATATACGTTCAATTTTCCGAATGTTTCTTGGAGAACTTCGTTTCCTATTTCTTTTTTTCCGTCAAAAAAAACGTGAAAGTTTTGTTTTTTCTTTTTTTTGGAATACAACTCCATCCATTCCAAAAGAGTTCGTCTGGCATCAGAAAGTCGATTTTGATACATGAATTCTTCCAAATCTGGAAATTTATAGATCAGATTAAAACCGTCAATCGCCACTTGAGATGACATGGAATTGTAGTGACCAAAATCCCATTCTCTCAAATACTGTAAACCATCCTTTATTGAGAGATTATAACTAAAATGGCTGATTCCGAACGTTTTCCGGTCAGGATCAACAGATTTAACATTTGGCATTTTTATCTTTGGTTCCGTGCGCTTCCTGGTTCTGGAAGAGACGTCTTTCTACTTTCTTTTGCCGTTTTAGACGTTCTACTTCTTTTAATTTACAATTCTTATAAAGAAATCCTTCCAAAAGAATTATACGTCTACGTGATCGGTTTTGATTTTTTTGTCTTAACGATTTGGATTCTGGAACTCATTTCAAAATTTAGAAAATCAAAAGATCCAAGTTCCTATTTTTCTATGAATTGGTATGAAATAATAGGAGTCGTTCCATTTTATTTTCTACGTCCTTTTTTGATTCTAAGAGGAATCAAATTACTGATCGCATTCTACAAGTTAGGTCAATCCGGACAAAACCTAAGCGATATTGTCACCAGAGAAATTACTTTCCGATTTAGAGATGTGATCGTAGATACAATTGCGGACGCAGTTTTTTTACATTCTTTGGAAAGAGTAGAAGAAGTGATGATTCGTCTAGACTATAACGGGCTAGCCAAAAAAGCATTTGAACTTCATCAAGATCGATTCCACGCAAAGGTAAACGAGTCTCTTCAATCTAAATTTTTATTGGGAGAATTATCTAAAATTCCGTTCATGGGAGAAATTTCCAAAAGATTAGGAGAAGATATAAGTTCTATGATTACGGAGATTTTGGAAAACGAAGTCACCGGCGAAATCATGAAACAAGTCACGGAAGGTATTTTGAAAGAAATGGCAAATCACGTAAAAAAACTACCTATCGAAAGAATTACAAAACCTTTAGAAACGGAGTGAGTAAAAATAAGCCGTCGTTAAATCTACGTTCGGCGAATATGATCTAATTAAAATTAAAAATTCATTTTATAAAGATTTCTGTGCGTTTATTTCGAATTTTGGAATCCAAATTCTTTAAAGTTTCTCAAAGAAAAGCTAAAATTTTTAGAATTCAATTACGTTTTATGAATTTAATAACGTTTCCCGAAATTGCGACTATTTTAGATTTTATTCGGGAAGTTTCATAAAAAACACTTGCGGTCCTATTTCGAACGTTTAAAATTTTTAAATCTAAAGGAGTTATTATGAAATCTGTAGAAACCTGGTTGGACGAGTACGGGGAAAGCCATCAAAATCCTATCAATAAAAATATACATTGGATTTGTGTTCCTTCGATTTATTTTACGGTCGTTGGACTTCTTTGGGCAATCCCAGTTCCTTCGATTTTTCTATCCGTACCTTACTTAAACTTTGCAACGATCGCTCTTGTTTTGGCGCTTGTATTTTATATACGACTTTCGCCTACATTGGCTTTTGGAATGTTGATTTTAAGTTCTTTGATGATGTATCTGATCATTCTTTTACAAAGAACCCTTCTGCCAATTATGATCGGAAATTATTCTTACGGAATTTTGGAATTTTCAATTACGATTTTTGTTTTGGCCTGGATCGGACAATTTATCGGCCATCAAATTGAAGGTAAAAAACCTTCCTTCTTTAAGGATCTTCAGTTTTTAATGATCGGCCCGATCTGGTTACTTGGATTTATCTATAAAAAGATGAAAATCGCCTATTAATTCGTTCCAATTCAAGTACGAAAAAAATCGATATTCATCAGTATCACTTTGTACAATACAAATTATCAAAAAAATATCCCGAGGGAATTCGATGCCTAAGATAGTAAATCATGAAAAATACAAAACGGAGATACTAGCCAAATGCGTGGATATTCTTGCAAGAAGAGGATATTCCGCGGTTTCTATGAGGGAAATCGCGGCGCGGAGTTGGACGTTTCCACAGGAACGTTGTATCACTATTTTGCCACCAAAGAAGATATATTTAAGGAATTGGTTAAGTTCGTATTAAACAAAGATATTGAAGAATTACAAATCCACTCTAAAGGAGATCTAGGAGAAACTTTAGAAACCAGAGTAGAATCCCTTTTTCAAATGGTTCAAGCAAGAGAAGCGTATTTTCAAAATCTACTCTACATCATTTGTGACGTTTCCAGATTAAAAAATCATGAAGAGGAAAAATCTTTGATCGCGGATACCATCAAAGAATACGTTCATATCATAACAAAACATTTAGGAATTACAAACCCCGCTCTCAATCGAATTCTAATCAGCGTGATTTTAGGAACCGTAGTTCAAAGAATCCTAGATTCGGAGGGGATCAGTCTTTCGGAAACTTCGGACATTGTTAAAGATTTTTTATCGATCCTTCTTTCCAATTCGTTTACATTCTGATTTTCTAATAAATCTTATAACGATCCTTTACCGTTTTGATTTCTTGACGAATTCGGGTCTGGTTCCAACCAAGATGTCTTCCTAACGATCCGAAAAGTCTATTTATTTCTTTTTCTTCCAATAAACCCGGCACACCCACTCCAGATCTACGAAAGAAAAAATCGGTGGCAAATCGTATGTCTTCTCTATTTGTGATAAATTTTACTTCGCTTTCATAAAATTTTTCTCCGTTTTGAAGAATATAAAATTCTTCTTCCGGTTTACCCTTTTCAAGTATTCGATACGATTGAGACCCATAACGAAACGCTAAAGTCTCGATCCATTCTCCATTAAATTTAGTAAATTTTTTCTGTAGATCCTTGACAAGTGAAACAAGATCGGAATAATTTCCGGTAGAAGGTGGAACCGAGGAAGTCTCACAAACTCGAAAATTTCCCGGAAGATAATCGGCTACCTTATTGACTACTTCTTCCGCTACACTACGACTCGTTGTATATTTCCCTCCCATCGCCGTCAAAAAACCCGGAAAACCAAGTTCTCTATGATCGATGATTTCCGTCTTTCTGGAAGTATTGTATGTAGACCTGCCCTCACCTAAATCTTCTACAAGAGGTCTCAAACCTCCGTAATAAAAATCCACGTCTTTTAAAGTCAGATTTGTATATCCAAAACAATTATTGATTTCGTTTAACAATTCTTCTATATCTTTTTTAGTAACTCTAAAACGATCCGGATGATCCGTATATTCTGTATCCGTCGTTCCGATGATCGTTTTGTTTCTCCAAGGAATTACAAAAAGATGTGTACCGTCCTTTTTTTTTGTTACTAAAATTTTATCCCCACCAATTTTTCTGGTAACTATGTGTATTCCCTTGGATCTTACGAGGTGTTTATCAATTTCAACTCCTGCAATAGATTCCACAAAATCCGCCCAAGGTCCGGCTGCGTTAATGACCGTCCTAGTTCTATATATAATTTCCTTTCCTGAAATTCTATCTCTTGCAATGATTGTGTATAAAGAATCATTCGAACGAGTGATAGAAACCACTTCTGTATAATTTTTTGCTTCCGCCCCTCTTTCCCTTGCAGAAAAGATAAATTCACAAGTATGTCTTTCTGGATTGATGTTTAAATAATCATAATATAAGTAAGCCCCTTTTAGTTTTTCTTGTTGGATTGTAGGAGATTCTAAAAGTATTTGTTCTTTAGAAAGAAAATCATATTTAGGAATCAATCTATCTTTACATATATTTGTATTGCGATCATAAGACAGAGCGTCGTATAAAATCATTCCGAACTTCAAAACAACCCTCTCCACGTTCGAATAAAGTGGAACCAGAATCCCCATTGTCTGAACCGCTTGCGGTGTAATTCTGGCCAAAGTAGCCCTTTCTCTCAAAGATTCTCTGACAAGTCCAAACTCTAAATTTTTTAAATACCGTAATCCTCCATGAATCATTTTAGACGTCGCCTGACTGGTTCCAGAAGCGTAGTCGTTTTTTTCTAAAAGAACCGATTTCATTCCTCTCAAAGTGGAATCCCAGAGTACATGTGCTCCTGTAATTCCTCCTCCGATCACTAACAAGTCATAGACGGAAGTTTCTGAGTTTCTAAATGATTTTGTTTTTGAAGAAGATAACTTTTTATTGGTTGGCATATTCATCTCGATTTTTTAGAAATGAAACGGATTCTTCCGATTTTAAACTCGAAAGGATTCGATCATTGGTTTATAAGATATTTATTTTTTCGATTTGTTTCAAAATATAATCTTCTATTTGAAAAAAATTGAACATACAGTTATCAACGGAGATTTTCAAAGCGTTATGTTTTATACGGAACTCAATTCTAAGATAGATTATACAAGAGAAAATCTAAGATGGAATTCTTGGGGAGCTTACGGTCAGGACTTTTTTAAAGTTGGACAGATGCAAGAGATCCTAAAATTTTTATCAGTCGAACTTCAAATTTCGGAAATACGAAAAACTCCTCCAGTCGCTCTGGAAGAAATCACTCTTCCTAAGTCCTCTTTCACACAAACTCAGATTCGAGATTTGAGTAAAATCAGCGGTGCAAAACATTTTTCGATCGAAAGGAGAGAAAGGATTCTTCATTCCGCTGGAAGAAGTTATTACGACGTATTAAGACTTTCGTTCAACTCTCTTAAAAATTTCGTAGACGGAGTGATTTATCCAGGTAAGGAATCTGAAATTTCCAAAATTTTAGAATACTGTTCTAAAAACCACATCACAGTAATTCCTTATGGAGGTGGCTCTTCCGTAGTGGGAGGTTTAGAAGTAATCAAGGGTAAAGGACAAAAACAGGTCCTTTCTTTAGATACTACTCGAATGAATTCTCTTTTATACTTAGATTTGGAAAGTCATTTGGCCACGTTTCAAACCGGGATCTACGGGCCTCTTTTAGAGACATCCTTAAATGAAAAAGGATTTACCCTAGGTCACTTCCCTCAGTCTTTCGAATATTCTACGTTAGGTGGTTGGATCGCAGCTCGAAGCGCGGGGCAACAATCAAATCGATATGGTAAGATTGAGGAAATTCTTACTAGTTTAAAAGTAGCGACTCCAGCGGGTACGGTCGAAACTCTGAAAGAGCCTGCCTCTTCAACGGGCCCTGAGTTGAATCGAATTTTTGCCGGAAGTGAGGGACTGCTCGGAATTATCACAGAGGCTACGATCAAAGTTCATAAACTTCCGGAAACTAGAAAGTATTTTGGAATTCTATTTCCTAACTTTGAATCAGGAGTTAATTTTATTCGAGAAGTCAATCATAGGGAAATTCCGACTTCTATGATCCGTCTCTCCGATTCAAACGAAACCCGTCTTTATCAAACGTTAGGCACTATTGGTAAAAAAAATACACCGATCCGCTGGCTCAAGAACCAAATTCAAAATTTAATTTTAAAATGGAATTCCCTTGGTAGAGACAAATGTGTAGTCTTACTTGGATTAGATGGCGCTCGAGAAGAAGTATCTCGAAATTTTTCAAGGATCCAATCGATTCTTCGTAAGCATAGAGGGCTTTACGCAGGAACTCATTTAGGGGAACAATGGATTCATTCCAGATACAATATGCCTTTCCTTAGAAATCATTTGATGGAAAACGGAATCGGTGTGGATACTATGGAGACATCCACTACATACGATCGGGTTCTTCAACTTCATAAAGAAGGAATTGACTCTTTGAAAAAATCAATTCCGGGTTCGATCTCTATGTGTCATATCTCTCATAGTTATCATGAAGGAGCTTGTTTATATTTCACCATTCTCTTTCCTATGGATGAAAAGAAACCCGCAGAACAGTGGTTCAAAATGAAACGTTCAGTTTCAGAAACTTTTTTTCAAAATGGCGCTCCTATCTCCCATCATCACGGAGTCGGTTTTGACCACAAAGTTTGGTATGAAAAAGCAACTTCCAAACCTGCGTTGCAAGGTTTGAAAATGTTCAAAAAAGAAATAGATCCAAAGGAAATCTTAAATCCGGGGAAAGTATTTCACTAAAAGTAAGAGTTCCTACATTTCTTAAATTAAAAAATGAACTTTCGTAAAACGAAATTTTTAACCCCGAGCTAATCTAATGTGAATTCGGCGTAAAAAAGCTGGGAGAATATAAGCGAAATTAACTTTTGTATTGCAGATCTTAATTTGGTGAAGAGAGTTTTTTTTTGAAAATGTGGGAACTACTACTGCAGGCAGAATGATTTAAAATCACAAAAAGAATCAAAAGAGATGTAATTTGTGGGAACTACCATAAAAATTTCGTAACAAAAAGGATTTTAAAAACCATAGATAATGTGAGTTCGACGTAAGAAAATCTGGGCGAATAAAAAAATCAATGCAATAACTCTCTGAACTTTACAGATTAATTTCTAAAATGTGGGAACTACCACAGATCACGATTTTACGAATGAATTCTAAAATTGTAGGAACTCATACTTTTAAAAAATTCTTTCTGATTTTCTACATGGGATTTACGTTAAAATAAAATTCATGCAAGAATTAAATTCAGCGAATTCAAAATGTGACGTAATCTGTGGGAACTACCACATTCAATCGATCCTTTAAAAAGAGTTCACACTAAAATTTGGGAACAGGTTTCGGAAATTTTTAAAAACCCAAAGAACTTCGCCATTCAAATTTCTGATGGAAACACCGTTTTCTGGTCATTACAAAAATTGAAAACCTACTTCATAAAGGTTTTCTTACAATAAAATTCTTTCTAAATTTAAGATTCAATTTCCGAAAACAAGATAAACTTCAGTTAATTATTTTATTAAAATATTCCAATTTACTGAAATATGGGTCTTCTTTTTTCTAAGATTGACTTCATACCTTCCTGACCATTTTTAGAAAATATGGCCTCCGAAATCAGTTCAACGTCTCTTTCCGCGTTATGTTCCGCAAAAACACGAACAGGATCACGCAAAGAAACTTTAATTCCAATCACGGAACCGATCGCCATATCCTTGAACTGATCACAGTATTTTCGAGCACGAGTTATAAGATCATCCGAAGAAACAACCTCATCAATCAAACCGATTTCCAAAGCCTCTTCCGCTTTGAGAGCTTTTCCGGAATACAAAAGATCTCTCGCTTTCGTAATTCCTACGATTTCCTTAAGCATAAAACCAGGAACCGCGGGAAAGTTGATTCCAATCTGTGATTCTGGAAAACAAAACCTTCCCTTTTTTCCCACCATAATTCTATAATCAGAAAAGATCGCAAACACCGCTCCCAAACCCATAGAATGTCCGTTCATCGCACAAATTACCGGTCTATCCAAAAATAAATATTTAGATGCAGTTTCCAAAGCGATACGCATAACGTTTTTGATTTCTTCCGAAGATTTATCTACAAAAATTCCGGGATTAAAACCGTTGGAAAAAAACTTTTCGTTTTTAGAAGTTAAGATGACCGATTTGATCGACTGATCCTTAGCGATTAAATCCAGTTTTGCGGAAAACGTTTTGAAAAATTCTACGTTCAAAGAATTCACTTCGTTAGTTTCAATATAAAACTCCATAATATGACCATTTCTGATTTCGGAAAGCATATTCATTTCTCCTTATTTAACAACCCACTCTACATTTTTTATAAATTTCAAATAAATCAAAGAACATATTTCCCAAAATGATTCATTATTTATTTAATATATTCTAAAACATGCATTTAGTTTTTTAATCTATTTATAATTTTAGAATCAATCCTTAAATTTATTTTGATAGGAATTACAGATCTTTATATTTTAAAATTGAAATTTAGAAGCAGAAATCGTTTCGGAAAGAGAAATTCTTTTCATTTTAATCTCTATCTTATTTTGATCCAAATTGGTTTTCGGTTCTACGATTCTTGTGATTGTGTTTTTTGGAGGAAAAGAAACCGTCCCTTGAACCTTTGTAATCGCCTTGAGATTACTTTTTTTAGAAAGTAATTCCACAGAAGAAATTCCAAAATCAGTCGTCCAAAAAGTAATGTCTTCCCCAGGTTTTTTAACAAGAATCGCCTTTTCAGAAAGATTCACATAAATCGGATCCGTTCCCGCAAGACCGGAACTATTGTTGGATAAAAGAGAATATAAAACCGGAAATGGAATTGTAGATTGTTTTTTACCGCTTGGATCTTTAAGAAGAATATCTCCCATCGGAAGAACCTGCGTTCCGCCATTTGCGGTTTTGATATGAATCGAATTTCCGTCCGTATATACTCTAGATACAATCATTCCGAAAAAAGGATCAGCAAGTTCTATATACATCTTCCCGGAAGGTTTATCGTAAAAGATCTTTCCATCCGCAGAAAAATTTTCCTTTTTGGGAACAAAGTTTTCTATCCGCATAGAAAATTCTCCCGAATAAGAAGAATTTTTAGCCTCTAAATCTCTGACTGCTTTCAAAATTTTGGCCGCCTCCGGATTTTTAGAAGATAGGAATTTCAGATTTCCTTTGTCTGGAAAAGAAATTTCCTCAATTTGAGTAGTGGTACAACCCCCGCCGCTCAAGATTGAAATAAATATTAGAATATTAAAATATACTTTAAATTTCATAATAACTCGTTTTTTTATTTGTTATTTTGTCGAACACCGGTTTGTATTTTTTTTTGAATCCTGGAGATATCTTCCTTCTTTTTAAAAAGTTTTAGACTTTTTTCCCAATAGGCGACTGCGTTTCCGCCTTGGTTTTTTTCCTTATAAACGTCTCCTAAATGTTCTAAAATGACCGGATCTTCTCCCCCCTTGTCCTTTAAAATTTGATAGGCAAGTTGAAGATGTAAAAGTGCTTCTTCGTGATTTCCTAGTTTGAAAAAAATCCAACCTAGGCTATCCTGATAAGCCTCGTTGTCAGGAGCAAGTTCCACAGCTTTTTGAACGAGAGAGAGAGATTCTTCCAAACGAACCCCTTTTTCGGAAAGATAATATCCCAAATAATTGTATGCAACCGGATTTCCTGGATCGATTTCTATCGATTTTTTTAGATCCTTTTCCATAAATTCCTGTTGTTCCAACCTTTCATGAACCGAGGCCCTATAAAAATAGTAGACCGCGTTTTCCGAATCCGTTTCTATCGCTACATTCAATTCTTCTAATGCTTCCTTATATTTTTCGTTAGAAGCCAAAACGACCCCAAGTAAATATCTAGCATAGGCCATTTCTGGACGAGTTTGTAAAACGTTACGAATGAGTGTTTCCGCTTCCTCTTTTTTATCAGGAGGATCGTTTCTAAGTAAATAAGCAAGGTGCAATTGAAACTTAAGTTTTTCTTCTTCCGCTTTAGAGTTTTCTACTGCTTTTCTTGACATCAAAATCGCACGATAAATATAACCCGATTGTTCATGACAAGAAGCAAGAAAATCATATATCTCCGCTTGATTCCATTCTGAAGATTTATCGGACACGGACAAAGCCCTTTGTGCGATTCTTTCCGCAAGTTCAAATTGCTGCATCCCAAACACAAGTTCGGCGACTTCTTTGAGTTCCTTCAGAAATACAGAAGCGTTATTCTCCTTTTCATACACGTCCAACATAGCTAGTCTAATCGCTAAACGGCTCGAAAACTTCTCTTTTATTGGTAAAAGCAAAACTTTTGCTTGTTCACTTTTACCCTGAAGAATTAAATAAAGTCCTTCTAAAACTCCTCCTTTAGGAATTTTAGAGTTTTTATTAAGAATATTAAAATATTCGAATGCTGATGACCTACTCTCTATAAAATACATTTCCGCAAGAAGATGTTCCACGGAGGATAGATTTTTTTTAGTCTTTAAAATTCTGTTTAGTTCTTTGCGGGCAGAGGAGAATTTACCCAACTGATTCCAGATTTTTGCAAGAGTCAGTCTTGCAGAAAGATCGTTGGGGTTTTGATATAGATAGGAATTTAAAAAATAGAGCGCCTTTTTAGGTTGTGCATTTGCAAAATAAATCTCACCCAAAGACTTATCCACAAAAGATTTATATTTTGGATTTCCTTCCCGGTTTTGAATAGTATCGCTCAAAGAAGTCAGATAAAGAATTGCTCTCGGATAATTTTTAAGTTCCTGATTGAGAGAACCCAAAAGATAAAGAAAATCGGAATCTTCCGGAAAACGACTTAAATTTGTTTCTAGAAAGTCACTCGCCTTTTGAAATTCACCAAAACGAATTAAAATTTTAGCCTTTAAAATATAACTGTCTCTAAAACTCGAATCAGAAAGAATTGCTGCATCTACTTCTTTGGAAGCATCTTCCAGTTGTCCTAAGAAAAAATGTACACTTGCTTTTGCAACCCTGGAAACCGGAGAAACTTCTTTTTGTAATTCTGCGGAACAACGGATATATCGATCGTAATACTCCAAAGATTCTTCGTAGATCTTTTTAGATTGTTCCTGAAATTGAATTCTTGCTGCATTCGTCTGTCTTTCAAATGCAAGAGAAAGAAAATATTCTGGAGGTAAGTGCCCACATTCTGATTGAGAAAAAACGGATATTGGAAAAAAACAGATTCCAAAAATCAAAGATACAAAAAAAACGAAACGGAAACCGGCTTTAATATTTGCTTGATTCATTCGGGTAACGGAGCAGATTTGAAAAGAATGTTCCATCTATCAGGAACCATCCTTTTCATAGGCCCGGAATTTCATTCTGAGATCGATCCATCCAGGAGTCGAATCAATTTTCCAATCTCGGAGAGTTCAAAACTTTGTTAACTTACATTCGAGAAAATAGAAAGTACATACTATTCCTAATTTTTGTCTGGATCATCGCAACCGTATGGATTCTTCCCAATCGGTATCGATTACTAAATAGACTCGCACTGATGATTCGACCTCCCGGTTACGACCCAAAAACGGCGGAAGAATTTATAAAAAAGGGGAATTCTATTTTAGAAAAGGAAATCGCCTATCAAGATTTAGGTGAACGGATTCCTGATTTGAATGTGATGCGTGAAGCTTGTTTGTATTACTATTCTTTGAGCGAAATAGATAGGGTTTTATATAAACCTTCTTGGACCGATTCTATGTCGATCTGGAGATTTAAAGCCGAAGAAGAATCCGGAGATAAAAAAAATTCGTACAAAACACAATCCAGAAGTCCTATCACTGGGAGTTTTAATCCGGGAGATTATTGGAAAGTGGTTTCTCCAAACGTATTGGAAGCTCTAGATTATTATAAAAGAGCTTTGAACTTTTCAGGACCGGATTTAAACGTTCCTAAAAAAATCGAAAAAACCGCCCTAGCGGTTTGTCGTCCAGAAGAAGTATTGTTAGCATACGCGGATTACATTCGAAATACGGAAGAAACGGTTCGAATCGTAATGGAAAAAACTAAAAAGCCTAAATCTTTTTTTTCCTGTAATCAAATAGAAGAACAACCGAATGTATTGACTGAAAAACAAAACCTAATGAGGGTCTGGTCTCAGATCAAATTCAATACATTTGTAATCGATCCGGATCGAAATCTAAAAGTTAACGCAAACGATTTTAAAAAAGCGCTTAATATTCTTGCATTTGGAATTTATAAAACCGGACTCAATTCAATTTCTCCTATAGAAGCAGACGGAGTTTTAGAAAAACTTCTATTTTTTTCCGATCCAAATACGGTAGAATATGATGAATTACTAATGAAACGAGGAATGTTAAACTATCAACTGGGCAAACGAGATCCCATGTTTTTTGATAAAGCAATTTTTTATTTTAGAGAATCTTCCAAGTCGATTCACTTAGACAAGGGTTCTGTTTTTGAATCTAGACTTATGATCGCACGATCAGAAATTCGTAAAGGACAACTAGACCCGGCTCTGTTAGAATTACAACAATTAGAAACGGAGCTTTATACGATCGATAAGGCTTATAGAGTCACTGGCAGAGGAAGAAGTGATCTATTAGAAGATCGTAAAAAACTACTTAGATACGTTTTGAGAAAAAAGGGAAGATACGAAGAAGCGGATGAACTTTATGTCGAAGAAGATTCGATACTTTGATTACAACGCGACCCACCCTCCCTTTACGGATGTACTCGTAAAAATTCAAAACGATTACTTCTCCGATTTTTACAATCCTTCCGGTCCGACTCGGTTTTCTTTAGCCCGTCAAGGAAAAATAGAAGAAGCTCGTAAAACCTTAGAATCTTATACGGGTAAACCTACAAAAGAATTCGTTTTTTCCTCCACGGGAACCGAAGCCAATCATTTACTTACAAAATCAATCCGAGGAAAATTTTCGAATTCTGCAATCGTTTCCTCTTTAGAACATTCTTCTTTATATTCTGCTTTAGAATTTGTTGGATTTGATTTTCAAAAAATCCGTTCCCTATCTTCTGGTGAAATCGATTTAGATCATTTGGAAGAACTTTTAAAAATAAACCCTTCTCCGATTTTTATATTACAAGTCGCTAATGAATCAGGCGTAATTCAGCCCTTGGAAAAAGTTCATCTGCTTGCTCAAAAATATTCGGTCCCGCTTTTTTCGGATTTGATGCAATCCTTTGGTAAAATTCCAGTTCCTTTTGAGTTTTTAGACGGTTTTACTTTTTCCGGTCATAAAATCGGAGCAGGAATGGGAGCTTCCGGAACTTGGGTTCGATCCGATTTAATTTCTGAAAAAGAATATGCAATTTTTAGAGGAGGAAATCAAGAAAACAACCACAGGGCCGGAACTGAGAATTCTCCCTCTATATTAGCACTTTCTGAAGTACTAAAACATAGAATCTTAAAACAAAAAGAAAAAAACGAACTTTTGAATAATTTTCAAACTCAAATAGAAGCCGTTTTGGAACAATGTAATTGTAAAATAATAGGAAAAAATGCAAATCGAATTCCTTCTACTTCTTTTTGTATTCTTCCCACCGACGATGTTGACTTTTTTATGATGGGAATGGAAGAAGCTGGTTTTGTAATTTCTACAGGCTCTTCCTGCAAGTCTAGATCTAGAGAACCGGCGTCTTCCCTTTTATCCATGGGCTTTTCGAAAGAAGAAGCGTTACGCGCCATTCGAATTTCAACTGGTTGGTTTACAACTCAAGAAGAAGTGAACCAACTTTGTATTCAGATTCAAAATATTTTACAAGCTTTGACCTTGTAAAAAAATAACTTTAAAAATTTTAAGTTATTTCGTTTTGACTTCCGTGCTTCTATATCGAACTGTTTCAGCATTTACATAATTTCATTTCGAATTTGTATCACACTAAGAAAATTGAAATTCTCAGATCAAATCTGCTCTAGAAAGAATTGTTTTCTTTTAAAAAATCCATATCCAATGAATTTTTGATCAGATGCTACTCGTGAAATAAAAATCAAATGTGTAATTTAAATTTAAAATGGAATTATACTTGAATATTCAAAATCAAAATTTAATTTTGCTTTTTCTGTCATCAAAATCAATTTAGAAGGTTCTTATTTTAAAAAAATGATCAGAAAAATATATGAAATCGAATTATAATAGTCTACAGAATATATTCGTAATATTGTCTCACAAACTGTGGAATTGCTTTAAATCGAAATGCTACGTTGAAACTTCCTCCTAAAACAAAAACGGAAGTTTTTCGATCGGGCTTATAAATTTTTGTTCCAATGGTTGGATCATGTTTATCGTCGATGTATACAATTAAAAAGAGAAAAAAATCTGGTCCCGATCACGATCACTTAATTCAGATTCTTTTTAACTCAGAGACAATTTCAACGTATAAGATGCGATTCTGAAAAATTCTCGCACCGGGGTAAAATCACTCAATAAAATAAAAAACATTTACACTTTCATATATTCAAAATTTTTAATTTACTATAAATACGACTTGAATGCAATCCATCAAAAGTCTGCTTCATATCCTTTAAACCCTATTTCCACTTCGATTGAATCGTTTTACTGACTTTAGATTTTTTAAAAGATCTCGGCTTCGTTTTTTTCAAGAGAGAAAAAACTGTATATAAGATTCCATAATTTCTTTACAAAGCTAACCGGCTTGAATCGTTTCCTAAAAATTTTCGACAATCAGCCTTTTCTTAAAAATAATATTGACGATCCGTATTCTACTCGTTAAAGTGCCACTCACCTTAGCTTTATAATTTTATGAGAATTTACTCCTTTTTTTCTATTCTGTTTTTTATTTTATGCGAAATTTCGCTTTCCAATTGCGGCTTGGCTTTAACGCCGCAAATTACGACGACAATCCCTCCGCAAAATAAGGAAACGAAAATCGAAATAATTCGATTGAATATCCTTTACGGAGAACTTATGAATCTGATCGGGATCAATGTAGGAATTGTCAATACTGTGGAAAATAGGATGATTGGAGCCCAAGCTGGAATTGTAAATCTTTCAAATAAAGATTCTTACGGAGCTCAAGCGGGAATTGTGAATACATCCAAAGGGAACACTTACGGCGCACAAGTTTCTTTATATAATTCAAGTCAAAATCAAATGATAGGCACACAGATAGGGATCGCAAATTCCTCACAAGGAAGTACATACGGCGCGCAAATAGCGCTCGTGAACACGGCCAAGGATAAAAGAGCGGGTATTCAAGCAGGACTCATAAATTACTCGGAGGGGCAATCAAACGGACTGCAAACGGGAATCGTCAATGTTGGTTCTCAAAAAAGTGGTTTTGACATTACAGTTGGCGCGGGTAACTTTCAGACCAAGGGAATGATGATCGGAGGTTTGAATTTATATTCGGAAGGAGTCAATGTAGGTATTATGAACGAACAAGGAAATGGTTTTAACTTAGGCGCTCTGAATATCCAAGGTAAAGGAATCAATGTAGGTATTTTAAACGGAGGTTCAGGGATTCACATCGGTCTCATCAACGCAGCCGGTGAAGAAGACACGAACGAACCGACTCTAGAATTCGGTCTCTTAAATTTTTGCGGAAAAGGAATCCTTCCCGTAATGATCCTTTTTAACTATTGTAGATAAATATGAAATATAAAAATTTTATAATATTCCATTTTGTTGTTTCTTTTTTCAAAATTACCGTCTCTACGGCCTTATTCTTAAATTGCGGCGTAACCGGCCTCAGCGGGTCTAAATCCTTTATCAGAATTCCCGTTAGAACGGAAACGGAAGTTTTTCACACCAGTCTTTCCCAAGGTGAAGTAAAAAATTTATACGGAATCAATTTGGGCGTCATCAATACTGTAAAAGAAAATCTAGTAGGAATTCAAGTTGGAGGCGCTAATATTTCGCAAGGAAATACTTATGCAGCCACACAAGTCGCCTTTTACAATACCGCTAAAAAAGCTGGTTTAATTCTGCAGGCTGGAGGATCAAACAAAGTCCAAGGTGTAGCAGGAATTCAATTAGGCTTTTATAACAGTGAAAGTGGAAAAAAGACCAAAAACGTTCAAGTTACCAGAGCAACTTCTGGAGAATACTCCGAAACCCAAGCAGGAATGAATAAAGAAGAAGAAAAAGGAATCATAATGATTCAAGCAGGCGGAATCAATCAAGCAGAAAGTAGTACAGGAATTCAAGTAGGACTTTATAACGAAGAAAAAAGAGGAGTTTTTACGGTTCAGGCCGGCGGGTTGAATTTTACAGAAGCAAGCGACACTGGAATTCAATTAGGAATTTATAATGCAAAAACGACACCCGGTTTATATCTTACGGTAGGTGCAATCAACAACGGTGGTGGTGGTGTTACACTCGGAATCATCAATTCCAAGAATAGCGGAGCCGGACTAAATGCCGGAATACTCTACAATTCGGGAGGAACGGGAATCAACGTAGGCGCCATCAATGGAGGAACCGGAGTGAACCTGGGTGTTATCAATTCCATTAGTAAAGGACTCACTGTAGGTGTTGTCAATTCTAACAGTACAGGATTTAATATAGGAGCAGTCAATCAAGGAATAGGATTCAACCTAGGAGTCCTTAACATCAATAACGATGGGAAAGGATTTAATATAGGAGCGCTTAACATCAGCGGAGAAGGAAATTTCCAAATCGGAGTTATCAATATTTGTCCGAATGGAGTTTTGCCGATTACAATCCTGGTGAATTATTGTTATAAAGATTAGAGCCTATGACTTTTTTTCTAAACAGTTTTTTTTTATTTATCGTTGCGATTTTTCTTCCATTTTTTGTAAGCATCTTTACGATTTCTTGCACACAGCAAATAAAATCCGAAGAGATGGTCGATTTTTCAAAATACGTTCCTAAAAAGACAACCGCAATAGACATAGATAAACAAACCCAAACCGAATTTAACCTTTTCCCCGATAAAAAAAATCAAAGTAAAATCAATCCCCTTCTTTTTAATATTTTATCTCCTACGCTTGAACCCAATACTTTGATCGTTCCAGCAGAAACAAAGCTGATTCTATCGCTCAATTCTTATTGTTTGAAATCATCGGGAGCAGGTCCACATCCGAACGAACCTTACAAAGTTATTCATGTAAACGAAAATAACGAAATTCGAAAGCTTTTGAATAGCATGTGGGGACAATGTAACTCAAGGCAAGATGTACAATCGGTTGTTTGGAATATCATGAATCGGGTTCCGCATAATTCACTTCCATCTTCTCAAAGACAAATGTTGGGTTTATCCGGAATCCTCCAAGCCGTGGAAGATATTCCGATTCTAGGACTGGGAGTAAAAATCGTGAAAGTTCCCGTTTCGGTTGCAAAGAATATAGTCGTATATAGTGTTGAAAATTTCGTTTCTATCGAGGCGGAGATTTTGAATCGTAAATCGGAACATCAAATAACTTCTAGGTCGGAGCCCAGCAGCCACGGTCCGTTTATTATTGAAGTGTTGAGTACCCGTGGTTTTTCTGGAGTTACAATTTCGGTTTACAACCATACGACTCAATCCGCAAAATTTCAGGCGCACGAATTTCAATTACAGCCAGAACGAAAAGACGTTCAACCACTGGCTATAGAACTTTCCAGAACGCTCGCTTGTAACTATAAAAAGTTAAAAACAATCGAACAAATTCAATGATATCCCGTCTACGATCGAATTTATTTTTGTTTCTTTTTTGAAACTTAAAATAATTATTAAATGTAAAAATACATTTAATAATTATTATATTCTAAAAATATTTTACTCCTTAAACTGCTTATTCTCCTATAAAGAATATTTATGACAAAAAAATAAAACCTGTACCTAAGACCGATTCACTTAACTTTATTTGAAATTCATAAATTATTTTTACAATTATTACGATATTTTTAAACTCAATTTAGTTTGTTCGGAAAAGAAATCAGAACCTGCTACTAAATTTTAAATCGTTAAAATTCATTCAAAAATTTCAGTAATAAAAAACCAATTTAAAACTTTTGAACTAACAACAAAGAAACTATGCAGTTAATTCTATGTTATTCTTTTTCAAGTTTTAGGACTGACCCATAAAATCAAATTGACAACCCTTAATTAAATAGAAGGATCTCTATTTAATTTATGAATCGATTCCGTTTAACGTTATATTCTATAATTCTTTCTACTTTTTGTTTATTAATCTGTCATTGCACTTTTGCTTTAACTCCTAAAACAACTTTAGAAATTTTTCCCAATACGAACTCAGAATTTTTCAGGTTTAATTTGATTTATGGAGAAGTTCAAAATCTCTATGGGCTTAATATCGGAACCGTCAACAAAATTAAGGAACGAATGATAGGAGTTCAAATTGGAATTTTTAACAAATCCAGCGGACAAACAACCGGGCTTCAACTTGCAGTTGTAAACGTATCGGGTGAAAAATTATTCGGAATCCAAATAGGGCTCGTAAATTATATAGAAGGAGGCTCCGTTGGACTACAAGCAGGTATTATAAACTTAGGAAAGGACAGAAGCAGCGGTGTAGAACTTACAATCGGATTAGTAAATTATAAAACTGGAAGTTTAACGATCGGTATCTCCAACTTTTTATCCAAAAGAATCAACGTCGCATTATACAATCAGAATGTAGTTGGATTCAATTTTGGAATTCTAAACTTATATTCAGAAGGAATAAGTTTAGGAATTTTTAATATAGGAAATCAAGAAATAGGCGATACTCAGATTGGCTTAATTAATCTTTCCAACGTCTCCAAGAAGTCAATGGTACAATTTGGATTACTCAACGTTTGTCACGGAAAAAAGTTTTCAATTACCACAGGAGCAAACCATTGTGAATAAAAAATCAGTATTATAAATATTTTATAAACTGAATTAATATATAATAGAGTTGTTGAAAAATGAATTCTCCATCTGTTTCTATTTCATGGAAACAGCAATTGAAATAGTTTTGTTAAACTGAACTATGGAATTTTTCAACAACTCTAATAATGATCTCAAAAGTTCAAATTCTTGTGGAAATATGATAGAATTTCTATAATTTTAATTCGATTTTTGTTTTCACTTTTTAAGAATTCGTTAGATAAAAAAATGCCACAACTCCTTAGAAAGTTTCGCAAAGACTCAGAACAAACCCAAAACTCGTTTTCCATAGATCAACATTTTGAACGTGTTGTAAACTTCCAATATTGATTTTTTAAAATATTTTTTGATTACCCATTTCAACTTCCAAGGATCTCAGTCAAATTCATTGGATCCAATCTTGGTTCTTATGAAAACAAAATTGACAGACTTTTGATTTGCAACAGAATGTCTTTGTTTCTTTCCATGATACCAATTTATAAACATTGTTTTTTTGTATTCTTTGTATTTAATTGTGGATTTGCTAATTGTGAATATAGGAACGAGTCTGGAAGTTTCGTCTAAAGAGAAGCGGGCGATTAGTTTAGGATTTTTCAATTCGGGATCCGATAAAGAAGAATTCCAAATCGGAATCATCAACTATTGTCCTAACAATACAATTCCAATTATGCTTGTCGCGAATTATTGTTCCAGTTCTTCTCCGCAGCAGGAACAAAAAACGGAAACACAACCAGAATCTACAAAAAAAACATTCTAATTTTTGAATATTAAGGAAGCGACTGATAGATTTTTTCCGCGTATCTGTCAGTCATACCAGCTACGTAATCGCTGATCACTCTGTACAAAGATTCTTCTTCAATTCTTTCTTTATAAGTTTCCGGAATTTTTTCAGGATGTTTTAAAAAATAATCAAATAAAGATTCTATGATTTTTTTTCCGTAGTCGCTCATACGAATCAAATCCTCATGGCGATATAACTTTTCGTATAGAAAAAATTTTAATTCTCTAAATTTAAGATCCACTTGGTTTGAAAAAGAAGCGATTCTAATATCTTGTTTCCAAAGAAACGACAGGTCTTCATTAGATTGAACTTGATTTTTTTCCAACGCACTAGAAATACTTTGGATCAAATCCGAAACCAAAAAATTGGTGAGAGTTCGAATCGAAGTTCGAATTAGAATTTTTTCACCTACTTCTTTATACTGATCTTTACATTCTTCATAGACCTCTTTCCAAAAAGGATTCTCCAACAAATCTCCTAAATGAAGATAACCCATTTCCCAACCGTCTTCAATGTCATGATTGGTATAAGCGATCTCATCGGAAAGATCTGCGATCATTCCTTCTAAAGACGGACCGTTTTCCTTTCTTTCTAAAAGTATAACAGAAGAATCATAATCCGTTCCGTGTTTCATAAGACCTTTTAAAGTTTCTCTGCACAAGTTAAGCCCAGGAAAATTCGGATATTTTTTTTCAATCGAAGTTACGATTCGTAAGGATTGTTTATTGTGTTCAAATCCTCCGTAATCCTTCATAAGTCCGGATAAAATTTCTTGACCAGCGTGACCAAAAGGAGTGTGGCCTAGATCATGAGCCAAAGCAATCGATTCGGAAAGAAGAGGATTGAGTCCAAGAGCGCTTGCGATTGTTCTAGAAAGTCCCGCAACTTCTAAAGTATGAGTCATTCTATTTCTATAATTCTCACCGACGGAAAAGATAAACACTTGTGTTTTGTATTGCAGACGCTTAAATGCGCTGGAATGAAGAATCCTATCTCTGTCTCTTTGAAAAGGAAGTCTATAAGAATGTTCCTCTTCTTCGTAAATTCTACCACCATTATTCGCGTTAGAAATAGCATAAGGAGCCAACGTTTCCGTCTCTTTTTGAAGCAAATCTTCTCTGGAAAAATACACGTTTTACAAAATTTAGAGAGTTTTCTGAAAAGTCCCTCCACTTTTTTTGTTTGTTTACTGCTATTTTACCCTCATTCCATTTTATTGACTTTGGAATCCTAAAAAATAGGATCTGCTCAGAAGATGGAATTTTTAAATATTCTTGTGAATGTATTTTCCGAATACGGTTATATTGCCGTCTTTTTGGTTTTGATTTTTTGCGGATTTGGACTCCCCGTTCCAGAAGATATTTCTCTCGTTTCCGGAGGAGTAATCGCAGGACTCGGAAAAGCGGATCCACATTTTATGTTTCTAATTGGAATGGCAGGAGTACTCATTGGAGACAGTTCCGTTTTTTTGATCGGCAGAATCTACGGAGTTCGTGTACTTCAAATTCCAATGATTTCTAGGATTGTCACGCCGGAAAGATTTGCCAAGGTTCAAGATAAAATTTCTCGTTATGGAAACTGGGTCACATTTATGGCACGTTTTATGCCAGGCCTCAGAATGCCTATTTATCTGACTGCAGGCACCTCAGACCGAATTTCATTTTACCGTTTTGTAATTTTAGATTTTCTTGCAGCGATTATTTCTGTTCCAGTTTGGGTTTATCTTGGATATTTCGGAGCTTATAACTTTGATATTCTAATGGATTGGGTTCACAACGGACAACTTTTAGTATTTGGATTTTTAGGAACTGTTTTTTTATTGTTCGGGATCGTTTATTGGATTCGCAAGAAACGTTCCTAAACTAGAGAATTTCTTTACATCTTCCGAGCGCCGAATATTGTTTGACCAGTTATGGACATTCTTGCGCAGCCGGTGCTTGTGCTGAATGCCGGTTACGTCCCCATCGGGATCCGGTCGGTCAAAGACGCCCTCATCCTGATTATTCTTGAAAAAGCACAACTCATCAAAGATGATAAAAATCTCTTCATTCGATCCGAAAAACTAAGATTTACAGCACCTAGAATTATTCTTTTAAGAGACTATTATAAAGTTCCTCCCAGAAAAGATAAAGTTTCCAGAGAAAACATATTCCAAAGAGATAATTACCACTGCGTATATTGTGGTAAAAAATTTCCAAGTTCTAAACTCACATTGGATCACGTAATTCCGAGAAGCAGATGGGAACACGTTCCCAAAAAAGAAAGACCCAAAGAATTTAATTCTTGGGAAAATTTAGTCGCGGCCTGTAAAAACTGTAATACCCGAAAGGGAAATAAACTTCTGGCAGAACTGAAGTGGAATTTACCGGAAGAAAATCGGGTGACACCTAAACTACGATTTCCACTCTTTTCAATAACGGATCAGCAGGCTGAAAAGTTTGGCTGGAGGGAGTATATTTCTTTTTGAAACGACTTTATCTTTTACTTATATTTTCGATGTTTTTTCTTTTTATCAGATGTCCTCATTATTCTACTACACGTCTGATTTCCACTCCACCTACTTTGATTAGTATCGTTCCCATTGCAACTGGATATGAACTCAGATTGAGAGCAGGAAACCCAGAACTTCTATTTGACGGTTATAAATTGTATGTGGGTAATACAGAAAATGATTCTAGATTTCCCGCAGATCTAAATTCAGGAATTGAATGTATGAACGGGATTCTAAACATTTTACCAAATCAACCCTTAGAATATTCGATTGAACTAAGTCCGACCGAAGGTCCGTTAGCCGCAATCGGAACCGGAGAAAATACAAACCGAATCTGTAAAATGCAAGTTTCAGTCACTTCGGGTCAGTATCTGACTTTACGTTCTCAGGTTTTAGTAGTCAGTATCACAAACGGAACCGCTACTGGTTTTGTGTTTTCTATGCCTTCCAATTCGCTTAGGGTTCCTTAAACCAAACCTCTATTTTTTCGAGAGTATATTTTGTGTCAGCGATCCAAATACTCTGAGGATACAGAACGATCAATTCCTCAAATTTAGATTTGGAAATTTCCAGAGATTGTCTCAGTTTACGCAGAGCGGAATTTTCATCTCCTCTTAAAAAGATAGGATTACCTTCTGTAATTTTATAATATTCGTGAATGGCGGAATCGTAGATTTCCCTGGCGTGTTTATAAATATGATAGTCGTCTTGATCAGAATTTTTTGGCCCCGGAGAAACATTTGATTTTTTGAATGTTCTTTGAATTAAATAAGATTGAAGTACATCTCTGTATTCAATCAATTCTTTAAATAGAGAATCATTTGAAAATTCTCCCGTATCGGGATGGTATTTTTTGGAAAGAAAGTAAAAACGTTCTTTTAGATCTACTTCTTGAAAACCTGGTTCTAATCCTAGGAACTCAAGTGCCCTTTCTAACAAGTCCCCGTTTTCCAATAGTCCTGTCTGAGATGGCGTTTTAATTGAATCTGAACTTGCACCTGATTTAATTCTTTCTGATATTCTTTAAGGATTTCCTTCATTTTTTTTTCGGTTTGAGAATGTAGAATCCTAGATTCTTCCATCTTCTGAAATAAAATTTCTGTAAGTTCAATCAATTGAGAAGTTTGTGGAACTGTCTCTTCCATCTTTTCTATCAAACGATCCAAAGAACAAAGTTCGTGGATCAATTTTAAATTAGAGTCCTCGATTTTTGCTGCACCTTCTCCGTCTCCAAAACCAAATACTTCGATTTGTCTTTTCTGGTTAGAAATTAATTGATCTAAAAGTAAAATCTTATCTCCGTAAAGAACGGTTAAACTTTGATCTGGATGGGTTAAATTTAAATCCGACAAAGTTCACCCCTGAATGGACAAACCACTTCCACGATTAGAACTTTGGAAAGGCGCCGAAACAACATTGGATTTCTCTTTTTTCTCGATTTCTTCCCAAGCGGATTTTAGATCTTCCATATATTTAATTATTTCTTGGATGATTTCGGAGTCTTTTTTCATATTTGCTTCTAGAAGACGTTTTTTAATATAAACGTAAATTCCTAGGAGGTTGTTAGCCACTTCCCCGCCTTGTTCTAAATTAAGTGCAAGCATAAGTTCGGTTACGATCTCTCCGGCTTTCAGTATATGATTGTTTACCACATCGTACTTCCGGGGAGTATTATTCTCCAGAGCGATATTCAGAAAACGGATCGCACCGTCATAAAGCATGACGATCAGTTTTCCCTGACTGACAGTCGAGATTTCGTTGGATTTATATTGTTCAACGGTCGCTGTGGATTTTCTGGCAAGTGACATGTATCTCTCCTGAAATACTTTTCGACAAAAACGTTTGGCTCCTTAATGCTGGGTCTAAACATTCTTGCGGTTTCTTTCAAAACTTTGAACGGTTTTGAAAATCCGGAAACTCAAAAAGTGTAGAATTTTATCTAAAAATAACAACCAAACCTAATGTAGGAACTCCGATACTATCAAAAATGATCCAAAAACGTCTAAATCCTCCAAAGAGACTTAATCTGTGGGAACTAACACATTTTTTTACGAAGTCGTCGAAAGATCAGACTCAATTTCTTTTAACGTTCTGGAACAAATTTTAACATCAAAAATTCCATGGGTTTTTGGTTAGACAAATTGTCGCTTAAAGTTTTCCAAACTACATTTCTTTACGAATTCGAAAACGATTCGATTTTATACGGATAAAATTCTATTGGCAACTCTGTTTACAAAACCTAAAAAAAAGATCGTATTTTTAGCTTCCGGAAGAGGTTCCAATCTCAAAGCGGTTTTACAAAATATCAAAACAGGAAAAATCCGTGGAATTGCAGAAACACTGATTTGCGACAATCCGGATGCCAAGGCTTTAGAAATTGCTCAGGAATTTGAACTCACTTCTCAAGTATTAAACTTCTCTTCTTTTTCGGATAAGTCCGAATATCATACAAAACTTCTTGAACTTCTTTTAGAAATCAAACCGGATCTTATCGTAACCGCAGGTTATATGAGAATTCTTAAAAACCAAATCGTTCAAACGTTTTCCAATCGAATCATCAACATTCATCCATCTTTATTGCCCGCCTTTCCAGGGTTAAACGCACAAAAACAAGCTTTAGAATACGGAGTTAAAATTGCGGGTTGCACCGCTCATTTTGTAGACGAAGGTGTGGACTCAGGTCCGATCATTCTACAAGGAGTTGTGAAAATCAAAGAAGGAATGACGGAAAGAGATTTGACTTTAGAGATTCTCAAAGAGGAACATAAAATACTACCACTCGCGGTTCAATACTTTTGCGAAAATAGGCTTACGATTCAAAATAGAAAGGTAAAGATTGGATAAATAATGATACAAATCAAAAGAGCTCTCATCTCCGTCAGCGATAAATCCGGTTTAGCGGAATTTGCACAATTTCTCAATCAAAACGGAGTAGAAATCATCTCCACAGGTGGAACCTTAAAACTTCTAAAAGACAATGGAATTGCAGCCATAGCAATCGACGACTACACCGGTTTTCCGGAAATTTTAGATGGAAGAGTGAAAACCCTTCATCCTAAAGTTCACGGAGGTCTGTTAGGTGTCATTTCCAATCCGGCTCATAAACAAAAGATGGAAGAATTAAAAATTCCTAAAATAGATTTAGTCGTAGTTAACTTATATCCTTTTTTAAAAACCGTTTCTAAGCCTGAAGTACAAATAGAAGAAGCAATCGAAAACATAGACATTGGCGGGCCTTCTATGATTCGAAGCGCCGCTAAAAATTATAAACATACTTTAGTGCTCACCGATCCGAATGATTATAAGGAAATTCAAAATTTAATCTCTTCCGGTGGAATTTCGGAAGAGATTTCAGCGGGTTATATGAGAAAAGCATTTTCTCACACTGCAATGTATGATGCCGCGATTTCTTCTTGGTTTCACAAACAATCAGGAGAAGTATTCCCAGATGTTCTCAATCTTTCCTTTATCAAAAAACAAAAGCTGAGATACGGCGAAAACCCGCACCAAGCCGCCGCATTTTATGAACCTCTTTTTACAAAGAGCGACTTTTCACCTTTGCAAGGGAAAGAGTTGTCGTTTAACAATATGTTAGATTTTGACGCTGCCTTTCATATTTCTAGTCTTCTTCCTGAAAATACAGTATGTATCATCAAACATCTCAATCCTTGTGGAATTGCCTATGCGGACGATCCATTAGAAGCCTTTCAACTTGCAAGAAGAACCGACCCTATTTCTGCATTTGGCGGAGTGATTGGAATCAAAGGGCAAGTAAACGGAGAATTGGCGACTTTGATCACTGAGAACTTCGTGGAAGGGGTGATCGCTCAAAAATTCAGTCAAGAAGCTCTTGAAATATTTTCTAAAAAACCAAATATTCGTTTAATAGAAATCCAAGATTTCAAAGAAGCACTTGATGAATTAGATTTAAGACCGATCCATCACGGTTTGCTTATACAAGATAGAGATTATACAACGATCACCGAAAAAGATCTAAAAGTAGTCACTAAAAAACAACCTTCTCCCGATGATATTCGTGGTTTGATGTTTGCTTGGTCTTGTGTTCGTTTTATCAAATCCAACGCGATCGTTTATACGGAAGAAAATGCAACTCTCGGAATTGGAGCGGGACAAATGTCCAGAGTCGACTCAGTGCAGTTAGGCGCCAACAAAGCGTTGAACGTAGGTCTTTCCGTAGTGGGTTCTTATGTTGCAAGCGACGCATTCTTTCCATTCCGAGATGGAGTCGACGCACTTGCAAAAGCGGGAGCAAAAGCGATCATCCAACCGGGAGGTTCTGTCAGAGACGCAGAAGTAATCCAAGCCGCAGACGAACACGGACTGATTATGGTTTTTACTGGAATGAGGCATTTTAGACACTGATTATGGAATTTTTACTCTATCTAATCTTTTTTGGAATCGTTTCGGTCTTACTCGTTTTAGCGAGTTATTACTTTAAACTTCTCTTTTTATCCGGAAGAGAATCTTTTGAAAGATTAGAGTTAGTCGATTGGATACGGATCGTTCCGGATGAACTTATCAAACTATTAGAATCCAGCGGAAGTCTACAATATGCTGCAATCGCATTTTTTGTTTCTGCATTTATTTCCTACCTTTGGACACTTTTAGGAGGAATGATAGGTGCACCTCATTACGCAGACTCATTTGGAAATTATTTCTTTCTATCGTTTCTATTGCCTGTGACTCTACTCACTACGTATGGAATTCTTGTAGAACTGGTGTTAAAAGATCTTCCTTCTACAAATCCAAATCATTTTCTAGTTCGATTTTTAGAACAGGAAGTTGCCATTCTAAGCGGGTGTTCTATTTCAGTAATTGCATCTAATCTTGCTGTTTACGGGTTATTCCATGAAATTTCGTTTTTATTCGTTTTTCCGAATATATCTATCATTGCGGTTTTACTCGTTTTACGTTGGAACGGAAAAGTAAAAATCGGAGGAATCCAATTTTCAGGTTCGAAAAACCGTTCCTTCCAGGAAGATTCTGAATGAATTTCTCTAAAAACTGCCGATAGGTAGAATATGAGAATTTTCGCACTTCTATTTTGTTTATTTCTAATTTCTACAACCGGGCTTTTAGCACAACTTCCGGATGAAACTCCAAACCGGAGACAGCCGACCAATACAACACAACAGGCAATCAATTTATTAGAAGGGTTTGCGGAATCTTCTTGGGGGGAAAGTTATGCGAACCTACGCGAAAAATTTTTATCTCTTTCTACAAATCCACAAAACGACGAGAAGGTGGAAATCGTCTACGAAGATAAAGAAAAAACTATTCTGATTCGTAGAAATGGGATTTTATATTCTTATCGTTTTTATTCCACTCCTAAAATTGTAACCGAATCCAGACCCAAGGATCAAAAACAACCAAATATTTCTGACAATAAATCAGAGATAGAAGAAGAAAATCATTCTGCTCCGGGAGTTTTATTTTCCGTAGGAGTTTTATTTCGTTATCTTCCCAGCAAAGAAGTACAACAGAAATTAGAACAAAAATACGGAAAGCCTAAAAAAGAATCTTTGGCAGAGAATAAAATTGGAGGGGCGGTTCTTTGGGAAAAAACGGACGAAAAACAATCCCCTCCTAAAGGCGGCTATGTAGTTCAATGGAAAGAGGCTTATAAAAAAATGCCTTTTACCAGAAGAGTGGATTATTTTAGTTCTTCGATCAAGTTTCAGATCGAAAAAGAATATAAAGAATTTTTCAACGCGGAAGAAATCAAAACGCTTCGAGATTTGATTCCATAAACTTAGAGGCTCATAGAGTTTATATACTCAAATTGAATCACAATCTGAATGTTCATCCATAAAAAGGATTTTCTGATTGAGAAAGTGATATGCCGAGTTTAAGAAGTGTTGTTTCTGTACAAAAGAAAATTCTATTGACCTTACCCCAGCTTTTTAACCATGATCTAAGCATTCTATTTTTATGGAGCTTATAGATGGAATTATATCTAGATACGGCAAACGTAGATGAAATTAAAGAAATCGCATCTTACGGACTTGTAGATGGAGTCACAACCAACCCTTCTCTAATCGCAAAGTCTGGAAGAAGTTTTAAAGAAGTAATCAAAGAAATTTGTTCTATCGTTTCTGGTCCGGTGAGCGCGGAAGTACTTTCTACAAAATTCGATGGAATGATGAAAGAAGCACTCGAACTCGTAGAAATCGCTGAAAACGTAGTGATCAAAGTTCCTTTGATTCCAGAAGGACTCAAAACGGTTGTAGAATTAACAAAAAGGAATATTCCTACAAACGTAACTCTTTGTTTTTCTGCACCTCAGGCTTTACTTGCAGCAAAAGCGGGAGCTACTTTTATTTCTCCGTTTATCGGTAGAGTAGATGACACTAGCTGGGATGGAATGGAACTCATTTCCGAGATCAGAGAAATTTACGACAACTATGGATACGATACTAGAATTTTAGCCGCTTCCATTCGTGGTCCAATACATTTAAAAGAATCCGCACTTAGAGGAGCAGACTGCGCGACCATGCCCCACTCTGCGTTTTTACAACTTTTCAAACATCCGTTAACCGACATCGGTTTGGAAAAATTTTTAGAAGATTCTAAAAAGCTAAAGTGGTAATCGATAGAACCGCACGATTTTAGAATTTTCTAAATCGTGCGAGTTTTAAGATCACAATCTTTAACCTAAATACATACTTTTAGAAAAGTTCTTTTTGATTTTCTAAAACCGAATTTACGCTTCTATAAACAAACACTAAAGTATCAAGTGAGTATCGAGTATTAGAATTGTTGAAAATTAGTTCTCCACCTGTTTCCTGTTTTGTGAAAACGATCGATTGAAACAGTTTTTGTTAATCTGAATTATGAAATTTTTCAACAATTTCTATTATCTAGAGTTTTATAACGAATGTGACAGTTCCATGAACGAATCAGGGATGATACAAAGGAATTTTTTTAAAACCGTAATAATCGTCTATCATCAATTTCATGGATTCTAAAAAACACATAATCGATTGATGGGACGCGTCGTAGAATAAATCGCAAGAAGTTTGTGTATTTAGATCCACGGGAACGGCAGAATAACGTTTTGCAAGATTTTCAATTTTAGGCCACCAGTTTTTTTCCATCTCTAATTCATAATAACGCTTTCGATACGTTTCATAAACCTTTGGCCATATGAGATAAACTTTTACGTCATTCTCTTTCGCCAATTTCAGAAATTGTTCTACAAAAAAGAACTGGGTCGTTCCAAGAATAAACGTAGAAAGGTATAAATTTCGAATTCTCACCGCATCTTTTTCCAAACGATCTGGATCATTCACAAAAGTTGTATAAGCAAATTGTTCTCCGCGTTTCAAATTGAGAACCATATAATCAGTATTAAATGCAGGATCGTATTCAGAAAGTTTTTTCTCCTGGAACCTTTTTATAAAAAGTTTTAGATCCGGATTGATCCGTCTAACGGCAAAAAGTCGGTCTAAAAATAATTTTTTACGATCTTCAAACGGAATCTGGCCCATATATTTAAGTAAGAATTCGTCATCCGCTCCATATTTTAAAAATGGATCGTAAAAAATTCCTTTGGTATCATCAAACCCTTCCGGACTCACTACATAAAATACTAATTTAGGTTTTAGACCTTGTTTGATAATTTTCTCAAACCAATAAAAACCATAGGCAGGAACCGCTTGAGGACCCGAAAAATTATATAACACCCAATCTTTTTGTAATTTCTGTTCGATTCCCATAGAGGAGTATGGATAAGCCCTAGAATCTCCAAAAGCAAGCGCCAAAGATTTACCTTCTAAATCTTTATCCAGAATCAATTTTTCAAAAAGTGATTTTCTCTGAGTATAATAGACTGTATTTCCGGCCTGAATAAAATTCTTCTGAAAATATTCGAGAGTAAATACCTTATCTAAACAAAACACGAATCCAAGAAATAAAATGGGATAATAGATATAAATTTTTTTCATCAATTAGAATCCGTTAAAATCTAGAGTAGAAAAAGTCTGCATTCCCTGCGTTCATTCCGACCATAATAAAAAGAATCAGAAGTCCTAAAATCGGTAAAAGTCCGACCCTCCATCTTTCTGGAATCGAATATTTTTCTGGCCATTCTTCCGAAACATGAAATAAAAATAAGAAAAACAGCATATACATTCCAGTTTCAAGCCCGGTTAAAGATTGCCCCTTTTGGAACGTCAAAATTCTTACGATAGAAGAAATCGCAGAATTAAAATTCGGAGTAAAAAAGAAAGTCCAAGAAATGGAATAAACTAAAAGTACGAATAAATAACGTAAAATTGGTTTTACATATGGAATTTCTGGGAATACCTTCCAGTTTCGAACCTCAAACAATCTTTCCAAAGAAAGATAAATTCCGGTGAGTAAACCCCAAATCAGAAAATTTAAATTAGCTCCGTGCCAAAGCCCACCTAACATAAACGTTACGATCAAGTTAATCGATGTCCTAAACTCTCCCTTTCTGGATCCGCCTAACGAAATATAAATATAATCCCGTATCCAAAGGGAGAACGTTAAGTGCCATCTACGCCATAAATCTCCGAAATTCTGAAAGAAAAACGGAGCCTTAAAGTTTTCGGGTAATTCAAATCCGATCAATTTTCCGATCCCTCTTGCCATATCGGTAAGTCCCGAAAAGTCAAAGTAAAGGTTAGCTGCGAAAAGAAAACAAGTCAGTAAAAGCGCAATCCCTGAATAATCTTTTGGAGATAAAAACGCTGGCGCAATCAGAGGAAGAATAGCAGCCGATAACAATCCTTTTTTAACCAGACCTCTTAAAAAAAGCCATAAACCGTCTATCAATTTAGAAGGAGTCATCGTAGGATTTTCAAATTGTTTTCTAACCTGATCAAACCTTAGAATCGGTCCCGCAATCATCACCGGAAAGAAAAAGATAAAAGAAAAAAATCCAGTCAGAGAGACCCTTACATCAAAATCTTCTCGTTTAGAATCCACCGCAAAAGAAATCAATTGAAACGTGTAATAGCTGATCGTTGCCGGAAGAATAACTTCGAATCCCGCCAATCCAAACAAAGCCGAAAATTTAACATCCAAGGACGTTTTTTCTTGAAGTGTAGAAATCGAAAATACAAAACCGACAAACTCCATAAGTAAATAAAAATATTTGAATAAACCTAAATTCAAAAGATTGAATATAACAACGGATTTAACGTACCAAGATTTTTTATAAAAATATCTATATAGAGACCAATTGATTAGAACGACTAAAATGAGATGAAATAAAAAATTCAAACTGAATATAGAATAAAAAAATGCGGACCCAAGGATCAAAAGATACTTTCTGCTTTTCTCAGGGATATTCCAGTAGATCAAATAAAACACTAAAAAAAATAAAAGAAATTCAATACTGATAAAGTTCATTTCCAAATTCCAGTTTCAGTTAGAAGGTATTGTCCTTCTTCCAAATTAAATTTTTCTAATTCTAGCCGACCAATTCGAATTCTTTGAAGATCGACCACATTCGCCCCAAGCCAGTGAAACATTCTTCTGATCTGTCTTTTTTTTCCTTCTTCGAGAATCACTCGATACATATATTTTTTTCCAGGGACGAGTTTAACCATCTTTGCATGTAGAATTTCTCCTGCATCCAAAATCCCTTTTTGAAAAGCGGTTTGAATTAACTTTTCTCCTGGATCGTATTTTAAAGTCACGAGATATTCCTTTTCCGAACCGTGGGAAGGATGTGCAATTTTTTGAGCCAATACACCGTCGTTGGTTAAGATCAAAAGTCCTCTCGAATTGAGATCTAGACGTCCTGCAATTTTAAAGTTTTTATAAGTAGAAGGTAAAATGGAAAAAATCGTTTTTTCGTGAAAACGATCTGCATGAGAACAAAGATACCCAATGGGTTTATTAAAAATTAGAATCTTTTTAGGTTCTACGATCGGTTTTACTACATCTCCTAAATAAGAAACGACGTCCGTTTCAGGATCAATCCTTGTCCCTAAATTTGTTACTCGTTTGCCGTTGATTTCGATCAGACCCTTTTGAATCAATTCCTCCGTTTTTCTACGAGAACCAAGACCACAATCCGCAAGAAAACGATTCAATCGAATCTCTAAATGCCGCATAAATTCTTCCATTTCAGAAAGATTCAAAAAATCTTCCACCTAAAACTTTCGTTGACCAGTTCTACAAATATTCAAGGATAGAGGGAAAGACTTTACCGCTTATCACGTAAAAAGTATAGAATTGTATGAATCCTCTTAAAAAAAAACCTCGTACTCATTCTTTTCAAAATGCTCCTGAAAAACCAAATTGGCTTAAGGTAAAACTTACCTTTCCGGATCCAAAAAACAATTCGGTCGCAATTGTAAGAGATTCCCTAGAAGAAAAAAAACTCAATACGGTTTGCGAAAGCGCTTCTTGCCCCAACCTAAATCACTGTTGGTCCAGAAAAACGGCTACTTATATGTTAGGCGGAGATATTTGTACAAGACGTTGTTCGTATTGTGACGTAGCTTCTGGAAAACCTTTTCCTCTAGATCCAGAAGAACCCAAAAGAGTAGCGGAATCTTCGATCGCTTTAGGTCTCAAACACGTAGTCATCACCGCGGTCAACAGAGACGATCTTGAAGACGGAGGTGCGGCTCATTTTGCAAAAACCGTAAAAGAAATCCGTAAAGTACTTCCAGATTGTAAAATAGAACTTTTGATTCCAGATCTAAAGGTAAAACAAGAAGCTTTAGAAATTATCTTCGAATGTAATCCTGATATATTCAATCATAACTTAGAAACGGTAAAAAGACTTTTTCCGGAAGTGGCTCCTCAAAAAAGATACGAACGTTCTTTAGAAGTTTTGAAAATTGCTTCCCAAAGAGGGTTTCTGACAAAAAGCGGTTTGATTTTGGGCATGGGAGAAACTTTAGAAGAAGTAAAAGAATGTATGCAAGATCTTGCAAGTGTTGGAGTTTCCCTTTTGACACTGGGGCAGTATTTGCAGCCAACCTCGACTCACCTTCCCGTAAAAGAATACGTGACTCCACAAGTATTTAAGGATTTACGAATATACGGAAAGTCCATCGGTTTTAAGGGAGTTTTTTCGGGACCTCTTGTAAGAAGTTCTTATCATGCGGACGAACAAATCTCATGGAACCAGTAGAAAGTTCTCAGCTAGGTCCACCTTCCGAAGAAATTAAAAAACTCATCTATCATTCCATAATTCGATTTCTTTCCAACAGAGAAACTCCAATCAGCAGATCCGAAATTAAGGAACTTTTAGAACAAACAATCAATTTGATTCCAGATTTGGAAGCTCACTGGGCGGAAATCAATCGATTTGGAAAAAACAAAATGATCCTTCATTGGAAAAAAAAAGTTATGCTCATCGATATGGAAGAAATTTTAGAATCTATCGATTGGCTCTGGAACCAGAGATTCGATGTTTAAAAGTTTTGTCGGACATTCCAACAAATTTTAGAATGTACAAAAACAAAAAAACTCGGGCATAAAAGCCCGAGTTTTTTCCACCAGAGTAAATTTCAGTCTCTGTTATCAGAATTTAGCTTTTGTTTGAAAGTCATAAATTACTTCTTGAACATCTGCTTGATTGATCTTTTTGATTCCCTGTTCTGTATGAACGATCATTGTTGATCCTTGTTGATCCACAATAGCGCCAATCATAGAAGATCCATCCATCATAATAATCTTTTCGATTCTTTCATAATAGTTTACTATGTCTTTGCTGGATTTCAGTTCTTTAGGAGCCGAGATCAATACTTGTTTGAATTTCTTAGCTTCTTCTTCTTGACGAGCCGCTACTTCACTTTCTAATTTTTTTCTCTCAGCTTCTAGAGCGGCTGCTTTTTGTTCGTCAACCTTTCCTGAAGATTCTTCATTCAGTCGAACCATCTTTTCCGTAGTGTCTTTATCTACGGTTACAATCGTACGGATCTCTTCTTCTTCCTTCTTGGAAATTCCAGAATTATCCAACTTTTTTACAACGCTGGTAATGTTCTTTTCACTGATTTTAGAAGTATCCTTTACATCCAAAGATTTTTCATCTGCCTTCATCACGGAAGCTTGGTTTTTCTCTAAAACGATCTCTGAAGAGGCAACGGTTTGCTGAATCTTTTTCAGTTCTTCATCCTTTGCAATTTCTTCATCGCTCAATCCTTCTAAAACCACAACACGTGGGGCCACTGCCACTGCTCCCTCTAAAACCTTCACGACCGCTTTGTCGGATTTAGATCTGTCTACGATAAAGGAAGTTCCTCGTACACCAGCGATCGCAGTTGGAGTGACCACTGAAAACTGATCTTCTTTCGAAGCCTTGTTGACTTTTGCAAAAACTTTTCCGGAAACAAGTGCGAGTCTTGTATCGGAATTGCCATGGGAATTGATGGAAAGTGCATCAAAGTCGATGACTGAATTTTCGGAGATTCGAATTGCAGATCCGTCTGCAAATTGAATGTCAACTTTAGACTTCTGTTTGGTGCTGACTTTATCTCCGGTTTTCAAACTGGCGCCTAAAGCAGCTTTTTCTTCGGTTAGATCCGCGTGAAGAATTTTAGCTTCTCCCACGCTAAACACAACAACGGCAGAAGGACTATTTCCTTTAGTAGCGGCTGCTTTGGAACTTTCGGTAGGTTTCTTACAAGCGTTAAACACGAGAAGACCAATGGTCAATACGCTTGAGAAAACGATTAAGAACTTCTTCATACCCATTTTCCTTAAGATTGGATTGATAACAGGACTGCGGTGGGGCAGCCTCTATCTATTGTTTCTCAACAAGCAATAGAATCATTTTTCGCAAATCTTTCAATTTTTTTTTGTTATATGAAAGATATTTCCTGAACCAAAGTCGGCAAAATATACTTCTCCGGATATATCTTGACCAAAAGTGCTGATTTGAAACGGAACTTGTACTACCAATTCATTGGAAATTTTTTTACCGTTTTTTTGTTTTAAAGCCCAAATTTTACCGGTTACAAAATCTCCATATAAATAGGAGCCTACAAGTTTCGGTATTTCTTTTCCTCTATACACATAACCACCCGTAATCGATTGACCTTCCTCTCTGGAATACTCATGAATTGGATCGATTAAAAAATTTTCTACACAACTCGGATTGTTTTTAAAACAATGAAATCCTTCTCGAATGTTCCAACCGTAATTACCTCCCTTTTGGATCAGGTCGATTTCCTCAAATTCATTTTGTCCTACATCGGCTAAATACAGTTCACCGGTAAGTTTATCAAAAGAAAATCTCCAAGGGTTTCGAAAACCATAACTCCAAATTTCGGGTAAAAAACCGGGACGATGTACAAATGGATTGTCTTCCGGAACTTTATAAGCGGCTCCTGCGCTATGGGGATTGGGAAGAATTCGCAATAATTTTCCTAAAAACGTATCTGGATTTTGTCCGTTTTTATATGGATCGTTTGCGCCACCTCCATCTCCAAAACCTATATATAGTTTTCGATCCGGACCGAACGCAAGTTGTCCTCCGTTATGATTCGAATAAGGTTGTTCCAACTTTAATATCATTCTTTTTGAATGTTCAATTTTTTGAATTAGCTGATCTTTCCATTCGAATTCTAAAATTTTAGAATAATCTTTACCCCCTTCTTTTACGATTACGTTTACGAAAAATTTAGAATCCGTTTGAAAATTCGGAGAAAACGCAAGACCTAAAAGTCCTTCTTCAGAACGAGTTTCTATCTGACCAGTAAAATCGGCTCTGAGAGTTTTGACCTTAGTAGTTAAATCAACTTCTATCAACTTTCCTCTTTTTTCCAAAACGATCATCCGTTTTGAATCCCCTGGAAAAAATTGAATATCCGTTGGTTCCTGAAATCCACTCGCAACCGAAACGTATCCAATCGATTCAACTTTTGTTTTTACGATGTTTCTTTTAGATTGTTTCTTATTTGCAATCAATGAAGAATCAAATATAAGAACAAAAATGACTCCAAAAGTAAAAATCATCAAAAGAACTCTGAATAAAAAAATACAAGAATACAATCGGATAAAACGAGTTATAAAATTTTCAAGGTTGCAAAAAAGGGAGAACAATTTAGATAGAAACGACGACAAGATCCATTTTGAAGTACAAAATCGATAAAAATAGATTCTAAAAAAAACAGAACAAATTTCACAAATCTGAGACATGGTACTGATTTGCGTTTTTTTTGTTCGTGAGTCAATTTGAATTTAGAAGCCAGTCTTCATTTCGAGAGTTTTAAAGTTTTAATAAAAAGCGTGAATGTAAGTCCTCAGAGAAACCGTTGTATCGAATGATCTATATAATTTTTAAGCATTCTTTTATTATTATAAAGTAAATTCTACGTAATAAAATTGGGACGAATCCAGTCTTTGCAAACAAAGGCTGGACCGGGCTCTCCTCTTTGGTCAAGTTATTGTAAAACTACAGAATCAGATTCAGTTTTTATAAAATACCAATAACTTGATCCTAAAACGCTTTCGTAAAAAGCGTTTTACTGAGTTTCCAACGCGATTCATAGAGAGCGTTGTGCTTTAGTTCATTCATCGATCCCTTTCGCATTAGCGATACCAAATTCACGTTATATGATAGGAATTTATGTAAATATTGCCTTTTGAAGGGATTTTACAGTCCACCACAATGTTATATAATAGTTAATGTCCAGTTTTGCTCAAACAAAATCAGACTATGTGTGAACATTCAGAATTATACAACAAAAGTATCTAATCTTTTATTCTAAAATAGGGTTTTGGGATAAAAACTAAAACGTTTAATTTTATAAAGATCAGTGACAAAGCCCTAAAAAACTGCGTGTCATTTCAGTATCTTCGGAGAAAATGTCGATCGAGATGGAAGTTACAGATTCAGTCCGCCAAATTTCTACTATTTCGCTTCTCGAAGAAATGGAAAAAAAATACAAATCTATTCCGATCGAAGCAATCGTTAAACAAGACATACTTAGACAAGGAATTCATTTTCTTAAAGAAGTTTTTGAAATAACTGATCCGTACAAAACCAAGGATTATTTCATATTCTCTTTTGATCATATTCCTCTTTCCGAACTGGGAGACGTAAAAGCTCCCGAAGAAATCAAAGTTTCCGGTGGTCATTTTGATCTGCTTCCTACAGTAATCTCTACTCGGAATAATCTAAATTCCCCATATAAAGTAAAAAAATCTTCGGATGGCAAACCGGCTCTTTATCTTGGAGAAACGTTTTTAGGAAATTTGGAATTTCCTCCTCTTCCCGCTTGGTATCGTCATAAAACTAAAAACGGAAAAATTCCGGGAGAAATTGCACCTGTAATCGAATGGGGTTATTTGATCTACCTTACAGTTTTTAGAAACTGTCAGTATTTCGGTAAGGAAGAGGAATGTGCTTACTGTGATATCAACCACAACTATCGTCAGCAAAAAAACGCTGGCCGTCCTTACACTGGCGTTAAAGACATAGAAGATATTTTAGAAGTTTTATCATGGATCGACTCGGAAGATCATATAGCAAAAGTTTATACGATCACCGGTGGAAGTGTGATCACTTCCCTAAAGAAAAAAAATGAAATCGATTTTTATCTAGATTATGCACAAGCGATCGAATCTAAATTTCCAGGTAGATGGATGGGTAAAATCGTTTCTCAGGCATGGGAAATAGAAGACTGTAAAAAATTTAAAGACGTAGGAATCCAAGTCTATCACCCTAACTACGAGGTCTGGGATAAAAATTTATTTCAAAAAATCTGTCCCGGTAAGGAAGCTTATATAGGAAGAGACAATTGGATTCGAAGAGTTGTAGATTCTGCAGAAGTGTTTGGCCCTTCTTATGTAATTCCAAATTTTGTAGGCGGAGTAGAACTTTCCAAACCTTACGGGTTTTCAACTGTTGCAGAAGCGATTGCCTCCACAGGAGAGGGTTTGGATTTTTTTATGTCCAAGGGAATCATGCCTCGATTTACAGCTTGGTGTCCCGAACCCTATACAACGTTAGGAACACAAGCGGGTCCACCTTTAGAGTATTTCTGTGAACTTTTGACTGTATGGAAAGCTACATTCGAAAAATATAATTTACCGGTTCCTCCGGGTTACGGTGAGCCAGGCCCTGGGAAAGCGGTATTTTCCGTTTCCGCTTTTATGGACGTAATCGGTTATCCGGGTAGAAATTGAAAACATACGAACCTGTTCCAAGTTTAAGATTAGATCCTGGAACAAATCCTAAACTCAAAAGCATTCATAAATTTGAATATTTTATATCGGCTTTATTTACTAAGAACGGATTTTTAAAATTTTTACTTAGAAGGTCTTCCGAAATTATGAAACCTATTCAAAGGCACGTATACCTATCTGTCATTATTTATCACCTTCTAGTGATTAGAATGATTTCGATATGAGTAATAACCTTATCACCGAAATCTGACCACAGATACTCTGATATATATTTCTGAGTAACAAAACGATTGCATTTGTAAAAGAGAAGAACTTTATAAATACAAAGTAAAATTTTTAATACTTTCTGAATTTTTTTATGCCTGATTTACTCAAAGACCTATATTCAAAAAATGTGTTAGAAAGAATTGCAATTTCTTTTTCGAAAGAAATTCCTTCCGTTTCTGAGAAGGAATGGATTCAAAAATTCAAACAAAAAGATTGGAAACAACTTGAACTAAAACAAAGAATTCGAAGAATCGGGGAAGTTTTAGCGGAAGTATTACCAAAACCGTTTCCCCAAAGTCTGCTCAAAATTACGGACTCTCTTGAAAAATCCTTTAAGGGAAAAGAAATCTTTCTTACAATTTTTTTGGGAGACGTTGTCGAAATACTTGGGATCGATTGTCCCAAAGAATCGATGCGAGCAATAGAAAGAATCACGAAATTGATCTCTTGCGAATTTTCGATTCGTCCTTTTTTAATACGACATCCAGAACTCACTTGGAAACAGATGTTGGAATGGTCTTCTCATGAACATCCCAGCGTTCGCAGATTGTCCTCTGAAGGAAGTAGACCAAGACTTCCCTGGGGAATGGGAATTCCAGGTTTAAAACAAGATCCTAAAAAAACGCTTCCGATACTGGAGAACTTAAAAGACGACAAAGATGAAGTGGTGCGAAGAAGTGTAGCAAATCACTTAAACGATATTTCTAAAGATCATCCAGATTTAGTTTTAAAAATCGCGCAACAATGGGTAGGATTTTCAAAAGAAAGAGATTCACTTTTAAAACATGCGTTACGCGGTCTTTTAAAATCTGGAAATCCAAAAGCCCTTGCAATTTTCGAGTTTGATTCCGACGTAAAAGTAAAAATTTCAAATCTAAAATTAAAATCCAAAACTGTCAAAATCGGAGAAGACCTTTTTTTCAGCTTTAACGTCCGATCAGAACAATCAAAACAAACCCGTCTTAGGATCGAATATAAAATTCAATACGCAAAAATTTCCGGAAAAACTTCTAAAAAAGTTTTTCAAGTGGAAGAACGGCTTTTCCAACCTAACGAATCTACTTCTTATCAAAAAAAACAATCGTTTAAACAGATGACAACCAGAGTTCACATTCCCGGAAAACACGTTTTGGAAATACATATCAACGGAAATTTAAAATCCAAAATCGATTTCCAGGTAATCTAAGGTGTAAGAAATGAAAAGAGGCTTTTTCAAAATCATGGATTCCTTACGCCCTTGCTCACGTTAACTAAAGAAAATAGTTCAAAACAACTCGGAACAAATTTAAAAACAAAATCTAAGATAACGATTTCAGATTTAAGGATTTTCTAAACAATTAAAACTTAGAAATTCTCACATTCTTTTATTTAACGTGAGTTCGGCATAACAAATGCGAAAGTAATTGAAGCGTAAGGAACTCAAGCAGAGCGCTCTTTCAAACTAAAAGCGTCTCACTTCTTGAACTTAATAGATGTTTTATATAGTTCTGTGTAAAATCAGTCAGAAGAAGATTTTTCCACCCTTCTCCATTGGTTGGCCCAAGATACAAACGAATTTTGATTTCTAGATTGAATGTATAATTTGCCGCTTCCGGAAAACACCGCTACTAAACCTTCCCCACTGAGAAAAAGAGACTTCAGTCCTCCCACTTTTTGAATTGTATAATCCAAAGTTCCTTCAAATCCTACGATATGCCCAGTATCCACCACATACTGTCCATTTACGTCGATCGTATGAATCGCGCCAAAACTCGAAAAAAATAAATCCCCAGTTCCACTAACTTTTAAAAAGAACAAACCTTCTCCGGAAAAAAAACCTTTAAATCCTCCCCATTTACTATCAATCGTTAGAGATTCGGAACCGGCTACGTAAGCTCCTCGGCTCAAGATCAGTTCTTCTCCGTTCATTTTACGATATTCAATATCTCCTTGAGTTGCACTTGTCAAAAAAAGAGTTCCGGTTCCACCTTCCGATTTAAACGTATTTTGAAAAAAAGATTCACCACCCAATAACGCGCGTTTTGCGGAAGCAAAAATCCCACCTTCTGCTTTTGTAAGCATTTTGACGGTGGGACTCATTGCAACCATCGCACCCGATTCCGCGCGTATCGAGTCTCCATCATTCAACTGAACTTGAACAATCGGAAAATCAGGTTTTAATAATATTTCGTGTTTCAAGATTTTTCTCCCTTATCTTTTGATCGGAGGCAATTGATTTCTAAACCAACTTCCTAAAGAAGGAACATTTCTAGACTGAATCCAGACCTTTCCTTTGCCTTTAAAACGGGCCACAAATCCTTCTCCACCTAAAAAGAAAGACTTCCAACCCCCAAATTTAGTCATCTCGTAGTTTAAACCTTCTTCAAAGGCCACGATATGCCCAGTGTCTACGATCATTTCTCCATCCACGTTTAAGACGTCGATTCCACCATAACTCGAAATCAAAAGAAAACCGTTTCCGGAAAGCCGAAGGAAAAATAGAGATTCTCCGCTGATAAATCCTTTGAGCCCTTGAAACTTTGTATCCATTTCAATATTCGGTGAAGACGCAAGAAAAGAACTGGATTGTACATAAACTGTTCCGGATAATTCTATTCTTTCTACGTCTCCCGGAAGAGTTGGTGCGAGTAATACTTCTCCGTTCCCTGAAGAAGCCGTAAAAGTATTCATCCAAAAAGATTCTCCACCTAAAAAAGCTGCTTTTAAACTTTTAAAAAATCCGCCTTGTTGTGCTTTATGAGTTTGAATCGTAATTCCAGAACTCATAGACATCATAGCACCAGATTCCGCTTTGATAGATTCTCCTCCATTTAAAAGAACCTTTGCAAAACTATAAGACGGTTTACTAATAATTTCAATATTCATAATATTCCTTTTTTATTAATTAGGAAGAAGAGCCGTAAGCCAAGATAAAAATCCGGAAGGAACTCTTGTTTGGATCAAAACCCTTCCATGGCCGCTAAATTCCATAACCAGTCCTTCCCCTCCGAAAAAAGTGGACTTCCAACTTCCTCCCGCCTTTGCGATTTTATACTGAAGACTTTTATCAAATGCGACTATATGTCCCGTGTCTATCGTATAAGATCCTTGAACGTCTATTGGAACAATTCCACCATACGCGTTTAAGAATAATTTTCCAACTCCAATCGCTTCTAAAAGAAAAACCTCTTCTCCTCCTAAAAAAGAACGGATTCCTCCGAACATAGGTTTTATCGAAATTGTTTCATCCGACGCTAGATATGCACCCGATTCCACAATGAGTCCCGTATCTGTAAGATCCACTCCTACCACGTCACCCGGAAGTTCAGGAGCAAGTCCAATTTCTCCTCCTGCTACGGGAGCTTTGAAAACGTTAAAGAAAAAAGATTCTCCACCAAAAAATCTTCTGGAAATTGCAGATAAAAAACCGCTCCCCATTTTTGTTTCGACATCGATTCCAGGAGTCATATAAACCATAGCGCCTGATTCTGCTTTGATAGTTTGACCCGGTGATAGTTTTACTTTTAAAAAAGAATACGAAGGTTTGTGAATGATCTCGTAATTCATAGAAGCAGTAATGTAAATAAATTGAACGAAACGTCAATCGAAAAGTGCTTTTAGAACAAATCCATATTGTTAAGTTTAGAATATGACTCAAAGAAACGTTTTAATTACTGGCTCTAATCGAGGAATCGGTTTGGAACTTACCAAACAATTTCTTTCTAAAGGAGATCAAGTTTTTGCTTTGTGTAGAAAATCTTCCGCTGAATTAACTCACTTAAAACCGACTCGTATCCTTGAAGATATGGATGTTTTAAATTCCAACTCGATTCAGAATCTACCTTCTAAACTTTTAGATACGAAAATAGATATACTTATCAATAACGCCGGAATATTAATCCCGGACAACTTACAAAGTTTAGACGAAGAAAACGTTTTCACTCAATTTTTAGTAAACGCTTTAGGACCTTTGAAAGTAGTAAAGATTTTGCTTTCTTCTTTGAAACAAAATGCAAAGTTAATTTTCTTAACGAGTAGAATGGGTTCGATCGCAGACAATAACTCTGGCTCTTATTACGGATACCGTGCTTCCAAAGCCGCACTGAACGCAATCGCAGTTAGTTTAGCCAAAGACTTAAGTCCTCAAGGAATTTCAGTCGGAATCTTTCATCCTGGAATGGTCGCAACTCGGATGAGCGGTGGACAAGGAATTTCTACAACCGAAAGTGTTGAAGGTTTAATCAAACGAATTGAATCCTTAAATCTGCGCAATTCCGGAAAGTTTTTCCACCAAAATGGAGAAGAACTTCCTTGGTAAATGCAATGAGACTATAACCTGTGGCCCTTGAAATACACAGTTGTAAAAATGAGACAGAATAAAAGAAATGGGACCTGAATTATGTCGGATTGGGCCCAAATCAATGGGTTAAAACACATTAAAAAACCAATTTTCATAGATCTTTTGGCATAGAGTTTGCTTAATAGTAAATGGAGACTTTCGATTTTCTCTCTAAAAACAGAGTTAAAAACGAACTTCAAATCCTAAATAGACCGTCTTTTAGATGGAACGTTATTGGAAATCGAGAATTTAAAACTATGAAAGAAATTCTATATAGAAGATCAATACAAGATACAGTTAGAATCAAAGGAATCGGACTTCATTCCGGCAAAGAAGTCAATCTAATCGCTCACCCCGCCCCGTCTGGAACAGGAATTGTTTTTGAATATCGAAAAGGTTTAGAAAAAGCATCCATTTCGGCCGAACTCAGCAATGTAGTAGATACCAGTAACGCGACTACGTTAGGAGATGGAATCCATAAAATCCAAACCGTAGAACACCTTTTAGCTGCGGTTTATGCACTCGGTTTGACAGATTTAATTCTGGAAATAGATGCAGTAGAAGTCCCGATCATGGACGGTTCCTCTCTACCTTTTCTACAAGCACTTGAATCAGCAGGAATCATAGAATACCCCGAAATCGTAGAACCCATTTATATTCAAAGCCCTCTCTGGGTCGTAGACGGTGATAAATATCTGGTTTTACTTCCAAGTGATGAACTCAAAGTGACTTATACGATAGATTTCAATCATCCTCTACTCAAAGGACAAAGTATTACTGTCTCTTTAGACAGAGAAAAAATCAAACAGGAGATTCTACCTGCAAGGACCTTTGGTTTTTTAAAAGACGTAGAGGCGCTTCAAGCCAGAGGACTTGCCATGGGCGGTTCTTTAGACAACGCAATTGTACTCACTCAAGATGGTTATCTAAACCAGCAACTCCGTTTTGAAAATGAATGCGTTCGTCACAAAATTTTAGATCTTTTTGGAGATATTTCCATCGCCGGTCGTCCGATCATAGGACATTATTTGGCTTCTAAAGCGGGACACGCACTGGATATTTCCATGGCTAAATTAGTGATGAGCAACGTCACAGGGGACGAAATCAGCAAATACAAAAGCCGTAGAATTCCACTCTTCAAAAGAAAGGCTGTCGTCGTTTAAACTTTTTCATCTAGTTACTACAATTTTGTAGTCTCTTTTATTCATTCTATTTCCGACTCAGAAAAGAATTGTCAGATTCTTCTTTTAGTGAATTCTGTAGTCGAGTTTGAAACTCGTTCTAGAATGATCCCTTCCAAACGTACAGCTTTTCCAGGAATTACAGCCTTTCCGGGAAAACTATACGGTAAGGTCTTAAAAACCGGAAAGAAAAGAAATACCATTCTCACTGGAACCTACGTTCACGAATCCGAAAAAGAAATTGAAGTAGAAAAGTTTTCTGTCGCTTTAGAAGAAAGCCTTCATAGCCTAAGAATTTTAATTACTTCCCTGGAAACTTCCGGACCGGATCAAAAAGAAATCCAAGAGATTTTAGAAACACAAGCTATGATTTGTTCGGATCCTAGCCTTACCTCCTCGGTTCGAAAAAGAATCCTAGAACTTGGAGAAAATGCAATCCTAGCGGTTCAAAACGTCACCCATGAAATATCTGAAAAATTCAAAGCCATGGAGAACGAATTCTTCCGAGAAAGAGTAGATCATTTCCAAGACGTTTCTAATCGACTGATTGAATTTATCGCAGGTAAAAAAGAAGAGGACTCTTTTTTATCCGGTTTAAAAGAAGATTTGATCTTAGTCGCAAGAGAACTTACACCTTCACAGATGATTCTCATGGATAAAACTCGCATCCGTGGAATCGCAACCGATTTAGGTGGAAAAACTGGACACATGGCGATTTTAGCCAGAAACTATGGAATCCCTACGATCGTAGGATTGAAAGATTTTTCCTCTCACGTCAAAGACAACGAATTTATCTTTTTAGACGCAGAATCCGGAAACGCGATTCGTTTTCCCACTCTTGAAGAAATAAAATACTATGGATTCTCTTCTTCTTATCCCACGGAAGAAAACGAAACCAAAAAAATAAGGGCGATAACTAAAGACGGAATCAGAGTTAAAATCAAATGTAATTTAGAAACAGAATTAGATTGTGAACAAGCAATCAAGTCTGGAGCAGAAGGTGTAGGACTTTTTAGAAGCGAATCTTTATTTTTAAAATATCAGGATAGTAACGTTTCCGGAGAAGAACAGTTCCTTGCTTATAAGGCAATTGCAGAAGGAATGCAGGATAAACCAGTAATTATCCGTACGTTTGACATCGGAGCCGACAAATTTTCAACAGGAGAACTGGAGGAAAATCCTTTTTTAGGAAATAGAGGAATAAGGTATTCTTTATCCAACCCAGAGTGGTACTCCGAACAACTAACAGCGATTTTGCGAGCGTCTGCTTTCGGAAATGTAAGTATTTTACTACCTATGATCACAGGTCCTGTAGAAATTACCCGCACACGAAAACTTTTAGAAGAATGCAAACGTAAGTTGAGCGCCAAAAAAGAAAGATACAATAAAAAAATCAAAATCGGCGCCATGATTGAAACCCCTGCAGCAGTTGCCGCCTTAGACCTAATCGCAAGAGAGGCCGATTTTTTTTCCGTAGGAACGAACGATTTACTACAATACATCATGGCAGTGGATAGAAACAACATTCACGTTTCTTCTTTATACAATCCATACCATATCTCTTTTTTAAGAGCTTTGATTCGAATCGTAGAAGTTTCTAGAGATTACGATAAACCTCTGGGGCTCTGCGGAGAACTTGCGTCGGATACTGATTTTACCATTTTTTTAGTCGGTATTGGTATCCGCGAACTTTCTGTTTCGATTCCTTTTTTAAATCCAATTCGAAAAATCATTCGATCAATTTCACTACATCAAGCAGGGATCTTGGTAAAAAAAATTTTAGAACTTTCCGAACAAGAAAATTACGAAAGTATCGAAGCATTCCTTTTTAGTAAACACTTGAGCTAAAACTTTTCGATTTCTAATATTAAAAACACAAAGGAACTCCAAATTTTTTCCTTCCCTTGAAAAAAAATAGGTCCCAAACTTTCTTTTTCTTTTTTTAAACATAGATAAGAATGTTTCCCAGTTCTTAAATAAAATTTTCCAGATTTTCCGGAAAGAAGCTGTATCAGATGTTTTAAAAGTTTTGGAAGATTTTTTTCCTCTTCCGGAAGAACTACCCCAGCGATTAAAATTTCACGATTTTCAAAATGACCTTCTAAGGCAAACGCTTGCGGATCCCATTCTTCAAATAACATCTTTTCATAAGTAGCAAGAACTGGGTTCAAAATTGGATGAATTGTAGAATTTATTTTCATAGGAAATTCTTTTCCGAAAACTTTAGGAATAAAACCCTTCGTCTGAAATAAATTCAAATGTTCAAATTCATCGATTTTAGAAAGTCCCAGAACGAATCCCGGACTGAATCCTTGTGCAATAATTTTTTGCTCACAACGAACCGATAATGCGGCTCTCATACAAAAAAAACCAAAATTGAATGGAGAAAATTGAACCAATTTGGAAAAATCCCAAACCTCATTCTCTCTCAAGGGAGAAAGATATAGATTATCGAGGGCATATAAATCCCCGTGTCCGGAAGGTGAAAATATGGAATGTTTTTGGGTTTTTTGTGTACCGGTCATACAAATTTTATCGGTTCGACGGCAAATTCCCCCAAGAAATAAAAAAGCCGACCAAAGGCCGGCTTTCAAAAGGAAATGAAAATTAGAAAATTCTAATCTTGATTCGTAGAATAGATTTTTTTAATCTTATCGCTGTATTTTTCAGTAATCACATGACGTTTCATCTTCATCATATTGTTGAGTTCATCTCCAACTTCAAAAGGTTTAGAAATCAGAATAAAAGGAGTCACTTGCTCGAAAGACTTGAATCCGTTTTTAGTATTGTTTAAAGCTTTGATTTCTTTTCTGTAAAGATCGTAAACTTTCGAATTTTCAATCAGCTTTTCGTTGTTAGATTCGTTGATCCCGTTTTCTTTTGCCCATTCCTGAAGTTTTTCGAAATCTGGAACTACAATCGCTCCTAAATTCTTTTGATCCTGACCGATCACCATACACTGACTAATGTATGCGGATTCTTGAAGTTTATTTTCAATCGGAACCGGTTCTACGTTCTCCCCTCCAAGAAGTACTACCGTATCTTTTGCACGACCGGTAAGAGTCAGGGTTTTTTTGAAATTGATCATACCCATATCCCCGGTGTTCATCCAACCGTCCGAAATCGCTTTGGAAGTGGCTTCTTCGTTTTTAAAATAACCCTTCATAACCTGAGGTCCTTTGATAAAAACCACTCCTTTCAATCCCATTTTACCTTGAGTAATGTTTCCACTTTCGTCTACTTCGGTTAAAACTGCATTGTTATCGTTACGAATTTGAAGTCTCGTTTTAGGAACGATTACACCCACCGAACCGATAATGAGTTTCTCAAAGGTTCTTACGGAAATAACAGGTGAAGTCTCCGTCATTCCATAACCTTCTAACACGTTGATTCCTATGTTTCCGAAAAATTCATCCACGTGTCTCGGAAGTGCCCCTCCTCCGGAAATAGAAGCTTTCAATTGCCCGCCTGTTGCAGCTCTGATCTTAGCGAGAACGATTTTGTCCAAGGTAAAACTATTCAAAACAAACGCCAAACCAGAAACGCTGTAAAGAGGCGACGTCAAGAAATACAACTCGGTTCCAGCAAAATAAGCGCCTAACGCACCAGCCAGAACGGTTAGAGTGAACGGCCCGGTTAGTAGGAACTGAAAGAACATTAGAATTCCATAAAAGAAAGACACGATCGGATTTCTTCCTGTATAATCCACTTCGATTCCTTTTAAAAAACGAAGCGCCTGATTTTTCTTTCTAGAAAAGAAATACGCAAGTTTAAAGAGTCCTCTACGAAGCGCTGGGGTTTGAGCCGGATCGTTGATTCTTGTATAAATTCCGTTGTAGATATTTTCCCAAAGTCTTGGGGCGGAACCCATAAAAGTAGGCTTTACTGTAGCCAAATCTTGACGAAGATCTCTTACGTTTGTGTAATACGTAGCCGCTCCTAGACCGATACAAACATACTCTACTACTCTTTCAAACACGTGCCAAATCGGAAGAATGGATAAAAGACGTGCCCCCGCTTTAATATTCAACATAGGACTTACATAGTTTACCTGATGCATCATGTTGGAATGTTTGAGCATAACTCCTTTGGGAAGTCCAGTCGTTCCGGAAGTATAAATCAACGTAAAAAGATCCTCGGGATGAATTGCAGCAATCCTTTCTTCTGCCTTTTTAGATCCACCGGCGCGAAGTGATTTTCCCTTTTCAAGCAGTTCTTGCATTTTCAAGACTCCAGGAGAATTACTCGTAGGGTCCATCATGATCAACGTTTTTACGTTTGTAAGTTGGGACTTGTTTCTGTTAAATTTTTCTAACATTTTATCGTTTTCGATAAAAACAACTTCCACTTCCGAATGATTGAGAATATAGACGATTTCAGAATCTGTAATATCAGTCCCACGAGGAACATTGGCCGCACCCGTAAGAATCACACCGTAATCAGCGATAATCCATTCAATCCGATTGTCTGCTAACAAACCAACTTTTTGTTTTTGTTGAACACCCAATTCAATCAGAGCTTCCGCAAGTTGAATTCCCTGTTCGTACAGTTGACTGTAAGTCGTTGGATAATAATTTTTTTTAGAATCCTTGGAAAAAAAAGCAGGTAAATCTCTGTATTTTTCCGCGGATTCACGAAATAGCTGCGCTAAGTTTTCCGCCATCAAACTTCATTTAACTCCTGGTATCTTTCATTATTAAAACTTAGGAATTCCGACAAAGATCTTTGTCGGCGAGGATTCAACGGTAAATAGGGAACCTAAGAAATAAACCCTTTTTTTTCAAAATGCTTTTGAGAAGGTTCTCTTTTTATTTGAATTGTTATGTAATATATAAATTTAAAATCAATCTATGAGAAAAGTATTCTTACCTGTGTATTTGTTTTGCAAACGGAAATCTGTGGCTCTTTTTTTGAATCCAGAAGTTTTTCAATACTTCAGTGTAAATAATCCGCTTCAAAAATAAATTCTTCCGTAAAAGTTGGGTGTGGGAACTCTTACAAATCTCGATTTTACAGTTTCAATCTTGAATCAAATATCTGCATAAAATCGTTGTTTTGCAAAATCATTCATTAACACAATTAAGGTGCAGAAAACCAATTTGAAAAGCTGGCTCTGAGTTTAGGATAATCTTTTTCCCGAATGCCATATTGAATTTTCAGAAGAGTTCCAGACTGGCTAAAGACAATCAAAGCAGGTTGACCTTCCACTTTATATTGGTTGATCAAAGTAAAATCCCGATCCACAAAAAACGGATAAGTCATTCCAAACTCTTTAGCCGCTTTTAAATGTTCTTCTTTGGAAAGTTCGGGCTCTGTATTGATTCCTAACAAAACCCCATTTTTTCCATTTAAGTCTTTAGAAAGTCTTTCCAGAACAGGAACAGCATCCTTACAAGGTTCACACCAAGAAGCCCAAATATCTAAAAGCAAAACTTTTCCTTTATATTCTTTCAAAGAAACAGAATGTTTATCCAGATCATAAAGGGAAAGCTGATAAAGAATCGATTCTTCTTTGGAAAGGCTACAAGAAAATAACAGAAAAAAAACAAATAGAAAAATTAAACGCAAATTCCACATGATTTCATCTTATTCAAAAAAACGAATAGAAAGCAAAAGGAAAAAATCTTTTCAGTAAAACCCATTCGCAAAAATTGGAGTCACTCCAGTGAATCCTGTTTTTTACAATTATTTCTCGAATCTTGAAGAATTCTTATCCTATCTTAAAAATGATCGATTTGTCGGCTCCGGAATCATTTCTATACCTGAACAAAAAGAACCTTATTTATCGGAAACGGATTGTAAAGCAAGGTTAGAATGGAAAGAGGGACAACTCATTGTATTTCTCGAAGGAAAAAAAAATTCGAAATCTTTTCTAATTCCTTTGAATTCTACAGATACAAATGGAAAGAAAAGAAATAAGTTAGAGTTTCTTCCAGACTTTTTTCGTTTTCAAAACGGAGAAGAAGGGTTTTCGGTAAGACTCCAACCTCTGGACTTGGAAAGAATCCATCTCCAAATCGATTCAAAGGCCGGTCTGGAATTTTCGGGTATATTGACCAGACTCTCGAGTTGGAAGAAATGGTTTTAAATTTATCTTAAAAATTTAAAGTTGATTCGCGGATTACATTTTTATCAAAGTTTATTTCCGATATAAGTCAGGGATTTCTATAAAAATAATTGTTTTTATAAAGGTCGCAAAACGGTGACTTTACGTAAAAACTTGATTAGACGACGATTCTTTTTTGAGTTTTATAAAAAAGTTTCCTTTAAAATTATTTTTTCAATTCTGCGAAACTCCCATCCATTCTACTTTACTCAAAAATATTAATCTCACTTGAATTCGACGTAAGGAATTCTCATGATTCATTTTTCTTAAAAAGTTGAAATCTGAATTTTGCAGATCGATTCCTAAAATGTGGGAACTCTCACGAATTAGGATTTTACAAATAAATCCTAAAATTGTAGGAACTCATACTTTTAAAAAATTTTCTCATTTTCTCGCGTAAAACTAACGTTAATTAGTTCTATCAATCTTTTACTTTGATTGATTCTTAGAAAATTAGTTTAAGTTTTTATTAGAGTTGTTGAAAAATTAATTCTTGATCTGTTTGTATTGGATTGAATGGACAATTAAAGCAATTTTACAAATTTTCACTCTGGAATTTTTCAACAACTCTATTGTAAAACAAAATATTAAGCAGTTTTGCTTTTATAATTATGGTAGTATATCAAAGTTAAATATGGGGGTTCCCACACTCTTATTTTTTACTTTAAAATAAACCTTTTAAAAACGGACGAAACCTAACACATATTCAATTAAGTAACGTGAGTTAACGTAAAAGGGATCGATGAATGAACTAAAGCAGAACGCTCTCTATCATAACCTTACCCACAAATATCATAAAAAATTAGATTTTAAAACCCCAATCTTCCAAAATAGTAAAGGGACTTATAATGAACACTAAACATTGGAGTAGTACACTTGGAACGGAATTAGATTGGGTGGAAGAAGAATATCTGTCATTGAACTTAGGAGATAAAAGATTAGATCAACGACTTAAGAAAATTGTAAGTGTAATGACAAAGCGAGGCGGAACGAGTTTGCCAGATATATTTGGCAATTGGTCAGACACAAAAGGCGCATATCGTTTTTTTTCAAATCCGAAAGTATGTTATGATAAGATAATATTTCCTCATCGCCAATCCACAAAGAAACGAATTCAAAAACAAGAAACAGTATTGGTATTAAGCGACACAACGGAAGTCTATTATAGAAAAAGGGATCACGTTGAAGGCTTGGGACCGATGAACTCTGAATACAATCAGGGTCTTCTTTTGCATCCATCGATAGCGTTTACGCCTGATGGAATTCCTTTAGGAATATTGGACTTAAAAATGTGGTCGCGGACGGAATTAGGCGCTAACCAAACTCAAGACGGAAGAAAAACATCCATAGAAAATAAGGAAAGCGTAAAGTGGCTCCAAGGATACAGGGCCCTCTGTGAATTTGCAAGAGAATCCGATTCTAAATACGTATATATCTGCGATAGAGAAGCGGATATATACGAGCTATTCCAGGAATACGTAGTTGCTGGCGAAAACGCCCCTGATATGCTTATACGTGCAAATCACGAAAGGAGGATAGAAGGTGGAGGATGTTCTTGGTCCTATCTTGAAACTTTGGAGCCTGCACATACATATACGATTACTGTTCCAAGGAAGAAAGGCAAAGAAGCAAGAGAAGCAATAATTGAACTTCGATTTGAAAAGCTAACGATAAAACCTCTCAATATAAGAAATTAGAAAATATTGATATGTATGCGTTAACCGCAACTGAAGTAGACGGACCCGAGGAAGAATCCATCGATTGGAAATTTCTAACCACCATTCCTATTCACAATTCAGACGATGCAAAAAGAATGATCGCATATTACAAAAGCCGTTGGGGTATTGAAGTATTCTTCAAGGTTTTAAAGTCGGGATGTAATATTGAATCCACTCAATTTAAATTTGGCGATCGATTCAAAGCTTGTATTGCAGTCTCTGCTATCGTTGCTTGGAGAGTTATGATGTTAACATTCTTAGGTAGAAATATTCCAGGCTTAAAAGCGTCCATCCTATTCGAGTCTTTTGAATGGAAGGGCATTTATTGTCGAATTTTTGAAACTCCAAAACCACCTAACAAAGAACCAGATTTGGATACGGTTTTGAGCTGGATTGCCAAATTAGGTGGCCACTTGGCTCGTAAGTCCGATGCTCCCCCTGGACCGCTTGTAATTTTTAAAGGCCTTATGAGAGCTGTTGAAATCGGATTTATGTTCAAATTACTTACCAAAGCCTGACTTGTGGGTAAGGTTATGGCTCCCTAAGGGTCGCTCTGGAAACTCAGTTTTACAGAGGATTTGTCGTAATTCCGACAGATCTATATTGAAATCTAGGTACTTGTGGAGTTGGTTATGATAGAGAGCAGCACCTGAGTTTATTATTCGCCCAATTTTCTTACGTCGAACTCACGTTAACTATATAATAAAGTACCTAATATTTTGCATGGAATCAGTGTTTTGTGATAAAATCAACGGTACTCAATTTTATAGAGATCCGTAAAATTCTTGAATCCTTGTAAGAGTTCCTACAATTACAAATTCACAATGAAATCTAAAATTGTAAAAGTAGATTAGGATTTTTTTTGAAAAAGAGATTTAAAAAATACTAAAGTAAAGAATTGAAACATTCTAAAAAAACGAAAAAGTCTCCAAGGTTTAGAAAGAATTCTCCATAACCAAATAAGTCCTTTGAGTTTGAAATAGTTAGGAGCTTTTCTTACTTTCCCGGAAAGAATATCCAAAGAACCGCCGACTCCAATGATCACGGAATGTCCAAAGAATGCAGTGTTGTTTTCAATCCAGATTTCCTGTTCCGGAAAATCCATGGCAAGAAAAATCAGATTCGGACTCGTTTTACGAATGGATTCCTTTACCATCAACTCCCTCTGAGGATTCATATAACCTGCGTGCCTTCCTACAATTCTCACTCCAGGGAAATGTCTTGAAAGAGTAAAATACACTTTTTCAATAATGTCTTCTTTACCGCCTAACATAAAAATAGAATAATTTCTAAGTTCGCAAAGACGAACCAAATCCATCATCAAAGCAATCGGAGAAATTCTTTCTTTAAGAACTTTTTTAAGACGAGTCGCCGCCCATTGCAACCCCGCACCTTCCGCAAGAATCATAGTCGCTTTTTCGGTAATTCTATGGAGTTTTTTTCCCTTGCGAACCGACATGATTTTAATCGGATCCAAAAAAAGAATGTGATGAAACTTTTCCTTTTCCTCCATAAGTCTATAAATTTTAGCTACGGATTCATCCTGGGTTACATTATCAAACTGGACTCCTAAAATATCAGTTTTTCCTAACGTCTCCGTTTGAATTACCTGATAATCCAAAAGATAATCTCTGTCATCCTTTGCGGATAGATGTATAATTTCACCTGGCTTTTTCATCTTAAAGGCATACTATACGACATAAACTTAGAGTCAATTGAAACTTACCTAAATTTATTTCCGTAATTTGGTGGCAGCGGTCCTAAATTCATTTTCTAAACAAGCCATAGATATACTCGAAATTAAAAAGGATCCTTCCTTTAAGATCAGACCTAAATTTTCAACTTTGATTCCACCGATCACGGTTACAGGTAAATAATTTCCGTTCTTGATTTTATTTAGAGTTTTCGTCCCGATTGCAGACTTTGCGTCCTCTTTATTCTCCGTCGGAAAAATGGGGCCTAACCCAGTATAGTTCCAAAGAGATGAATCCAATTCGTTTACTTCTTCCAGAGTATGAGAAGACGTACCCAGATAAAGTTTAGATTCGAAGAGTGTATTCTTTTCTTCTAAATTCAAAGATTCATAATCTTCTTTTCCCACATGAGCCCCAAAACAATTCCATTCGATCGCCTGTTTCCAGAAGTCGTTTACGATCCAAAGTAAATCCGGATATAAATCCTGTAACGATTTCACTATAAATTCTAATTCATTTATAGAAGCTGACTTGGCCCGAATCTGTACAAAAGAAATTAGATCCGGATATTCCATCCAAAATTTTGGAAGACTGAAATAATCCAAATTTCTACTTTTACAAAAATCTAAATCAAGAATAGGATAAATTCCGGGTACTCTCCAAGAAAAACTTTTTGCTCTCACTCAATTCAACCTTATGATTCTAAACAATCTTTTAAACTGTTACATCGAATTTATAAATATACATTATAATTTTTGTATGAATTCCCACATCGACGATTTTGGGACAGACTTAAAGTAAAACTCTATTCCAAAACTTTATATAAGATAAAATACTCTTCAATTTAGGTTTAAAAAAATGAATTGGTTTTTAATTCCATTCATGGAATGGTTTCTAGAAAGTTTGGTTTAGGAATCTTTAGACGTCCAATCTTTTTTGATTTACGTAGAATTCCTACATCGGCAACTATACATTTATGAGGAAATTATTTTCGATCCTACTTCTTTCATTTTTCTTTTTCATCGTGATGTCAAACTGTAACGCAAGAAAGGATACCACGAAAGAAAAAGCGATTATAAACTATATGTTATCTTGTGGTCCAGGCGGAACGATCGATTCTTGTAACGCAGCTTGTGGAGCCACTTACGGAGAAACCGTAACCAACGCAAATTTACAGGCACTCAATACATGTACGAGCAATTGTTCTAATAACTGTAATGTTCTTAATTTGCTCATTCAATTCAACAATCTCAACAAATAGTAGAATAACGAAATAACGAGGCCGCAAAAACTACAGCGGTCTCTATTTTTAGAATTGTATCCCCCACCTTGATCCCAGGTATATTTCTTTCTTGGAGCAAAAGAATTTCCTTCTCCCGAAAACCACCTTCTGGACCTATGATCCAAATCGCATTTTGAAAAAATTCAGACTTTAGCTTCCATTCTCCTTTAGGATCCAATCGATAGATAGAAAGGTTTTGTTCTTTTTGCGAAATCAAAAATTCCTTCAAAGAAACTGGGGCAACTACTTCCGGAAGAAAAACTCTTTTTGATTGAATCGACGCCTCTTCCACGATCTTTTGAGCCCGACTCAAATTGAAATCCTTTCGATCTGATTGTTCGAACTTTAAAAAATAAAAATGAGTCAAACCCAATTCGGTTCCTTTTTGTAATAACCATTCCAATCGATTTCCTTTAGGAATAGCTGTCGCAACTGCGGAAATTTTTTCCGGTTTTAAATGAGTAACCGTCTTTTTGAAAATTCCTTGAACTGAATTTCCCGGAATCTCATAAATCCACTCGGTTCCGATTCCGTTCAATACTCTTAAATTTTTATCTTCGGAAAAAATTCGAAGCGCTTTTAAATGGGAAATTTCTTCTTTGTTTAAGTGGAAAGTATATTCTTCATTCCATTCTCTTCTGAAAAGAATCGCTTCTTTCAAGATAAAACCCTATCGATTTAAATTGGCTAGATCGAAAAGAGAAGGATCTGGCTTTACTTCTTTATCTATTTCAGTATATTCTAATACACTAACAGATCCCGTATTTAGATCCAACATCTCGAGCCGATTTGCGTGTTCTTCTTTTGTAGTCTTTTGATTTTGTTTCACTTTTACGGGTCCGTATTTGATATTCATCGTCTTAAATAATACTCCGTCCCGATCATGAAAATCCAATCTTGTAGGTTTTAATGAATCCAAACTCAAAAGCAAAATCAACTTAGAATAAAAATACGGTATAATTGGTTTGAGAGAAACTCTTTTAAAAGATTGATCCGCAGTTTTAAGATCACTCTTTACAATAGGATTATAATTTGCCTGATAGGACGACCCGGATAGATCCATAAAACTAAATCCTGTCGCTAAATGAGATTCGTATTTTTCCTCGTCTACTTTTCTAAAAATCTTTTTAGAAAGTGCGTTAAATACGTAAATCTGCTCCCCTTCATCCTTAATTAAAATTTTATATTCGAGTCCTTTTCCACTACTTTCAAATAAATAAAGTGTATCATCTTCCTTTCTGAATATACTTACGTCCCAATTCCAGGTTTCTCCGTTTCTTCGAATTAGAATCAAATTTCCTTTGATCAAACCTTGATTTGATTTTACTAGAACCTGATCGAGCCTAGCAACTAATTCCTGAGCAACTCTTATAGCGGATCCTTGTGAGTTTGTTTCTTTGCTCCATACTACAAGAGCTAAAAAACCAAACGTAAACGCAAAGATCCGATCCAATTTACTCCGCCCTCATGGTAGGGGCACTAAAAGAATAAAGACCATGTACTGAACCCTGAGCCTGTGCGGATTCGGACCTTCTTTCAAAACGTAGTTTCCCATCCCTAAGAGCTTTATGAATTTCGGGTATGGATTTATAACCCATATCTTGAAAAGACAATCTGAGACCTTGAGATAAATAAGGAATAAAATTCAAAATCGATCCCCTGTCCACTACGGACCCGCTGACTCCTTGAGCCACCTTCACTTTTTGACCTTCGTTAAAATAACGTTTATCTCCACCCGCTTTCATAGCTTCGATGGACGCCATTCCTCTGTATTTTTTAAGACGAATCCCATTCTCATAAAAATATTCTCCGGGAGCTTCCGTGGTTCCAGCAAACATAAACCCCATCATACACGTAGACGCACCGATCGCGAGTGAGTTTGCAATATCACCTATGTTGGAAATTCCACCGTCCGCAATTACAGGAACGTCGTATTTTGCGGAATGTTTTGCAGTTTGATAGATTGCAGTCGCTTGAGCACGTCCTACGGCCATCGTATCTTGAGTAATACAAATAGATCCAGGCCCCATTCCGATTCTAAGCCCGTCCGCACCCGCACGAATCAAATTTTCCGCTTGAGCACGTGTCACTACATTCCCTGCAACTATGTCTAGGTTTTTGAATTCCTTTTTAATGAATTGAATCATTTCGATTTGGTAATTAGAATTTCCTTGTGCGGAATCGATGATGATCACGTCTACTCCCGCTTCGTACAAAGCAGCCACTCTATCTCTGGATTCTAATAAAGTGGAAACTGCAGCTCCACAACGAAGCCTCTTTCTTTCATCTTTGGAGGCATCGGGGAATTCTTTATTCTTCTTTAAATCGGAACGACTTACGAGAGACACTAATTTTCCTTGAGAGTCTACAATCGGAAGTTTTCCGATCTTAGATTTTTTGATGATTTCGTTTGCGTCTTGTAAAGTGATTCCCTCTTTTCCGGTAATTAGATCAGTAGTCATCACTTTGTCCAAAGTGATTTCTCTGTTTTTTTCAAAATCTATATCTCTGTTGGTTACGATTCCGATGAGTTTAGAATTTCTTGTTCCATCCTCAGTGACCGGAATTCCAGTAAATCCCTTACGTTCTTTAATCGCATCTAAATCACGAATGACGTTCTTTGGCCCTAAAATCACTGGATCTGTGATAAATCCGTTTTCAAAACGTTTTACCTTTTCTACAAGTGCAACCTGCTCTTCAATCGTATTGTTATAATGAATGATCCCGATCCCTCCCATAAGTGCTTGAGCAATCGCCATCTGAGATTCGGTGACTGTGTCCATAGGAGAACTGATAAAAGGTCTTTTCAATTTTATATTTCTGGTCAGTCTGGTTTCAAGCTCAACTTCAGAAGGATGGAAGTCGATAAATCCAGGTAGAACGAGAAAATCTCTGTAAGTTAGACCAATCTGAAGATTGAATAATTCTTCTCCAGATAGTCCGTCTAAATATTCGGAGTCGCGGTAAGTTTGGTTTGACATTACCTAGTACATAAAAGGTAAACTGAGAACTAAGATCAAGAAATTTCCCCTCGTTCGCTTTGAAAAACTATGGAAACGATTCAGAGAAAAAAAAGAGAGAAGGAAACGATCTCGGACCCTACTAAAAAGTTTCATATTATTTCTAAATTTTTAGTACAAACAGATATTATAGCACAAACTTCCAACTCCTTAAAACAAATCGTTAAGATCCTTCAAGTTTCTAAAGACGCCACAAAAATACTGGTTCAAACACAAACGCCAAATGCACTTCCGTTAAACTCTCATGTCACACTCGCAAAACTATTGGCAAAATACGTAGAACTCAATTGTGAAGTTATCGATGAAAAACCTAACAATCAATTCATTCTTTCCGTTTCGGAAATTTCGATCGCGAGCAAAGAAAGAAGTCTCAACCGAATCGTACCTCCAGAAGGAACCGTTTGGATTACGAATATACGTACAAGCAAAACTACAATCGACGCAAACCTATTTAACATTCCCACTTCGGTAAAAGTGAATTTTGCAGACTACGAAACAAAGCTGAAGTCAAAATACGATTTTCTAAAAGTAGACGTATTTGGAACGATCGGAGATAAGTTCGATCTGGTAAAAAAAACTCGTAAGATTCTTTATATCTCAAATACTCAAAAAGAACAAAGTTATGCGGCATACAATCAAGAAGATTTTATAGACTACGCTGCAGAGCTGGGAGACGACGAGGACGTTCATAAACGAATCATTGAATATGCAAATCAGAAAATAAAATCAGAATTGATCGTTCCTGTAATTTACTTAAGTCATGAAGAGCAAGCGATTCCGATCGGATTTGTACACGCTCAAAACCGTAACAGAGAAATTGATATTTTAGAAGTAATGGAAATCAAAACTCTTACTTTCGAAATGGTGGATCGAATTCGAGAGTCAAACACCATCCTTGTAAAAGAAAGATTCCCAATCGTAAATATTTCTACGGGAGGTTTGAAGGTAAAAATCAATCACCCGGATTTAAATCAAGATTTTATCAAAAGAGCCGGATTTACCTTCGACATTTTTTTCAAGATGCAGGCACCACTTACTGCTTTTGGAGTCATCCGTTCGGTCACAAAAGATATGGAAGGAAACTTATACGTTGGTCTTTCTATCGAAGGAAACTCTTATAGACCGGGAGAAAGAAAGAAATATATAGATAACGTCAATAGACTTCTTGTAGAAGCGAACCCAATTCAAAACCAACTTTGAACTCAAGCGCTATCCTAAAAATTCAAATACTCATTCCTACAAAATTAAATATTAGAGTTATTGAAAATTAATTCTTGATCTGTTTGTATTGGATTGAATGGACAATTGAAGCAATTTTACGAATCTTCACTATGGAATTTTTCAACAACTCTATTATATTATTGGAAAATCGTGTTTCAATGCAAAATGTTAGTATTTTATTATATATCCGAATACCGTAGGCTTCTCTTATTATTCAACCTAAAGTTCGACGTAAGAAACCCATGATTCTGGAAAAAGTTGGAATCTGAACTTTACAAATTGATTCTTTAAATATGGGAATTACCAGAATTTATAAAGAGTTTGTCTCAAAACCTCTAAGAATTTTATGCGATAATTCTTTAGAAATTTTTAATAAAATGCAGTAGTTCCTACAAATTAAGTCCCATTTGCAATTTGTGAAGTTTCGAGTAGTTCCCACATTGGACGGTTTTGGGACAAACTCAAATAGAAGTTTATAACAATTGAATCTGTCGTGTTCAAGTTGTGGGAACTACCACAAAACTTAGGCCTGTCTGTAAAATGGTGTAGGAACTACTGCAAATCACGATCTTACGAACAAATTCTAAAATTGTAGGAACTACTACTTTTAGAAAATTTTTACTCGCGCCGAACTCATATTAAAATGGGATTTAAATTTTGATGATGGTCGTAAAACAGCGGTTTTGTGCAAAAATCGGATTGGACGATGATTCTTTTGTATTTCCTAGTTCACATTCGATTTTAAGATCGTTATCTTTAGATTTTACAAAAAGGTTTAAAAAATTTCGAGAGAATCCCATAAAAGAAACATTAAAGAATTATATATTTCTAATATTCAAAAACTTGAGCATCTACGAACAGTACATTTTGCTCAGAAATCTTTTTACTATAAGTTACCAGAAGAATTCCGTAATTGATATCGTAATACGGATTACTAATGATCCACTCCGCTCTAGTATCCTTCATTGATTTATAGAGTTGTTCCAAAAAATATGGTCTCCAACTCCAATTCCTTCCTACAAAAGAAGGATCTATGTCTATAGAAACATTTCCAATTTTCATATAGTTTGGAGAAACCTGGCTTCCAATCAGATTAGTGGCATAGATTCGAAATACAAAATTACTCAATAAGTTAGGGTTCTGGATTTGAATCGAACAAAGTTCTTCTTCCGCGTTTACTATAATTCCGGAAAGATCCAACTTTTCTTCTAGTTCCTTTTCCAACTGAATTCTTTTTACCAACTGATTTCGTTTGTGGTTTAAGAAACATTCATGAACAGTAGAAAATTTAAGTTTTAATTCTTCTTGACCTACCATATTTGGCAGCGCTTCTGCAAAATAAAATCCCTGTAAAAAACGTGCACTATAAGTAAGAGATTGAAAAAGTTCTGTCTCATTTTCGATTCCTTCGAACAATAGAGAACAGCCTAAAGACTCGGAAAGTTTAGAAATCGTAAAAAGAATTTCCTGAAAATTTCTAGAAATGACCGAATGCCTAAGCATCTGAAGATCTACTTTCAAAATATCCGGATGGAAAATTCCAATTCGATCTAAATTAGAAGAACGAGAACCCAAATCGTCAATCGCTACTAAAAATCCTTCTTCTTTATAACGAAAAATGAGTGGTCTTAAACTTTCTATACTTCCGTCAAAATGTTCTTCTACAATTTCAATAACGATTTTAGAAGGATCTAAACCGAATTCTTTCACAAGTCGGATCGTATATGGATCTATCTCTTCTTCTTCGATATGATCCCTCATATACGCGGGAGAAATATTTACGAATAATTTTGCTTCCGGAAATCGATTCTGATTTTTTAAAAGATGGAGAAGTGCTTTTTTACGAATACTACGATCAATATCTCTTTTAAGAATGTAGATATCTCTTCTTTCTTGAAGGTCTTCTACTCCGGATAACGCATTCAAAAAGAAAGGACCTAAAGAATGGATTTTTCCGGATTGATCTCGAAACCTTCCCAGAGTTTCATAACCGTAAATAGAATCCCTTTCTACAGAAAGGATTGGTTGAAAAAAAGGAACAATCTCTCCGGATTGGAACCAAAGATCCCATTCCAATTTCGTTTTTGGAGAAATGCTGGTCATTCAGATTAACACGTTTTTGGAATGTCTCAATCCTACAAGGAAATTCCGTGAAATATAAAAAATCAACATTACTTCCTGACATTACTTATAAAAAAAGGAACACAGTTTTGAAACGTATTTTATATTTTTCAACTAGTATATTACTGATTTTATTCGGAGTGATCACCTCTTATAAAATGCGTTGGATTTCGGATGACGCATTCATTAGTCTTAGATACGCAAAGAATTTCGCCGAAGGAAAAGGTTTGGTATTCAATGAAGGAGAATTTGTAGAAGGGTATACAAATTTTTTTTGGACGATTCTACTCATTCCATTTCATCTTTCCGATCGAATTGATCCCGTAGAAGCCTGTTATCTTTTTGGAATTCTTTCTTTTTTTGGAATTTGTATTTATCTGATTTTATTTTGTAAAAAGTTATCTCCTATTCCATTTGCTCTTTCTTGTTTTGTTTTACTCTATCACAATCGAGTTTTTGCAACCGGAGGTTTGGAAACTTCATTACACGGATTTATATTTTTATCAGCTTCATATCATTTAATACATCCTAGAGCGACTAACTTCTATGGAATTATACCCGGAATCTTTCTTTCTTCTCTAAGTTGTCTGAACCGACCGGACGGAATTTTATTTCACATTCTCGCGGGCATTTATGTAACTCTGAAATTTCTACAAGAATCTAAATCAAATCATACGAAATTACGTTTCAATTTTTCCTCAGTGATTCTTTGTATAACCTATTTAATCCCGGTATTTTTTTATATTTGGAAATTAGAATATTATGGAAATCTACTTCCAAATACGTTCTACGCCAAATCAGGAGGAAGTCCACGTATTCTACAAGGCCTCATATATCTTTGGTACTTTTTAAAAATGTATTACGGTATGATACCGATCTTAGGAATTGTTCTTGTTTCTTTTTTATGGACGATTCGAAAACAATGGATTCATAAAAATATAGAAAAAGACTTTCGCTGGATTTTACTCGTTCTATTTCCAATTCTTTATACTGGTTATTATACTTGGATCGGAGGAGATTTTATGTTTTCTCGATTTTATCTTCCTATACTTCCTCTCATTTTTGTCTGGACTGAACAGGAAATTCTCTACCTACTTCAATCACACTCTAAATATAAAAAAATCGCATACTTGATTCTTTATGTTGTTCCTATTTTAATTTTATTACGCTGGGACATCTACAAGGGTCTTCCATTACCGGTTGTATCCGGAATCGCAGATGAAAGTCAAGTCTATAAAAGAGAATCGGTAGAAAGAGTCCGAAATCAAATCCTTACTTGGAAAAAACATTTTGAAAAATCCAAAGTCAGAGTTGCTTTTGCGGGTTCCGAATGTATTTTGATCTATTATCTAAATCCGATTTTGGCAATCGAAACGGAAACCGGACTTACAGATCCGGTAATCGCAAAAATGGAATTTAAAGATCTGGAAAGAGTAGGACACGGAAAACCAACTCCTCTCGAATATCTAAAAGAAAGAAACGTACATCTCATTCTCTATTCAAATGGACTTCCAGAAAAAACGGAATATAACGAGTTTCTCACTGGAAACTTTTCCACACCTTGGAGGATTTTAACGTATTCACCTTCCGTAATGAAAGAACTTCTTAAAATTCCATCCTTTCATGCGGTAGATTTTGAATCCTATTTGGACACCTATAAATACGAATATAAGAAATTAAATGTGACACAACGAAAAGAAAAATTTTCTGAATTTGATTCTTATTATTTTAAGAATGGAGAAGATAAAAATAGACGGGAATGGTATCAAAATAATTTATAATTTTTCAAAACGTAACCTTTTTACAATTCATAGAATCTTGATTGCTAAAATCGGGGAGCGAAGATAGTCTGCATTTATCATTGTCCAAAAAAAGAACTAACAAAAGATAAATGAGTCAGTATCTCAATTTAAAAACCGTTCCTCTTCTAATACTCGCCTTTTCCCTTTCTTTATTATTTTTTTTCGATCCTTCCAACCCTTCTCTTTCTAAAGATTCCATTGTATTTAGTTTTTTTATTTGGGTCGTATGTTTAGGAATTTCCTTTCGAAAAAAGAAACGTAAAATTCATCCTATTTTCCAATTAGCATGTATCTTATTAATCGGACTTTCTACGATTAATGGAATCAACGGAGCCCCTGTCGTCTATTTTCCTCAAAAGTTAAATTTAAAACTTCTTTATGTTGTTTCTCTATGTTTTACAATTTATTTATTTCTCAAAAACGTTCATCCGATTTTTTTATTCATTCACACGGTTGCTTTTTCGTGCTCCCCTCCTCTTTTTTCTAGTATCAAATCGGTTCCTCTTTTACTTTTTGTAATTGCCTCTTTTTTTTATCTGGTTCCAAAACGGATCCGAATCCACAAACTACACGCGATCATTTCGTTTTTTTTCTTCGTCTTACTGATTTCTTCCTTACTTTCTTACAAATCTCAATCTGCACTTTTACAACTTTGTCTTTTATTTTCCGGGGTTTTGATCTTCTTTTTACTTTCCTCTTACCCAAGCCGATTGATTAAAAAAGGACTTCTTTTGATTCTTTCTTTAAATCTATTTTTAAATACAGTAAATTTATTTTCTGCGGTTCATTTAATCTGGCCTTTTAATTTTTTTGCACCTCCTCTTTTTCTTACCTACGCAGGTTTTCCAGTATCTGCGATCGCGGTCATATCCGCATTTTCTGCGTTAGTCGCTTTTTATACTGCGTTCCAGTACCGTATATATTCTTGGTTCTTAATTCCAGGCGGTGTTATCTCTATCTATCTAGTATTTTTCAATCATTCTAGAGCGAGTTTATTGGCTTTTATACTTGCGGCGCTTTATATCGTATTATTTTTTTGGAACAAAAAAAGAATCCCACTTAGAATTCTAATTCCTACATCCATTCTGATTCTTTTATTCTTAATCGGAAGTATCCTTTTTACACCTCTGGAAACGGTTTCTCGTTATTTCAACGCTGAAACTCTTCTAATTCGATTTTCACTTTGGAACTTTCACTTTCAATCAGTACTTCAAAATTTTCCGCTTTTCGGAATCGGATTAGACGCGGATTCTCTTTTAGCTCATCTTCCAGGAACAAATTCCGAAAGAGTTGGATACGAAGACTTTTATAGATTTTTACATTCTTTTAGATCTTATCCCCAAGCTCATAATCTTTATGTGGAGGTGTTTACAAGTTTAGGAATATTAGGTTCATTACTTTTTTTATGGATTGCGGCCTATCTTCTATTTATCGCCTATCAGATGTTAATCTCCAAAAGTAAGGAAGTTACAAATTCAGGAATATTTATTTCCGGCGTTTTAGCGTTTGTTGCCATTCACGAATTCTTCGATTATAATCTAGGGGAACAGCATTTTTTTATTCCTGTTGTACTTTCTTTATCTTTGATTCGAATGAGATTGAGTTTTCCGGTCCGAAAGTTCAAACAAAACCGTTCGTTTAAAACAGTTTACACGATCGTATTGATTTTGTTAGGTTTTCTTTCTTTTCAATTGATCTGGGAACAAAGACTTAGAAATTTAATTTTAGCTTCCACTCAAGACGAAATAGAACTTGATAATTTTCTAATTTATAAAGAGAAAAAATCTTCCGTAAGTCGCAAAAAATTTTCTCATCCGTTTGAAGAAATTTTAAAAAACCAATTCTGGATCCGTTCCGAAGAAAATATAATTTTGGCGTCTTTAGTCCTTCGTAAAAGTCCGGACTATCAGGATTCGGTAGAATCTCTTTTGAATCGATGTGTGATTAAAAATCCGTATTCATCCGTTTGTTGGAAAGAAAAAGCGGACGCCCTTAGTAAAAAAGATCAAAACGTTACAAGAGAATTAGAAGAGGGTAAAAAAACGGATCCTTTTCATATCATATTCACGGAATAAACAACCATGTTCAATCGTCTGCTTCAACCCTACTCCCGTTATTGTATCTATATGCTGATAGTCTTATTTCTGGCTTTTAACCGTTCTAAACTAGACGATAAAGTTCCATTTGTTTCCAGCGATTCCGAAATCAAATATTATCAAACAATAATATTTGCAGAAAAAGGGGTTAGAGCAATTCAAGAATCAGAGTGCCACTATCCCGGAAAAATTTACGATCCAGAATTCAGATATTTTCCATTCGATTATCCCTGGGCATTTCTTAAAGAAAACAAAAATCAAAAATGTCTTTTCCAATACCCTCCTATTTTCGCTCTTTTAAACGGACTTCCTGCCTATTTATTTGGAACAAAGATAATCACGTTATTACCTCTTCTTTGTTTATTTGGATGTTTTCTATTTTTTGACAGAATACTTTCTTTGTTTATAGATAAGACAGGGATCATTTTGATTTCTACCTTGATTCCTTTTGCGTTTAGTTTTCCGGTTTTATCTTCCGTGGAATTTTCCGAAGTCCCTCTCAATAATCTACTGTTATTGTCATTTGGATATTTTGTGATCCGATCTCTTTTTTCGAACAAAATCAAAATTGAAATTAAAAATTCGAATTTTAGGATATTCTCATTTGTTTCCGGAATTTTAGCAACAACCGCATTTTTTTTAAGAACCGAATCCGCGTTTCCTGTATTCTTGTTCGGACTTCTTTCTTTATTTTCCGAAACGACTAGAAAAAAACTTAAGGAATATCTAATGTTCTCCGGAACCGGAGCAATCGTTTCATTTGGATTGATAGGTTATTTAAATTTTATTTATTCTGGTCATCCAATGGGAATCCGATTTGTAGTCAGTTCGAGTGACGCTATGAATCAATTCTCATTTGGAAAACAAATCTTAATCTTTCAAGGTTATCTTTTGGGAGATGAAACTAAATCCGGATTTTTAAAAGCATCTCCCTATACAATTTTGATTTTAGGAATTTTTTCCAACCTAGTTCGCAAAAGAACACTTTCTGGCGAAACAATTTTCGGTCTTGTAGGGATCGGAACCATATTTGCGATTTCTTTTTTAAGCCCTTATACCGCAGGGGTTCATCATTTCGGTCTTCGTTATTTAGAATCCGGTTTTATATTTTTATCTGCAGGAATTTTTATATTTCTTTATCAAAGAAATATGGAGTTTCCGAACGCTGGAAAAGTTTTAGTTCTTTTGGCCTTTTTTAGTTTATACTACAATTATAAATTCACGAGAGAGGGTTTTAAAATTTTATTCAGCGCCATAAAACCTTATACAGAAATTCAAAATGAATTTCAATCCAGAAGGATCATCGTTCACAAAGGGCAGTTTACAAATTATTTAATCGGTTATTCTTATTTAAACTCGATTCACTTTGCGGCAGTTATGGAAAAAGATTTGATTCAATTGGAAGAAACTTTCAAAAAAAATCAAGTAAAGTCTTATTCCACTTTAGAATACGATTTGGAACCACCTAGAGACCCTAATCTTCCAGAAAAACAATTTAAAGAAAAGATCGCGGTTCGTCTTACAGACCCAAACCGTTTTTATAAACAAAAAGATTCCAAAAAAATCCTAAATTTTACATTAAAAACCTATCAACTTCCAAATAATTGAATATTCAAAGATTATTTTTTATTTATACAAAATGGCGCCCATAGAAACGAGATGTTGAATTTCCACCATCCCTTTTAAGAAGCTGTTTGCTTACGTTACTTTGAACGATCCGATTGAGTTTCACAAATGCGGGAACTACTACGAAAATTTAACAAGATTAAAACTGCTGGAAAGTTTGCAAATTGCCAAATGTGACCTATCGAGCGCCCATAGAAGCGAGACGCTGAGTTTCCACCGACCATAGAAGCGATGCACTTTAGTTCCACAAAAACGTAGGATCTACTACATTTTATTAAAAATTTCTAAAGAATGATTGCGTAAAATTTTTTGAGGTTTTGGACAAGCTCTTAACTTAAATTTTACTCAAAACTATATAATAAATTCCCAAATATTTTTTACTAAAACAAGGCTCTAAGATAGAATTCGGCGTAACGTAAGAAACCCGTTTTATCTTAGATCAATTTTTCGTAAAAAAATAAATGTGGGAACTCTTACAAATTGTGGATTTACCAATTCAATTTTGTAAATTGTGGGAACTATTAGGGAATACAAAAAGAATCATCGTACAATCAGATTTTGCATAAATCGCTGTTTTGCGATCATCATCAAAATTTAAATCCCATTTTAACGTGAATTCGGCACGAGTAAAAATTTTCTAAAAGTCAGAGTTCCCACAAATTAAATCACATTATAAATTCTTAAACTTTTATTTTTTATGGAAAAATCAGTTTTTTATAAAACGAATCTCTTACAGAAAACTCACATTAGTTATGAAATATTTATAAAATAAATTTTTAACTCGATAGTAGTTAGATCATATTGTAAAAATCTAAAATAGAGCACGTAAAAGAAATTAGCCAAAAACACTGATACTTTTTTGCAACTTCTGATTCAATTCTTTTAATGCTTTAACAATCACTTTACGATTTTTAGCTTCCTTTATCCACTTAGAAAGTGACCATTTTGTAGGATAAACAATACGTTCTCTCAGATCCGATTCTACATAATTGATTAAGTCATTTTATATGAGCTTCATTTCGTTATGTTCTTTTCAACAAGTGTGCGGTGATCGTTTGTCCAATTGCGTTTAAAATTTGGACGCTTAAAAAACTGATCATTAAAATTTCTTTTTCTAAATCCAAAAGCTGAAAAGAATTTCTCCACCAGCGAAATACGATAAAAGCAAAAAGTAAAATGACAATCAATATCATTCTCGCTGAATACCAAAACAAAAGATCTTCGGATAAGTGAATCAGTTTCGAATACAATCTAAGTTCTGGAATCTTTCGAGCGGCCAAAAATAACCCGATCGCCCAAACGGTTTGACCCAAAGTAGCGACTAATAAAGAAACGGTAAGAGAGTGCATTCCAAAAATATGAAAAGGCCCAATGGTGATAATTCCAGTAAAATATCCTAAAATCGTGACCGCCCAACCTATCCAGAATAGAGTAAAACCGGTGTAGTAAAATAGTTGCTGAGAATGGATAAGAATCTGCAGTAGATGCCTCATTCCATCTCTCCAAGTTCTTAAATGAGGAATTCTTCCCGCCACGTCTGGATGTAAACTAACCGGAACGTGAGAAAGTTTCACTCCACTTCTAAGCGCCTTTACCAACATCTCAGAAGCAAATTCCATTCCAGTACTTTCTATTTCCCATTCTAGATATTTCTTTTTTAGAAAACAACGAAAGCCAGAATTTGAATCTCTAACACGATTTCCTTTTTTAGAATATAATAAATTAATAATCCAATTAATAACCGGCGTTCCCAAATAACGATGTAAAAAAGGCATCGCCCCTTTATGAATAGTTCCGTCAAGTCTAGAACCGATCACAAACTCCGCGCCCTTTTCCATTTCGGCAAGAAGTGCTGGTGATTCCAAAAAGTCGTAGGTATCATCTGCGTCTGCAAAAAGTACAATTTCTCCGCTTGCGTTTACGATTCCGAAATTGAGAGCAGCTCCGTAACCTCTTTCTTTACAATGAACCACTTTAGCTCCGTATTTTTTGGCAATGGATACGGATTTATCTTCGCTTCCATTGTCCGAAACCAGGATTTCCACATTGTATTGTTTTAATTCTTTTTTGAGTCGAACTAATTTTTCTAAAACGAGAGGAAGCGTTTTTTCCTCGTTCAAACACGGGATTACATAGGTGATATTCTTTTTTTTCATAGTTTAAAATTCCGGAATTTACTTTTTACGAATCGTAACGACTCTCATCCCGTAAAACGATTGATCCTTTCGATCAATGTTACTACGCGCAAATAATGATTCCAATTCTTCATAATTCAAATACTTCCAAGAAGTTTCTAAGATCACTAAATTCTTTTTAGAAGAATCCTGAAGAAAAAGATTTACTTCTTCTTTAGTATAAAGTCTGGGAACAAGACCGGTAATCTTTGCAGTTTTTAGAAAGTATTCCATGTTATAAGCATGAGAAGAACAAAGAAGGGTAAAATCTTTTGGGTGTTCTACAACAGTAGAAATAATATACTGAGAACTTTCTCTCCATTGTTCCTTGTACGGCTTATAATAATAACGAGTAAAATAATACAAAGATACAAAAGAAATTAGAATAAGGACAAATTCGAGTCTTCTTCCCTTATAAATCGGAAAAACAGAAAATGCAGTTGCAATCAAGAAGTATAAAACCGGCGCCGTAACCAAAAGATTTCTAGCCGTGATCAATGGCTGAATTGAAGAAAGAATACAAAGTACAATAGAAAAAATGGTAAGAACGATCCCAAATAATATTACAGATTTTTTATGAGCGAAATCTAAAACCTCCATTTTCGTTTCCGTAGAATTTCTTTGAAAATAAATAGAAACAAATCCCACGAACAAAGCCACAGAAGCCACAATTCCAGGAATAAACTTCTTTAGAATTCCTGAATGAAAGATCAAATCGAAAAACACGATAAACGCAGTCGCCCCAGCCTCCGGTATCCAAGAGGCGATTCCTATCTTATCCGAATTGAATAATAGATAAAACACTGGTAAAAACAACAAACCGAAAGAAATTCCGAAAAAGAAAAACTCCTTAGGAAATTTCCTTTCGAAAATCAGTTCCTCTATAAACATTCCTAAAAAAATAGAAGCCGACCAAATAAATCCGAAAAAATGAGTATAAGAAGCTAATAAAGAAATTCCTAATAAACTTAAACATAATTTAAGATTTTTTTCTTTTCCATAAACCAATTTTAAAACAAAAGCCAGTTGAATCGTACAAAACAAAACCAAAAGACTATAGGATCTTAACTCTTGGGAATAATAAATGAGCCCCGTAGACAAACTCAATAAAGCGGAAACGGAAACTCTGATTCTTTCTTTGAGTTCCACAGGCGCAAAAACGTAAAACGCAAGTGGCACCAAAAGGCCGGAAATTGCACTCAATAACCTGCCTACAAAAACAGTCGGCTGTAAAAATTGAAACCAAAAATACAAGAGAGTTTGATACAAAGGTGGGTGAGGATCGTCCTTCATCCAATTCCAAAGATCGTTTAAAGAAGTTGCAGAAGAAGCCCGGATCGAAAATAGTTCGTCTTCCCAGGGACTTTGTAAATCCAAACGAAAAAGTCTAAAGAAAGCGCCTAACGTAAATACAAAAAGAAAAATCTTAAGATCTTTATTCTTTTTGATTTCCGCCAAGAACGAACTCAAACCGAACACCAATTACCAAATTCCCATAATTCTTCTGTAGAGGTCTGTTTCCAAAATTCCTTTTGGATCTAGTTTCTTTTTTAAAGAATGAAATGTTTCCAAATTCTTTTTTGGAAATGCCCTTTGTACAATTTCCGGTCTCAGAGTACTGTCTTTCGCAAAATAGAACTTACCACCGAATTTCAAAACGGTTTCGTCTAACTCTCCTGCAAGCTCCCAGAGTTTTTTTCGATTTATAGAAGTTACCGGAAAATCCATTGCCATTGAATAACCGTCTAACGCGTGTGTTAAAAGAAACGAATCTGGTTTATGTTTTTTGAATACTGCAAGCCAAGTTACGATCCCCCTTTTCTGACAGATCCGTAAAATTTCAGAGAACGCATCCACTGCATTTTCCTTGGGAATAAAACTTTGATACTGGATCATAGAACCTGGTTTATACATAAATTTCCAGTTCGGAACGTAATCCAATAAAAATGCATATTCCGCGTGACCCTGTAGATACGGTTTGTTATTTGTCAAATAACCGGAGATAAATTTTGCAAAGTTGACAAACCTCATTCCTAAATTATTGGCAAATGGAAGCATAAACATCCACATCCAAGCTTTTGGAACCACTCCTAAGAAAGTACTAGGTAAATTCTGTTTTTCTAATTTACAATTTTCAGGAAAATCCGGGTCCTCTCCTTTTTTTAAATGAATCGCTTTATGAATTAAACCTCTTCCGAGAGAATTTCCAGAGGCAAAAGCATCCACCCAACCCACAAGATAATCTGAATTTTTATATTCCTTTTCGAAATAATCAAACATATCTTGAAGGTTTGCGCTGACAACGGGCCATACCTTCATCTTTCCAGCGTAGATACGTTTTAATTGAATCGTAACCGTTAAAAAAACGCCTAACATTCCGAAGCCGGAAATCGCAGCAAAAAATAATTCCTGATTTTTTTTACGGGAACAAATATGAACCTTACCGTCCGGAGTCATAAACGTAAATTCTAGAACGTGATCACCAATCGGACCCACGGCAAAATTGTTCTTTCCGTGAATGTTCATAGACAAAGCCCCGCCTAACGTGGGAAACATGGTTCCACTCACGACGGGAGGCCAATAACCTTTTTCGATTCCAAATTCCCAAAGTTGTTTGATCGTAGTTCCGGATTCCGCTTTGATAATTCCATTTTTAGAATCGAATTCCAAAATTCGATTATACTTAGAAATATCGATCACCGCACCTTTCGTATTGGTGGCTGCATCCCCGTAACTACAACCTCCTCCCCGAAAAGTCAATTTGAGTTCTTTTTGATTCGCATAAGAAAATATATTTTTAAAATCCTCTTCCTTTTCCGGAAAAAGAACCGGAGAGATAGAATGATGATTCATCCCCCAAGCTTCTACTTTGGTAGGTTCCGGGAGTTGAATTTCAATCGGAACTTTTTTTATATTCTTAACTTTCAAAGTTTTTGCGGAAGTTTTCTTTTTAGGAGAAGTTTTGGCCTTGGATAAAGTTGCCATAATATTACCTTTTCAATCATCAAATGGAAAGACGTCTAAAAATAAAAGAAGGGATACAACGGATAATCAAACCTACAAGCCCCCAACGAGCCGGAACATAAATATTTTCTTTTCCGGAATCCACCGCTTTCAAAATGATCTCCGCGGCTTCCTTTGCGGAGATCAGCCAAAAAAGTCCCTTCATACCTTTTGTCATGGCAGTATCTATAAAACCTGGTTTTACGGTAAGTACTTGAACGCCTAACACCGCAAGACGATTTCTAAGAGCTTCTAGATATGTGTTCATTCCCGCTTTAGAAGTATTGTAAACCGGATTTCCTCTTCTACCACGATCTCCCGCAATAGAAGAAATTCCTATGATCTTTCCGCTTTTTTGTTTTTGAAAAAAATTCGCTGCCGGATTGAGCCACGCTACACATCCTAAAAGATTAGTGTTCAACATAGAAATATCTTTTTCTACATCGAACTCATCCGGTTTGATATTGTGCATAATACCAGAAGCATAATAGATTTCATCTAAACCTTTCATGGACTTGACCGCTTTTTGAAACGCAGCTTCTGCCTGATCAAAGTTTGTGACATCGTGTTTAATTACAAATGCATTCGTCTTCCCGGATGCCGAGATAGACTTTAACTCCTTATCTCTACGAGCCACAAGAGTGACTGTGTGTCCCTGTTCTAAAAGTAGAGTAGCTAATTCTTTTCCGATCCCGCTAGACGCGCCTACTACGATGATTTTTTTTGCCATATCAGTCCGTTCTACGGGAATAAACGGAACTGACAAGTATGATTTAAAGGTAGAAAATTCTTACCAAGAAAAGTCAGAATATCTTTTTTGAAACTCTTCTGTTTCAATCCAACGATTTTCATTAGGAACCGGTTCCCGAATTTGTGCAGGGATCCAATATTTTTTATAATCCATATTAGGATGACCGGGAAGAAAATAACCCAGATGAAAGTATTTCATTCCCAATTCCTTTGCATAAAGAATAGAAGAAAGAATAGCAAAACTTCCCAAACTTCTATCCGGATAATCCGGATCATAGACGGAATATACCGCGGAAAGTGAATCGGAAGCAAAATCTAAAATCATAAAACAAAGAATCTTTCCATCTAACGATAAATTCATCTCTAAAGAGTTTTCCGTATATTCAAAAAGATTCCAACGCATTCCTTCTAAAAGTTCCTGATCGGATTCTTGAATTACAAAATTTTGATACCTAGATCTTTGGTAACGAAGGTAAAGAATTTCTTTCTCAGAAGTCAAATTGGGAGATCCAAAAGAAATCTTAAGATCCAAATTTTTTTTTAGTAACTTTTTACGATTTCGACTGAGAACAAACCGATCCAAAGGAATCCGATAACTCAGACAATCTTTACAACCGTAACAAGACGTACGATAAAGAACGTTTCCGTTTCTTCTAAAACCGGAATCGAAAAAAAACTGCAAAACTTCTTTTGAAATTTCTTCCGGAAAAGGAAAGTATTGAATCTGACTCAAACGATCCGAATAATAAGAACAACTTTTCTCAGGACTGATAGGAAGAGTATCTACAAAGTTTTGAAGTTTATTCTGAATCATTCAGGAAAGGATGACAGATCGTATTGAACTCGTAAAGTTTTTTAGGGAAAACTCGACGAAAAGGACGCCCATTTTCAAGATGGTTTTTTAGAAGCTGATCTTCTACGTTGTAGAACCTCATCTAAAGAATGATAAAACTGATTCTTAAAATTAGTCCAAGTTTTTTTGAAAAACAAAGTAAGTTATTATCAGTTGAATTGTTCAACGGATCAATACAGGATGTAGATTAGAATTGCTGATCTCTATAAAATCGAGTACCGTGTTTTATGTAAAGTTTTGTTTGAATACAAAGGATTGGGTACTTTTTTATATAGAGATAATCTTGAATCTAAGGAATAAAAACTCTCTCAGATGTACAAACTACTTAATAACTTCGAAATAAAAAAAAGAGGTCTTCGTATCTCTTTATTTTTTACAATCGTAAGTCTGATTTCTTTTTTCATCGGAAACACAATCCTACAATTTATTCTATTAGGGCTTGGACTTGTTTCTTTCGTATTTACTTTGGTTCAACCGGAGACGTTTTATTTTTTTACGAATCTGATTTTAGAATGGATTTTAATTTTTTTCAGCGGGATCTTAAAAGTTGGTTTACTGATCGTTTATATGATTCTCTGGAAGCCGATTCAAGTTTTGATCAATCTATTTCGAGGAGAAAAAAATTCTTGATCACTATTTTCTGTGATGGAGCTTCGAAAGGAAATCCAGGTCCGTCCTCGATCGGAGTCGTGGCATACGTTCATGAAAAGGAAGAATTTAAAATCTCCGAACGGATCGGGGAAACAACGAATAACGTAGCGGAGTGGAGCGCCTTAAAAAGGGGCATCGAAGAATGTATTTCCAGGAAGTTCGATTCTATTCACGCTTACATGGATTCTGAACTTGTAGTCAAACAGGTAAATGGAAAATACAAAGTAAAACATCCCAATCTTTTAGAATATAAAAAGGAAGTGGACAAACTCATTTCTTCCTTACAAAGTTTCCAGATCACCCATGTTCCTCGCGAAAAAAATTCGGTCGCAGATAAACTCGCAAACGAAGCCTTTCGAAAATAAAAAACTACTTTGAAATTGAAGTATGGTTTGGAATTTATCTGGTCCTTACGACTCAAACGTATGAAAATAGTACCAGAAAATGAATGAGCAATTTTACAAAGACTCAAAAAATTATATCTAACTTGAAATCGTTGTTTTTTTTGTGCGAGATCCCACATTTTAAGTTTGAAACAGACTTAAGAATCGTATTATTTTCATACGTCCGAGTAATAAATGTGGGAACTCATACGGATATAACAACGAATAAATGATTTAAAAAGATATAATCCACCGTAAGAGACTTAATCTGTGGGAACTCTTACATTAAAAAAGTTTTAGGAGAAATTCTTGATAAACTTTCGTTTTAAAACAAAAAACAAATTCAAACAGACGTTTTTTCTTTGGGTAAAAACGTTGTTGGTTTATATAGTTTTATTTTATCCGATCTTTCATTGTGGACAATCCCTAAAGGATAAACTACTTACTCTACAAAAAGAGGAAAAATTCGAAGAGATGCTTTTACTCTGCCTTTCCGAAAAAGAAACACAAGATACAAAAAAACTTTGTGAACTCGCAACGGAAAAGACTACTTATGAAATCGATAAAATCCTTTCCGAAAAAATCGAACTTCCCTTCAGTCAGATCACAGTAGATCCAGAATGGAAAAAGAAAATCGATACCATTCTTGAAAACGATCAAACTTTAAAAAGTCGATACGGAAATCTCTGGAAAAAAATGATTCAAAATGACTAACGTAGATCCAGTTTTATTGATTCAAAAAATTCCTAAAATTTTTCTGGAAGATTTACTTCATATTACACAAACCATTCGCAAAGAAGGCGGAGAATGTTATCTGGTAGGAGGTTCCGTACGAGATTTAGTACTTTCTAAAGTTCCAAAAGAATTTGATCTCACCACCTCTCTTTTACCCGAGAAAATTCTTTCTTTATTCAAAAGAACCATTCCCACCGGAATCAAACATGGAACGGTAACCGTTCTGATACAAGATCGCGCCTACGAAATTACAACTTTTCGAAAGGACACGGACTATTTAGACGGAAGAAGACCGGAGATGGTGGAATTTGGAGTTTCATTAAGTGAAGATTTAAAACGAAGGGATTTCACTATGAATGCACTCGCCTTCGATTTAGAAACGAAAATTCTCATAGACCAACACTTCGGTATTTCAGACATTCAAAACCAAATCATCCGAACAATCGGAAATCCGATCGAAAGATTTACCGAAGACGGACTTAGGCCGATTCGAGCGATCCGTTTCGTAAGTAGCCTAGGTTTTCATTTAGAACCTAACACCGCCAAGGCGATTTTTCTTTGCAAAAATGTAACCGCAAAGGTTTCCAGAGAAAGAGTTCACGACGAACTGAATAAAATTCTAAGAAGTAAAAATCCTACCCCTTCTTTAAAATTATTTAAGGAATTCGGAATTTTAGAATTGTTTACAAAACTCAAACTCTATCCAATAGAAAATAAAATCGTAGAAAATAAAATCCAAGAAGTTCCGACGTTTCCTCCCAGTCTCAGACTTTCTTTTTTACAAGCTTGGTTGTTTGGAAACTTTCAAGACCGAAATTCTGCAAAACAGTTTATGAAAGATTTACGTTACTCCAATCAAAATACGAAGGAATCTATCTTTTTCTCGGATACCATTTCCGTTTTGTTAAACCATAAAAATCACTCTACATTGACCGATTCGGAAATCAGAAAAATTTTATTACATCCGGTTTGTGTTTACTCCGGAAGAGAAAATCTTAAAACCGTAATTGAACATATTCTAAATATTGCATATATTTACGAACCGACTCTAAAATCCGTTTTCAATTTTCATAAAATATTAGATCTATTATCACAACCACAAGCCCTTTTAGTTACCGAATTGGCTCTTAGAGGAGAGGATATTCTTGAGGTTTGTCCAAATATTCCTCCCAAAGAAATCGGTTCTGTCCTTGGAAAACTTCTTTCTTTTGTGCTCGAAAATCCGGAAGCAAACCGAAAAGATTCTTTGATTCCTCTACTTCCAAAATAAATAGGCAGAAAAAATAGAGTTATTGAAAAACTCCATAGTGGAGATCCGCAAAACTTGTTTCAATACAACGGAAACAGGTGGAGAATTTATTTTTCAACAACTCTAATTTTCTAAAAGTATGAATTCCTACAATTTTAGAATTTGTTCTTACTCGGAACTACATAATAAAGAACCCAATTAAAGTAGTTTACACTTCAATAATGTAAACTCAACGTAAGAAAACCGGATCAAATCCCGTGTTGCTGGACCGCGCTATTTAGCTCCAGCCAATAAATTACATAAAAGAAACTTAATACGATATTTTGTATTCAGTTACAATTTATTATAAAACGCGATCCGTCAAACGCCCCGGAAAACTCAAACGCATACCTCTCTAAAGGATCGGCGCTCAGGGAGCAATGTATTGAGTTCAGAGAGCAAAACGCTGAATTTGAAAAAGCATTTCTGCTAAGTTCACTACATTTCAATCGGATTCTATTGAACTTACTTGAAACTGTACTTTGGGATAAACACTTAGATACTCGATTTTATAGGGATGAATAAAATAAATCATCAATACGATTATAAAATTATCTGTTTATAAAATCCAATGTGGGAACTCTTACAGAGTTTTCTTTTACTAAAAAATATCGTTCCTACAAACCCAAATAAAGGAACCTCACAAAAGGTTTCTTTGAAAATAAATTTCAGTAAAATCCAATGTGGGAACTCTTACAGAATTTCTTTTACTAAAAATTCCGTATTATGTTCCTAAAAAAACAAAAATCCAAAAAACTCAATCATAAAAAAGCAACTCATTCTAGCTCAAATATTCAGCAAATGATCATAAATAAAGCATAATTTGTAATGTTGTTTCTATTTTATAAGCACAAAATTTATTTATTCGCTTTAAATTATCTCTTTTTTTAAGCTAAATTCTAAATTTTAAGCTCTGGCATACATTTTGCATAGTGTGAGCATAGGAGATTTAGGAGAATGATGAGAATAAAAACAATAAACCTCGTTGCTTCTGTTTTTTGTCTGTTGGTTTCTTTCCAATTGCTTTCTCAAACTGGAAAGAAACCGGCGACAGATACGGTTGCTCCCGCACCCCCTTCCCAAACGATCGAACTGGAAGAAAAAAAATGGTATGATCAAGTTGAATTTTCGGGATTTGCAGACGTGTATTACATGTATAATCTCAATCCGAAACAAGGCAACGATGTTGATTCAACCAGAGCTTTCGAAACCAGCAACAAGAACTTTGCAGTAAACGCAGTAGCTCTTACCATACAAAAAGCGGCTGAAAAAAGTTCTCCTTGGGGTTTTCGAATCGACATTCAAAACGGCCAAAACAACGCCTTTCAAGAAGCACCTTATTCTCAAAGCAACAGTATCTATAATTATAATATGCTAAAACAAGCATACGTAAGTTTGTATTTCCCAGTTTTAAAGGGAATGACTTTGGATGTAGGTAAGATGGCGACTCATATCGGTTACGAGGTGCTCGAATCCATGAGCAATCCTAATTATTCCATCGGGGCAATTTTCCAAAACACGATCCCATTTATTCATACGGGTGCTCGTTTGACCACTCAGTTCACAGATAAATGGGCTGGAACTTTTTACGTATATAATAGTGGAGCTGGTACTGGTTACAATTCCCCTGCAACCGCAACAACTGCTCCTTTCAACGTAATTACGGATCCAGCTTACAGCGGTAATGCGGCCGGAAAAAGTTATTTTGTGGAAGGTCAGACAGAAAGAAAGGCAATTGGAACACAGATCAAAGGCCAGCTAATCGAAGATAAACTTTCTATAACCTGGAATACTCTCTATTCCAGCGACGGAGCCTACGCTCGAGTCGATCCTTCTAAAGCGGCTACAGCTACGGAGTTATCAAACGCTTGGGGAGATCCAAACATAGCAAACTACAACGTTACTAATCCCGCCAGGGCAAAATACAACAAAGACTATTGGTTTATGAATCACGCAATTCTTTCCATAACTCCAACCGATAAAATCACGATCGACCTAGATTATACTTGGAGTGAAAAATCAGGAGCCCTTGCTAATAACAGTTTAGATCAAAGACGATATAACGTAAATGCAAATGGTGCGGAAGTTTTTAACAAAGACACTCTTTTCTGGGGATTGAATAATAAACGAGATTTGAAAACTACTTACAAAGCCTACGGTATTTTTGCTAAATTCAAAATCAACGAAAGTTGGGGAGTAAACGTCCGTGCAGAATACATAGACGATAAACATAATAACGGCGCTTTGACCACTTTCAATCCGTTTATGGGACCCAATGCCTACTTGAGTGAATTTAAAAAACTCACGGATGCGGCAATTGCAGACGCAGTTGTTGCAAGTTTAGCGGCAGACCCAAACTTTGGTCCATTAGGAATTACTAAAGAACAAGTTCTTGAAATGATGAGTGACGATTATAAAAATTACGGTGGAACCAGAAACGCGGGTCAATACAAAACCTTTACGGTTACACCCGTTTGGAACTTTACCGAAAACTTATTAATCAAACTCGATCTTCGTAGAGACTGGGCAACTGGAAAACAATTCGTAGATCAAAAAGGTGATAAAACGGATCATCAATACGGTATGACCTTAGGTATCGTAGCAAAATTCTAAAACAAAAGCTACTTTGGGTTAAAACAAAGCGTCTTTGAAAAGAGGACGCTTTGTTTATTTTATAGAGAAATAAAAGATTTTCGTAAATTTTGTTCGGCTTTTTTAAAACATGGATCCGATGAAAAGTTTAAATGAATTCGATGTAATAAATCCGTTTTATAAAAGTTCGTTATTACAAAAAAATAAATATACAAACTGATCACACATTTTTTTAAAAATTCTGAAATCTAATTTCATTCTAAAACTTTTACCGGAATTTTAACCTGAGTTCGGTATAAAAAAATGAATAAAATTTTTCTAAAAATATGAACTTCTAACAATTTTAGAATTCTTTCGTAAAATCGTGATTTTATAATAGTTCCCACATCATTTTACAGACAAGCCTAAGTTTTGTAATAGTTCCCACACTTGAATACGACAGATTCAACTATTATAAAATTCTATTTTTTTAACTGTGGTAATTCCTACATTTAAGGAATCGATCTATAAAGTTTAGATTCCAGCTTTTTTCAGAATTGTGAGTTCCTTACGCCAAACTCACGTTATTTTAAAAAAATCATTTCTAATTTTTATACAAACACGTAGACCTTTAAGATTTCTTTTTCTTCTTTGTCTTTTTATCAGAAGTTTTCTTTTCTTTTTGTAAATTAGAAGAAATTTTAGTTTCCGTTGATATATCTAATTCCTCACTTTCATATTCTTCTAATGGATATTGATCCAGATAAGAATACGACTCCAAGTTTTGTCTTTTAGGAACGTAATCTCTTTCTCCTACTAAGATCAGATATAAAGAAGGAAGTACAGTGAGAACCAACAATAAAGCTGAAAAAAGACCTCCTACAATTACAGTGGCGAGTGGTCTTTGTACATCAGAGCCAACACCCGATGCAAGCGTAGCTGGAATCAATCCTAAAAGAGCCAAAAGTATAGTCATAAGCATCGGCCTAAGTTGAATCACAGCCGCCTTTTTCACTGCTTCTCTTACACTGATTTCGTCGTCTTCGTGTAGTAAGTGATTGGTTCTAGATACAAAAAGAACTCCTGCCATGGTAGCGATTCCAAAAAGTGAAATAAAACCTACCCCACCGGATACGTTAAAATAATATCCTCTCATCAAAAGGGCGTAGATTCCGCCAACAAGAGACAGAGGAATACAAGCAAGAGCTACATAAACATATTTTAGATTTCTATAAAGTAGATATAAAACTCCGAATATGATTCCTACAGTAAGAGGGATTACAATGGCAAGCCTCGTTCCCACTCTTGCAAGATTTTCATACTGACCTCCATAACGAATTTCATATCCCTCCGGCAGTTTTATTTTTTTCTGAACTCTTTGTCTTAATTCCGCTACAAAACCACCTTGATCTCTGCCTCGTATGTTAGTTCGAACAGTCACCGTTCTTCTTCCTTCCTGACGAAAGATCATCGTTGGTCCGTCTTCTAAACTAATCTTTGCAAGTTCAGAAAGCGGAATTCTTTCTCCTTTTGGAGAAATGATCGGTATATTCTCAATCGCTCTTTTAGAACTTCTATAGTCCTTAGAAAAACGTACTACGATCCCAAAACGTGCTGGAGTTTTAGGAGGAACATCGGAAGGACCCTCGTAAAGAGTATCGATCCTTTGCATTCCTATCGCGGCTTCCACCATTTGCTGAATATCATTCACATTAATTCCGTAACGTGCGGCTGCCTCTCGATCAATTCGAACGGTCAATTGAGGACTATCCGCTTCTTGTTCGATCCCAAATTCACTCGCTCCTTTCATATCCTTAACAATTTCTAAAATTTCTAAAGCAATTTGTCTCATAACCTTCAGATCGTTTCCAGATACGAACACAGCCAAATCCGCAATCGTTCCCATAATCGCTTCAGAAAGGTTATCCATGATCGGTTGAGAAAAACTTACCCTCGCTCCTGGTAATCCAGCTTCCAGATCATTTCTCATCCGAATGAGTAACTCTTGTTTGGTGATTTTTTCCTTCCAATCGTTGTAATCTTTCAAACTTACTAAAACTTCTAAACGATTCGGTGGCAACGGATCGGTTCCGTCGTCGTTTCTTCCCAACTGAGAAAGAACCACATTCACTTGTTCATTTCTATAAATCATTTCTCTAATTTTTGGAATAAACTTTCTAGATTCCGGCAGAGAAATTCCAACTGGAAAGAAAATTCTAAGATTGAATCCACCCTCATCCATCTCAGGTAAAAACTCGGTTCCGAGAGATAATCCTCCTGCTACCAACAAAGTTCCAACAATCGAAAAACAAATCACCACGACTCGCTTGGACCTTTCTACAAGATACTCGATTAGTCTTTCGTATTTCCTTTCTATCCAATCGTAAAATGGATTATGCCATTCGATCGGCCCCGGATTCTGAGATTCGAAATAATTGCGATAGATATATGACATCAATACAGGAATCGCGGTCATAGAAAAAATTAACGCTCCTAAAATCGCAAAAGAAATCGTAAACGCCATAGGTTTAAAAAGTCTTCCTTCGATTCTTTCAAAAGAAAAGATAGGGAGGTAAGCTAGTATGATGATTAAAATGGAAAATATGATTTCTGTTCCAACTTCTGACGCGGCATCCACCGTAAAACGAACAATTCCTTTTTTTTTTATCCGTAGGAGAAGCGTCCCGATAACGTCGCATAACGTTTTCAACCATCACTACGGCTCCGTCTACGATGATCCCAAAATCAATAGCACCTAACGATAGTAAGCTGGCGGGAATACCTGTGATATTCATCAATAAAAAAGCAAACAACATCGCAAACGGAATGGTAGCCACCACAACCATAGATGCCTTGATACTTCCGATAAAAAAAATCAGAACTAAACTGACTACTACCACACCTTCTACTAAAGTTTTACCAATCGTCCTTAAGGTATAATTCACTAGATCCGTTCTATCATAGGTATTTCTAATCTGGACTCCATCGGGAAGATAGTTTTCGTTGATCTCTTTTACTTTGGCGCGAATTCTATCTCCCATAATGTTTGGATCACCCCAGCGGCGAATCGCTACAAGTCCTTGTACGGAAGAATCTACATCGATAAGTCCTTCCTGATCGTTTTGAATCGTATAACCTAAAACTCCACTCGGGATCGGATGTGAAATTTCAACACTTCCTAAATCTCGTATAAAAACGGGAACTCCGTTTTCCGTTTTTACTACTATCTTTTCTATATGTTCCGGAGTACGAATCGCTCCTAAAGATCGAATCGGAAATCCTTGTTCTCCTTGTAATAATAGATTTCCTCCGGTATTCAGATTATTTTTTCGAATCGCGTTGATCACATCTTCTATCGTAAGTTTATAACGAATCAAACGATCTGGAGTTGTAACCACATGAAATTGTTTTGGTAAACCTCCAAACGTAACCACGTCCGCGATTCCAGGAATCGAAAGCATCTTAGGCATGATGTTCCAATCTTGAATCGTCCTAAGCTCCATCGGAGTATGATTGGCTTTCGACTCCACCACGTATCTATAAATTTCACCGACAGGAGAACTCATAGGACCAAGAGCCGGTTCCACTTCTGCGGGAATATCCGCGTCCCTTACCCTTTCGAGAAGCCTAGTCCTTGCAAAGTAATCGTCGGTCCCGTCTTCAAACACAAATTGAAAAACTACAAGACCGTTGATTGTTCTAGACCTTCTAACTGCAACTTTAGGAATTGCGTTCAAAACCCTTTCAATCGGAATTGTAACCCTTTCTTCTACTTCCACCGCAGCCTTACCGGGAAATTTAGCGATCAAACGGACCTGTGTATCTGCAATATCAGAATATGCCTCTTTTCTAATATCAATCCAAGCCCAAATTCCGAAAATAACTGCGCCGACGAAAGCGACCAAAGTAGCGACACGAAAACGCATCACCCCTTCGAGTAAATTTCTGATCATGAGTTCAATTCCTTGTCTAGGAATAATTTGCGGTTTTTTATCTTAAAGACGAAAAATTGAATTCCAGTCCAGTTCATAAATGAGAGATTTTCTATAAAATTCGTAAATTTTAATACGCTAAACGATACAATTTCCTAAAGTCTTTGTTTAAAACCCAACGAACAAAACTTAAAAATGTATTTGTCAATACATTTATTACTCAGAATTACATATTAGAATACCGAAAATCTTTGTTACAAAAACCAATTTGAGCCCAAAATACGGTGCACTTTATTTTATATGTGAGCTCATCTATGATTCATTTTTTCTTCAAAAAATTGGGATCTAAACTTTACGGATAAATTCCAAAATTGTAGGAACTCATACTTTTAGAAAATTCTTTCTCATTTTCTAACACTAAATTCACGTTTATTAACATTTCATCCAAAGAAATGTCTAAAAATTTTAGGGTGAACTCTGTTATCTAAAATTGTTTGTGGAAAATGCGTGGATTTAAAAGAAGTGCAAGCATTTTTTATAACAAAATGCAATTTGAAAAAGAAATCGAAACTTTTCTGAAAATAGTATCTAAACTGAAAACCAAAAGAAAGGATCCACCGTGATAAACTCAACTCACAGGTGAATCCTAAAAAACTAGATATCCTTTTTAGTTTTATTTGATTTTAATTTCTTTCCAGTTTTCTTAGTTGGAATTTGATTCAAAGATTCTTCTTCATAACTGATAGTAGAATATTCAGATTCGGAATAAATAGAAGTATAATCGCCGCTTAAACTTTTAGAAGCAGAACCTTTACCTTTCATATTTTCTTTACTTCCCATCACTAGAATATAAAGACTAGGCATTACGGTTAATACTAAAAAAAGCGCAGAAGCAAGTCCACCCACCATGACGGTCGCGAGAGGTCTTTGTACATCGGAACCAACTCCAGACGCCATCGTAGCAGGAATTAGTCCCAATAGCGCCAGCAACATAGTCATCAATCTAGGTCTAAGTTGGCTGACCGCAGAAAGAATAGAAGCTTCTCTTACAGACATCATAATATCATCGTGACGAAGATGATTTGCTTTGGATACAAACAAAATCCCTGCCATCGTCGCAATTCCAAACAAAGAAATAAATCCTACTCCCGCGGAAACGTTAAAATAATATCCTCTTCCAAGAAGCGCGTAAATTCCTCCTAAAAGAGAAAGAGGAATACAGGAAAGAGCAACAATCACAGATTTCAAATCACGGTAGAGCATAAATAAAAGTCCGAAAATGATTCCGATCGTTACTGGAATCACGATAGCTAACTGCTTACCAACCCGAGCCAAGTTTTCATACTGACCTCCATAACGAACCTCGAATCCTTCTGGGATCTTGACTTCTTTTTTGACCCTTTCCTGTAATTCAGATACAAACCCTCCTTGATCCCTTCCTCTTACATTCAATCGAACCGTAATGGTTCTTTTACCGTCCTGTCTAAAAATCATCGTAGGAGAATCCTCCTGAGTGATCTCAGCCAACTCGGAAAGAGGAATCCTTTCTCCCTTAGGAGAAATGATAGGAATGTTTGCAATCTCTCTTGCAGACTGACGATAGTCCTTTGCAAAACGAACAGCAATGCCAAATAACGCTCTTTCTTTTGGAGGTGTATCCATAGGACCTTCGTACAAATAGCTGATCGGTTCCATACCAACCGCGGCCTCGATCACATTCTGAATATCGCTGATATTGATCCCATAACGAGCTGCAACGGCTCTTTTCAAACGAATCACAAGTTGTGGAGCAGGTCCTTCTTGTTCGATCCCGTATTCACTCGCTCCTTTCATTTTAGAAACTATATCTAGAATTTGTTGAGAGATATGACGCATCTCTTTTAAATCCTGACCAGAAACGAAAACCGCAAGATCGGCAATGGTTCCCATAATTGCTTCGGAAAGGTTATCCATAATAGGCTGGGAAAAACTCACCTTTACACCGGGTAATCCTTCCTCTAAATCGTTTCTCATTCGAATGAGAAGGTGTTCTTTAGTAATCTTCTCGTTCCAATTTTTATAATCTTTTAAACCAACATAAATTTCCAATCGGTTTGGAGGAAGTGGATCGGTTCCATCATCATTCCTTCCATATTGGGAAAGAATCATATTGACCTGTTCGTTTTTATAAATCATCCCACGAATCTTAGGAATAAACTTCTTGGCTTCGGGAAGAGAAATCCCCACAGGAAAATAAAGACGAAGAGTAAATCCACCCTCATCCAAAGAAGGAAGAAACTCAGTTCCAAGAGACATGCCTCCTACGATCAAAAGCCCGGTAACTCCTGTAAATGCGATCATCACTACTTTTTTAGAACGATCTACTAGATAGTGTACAATTTTTTCGTATGTTCTTTCCACCCATTCGTAAACGGGATTATGCCATTCAATCGGTCCAGGATTTTTAGATTCAAAATACCTTCTATAAAAGAAAGACATGAGAACCGGAACCACAGTCATCGTAAACAATAAGGCACCAAAAATTGCAAACGACAAAGTAAAAGCCATAGGCTTAAAAAGCCTGCCTTCAATTCTTTCAAAAGAAAAAATAGGAAGATATGCCAAGATGATAATCAGAATCGCGAATAAAACTTCGGTTCCTACCTCGGTTGCACAGTCGTAAGTAAAACGAATAATTCCTTTTTGTTTTTCCGCCGGTGTAGCATTCTTATAACGGCGCATGATGTTTTCCACCATCACTACGGCGCTATCTACTACGATCCCGAAGTCAACTGCTCCCAAAGAAAGAAGACTTGCGGAGATCCCAGAGGAATTCATCATCGTAAACGAAAAAAGAAGTGCAAACGGAATCGTGGCGACTACTACAATAGAAGCTTTCAAACTTCCGATAAAAAAGATCACTACCAAACTCACGACCGCAATCCCTTCGAGCAAAGTAGTTCCCACGGTTCTAAGAGTATATTTTACTAAATCTCCACGGTCGTATGTGTTTCTAATTCTTGTGCCTTCCGGCATATAACGATCGTTAATTTCTTTAACCTTGGCGCGAACCCTTTCTCCAAACGCGTTCGGTTCTACCCATCTTCTCATGGCGACTAATCCCTGTACGGCGGAGTCTACATCGATCAGACCTTCTTGTTCGTTTTGAACCGTATAACCTAAAACACCGCTCGGAATCGGATGAGAAATTTCCACAGAACCAATGTCTCTCACATAGACTGGAACCCCGTTCACAGTTTTGACTACAATATCCTCTATGTCTTCCGGAGTTCTAATCGCACCCAAGGAACGGATCGGAAGAGATTGTTCCCCTTGTAAAAGAAAATTTCCACCTGTGTTAAGGTTATTACTTTTGATCGCTTCGATCACGTCGGCAACCGTTACGCTATAACGAATCAGTTTTTCAGGAGAAGTTACCACGTGAAATTGTTTAGGCAAACCACCAAATGTAACCACGTCCGCAATTCCAGAAACCTGAAGTAGTTTTGGAATTACGATCCAATCTTGAATAGTTCTAAGCTCCATAGGAGTATGAGTCCCAGTAGTAGATTCAACTACGTATCGATAAACTTCACCTACAGGAGAACTCATAGGAGCAAGAGTCGGGGTCACTTCTTCCGGAATGACAGCGTCTCTAACTTTTTCCATCAAACGCATACGAGCGAAATAATCATCCGTTCCTTCTTCAAAAACGAATTGGAAAACCACAAGACCGTTGATGGTTCTAGACCTTCTTACGATTAGGTTCGGAGTAGAATGAAGAACCCGTTCGATCGGCATTGTTACCCTTTCTTCCACCTCGAGAGTGGCTTTACCAGGAAACTTTGCAACCAGACGAACCTGTGTGTCCGCAATATCAGAATATGCTTCTTTGCGAATGTCAAGCCAGGACCAAACCCCAACCGCCAATAATAGAACTGCAGCGGCTAACGTAAAAAATCTATATCGTAAAGCCGATTCAATCAGTAAGTTTAAAAATTTCATGAATATTATCTCGTATCAAACAAATAGCCAACTTGAATAAGCAATTGAGGATTTTTATAATCCCCTTTACCGATTCCTCCGCCGAGCTGAAGAAAAAAATTACCGAGCAAAAAATCGTAGGTCAAACCCACATATTGTTGATTTAAATGTACTTTCTGCCTATCTCTGCTTTCGTACTCTAAATACATCGCCAAATCAGTAGATTGTTCCGTTACATAAGAACGAATGATCAAATCCTCATAAGTAGGATCTCTATGTTGATAGCCGGGAAACGAAGAGCCACTAGGATACGAATTTTGTCCCCCTCTACCAATTTCGGGTTGAAAAGGGTCTACTTCAAAAGCCCCAAACACAATCGAAACACTGTGAGCAATCACTGGGGTTTTCCAAAAACTATACCCAATATCTACCTGCCCTCCCCACCAATGAGTGTTCCACTTTCCACCAGAAACTCGGAAAACCACGTCTTTGTAGTAATAACCAAGATTTAGATTGATACTACCGGGAGAACCGATGCTTGCGCCATAAACTAAAAAGTTGGTAGATTTAGGAAGGGTTTTACCCTTGAGAACGTCTTCTGTGTGTTCTTCTTTACCAATTTTAGTCTTTTTATCTGGATCTTCCACCCATTCGGGAGAAGGATCGGACTTAGGATCGGAGCCGTATTTTTGATTCTGAGCCCAAATAGATACATTCAAAAAGCATAATATTATAAATAGGACCAATTTTTGCATATTAAAAACCAAAACTGAGTCCTTTTAAAAGAATAGAACCTTGAACGACTACTCGATCGCCCTTGGTCAAACCTTCGATAACGTTAACTCGATCTGTAGTAGAAATCCCTAAAGTAACCTCACGTCTTACAAACTCATGTGGAGACTCTTCCACAAAAACGTAATTTTGTCCTTCTACGGTAACAATCGCATTAAAGGGAACTACAACTGTGTCGTTCGCCGTATCTTCCGGAAACTTAACATTGGCAAACATACCTGGTTTGAGTTTGTATCCGGCATTAGAGATCACAATACGAACCTTAACGGTTCTTGTCATAGGGTCTACGTTGTCACCAAGAGCTTCTGCGGTTCCGGACCATTCTTCGTTTGGAAAAGAGGAAAAACGCACCTTCACTCTTTTTCCTTTTTTGAGTTTAGAAAGTTGAGATTCAGGAACGTCGCTAATGATCCAAGCGCTCTGAGCTCCGGATTTACCGAGTAGAGCCGGATTTAAACCGACCGCGCGCAACTTCCCTTCGAACTCGGCCAGTTCTGCCTGATCATTGTTTCTTTGAGTTTCGGCTTCGATTAAATCCTTTTCAGTCGCCACTCTATGTTTGAACATATCCGTAATCCGTTCGAAGTTTTTAATCGAACGAACCAAACTATTTCGAGAGTGAACATAACCTACGTAAAGATCGTTGAGTTCGGCAGATTCAAAAAGAATAATCCTTTCTCCTCCGCTTACGGAAGGAGAAGTAGAAGCGATCAGACGTGCTGGAGCGTCTACGTTGATAAACTCTCCATCTTTTCCGATTTCTTTTGTTTGTATAATCTCAAGACCAGGACTATTTTCTTTAAATTCGATTTTTTCCCCGTTTTCTGAAATGATCGGTTTGCTCGGAGGAAGTTTTGTTTTCTTATCGGCTCGATTGGAAAGTCCCAAAATCGCCAAAGAAACGATTGCTATGACTACCGCCGCTCCGGTAACTAAAAGTGTTCTACTTGTAAAATGTATCTTCATATCGGTTTCCTCACTGATTCTCCGTGCTCTCGGCTGGCTTGAGTTTCGGAATCAGTACTCCCTGCCCAACGGAAAAATTAACTCCTTCAATAGCATCCATTCGATCGGTCTGAAGTTTCAACATTTCGACTATACTGGAACGATACGTTTCGAAAAAATCGGCAAATTCCAAAATTGTAATATAACGTTTTTCGTAACTTAGTATCATATCCTTGGAGAGATCCGTATATTCTTTTGTATAAGTGTTTTTGAATTTTTTATAAAGTTCGTCTTTCACTCGGGCGGTTTCAATGGAAACGGCTACTTCATTTTCAACTTCTAAAAGAGTGTTTTTAAGTTCTTGTTTTCTGGAGAGTACTGCCTTTTCAGAAGCTTTAATATTTCCCTGGTTTCTATCGAAAATAGGAACGTTTAACTGAGCCGTAATCCCCCAATAGTTTTGAAACGCGGTTCCTCCCCGATTGTACATGGGTCCGAACGCAAGATCCGGAATGGCGTTAGCGTGTTGCAATTCTAGATTGGCCTCTTCATATCGAAGAGCTTGAACCGCTTTTTTTAGATCAGGTCTTTTATTTCTTGCTACTTCTAAAAGTTCTTCCCTTTTTAATTTTGCGGGTTCCAATAAATCTAAATTTTCTTCTACGATTTCCGGAATGATTTTAGTTTCCGGACTTTTAAGAGAATCGTCGTTTAACAATACTCGAAGGTCTGCTTCTCTTTCTAAAATTCGAATATTCAAATCTTCTCTTTCTTTTTTTAAAAAGAAGTAAAGAGCTTTTAAACGAAGCACTTCCGCCTGAAGAATCGCCCTTCTTTTATAACCCATTTCCGCCGAAGTTACGGTTCTACCCAAGGCTTCTAAACTTTGATCGTAAAAGGAAATTGCCTGTCTATAGTAATAGATCGCATAAAACAACTTCCTTAATTTTGTAACAAGTCCTCTAGCCAGATCATAAAATTCCTGTTCGCTCATTCTAGCGTTCAATTCGGCCACACGTACCCGTTTACCGATTTTTCCGCCTAACAAAAAAAGTTGCTGAATTTGTACGACCGTTTGACCGGATCTCGAAAAATCAAAATAACGTTGTGTAGGTTCGGCGTATATACTCTGGTCGATAAAAATATTCGGATTCGCGTAAAGTCCCGCTTGTTCAATTCCTGCCTTGCGTGCGTCTATATTAAAACGAGACGCGAGTAAAAGTAGGTTATTCCGCCAGAGTTTTTCCTCTGCGGTTTTTAAATCCAAAACCCTTTCTTTTTCAAAGGTAGGTTTTTCTTCCAAGTTCAGTGAAGTTTTAGATTCTTCGTTTTCTTTCGGAAAAATAGCAGAATCCAAAACTTCCGTTTTCGATTCCTCCGCAAAAACGCAAATCGTAAAAACAAGGAAAAAAAGTAGAATGAAAATCTTTTTCATAGGTTTTCCAGAAATGATGGTTTGCTGATTCAGTGTACAGTTCTCCACGTTTGTATTTGATTTTCCTTATACTTAGCGTACAAACCGAGTTCGTAGCAAAAGTTTATCGTAAAGATTTTGGGAACCCGATAGGGCTTCCGTAAAAAAATCAAACCGTTGGAGGTGGTAAATTCAAAAGGAGAGAAGATAATAAATAGCTAAAATAGGTTTTAGGTGCGTTGAACTTTCCGGAAAAGTAATGAACTTCCACTTTTGAAAGTTCGAAAGAACCGGAGAATACGAGATCTAAAAAATCGTAACGTCCTCTCGTATAAATTGCAAGATCCCTGGTTTCGATACCGGATTGAATTTCAGAACGCGTCTTATGTTGCGATTGATTGTGAATCTTTTTCGCAAGAGTGGAATGAACTTCCCTACCTCGAACGTCTAAAAAAGCAAGATCAAAGGTTCCATCTTCTTCACAGGGTAATACAATTACCGCTGTAAGAACAAGAATCAGAAATCGATGGATCCAACGGACCTTCATTCCTCCACGATTCTAAGGCTAAATCTGACTTACAAACGTTTTTCGATTTTTGATGCTTAAAAATACGGCACCAATCTATTCTTTTAAGGTCTAACTCCATTTAAGGAGCCACGTGTTCTACTCGTACTACGGTTCCATTTCGCATCAAAACTCTGATTTCTAAATCAGGTTTTACGCCAAGTTTATGTCGACTGATCGGTCTGGTATAAATATAAGCTTCTATTCCGTTGGTTCGGAACTGAACTTGGTCCGGATTTCCTAAAAACTCTTTTACAAAAATTCGATTTTGTCCCTGTAAACTGTCTTTGATTTCGGATCTAAGTCTGAGATTTTTTTCAATTTCCGGATCTAAAGTCGGAGTTTGATTCTTTTCGGTTTCTGTTTGAGTTTCTGTTTTATCAGAACCTAAAAGTTGTTTGAGAACTAGTTTTTCACATTTTTCGGAATCCTGAAATGTTTCCATACAATCCGAATAGATTTGTTTTGCGCTTCCTTTTTGAGGTTCTGTTGTTACGCAATAAAATAGAACGCAGGACAAAATCGAAATGAAAACAAAAAACTTCAGCGTTTTCTTCTCCGACTTGTTTTTCTTTCGGTTCCTCCACCGGAACTGGTAGTAACCGTTACACTGGAACCGTTGGGTTGAGAACGATTCAAATTGCCGCCTGAAAATTCTTGAAATCCTCCCGTAATTTCTTGCCCTACTTTTTTATATTCCTTTTTTTCTTCCGGTAGTTTAGAATTTTCTGATACTTCTACTCGAAAGATGAAGTTTACAATTTCGTTTTTCAAATTTTCGATCGCAGTGTCGAACATTCTAAAACCTTGAAGTTTATATTCTACAAGAGGATTTCTTTCGCTATAACCTACGGTCCAAATTCCTTCTCTTAAATGATCCATGGAATAAAGATGTTCTTTCCAGCGATGATCTAAAATATCCAGGAAGATATTTCTCTCGAGTAACTTCCAGATGTCCTTTCCGATCTTTTCTGCTTTGGACTCGTATTTCAGTTTTGCAGTAGAGCTTACTTTTTCGAAAAGAGATAATTGTGGATTTTTAGATTTTTTAAATTCTACTTCGTCAATCTGTAAGTTCAAATCCAAACCATCGGACCATTCTTTCAAAGATTCTAAATTCCATGCAGATGGATTATTTCCTTCACAGTAAGTTACGATTTGATTTTCCACTGTCTCTTCGATAAAACCGGAAATTAAATCGGAAATATCTTCGTTTTCAAGCACCTCGTTTCTCATCTTGTAAATTACGATCCGTTGGCGGTTCATCACATCGTCGTATTCAAGAAGATGTTTACGAATATCAAAGTTATGACCTTCTACTCGCTTTTGCGCCCTTGCAATTGCGTTACTCACCATTTTACTTTCTATCTCTTGGCCTTCCGGCATATTGGCCCATTTCATAAGACCGGAAATTCGATCTGAACCGAAAATTCTCATGAGATCGTCTTGAAGAGACAAATAGAATCGACTCGAACCAGGATCACCCTGACGACCGGAACGACCTCTTAGCTGGTTATCAATCCGTCTCGCCTCGTGTCTTTCCGTTCCTAAAATATGAAGCCCTCCTGCAGCCAAAACCTCTTCGTGATTTTTCTTCCAGATTTTTACAGAACTTAAAATTTCAGACGCACGTTTCTGTTTGGCTCCGGAATCCATTTTCTGCATTAAAGATTCTGCATATTCAAGATTTTGTCTTAAAATGGATTCCTTAAATTGTTTTACAATTTCGTCTTCATCCTTCCAAGTTTCTAGATTCTCTTTATAAAGTTGAGCTCCTCCTAAAACGATGTCGGTTCCTCTTCCCGCCATATTAGTAGCAATCGTTACGGCGCCAGGTTTTCCGGCATTTGCAACGATCTCCGCCTCTTTTTGATGAAACTTAGCGTTTAATACGTTATGCTGGATTCCAGCCGAAGCTAACATTTTAGAAAGAACTTCCGACTTTTCAATGGAAATGGTTCCAACAAGAACCGGCTGTTTTTTAGATTGTAGTTCTCGAATTTCAGTCAAAATTGCTTGGAACTTTTCATTTTCAGTACGATACACACGATCTGGAGAATCCTTTCTTTGAACAGATACGTTAGGCGGAATTACGATCACGTCTAGGTTATAGATTTTTTTAAATTCCTCCGCTTCGGTATCCGCGGTCCCGGTCATTCCGGCGAGTTTATCGTACATTCTAAAATAATTTTGGAATGTGATGGAAGCGAGAGTTTGAGATTCCTTTGCGATCGTAACGTTTTCTTTGGCCTCGATCGCTTGATGAAGTCCGTCGGAATATCTCCTTCCTTCCATAGGACGACCGGTAAATTCGTCAATAATTACTACTTGCCCCTGTTGAACTACGTAGTCCTTATCCACTCTAAAAATTTTATGAGCCTTCAAAGCTTGGTGAACGTGATGAACTAAATCCACATTCTCAGGAGCGTACAAATTTTCGATCGAAAGTATTTCTTCAACATGAGAAACACCTTTTTCAGTCAAAAGAACGTTACGCGCCTTTTCATCCACTTCAAAGTCATCACCTTCGAAGAGTTTAGGAATGATCTTATTAACACGAACGTATTTATCAGTCGCTTCGTCAGAAGGACCAGAAATGATCAAAGGGGTTCTTGCTTCGTCGATTAAAATCGAATCTACCTCGTCTACGATCGCAAAAAAATGAGATCTCTGAACCTTATGATCCTTATGAGAAACCATATTGTCCCTTAAATAATCAAAACCGAATTCGTTGTTGGTTCCATAGGTGATGTCCGCGGCGTAAGCGAACTTCCTTTGTTCATAATCCATATCGTGTTGAATTACACCGACTGAAATCCCTAGAAAATCATAAATTGGTTTCATCCAATTCGCATCCCTTTTGGCAAGGTAGTCGTTTACCGTAACGACGTGTACACCATTCCCCGCAAGAGAATTGAGATAAACTGCAAGAGTAGAGGTAAGAGTTTTTCCTTCTCCGGTTTTCATTTCGGAGATGTTTCCACCATGCAGAGCGATTCCACCCATCATCTGCACGTCAAAATGTCTCATTCCCATAGTACGAAGAGAAACTTCTCTTACTGTGGCAAATGCCTCTGGAAGAATTGAATCCAAGGATTCTCCTTGTACAATTCTTTCTTTAAACTTTTTCGTTTGGGAAGAAAGAGCAGAATCGTCCATTCCTTTCATACTTTCTTCTAAAGAATTAATTTGTCTAACGATCGGGATGAGTTTTTTTAAATCTCTCTCAAATTTACTTCCGAAAACCACCCGGAGAATGTTTTGAATCATATTCACTTTTCCGTATATTCTATTATTTGAATTATTGCTCTTAAGACAACCGCGTCGATTCCAAAAAATATTTTAACTCTTAGGATAATAAGATTTCTTCTTTTTTAAATTTTATCATCTGCTTTTAGAAGTCATGGCTTGAGGACTCAAAAGAGCGCGATGATTTGTCTCAAAACCAGTAGAATGATCCAATATTTTTTCGAAAATACTACGCCCCACTTTCTCCATCTGAGACCTCAAAAGTTCCGTTTCCGGTCCGGGAATCCAACCCGCAGAACGAATAAAATCAGAATGCACCTTCTGCCAGACAGAAAGCATAGAAGCGGTAATTTCTAAGTGGCATTGAATTCCAAAAATTCGATCTTCGAAAGAAAACATCTGATTGGGATACTTTCCACTTTTCAAAAGATTTTTTGCTCCCTTAGGAATTGAAAAAACATCCTCGTGAAGATGAAACGCCGGAAATGAAGAAATTCCATCAAATATAAAATGAGGCTCTTGAACCTGCACGTCGTAAAACCCGACTTCGGGTCCATTTTCTCCTCGTTTGACTTCGCCACCCAATGCTTTGGAAATAATTTGTGAACCAAGACAAATTCCGATTACTTTACGATTCGGCATAGAGCTCGCATAACGCACTAAATTCAACCAAGGTTCGAAAAAACCGGTAAGAGACTGATCCGTGACGGACTGTGGTCCACCTAAAAGTACAATTAGATCAAAAATGAGATGAGCGTCCGGAAGTGGTTTTACTCGTAAATCGTATGCGTTGTGATAGGTGATTTTATAACTTCTTTTTTTTAAAGAATCGAGTAGAATTCCCGGGCCTTCACAATCCTTAAATCGAACGATCAAACTCCTCATGAAGATCCAGCCATCCTTCTAAAAAATAGTATCTTCTGGTCTATGCTCAGTCTTTCTGGATTTCCCTCTTCACTAATGGGTCCAATAAAATTATAATATAGTACAAAAGGTTTTGTTTTAAAAAGAAGAGTTTCGGGGGTTCCCGTAATGATAGAATTGGTTCGACTGACTCGAAACGGTTTTTTCATTAAAAGTGTCGGAACTTGAATTTTATATTTCTGAATTTCATCCTTTACCAATGGAATCACTTTGGTCAACATCTCATCTTCCGACATCACCTCCGGGTCATCAAAAAATAAAGATGGGTCAACCGCCATATAAAATTGGACCTTGGGATCCTTTTGCATTTCGTGATAGAGATAATTGAGAGCCGGTATTTCTTTAATGCAGGGAACACAATTAGGACCGTATACGTTTAGTATTAATCGAGACGCTTTCACTTCAGAAAGTCGAACGAGTTGTCCATCTAGGGTAATTCCTTGAAATTCCTGAACACCTAAATTGGGTTGTTCCGACAGCGCGCAATAAAATCCAGACAAACTGAAAATAAAATATAGAAAAAATCGATGGATCACGTTACGAATGCAAGAATTGGATTCCAAATTCATGGATAATACCAGAAGAAAGCCTAATAGAGGGAAATTCAAGGAATAAAAATCAAAGGCCATCGCGACTTAAAATAACAACGACCATTTTCTATTTTGAAAGAAACAAAAAGATTAGGATCAAAATTCTAAATCTAAAATTGTAAGAGTTCCTACAATTTCAAAGTTTCACTCTAAATCTAAAATTGTAAGAGTTCCTACAATTTCAAAGTTTCACTCTAAATCTAAAATTGTAAGAGTTCCTACAATTTCAAAGTTTCACTCTAAATCTAAAATTGTAAGAGTTCCTACAATTTCAAAGTTTCACTCTAAATCTAAAATTGTAAGAGTTCCTACAATTTCAAAGTTTCACTCTAAATCTAAAATTTGTAAGAGTTCCTACAATTTTAGATTTTGGATACTTATTTCATTTTTCTGGAGGAAGAACGATAAAACTTAGATTGATTTTCGTTTTTTCTTCCCCTTCGAAAAGAGAAGAATTAAATCTAAATTCCACTTCTGCTGGAAAGATAGAATTTGTATAAGGAAAGGAAGAAAGACGATTTTCTTTTTTTAATTTTTCTTTAATTATAGAACCTAGATACTGAAACGAACCAACCCAATCCTCTCCCATTTCAAAACCTTCCATCCTTTCTACAGTTCCGGAAAAACTCATCGTGGCGTAATAGGAATCTTTGATCATTTTAGATTCGGAAGGGGTTAACTTACGATTGAATCGAATTAGAAAACCTGGAGTTTCTCTCGCATGAAAGTAAAGATAATTAGAAAACTTTTCCCAAGTATCCGGTTTTTTGTGATTTGGAATTTCTATTTTATAATGATGATTTTTTTCCACAGGTTCAAGACATTCTCCAACCCGATTGAAATGATCACAAAGAACCACCGAAACGATTTCCAGCCGCGAAGGAGCACAACACCCAAAAAATAAAAAATAAACTAAAAGGAAAAATAGAATATTAAGATTTACTAATATTTTGAACATAAGATTCTCTCAAACTCGTAAAAAAATAAACTGCTTCCGGAGTTTTGAAAAACGGAGGGGCAGTCTCTTTAAAAACCATCTTTTGTTTTTGATAGTTATAAACCGTTTCCGCATAAACTCCGTTAAAAAGATAAATTCTATGAAAATCGTCTTGGATACTTGAGATCACAACAGAATGATTACAAAGGTATCCTGGAAAAATTCGAACCCCTCTGTCCTTTTCCACGACAGAATTCTGAATCGAAAGACATTCTTTTTGAATGGAGGGAAGTTCTTCTCTGTGAATTCTTCTTTTGAAAGAAAGAATTTTAGTATTTCTTCCTGGAAACGAATTCCAAAAATCTGTGTCCGGTTCCTTCCAAGTAGGCATAGGATTACTTTCATACAAGGTTGCGGAGAATTTTTTTTCCGACCTAGTTTTGATGGAATAAAATATTTCCGCTTCTTCAAAAGTGACCACAATAAAAAACGCCGCACCGGGAGGACGATTGAGTTTTTCCTTTGTGATAGGATTCTTTTTAGAGGAATTCATCGGATAAAAAATTAACTTCCAGGGTTTACTTTCAAATCGAAATAATCCAGAATTATTTTATTTAACCATCTTCCGTCTGGAATTTCCGGCGTCGGGTCCGTCAGAAATCCGACGTGACCTCCTTTAGGACTGAGGATCGTTCGTATATGAGGAAGTTTGTTCCATTCTATTTTTTCCCAATCAAAAGGAGGAGCCACAGGATCGTCTTCCGAATGAATTACAATTCCAGAATGACGAATATCCGGGATATAACGAACGCAAGAACAATCCAGATAATATTCTTTCGCGTCTTTATAACCGAAAAAAGGTGCCGTTACACGATCATCAAATTCATAAAACGTTTTGGTTTGGAACGCGTTTTTTTCTAACTCAGGAGGAAGTTGAATAATTTTATTTTTGATTTTTTTACGAAAACCAGACACAAATCGATCCCTGTAAAACTTTCCTTCTCTCGAATCGATAAACTCACAACCTTTAAATAAATCTAAAGGAGGGTTGGTAGAGGAAAACGCTTCCACCTTGTGATTTCTTCTTTCACCTAAATATTTTAAAACCAAACTTGCAGAAAGAGAGAACCCGGAAAGAAAAATTCTATGAGAAAGTTTTTTCCATACAAAATCAATCACATCCTGAACGTCATTCGTCTGACCAATGTTATACGTTCCTTTAGAAAATCCCTGACCTCTACCACAGTTTCTAAGATTCATTCGAATACATCCGTATCCTCGAAGTAGAGCATTCTGTGCCAAACTGACTAGATAAGAACTATCAGAGGTTCCTTCCATTCCGTGAATCATTACAATATAAATTCCGTTCCAAGACGGACCAGAAGAATACTGAGATATAGGAGGATTGTGTTCCAACCAGAGCGAATCTCCAGAACCGTCCCCTAATTGTAGAAGAATATCTTCGAAATAATATTCGCTCCTAAGACGATTTTTAGGAGGAAAAAAAGTATTATAGACGGTCTGAAGGTGTTTGCCTTGAACGAATCTTTTCGGTTTAAAGGCTTCTGAACTCATTACAATATGCGTTTTATAGAATATTAGAGTTCTTTAAAGAATTCGTCCCAGTCTTCCAATTGTTCTTTTTTGATATGGGAACTTTTTTTAGCGAATTTATAAAACCTTCTCAAGAAGTCGATCCCACGTTTTACTACCGTAGGATCGTCAGGATACATATCGGAAAGATAAAAATTTACGAACTCATCCAATTCAAAAGAGCCAATATCCTTTAATAAAACTTTTTCTTGAATTTTCTCTTCCTCTTCCAAAAACAAAAGAGAAACAAATTCCAGAAATATCTCACTTAAATTTTGATCTACCTCCGAATTTCTTCCCTTTTGTTCGGAAGAGACTAAAAATTCTTTTAAGAATTCTTCTAAGGAAACTGGTTTAGACAAATCAATTAAAATCGATTTTAGTAGAAAGTTTATCTACGATTCCGTATTTGATCGCTTCTTCCGCGTCCATATAATAATCTCTGTCTGTGTCCTCTTCCAATTTGGAAACAGGATGTCCACAAGCATCCGCAAGAATTTGATTTAATTTCGCCTTTGTCTTTAGAATTTCTTCCGCGTGAATTTTCAGATCCGTTGCGGGTGCTACGATCTGTCCGCCAATACTAGGTTGATGAATCATCACTTTACCGTTTGGCCAAATAGAACGTTCTCCTTTTGTTCCTGCAGCAAGTAGAACAGAACCCATAGAAGCGGCCATTCCCATACAAACCGTGTGAACCGGAGAACTAATCATCTTGATCGTGTCAAATACGGTCATTCCCGAAGTGACAACCCCACCCGGACTATTGATATAAAAAGTGATTTTTTTACCTGGATCTTTCATTTCCAGGTAAAGTAGTTTACCGACTAAATCTTTAGAAGATTCGTCCGTAACAGGACCCCAGAGAAAAATCTTTCTATGGTCGAGGAAATTTTTGGAAATTTTACTTCCTGTGAGTTCTTCGAATACTTCTGCGATTTTTTCTGTTTCTGGCATGAACCTTTCCTTATTCGTTTCTAAAATCCAGTTTCTTCTTCCTCATTTTTATGAAAACTCCAATACAAATGAAACTAGAGAAGATTGCATAGAAAATCCGAATAAAATGAATGGGCGGAACTGGAAATTGTTTTCCAGGACGAAACGCATTTAATCTAGACGCTAAAACCGGTTTGAGTTCGGATCTATTTTCTGTTTCTCTAAATTTAACGATATGAGCGTTTTCACTCAATAAATAAAACCGTCTCGCTTCTCTTTCCAAAGCAACTTGATCGTTTTTTAAAATCTTTTGTTTTTCTTCCAACTGCCTATTTTCATAAGAGAGTCTTTCTATATCGAGTTGTAAAGAAGCAAGTGATTCTTCCAATTGAGAACGTACTACGATTCCGGATTCTCCCAAGACGATAAAATAAAAAAGTCCTGAAAAAAAACAAGAGAACAAGAAGACTTTCGTTGGAAGTGTAATCATAAATTTATGCTGCTTTCAAAATTTTCCCCGTTTTGAAGTCCTTATAGGTTTTTAAACAAAAAATCTTTTTGAATCTTTAAAATTTCCAATCTTATTCTCTTTAAATTCGATCGCCCCAAATACCAACTTATAAGATCTCAAAACTATAATCTTATAAATCAAATTTCTGCATCTAATCCTTGTTCTGTGATTGCTATCCAATAAAAATCGCAAATCTGTTTTATAGAAACTTGTATTTGTTCGCTTTAGACGCGTCTATTTTAGACTAAGACGCATTTTTTCCAAATACAAAAACAATTTTATAAATTATAAAAAGTTTCCCTACCCTTATAAACTGCCGATTTTCCGAGTTCTTCTTCGATCCTTAGAAGTTCGTTATATTTTGCAATTCTATCCGTTCTAGAAAGAGAACCGGTTTTAATCTGTCCCGCGTTAGTTGCAACTGCAATATGAGAAATCGTAACGTCTTCCGTTTCCCCACTTCTATGACTTACGACGTTTGTATATTTGGCTTTTTTCGCCATTTCAATAGAAGCGAGAGTTTCGGAAAGAGAGCCAATCTGATTTACCTTAATCAGAATTGAATTTCCAACTCCCGAAGAAATTCCTTTGGAGAGTTTCTCTATGTTTGTCACAAAAAGGTCGTCTCCTACGAGTTGAATTTTCTTTCCCAATTTTTCGGAAAGAAGTTTCCAACCATCCCAGTCATTTTCATCCAAACCGTCTTCGATCGTAATAATCGGATATTTGGAAACCAAATTCGCATAATAATCCACGAGTTCGGAACTGGAGAACTCCTTATTATTTTCGGCACCCAGTACGTATTTCTTTTTACTTTTGTCATAAAACTCGGAAGAAGCCGCATCTAAACCGAGTAAAACGTCTTTTTCAGGTTTATATCCTGCCTTTTCAATGGCTTGTAAAATGACCTCGATCGCTTCCACATTACTAGTCAAATCTGGAGCAAATCCACCCTCGTCTCCGACGGCAGTATTCAATTTTTTTCCTTTGAGGACTGATTTTAAAGAATGAAATACTTCCGCTCCCATACGAAGGGCTTCTCGAAAACTTTTGGCTCCTACAGGAAGGATCATAAATTCTTGAAAGTCTACGTTGTTATCCGCATGAGCGCCTCCGTTGATGATATTCATCATAGGAACCGGCAGTTCTCTGGCAAAGTTTCCTCCGATATAACGATATAATGGAAGTTTAGAATGAAAGGCTGCAGCCTTGGCTACCGCAAGAGAAGTTCCTAAAATTGCATTCGCTCCTAGTTTTCCTTTGTTTTTGGTTCCGTCAGCGTCTAACATGAGTTGGTCGATTCTATTTTGATCGATCGCATTTTCTCCCTTTAGTACTTCTTGAATTTTTACGTTTACGTGTTCTACCGCCTTAAGTACCCCTTTTCCGAGATAACGATGTTTATCTCCATCTCTAAGTTCTACGGCTTCATATTCTCCAGTGGACGCTCCGGAAGGAACCGCCGCTCTTCCAAAAGAACCATCTATAAGGGTTACGTCCACTTCGACCGTAGGATTTCCACGGGAATCCATAATTTCCCGAGCTTGAATTTTCTGAATTTGAGAGTGATGAGACATTTTATTTCCTGAAATTTATGTATGTTTTGTCTGCTTGAAGTTGAAAAAGTTGTAAAACAAAAAACCGATTTTTACTTCTAAAGAAAAACAATTTAGAGCGTTTTCCAAACCTTAGGGAACATAACTGATCACTCGAACAAAACGTGTGAGTTCCCACATTTTCAGGTTTTACAACAAGTTCTTAGTTTTTTCTTAATCCTTTTGCTTTATTCCCACGATCTTTCAAGTCAGAATCAGGGTTATTAAAAGGGTCATATCCAAAGAAATCAAGCGGGAAACACGATCCCTAATTTTGCTTCATTAAGATTTGAAAATCCGGTTTTGTTTTCAAAAATTCACACAGAGTTTCCATGTGGGAACTCTTACAAAATAATGTAACATGAGTTCGATGTAAAGAATCCATGGTTCATTTTTCTAAAAAAAGTTGTGATCTCGATTCCTAAAATGTGGGAACTACCGCAAATCACGATTTTACGAACAAATTCTAAAATTGTAGGAACTCATACTTTTAGAAAATTTTTTCTCGTTTTCTTACACCGATTTCACTGACAGATTCTCCGAAACTGTAAGAACGTTCTTTCGAGAAACGGCATTTTTAAAACCATCTAAGAGAATCAAGTAAAAAAGCGAGATTCTCAAAAATTATAGAAAGAAGCAGTTGACAACTATCTTTCTACTGATTTCGTGGTATTTTGAAGTTTCTTTCTAATCTATTCAGGGAATCCGAATGAACCAAAATTCAGAATTTGACATTGTCACTCTTATCGAATTAGCAAAACGTAACAAATATGAAAGAGCTGTTGCTGGATTCCATACACTAGACCGAATCGAAAGACTAGAATTGCCTAAAAAGATCAAAGCTAGAAAATTAGCCGTTCAGGCAATGTTTGCACTCGCCAACGAAGAAGTACAATACCAATATTTTACAAAAGAAGAAAGAATCCAACTCGACAAAGAAGCAAATCTTACAAACGAATCCTACTCTAAATTCAACGGACTTTTCGAAGCTCCTCAAGCCCCAATTGCAGAAGAAGATACAGAAGAAGATTTTATTCCGGAAGAAGCACCTCGTCCAATTCTTGATGGAGAAGAAGATTCTCTCGATGAAGAAGATGACGACGACGACGAGGACGAAGACGATTTTGACGAGGACGAAGAAGAATCCGAAAAAGAAGAGGATTAGAATTCATCTACCAGCTCGTTACAAATCCAAACGGAACTTTAAACCTAAAGGAAACCCAATCGGGTTTCCTTTTTCATTCTAGATTCAACCCTATTGGAGAAGGAGAAAGAATCGCAGAACAGATTCCGATTCCACTCTCAGACAAAGAAACCATTCTCATCTTCGGTTTCGGTTTAGGCTACCACTTAGAATCTTATCTCCAAAAAACAAACCAGCCAGTAAACATTCTTATACTCGAACCTATTGGAGCATTTAAATCGATCGCAGAAAAATTTTTTGATAGAATCTTAAAATCATACGAAAACAAAGGACATCGTATCCAAATCGTTTTTGGTCTGGACAAATTTCTATCTCACCCACTCTCTTTCTGGCTTTCCGAAAAAACAGACCTGGTTTCCCCTTTTCTACACCCAGTTTATTCCAGAAAATTTCCCGATCTAACATTGAGTTTTTTGGATTCTCTCAAACAAAATTCTCAAAATAAAATCGCCAAAGAATATTTTCAAAAGATCTGGATACGCAACAGTATCCGAAATCTTACAAGTTCATTCCAAAATTCTAATACTTCTCTGATTCTTTCAGGAGCCAAAGATAATTTCTTTCAAAACCAAACCTTAGTTTTTACAGGTGCAAGCCCCTCTCTCGAAAAAGAAACGGACTGGATTTCTAAAAACAGAAGCCGATTTCATCTACTCGCTTCGGATACTTCTTTGGGTTGGATTTTAAACTTCGGAATCGTTCCTGACGTGGTTTTGAGTTTGGATTCTTCTAGAGGCACGTTATTTCACTTTCGAAATATTCTTCCCAAAGAAATTCCAATCCTTACTTGGTTCGGAGGTTGTACTTATCTTTTTGATCTTCCAAATCCGAAATGGATTTATTTTTCCACTCATCCTTTAGATCAAGTTCTAAGATCTCTTTTTTTTCAGAATGCGCCTATCTTGGAAAATCCGTCTTTGAACATGGCGGGAATCGCCGTGTCCTTCGCCAAACATCTAAAATACGATAGATTGATTTTAAAAGGTGTGGACTTTGATAGAAACGGTGGTAAAACTCATTGCAGAACCAGTGGTTACGAAACCTATGATCGTTTTTTTCTTTCTAGAAAAGTAAGTTTATTTAAAACACGGTTTCAAAAATCGAAGTCGTGGGAAAAAAGACTTTCCATTTTAGAAATCTTAAAAGAAGAATCTCCGGAACTTTTCCAATCCGATCCTATGTCTAAAACTGCAAAAAAACTCGGAGAAGGTTTGATCTTAGAAGACACAAAAAAAATTCAGTTCGAAAAATGGATTCGATTTTGTATTGCACATTTGGACCTAAAAGACTATTTTTCCTCTCGGATTTTGAATATTCCTTCGGTAATCAAACTCTAAGTAAATCTTAAAGATATACTCTTGACGCAATTCTATTTCTAAAGATACTTTCCGATTTGGGACAAAGATTATGAATAAAGGTTATATCATTTGTGTCGATGATGAAATATCGGTGCTGGAAACGATTCAACAGCAACTCCGTAACGAATTCGGAGAAAGCCATGAAATCGAAATTGCAAACAGCGCGGAAGAAGCCCTGGCGCTCATGGAGGAAATCCAAAATTCCGGCTATGTAATCGAAGTAGTGATTACCGATCAAGTAATGCCCGGCATGAAAGGTTCCCAATTTTTAGAGGAAGTACATAAAAAACTTCCAGACTCGATCAAGATCATGCTCACCGGTCAGGCCGGTCTTGATTCCGCGATCCACGCGATCAACTACGGGGGTTTAAGTCGTTATGTGGAAAAACCTTGGAATATAGAAGAACTCACAGGGGATATTCGTTTCTTGATAGAAAAGTTCCGTCAAAATTTAGAGAATCAACATTTAATCAATGAACTCAGTAGAAAAATCCAAGAACTGGAAGAACAAAATCAAAAATTCCAGCAAGAAATCTAAAAAAATACACCTTAACTTTGTGAAACATATTCTTTTTTTTGCATATATTCTTCTTTTACTTTTTACGCAAATTTCCGTATTTGCTCAATCAAAGTCGACTAAACTTTCCGAAGAACAAATTCTAAAGAAAAAAGAAGTTCTTCTACAGGTTTTAAAGTTCGGAACTACAAAAGAAAGAGCGATGGCGCTTCGAGAACTTGAACGGTTTCCGCCTGAACATTCCGGAATCCTAATAGATCAACTCGGTAAAATTTTAGATAAAGATCCCGATTGGATGATGAGGGTCTACACAATTAGAACCGTTGCTACATTAAAACTCACCCAATATGAAGAATCCATTCTTAAACTTCTAAAAAACGAACAACCGGACATACAAAAGGAATCCATCTACGCCACTAAAAAATTAAAGTTCGAAAAGGCCGTTCCGATTCTTTTTGAAATACTAAAAACACAGGACTTTACTAAAAATTCCAATCTTACCGTAGGCCTTTTAGATGCGTTAGGTGACTTTCCTCCTCAAGAAGAATCTTCTTCTTTTTTACTCGCTCGATTGCATGAAAACTTCAACGATCCAGAAATCAGAGCCCAAATCGCTCTTTTTTTCGGAAAGAACAAGGATAAAAAAGCGGAGAACACGTTACTCGAAATCTATAAGGACCCTAAAGAACCAATCACTCTTAGAAGTTTTTCCGTTAGTTCTCTTGGCAAGATGAAATCCATTTCCTCAATGCAGACGATCAAGGAGGAATTGGAAAAAATTAGGAATCTCAAAAACAAACAAGAAGTTAAAGACTTTCAACCCCTAAAAATCCATTCCATTACGGCACTCGTTTCTATGGGCGACAAAGATATATTAGAAGAATTGTATGCATATGCAAGAGACGATGATCCCGTCGTAAGACTTAGAGCGATCAAACATCTTACCGATACGGGGGATATGTCCGTTCTTGAAATTTTAGAGTATAAGGCTCACAAAGACCCGAGTGAAAAAGTAAAAAAAGCCGCAAAAACAGCGATCGAAAAATTAAAAAAAGGAGAATCCGGAAAGGATCCAGATGATTCTTCACTTCCTATCAAACCCAAGTCAGGACATAGAGAAAAACCAATTCGTTCGAGCGATCCCTCTCCGTTACCCGGAACTTCCAGTCCTGATCTAAGACCTTCAGGGGGAGAAAGCGGCTCTTCTCCTTCTCCATCCGGAGGAGGCAAACCCGAATCTGAGGACTTAGAGGATTAATCTATTGTTACGTTTTTTAAATATTCAAAAAATATTTTGGACTTGTTTTCTTTTTTCTAATATTTTGACCCTATCCGTTTTTTCTCAGGAAATACATAGGGCTGCTTCTACGTATCGAAATTCGATCTCTCTTTCAGAACCTAGAATCTCCGATATTAAAGAAGCTCTATCTTCCGAATCTCCCGATTTTCCGAATTCATTAAAACTTTTTTTTCAAGAACTCAAGGGAAACTACGCGATTTTTTATGACTGGAACGGAGATACAGTATATTATAAATATAGAATTAACAAATTTGACAGATCGAAACTTAAACAAGTTCGTAAACTTTCGGAAGGCGCTGCATATGAAGTAAATGGTCTCTGGGAAGGTTTGCTCGTATTTCAAGTTTCCACCGTTCCACTTTTCAAAAAGGCTTCTGAAATTAGTTTAGAAGAAAAAAAAGAAAAATTTTCCATTCCGGTTTTTGATCTTGTTGAATTCAAGGAACTGGCTCTGGATGAAATTCTTTATTAAAAATAAGATTCAAAGAAATTTTTTTATAAAAAAACTTCTAACTTTTTCAATTTTTCTAAGCGGTTTTATTTTTTATTCGTTCTTTGATTTACTTGCGTTAGATCCGTTAAATCCGGATTTATCGTATCATTCGACTCCTTTTATCTTAAACATAGTGAAAATTCGTTTTCCGGAAAAAGCGGAAGTTCTGAAACTGGGAACCGGAAATCACTGGAAAATAATCCCTACTCAAGGAAGAGCTTGGATGTTGATTCTACGAGAATGGGACGGACTTCCTTCCAATGAAGAATCTCTCAAATCCATTTTGAAAAACTTATTTCCAAATCCGTTTCCAAAACTTCCTAACTTAAAAATGATTGGTGGTGAAAGAAATAAAATCGTTTCCGGAACCCCTCTTACCATTCGTTATTTTCTTTTGGAAAAAAATAAAAAAATCGTATCAATCTATCTCTGTTTTGATTCAGAAAATAAAATCGTTTCTGATTTTTTTCAAGACCCGAATCAATTTTTGATACCAACCTCGATCAATTCTTTTTGATCTCTTTTGAGAAATTCACTTGAAGAACAAGACTTCTCATAAAAACTGGAATCACTCCGGGCCTATAGCTCAGTTGGTTAGAGCGGCAGACTCATAATCTGCGGGTCGAAGGTTCAAGTCCTTCTGGGCCCAGCGGAGTAAACTTACTTCAAACAAAATCAAATATCAACTTGAACCTTTCTTGCGAGAGCATTTCAAGCGATCCGTAGAGAGCGCAAGAAACGTGAGACGAATCATTTAGACTCATACTGTGGCAGGAAACGAACTCCAGTCACTTTAGATTTCTCCAGCGTTTCTGCAATTTATCTGTGTACAATGATTTGGTATAGGTATTTCCTCCAACACGAATAGATGTTGATCTTTAATTCACGATTCATCCAAAGTCAAATATTTCCACACAAAGATTTTACTAAAACTATCATCAACATACTCAACCGACGATTTTATAAAATCGACACACGCAATCTTCTCGATTACGTTCAAGACGAAGTAATCTTCATGCACCTCGCCAATTTTTGTATTCTGGATTCTACATGAAAAAGTTTCGATGTTACTTACCCCAAACTTTTGCAATAAGCACACTATTCGACCCTAAAATATGGGAGGAGCTCCCATCACCATCAGGTTAAGTAAGTTCACCTTGAGACCGTTTGTCCATTATGATGTCCACCACCTTCTTTTCGAATTTATATTCCTCTTCATCCTCCGAGAATAATAGCCTGACCATTTTCTCGATCGTTTTTCCAAATCCAATAATTCATGAATACACACACCTCTAAAAAATAAAATTCCATTCCGTTTTATTTAGACTCGGAAAGTATTTAAAACTAGAAAATAACGCTTTTACTCATCTCTATCAAATTGAATATCTAAATGTTTATCACAAAATACCGTTCACATAAATTCAATAAAATTCCGATGCGAAAACAATTGAAGCGGAGAACTCAGCAGAACTCTCTTCTGAATGCCTATCCTTAGTGAGGCATTCGCTTTAGTTTCTTAGGTCGCTCTACAAGGTCGCGTTTAGGGCGTTACAGATCGCGTTCTATAATAAATTGTAGCTAAAGACAAAATACTACATTAAGTTTCCTTTATGCAATTTATTAACTAAAACTAAAAGCGCAGTCCGGCAACACAGGATTCGCCCAAATTTCCTTCCACTGAATCTATATTATAGTTATTGAAAGTTTGTATTAACAAAACTGTTTCAATCAACCATTTTCATAAAACAGATATAGAATTCATTCTTCAACAACTCTATTATTAAAACATAAACCATTGGGTTGATTTTTCATTTGTAATCCTGAGCAAAATTAGAAAAGATCAATCTAAATGCCTTAAGATAAATTATTGGAATCAAACTTGAACTAAAAATAAAGATTTAAAAATTCATTATATACTTTATTAATTTAAATATTGATAATTTCCAATTGAAAAACTCTAATAAAAATTTCTACATTTATGAGCTTGCACTTGAAATAAATCTTTATTTCCATGGCATACTATGGAATCCAATCTATACAATTCTAGACTACTCAAAGAAGTAGAACAATCCAACCCAGATATATCTAAAATAAAAAATTTACTAAATGAAGGTGCTAACATCAATTGCCACTCTTTGAATAAAGGAGCAAGAAATAATTGGGGAAATACACCACTTCACATCTCTGTAAATAACGGAAACCTTGAAATTGTCGAAAAACTCATAAATTTAGGAGCTGACGTTAATTCTAAAAATACCGAAGGAGACACCCCAGCATTTAAGATTCCTTGGGGTAGAAAAGAAGGACTCGAATTATTACAACTTCTGCATAAACACGGAGCCAATTTATTCGAAAAGAATAACGATCAAACTTCTTTACTCCATTACGCTGCGTTAAATAATCAAATTTCTATTTTAGAATTTCTTTTAGAACAAGGTTTAGATCCTAATCAAGGTAATCTAAAGAACGAAACTCCTTTGTATTGGACAGTACATTATAATTCTTTAAAATGCGTCTCCATTTTACTAAATGCCGGTTCCAATATAAATTGGAAAAATTCAGAAGGAAGAACCGTTTTACATGAAGCAGCAGAAAGAGATTATCAAGATCTTATTCAAATTTTTCTCCAAGCGGGAGCGGATAAAGAAACAATCGATAACGAAGAAAAAAAACCAATAGATCTCGCCGAAAAAGAAAAAACAAAAAATTTACTTTCTGGAAGTATATCTTCTAATTTAGATTCTCTACTTCTATCGATGATTCAAAAATTAAAAGCCGATCAAAAAGAATTTTTTGAATCTCTTCCAAAAGAAATTCAAGAAAGTCTGCAAAGTTCTTTATCAAAAATAGATCGTGTCAATTTCATCAAATCTACTTCCAAAATATTCAAAAAACTTAAAAAACATTGGGAAACTTCTTTTCCAGAAATCACTACGATTCTTTTCGAATGGGGCGGAGAAACACAAACCCCATTTAACGGTTACGCCTATGCCCGAGGTTACGAACAATTTGAAACAATCGGAAAAGGTGCATTTGTATTTGAAAGTGAATTTTTGAAATTCGAAGATCTCAAAAATGGTATAGATTTTACGGATGCATTTGAAGGAATCGATAGTATATTAGAACTTTGCAATTCTCAAGAATATTGGATCGTAAAAAAACTTTATAATTTATTTTTATCAATTTTGTTAAACGAAGTTCTTACAGATATTTTTTCACCAGAGTCCGAAAATTTTTGGTTCATTTTCGGCAGTGAACACGACCAAGAGCCTTTTTTATTGTATAAATCTTGATGACCATTTTCAACTTAGAGCCGGTCTCAAAACTACCTATCAAAAAAGTTAAAAGCAATGATAGAGCTTGCGAGATAAAGAGATGCAAGATAATTTTCAGATTTTCTTTCCCAACGAATTAGGATAGCCCTGAATCGATTGTGCCAACTGTTAGTTCTTTCAACGACCCATCTTCGAGGCTTTCCTTTATATTTACCGATCAATGGTTTCTCGCCTCTTCTTCGAATGTGAGGCCGGATATTTCTTCTTCTAATTAATTTTTCTGTATCTTTAAAGTCATATCCTTTATCTAAACAAAGATGTTTTGGTTTCTTTTTTCTTCTACCGGAAAAAATCAGGATTGAATTCAACGTATCTTTTACAGCGTGTTTATCATGAACATTGGCTCCACTCAATGTTATGGCCAAAGGAATTCCATTTCCATCTGTAAGAATATGCCGTTTAACCCCTAATTTGGCACGGTCTGTAGGGTTTTTCCCAGTTAAGCTCCCCCTTTGGGAGCTTTAACCATTGCTGAATCCATCGAAGCCCAGTCCCATGCTATCTGATTCTTTACATCATAATATTTTAAAATAGATTTATAAATCTTTTTGAATACTCCTGCTCGTTCCCATTCTTGAAATCTTCTGTGACAAGTTTGGCCAGATCCAAACTCATTCGGAATGGCACGCCACTGACAGCCTGTTTTCATTCGATAGATGATACCGGCCATTACTAATCGTGTTGGTACTCGATTGCGACCTCCTTTCGGATTTACCTTTTCTTTCGGGATCAATGGGGCTATTTGTTTCCAAAGTCCATCCGGTATCTCTGAATAATATTTGTCCATTTCACAAGTAAATAATTACGATTCAAAAGTACAACCAGTTTTGAGACCGGCTCTTAATTAAAATCGTTCTACCAAAATAGAATAAAAATATAATTTATAATCGAAAAACAATTCAAGTTAAGAACTGTAATTGCAGAAAGAGAACTTCTTTTTCAATCAAAAAATAAAAACAAAAGATCATCTTAAAAATCAGTAAGCCTAAATATTTTCCAAAACCAGACGATTGTTGGTATTGTCCGATACAGATAACAGAAATTGGATTCAAAAAAATACCTGCCGCCTATGGAGAGAACTCGATGCAATCGTTCTAACTTGCAATCAAAATGATTATCATTGACCTTTCTCATTTTCAAAAAACTCAATCCGGAAAATTGATTTGGCTTGGACAAGAACAAAAAGTTATCTCAAAAATCTTTCTGGTGTCAAATGCAACTTTGTAAGTAAATTCACATGAATTCAACTTATTTTGATGCAACTAAATCTTTTCATAAAAATACAGTAGCTCCCACAAATTACGTTTCATCATTTCATTTACTGGTTTAAAAAATTTTTGTATAAGCTGGGACAAAACCTTATTTTCATAGATTGAAAAAAGATAGTAAACGAATCCTTACTATTAAAAATAACTTCTTATGAAAAAAAACTATCGGTTAGGAACAGTAATTGCGGAACGGGAAATTCTCTTTCAAGTTGGGAAAAAAAAATCTAAGGTCCATATCAAAATTGGAAAACCTAAACTTTATCCAGATCCGGACTTTCCTTGGTATTGTACTTTACAAATTATAGGCATTGGTTCCGAAAAAGTTCATGTGGCGTTTAGTTTTGATTCAATCGGAGCTATTGATCATGCATTCCAAATGACAGGCTCACTACTGGTCCATTACTTTCAAAAATTATATGATTTCAATTGGTTAAAACCTGAAGACTTGCTCTTTCCACCTACAATAAAGTTAGAAGAACTTTCAAAAAATGAAATTCGTCTGCAAAAAAATTTAAAAAAACATAATGTTCGAATTCAATACAAAAATCTCTCCGAATGAGTAAACACGGCCGTGTAAAAGAATGACTCATAAAACACATATAGAGAAAAATTTAAAAAGAACATAATTGTTGGATTATTTATAAATTCAACGACCCAGACAACGAAAGATTGAGGAATCTCTTTGAATGACTTGATAAATTAGAAAAAGAAGTATATGACGAATGATGACCCGTTTCAAGACAAGAATGAAAATTTAAAGAAGGAACTCTTTGAAATAACAGAGAAGAGTAAAATTCCAAAAAGTCTGTGTGCATTTTCTTGAGACCAAATATACGTAAAGAAGAGTCATCCTTTGCAAACCGTATATTTAATATTTTGAATATATAAAAAACAATTGTTATGATTGATCGAAGAAAAAAGATAACGATAGAATAAAGTCTAATCAAAAGTTAAATGAAAGAATTCGGATTCTGTTCGAGGAGCGATGAACTCAGCCGGAGTCTGCGTTGTGGGTATCTACGAATTCATCAAAAACCTAGAAGAAAAACTTTTCGTATCCAAAAATCTAATTTACAGAAAAAAATTTAACACAATTCAAGAGACACAATATTTTCTGTTTATTATATCGAAAAATATTATAACAAAAAGAAAAGAAGGTCAACTTTAGGTTATAGGAACCCTGTCAAGTTTTGAAAGAAATATCTGCATAACCAGACCCGTTTTTTCAAAGGAAGTTTGAAAATAAAATTTTTCAGAATATTTGACTTACTCAAATTTATATAACAAAATACAATGAATACTCTCATAAGGTGTTGATTAACGCGTTTTTGGTATAATTCAATGCGAAAATGATTGAAGCAGAAAACTCAGCGTCCCACTTCTTGAACTCAATACATCTCTTCCTGAATGTCTATCCTTAGAGAGGCATTCACTGAGTTTTCTAGGTCGCTCTGCAGGTCGCGTTTTAGGGCGTTCGACAGATCGCGTTCTATAATAAATTGTAACTAAAGACAAAATATTACATTAAGTTTCCTTTATGCACTTTATTAACTGAAACTAAAAGTACAGTCCACGCAATACCGAATTTGCCCAATTTTTTTTCGTTGAATTTCATCTATCAAGTTTAAAAGATTAAGTATTTTATTATATAGTTCCAAATAGCAGGATAAAATCTCATTTTTATTCTCTCTAAATCCATTCAGATTAAATAGTTTAACAGAATATTATAAATTTATAAATTTTAATTCTGAGTTGATGTGAATTCCCATAAAAAAATAAAGATAATTTCCTAAAAGCAATAACTTCTACATTTTTTATTCAGTTATATAAAAACGCTACACACACGAACTTACATTCAATGTTTCTATAACATTTATTTACGAATTTTCTAAATATTATCACTGTATAATTTGATCAAGTTTGCGCAACTGAGGTTTTGAAATTAACGTTTAAAGTTTGATCATGCCCGCAAATTCGGAAAGATTCAAACAGATATTTAAATTGTTCTTTATATTTACAACTCCCGTTTTTAAGTTTTTAAAGTCAAATTTTTATTGACATTTTATAGAACGTTTCATTTTTTACTGGCATGAAAAAATATTCTATCAGTACAATTATTGCAACTGCTTGTTGCATTTTTCTTTTAACTTCCGGATGCAAACAAGATCCGGTAGATTACAACAATAAAATCATGGAAATCATGAACACTTCTACAAATGATTTAGATGCGTTAAACGCAGCTATGGAAAAGGAAGACCTTACAAACGCTGAAAACGTCAGAAAAACTTGGGAAGCAAATCTGGTTTCTTCACTCAATAAATTAAAAGGTATCGGTGACTTTAAAGGAGATTCCAGCTTTAAAAACGCAGGCGTCCAAGCACTCGAAACCTATTTGAACATCGTGAGTAAAGACTACAAACGTTTGATCGAATTACGTGGATTAGGTGATAAAGCAGACTCAAACGAAATCAATCAGGTTCTCAACCGCATCAATCAGGATTTCGAAAAGGCAGCAAATACTCTCAACGCCGCTTCTGATAAATTTGCGAAAGAATACGCTTCTCAATAAGTAATTTATTAAAAAATAAATCACTAACCCAACTTAGTGGCGCCTCCAAGTAAACGCCACTTTTTGAAAGAAGTTCTATTACTCTTTCCTATAAAATTGAGTATCGTAAAACACTGTTTCAGTAGAACATTTTGCGTACAATTTTACATAGTTCTGAAGAATAGATCTTTCTTTGAAAAAACGATATATGTGAATAAAAAATTTATAGAACTCTAAAAACCTCAATTACATGAATCTATCTGGTTTCGTGGTTATCTTTAAAATTTGAATCTTATTTTAACGTGAAGAGAATTTTCTAAAAGTATGAGTTCCCACAATTTTGGAATTCTTTCGTAAAACTGTGATTCGCAGTAGTTCCCACATTTTAGAAATCGATCTGTAAAGTTCAGATTCCAACTTTTTTCAAGAAATGAATCATAAATTCTCACGCCTAACTCATGTTATTTTATAAATGGCTCCTTTGGAAAAATTCACTATTACTCTCGAAAAATTTTTTGAGATGAGTGATTTTTTTTGATTCAAATTTGATCCGTTCCACTCTTTACGAGAACCGTAGTAGGTATGGGCGCTTTATTACTAAACTCTGATCATGAAAATTGTTCTACACTTCAAAAAAATCCTTCCGAAACGGTCACTCTTTTGATTCCGGAAGATACTTGGCTACTTTTTTCCGAAAAAGNTGTAATCGTATAACTTCGTATAATGTATGCTATACGAAGTTATTACGCTTTGAAAAATTCAGTCTTACTCTCAAAATTTTTTAGATGATGATTTTTTGATCAAATTGATCCGTCCACNCTTTGCGAGAACCGTAGTAGGTATGGGCGCTTTATACTAAACTCTGATCATGAAATTAGTTCTACACTTCAAAAAAATCCTTCCGAAACGGTTACTCTTTTGATTCCGGAAAATACTTGGCTTCTTTTTTCCGAAAAAGATGTAAAGCTGCTTACTAAAAAAATTCCTGCACTTTTAAAAATTTATGGGAAATATATTTCTTCTTCGGAACGTCTTGGCAAAAAAGCGGACAGAACTTTGTATCAATCCAGTCCGGGTAAATCAAAAATGAAACGAATAAGCGTTCGTGTTCCTTCTGCAAGTTGGACTCTTTTGGGAACGTTGGCTCAAGCTCATGGTGTGTCTAGGTGTTATCTTTTTAATTATCTTTTGAAGTTGGAAGCCCTCGGGGTCGGTGATTCTATTTTGAATACGGTTCGGGCGGGAGTTCCCACGTTTCACTGGTCTTACAGTTATATCCTACACTTAGATCTGCTAAACAATCGAGTCACCCGAAAATTACACTGTGAACCAGAATCTTATTTTTACGCCTTAGACCTAGAACACTGAAGCAAGTAAATTAATAATTCCTTATATTCCTAAAACTGCATCATAAATTGCTGGAAGTTCTGCTTCTAAGCAGTAATTCTCGTACAATCCAAAGTGACTTATTATGCAGTTCTCAGTAAGTTTACTTCATAGTAGTTCCCACATTTACCTTCTTCGGCACATAAAAATAATACAAACCTGTCCCAAAGTTTAAAAATTACGAAAATTTGATGATCAATAAACTATTAGAAAGTTCGCGAATGTTTAGATATGACGGTTTCTGTGGGAACTCCTGCATTTTACTAAAAATTTCTAAAGAACTATCGTTTATTCCTTTTGAGATATTGAAACAAGTTCACTATTAATTTCAACAAAACTGATCACCTTACACTCTGACACATGGAAATAATACGATTCTGAGCTTGTCTCAAAATTTAAAATGTGGGATCTCACACAAAAAGCCAAGGATTTCAAGTTAGATATAATTTTTTAAAAATTTCTGCGTCTTTGTAAAACCGCCTATTCATTTTCTGATACTATTTTCATACGTCCGAGTAATAAATCTTCAGTTCAATTCGTTCCGTTTCAAATTTCTATTTTGTTTTTAAAAAATTCTGAAATAAAAATTGAATTGTAAAACAAACTCTTTTAACTCAAAATCCTAGATCTGAAAAACTTTTCGATTAAACATACGGTCCAAAAATTTCGATTCGTTTTACAAAAACAATGCGTGAGCGGCTCGAAAAGCGCGTAAGCGTCCCGTAGGGACGAGCGCCAATGCGCGAAGCTTGTAGAAGACGCGGCCCTGCAATCTCAAAAAAATCTTTTTAAAAAACTAAAATCTCGCAGGGGCACGCCCGAGTTATATTATAAAAACAGATATTTAATACAATAGTATTTTATAATTTTTGAATCTATTTTTTAAAATAGAATATTTTTCTGAGTATAAAAAAATTTTTTACTAACTTTACTGCTTTTATTTCAAATTTCAATTCGTTTGAACCTGAATTTTTTTAGAAAGAATTCGCTTAAAAAGACTAAAAAATCATTTAAATCCAGGTTGGCACAAAAGTTTTCACCGACAATCCTGGCAAGTAGTATGGCTGGAGTTTTAGAAAAAAAAACACATCTCGTAAAAGAAGAGGCAAAAGCGGACTTAACGTTGCGGCCGATGATATATTTATCTTTCCCATTCCCGGAACCACATATAAGTTTGTGGAAAAAGTATGGTCTTCATTCGTAAATAAATTTGTCGCATTAACTTTCACAAACAACCAACCGGTGTTTAATTACGCCGTATTCGAAGCGATCCAAGATAAAAATCTTAAAATAGTTGCTTCCGCGACTCATTTTAAAATGAAAGAGATCGCTACCAGAATCGGTCTCAAAGACATTCAAGAGTTTATCAATAGAACCCTTCCCGTTTCGATCCAAGACCAAGATAATCTTTCCGCAAACTTTATCCGAGAAGCGATCATTTCCGTAGAAACTAAAAAACGTCCGGAAGTTGTTTTCAGCAGTCTCAAAGACGATAAAATTCACCCGAACTTAAGACACCTTCTTTCCGGCACTATGAACTACGCCGCTGGAATTCCTCTTTTTGTAAAAGGAAATCCAATCGGTATGATCTGGGGAATTCGCAGAGATAGAATGACAGACGAACAAAGGGAAGAAGTTAGAGAACAGTTAAGTTCTTTTTACGACGTTGTAGATTTTGTAGTCGCCAGAGAAATGGATAATAAAGCAGATCCTTATATCGCTAAAAAGAATATTGAAAAGGCAGATCTCCATTCTTACGCAAAACATCTCTATTACACTCGAACCGGTGGACAACAACATCCGGTTACTTCGATCATATTCGATTGTCATACTTATGATTGTTCTTATCGCCTAGATGCAAGTTATATCATACCGTCTAACAATGGTTTTTCGGTCAGTCTAAAACGATTTGAACCGGAAAAAACGAACGGCACCGGAAAGATTCTTTTACTAATTCCAGGTTTTTTCTGTAGAAGATCCGTGATGGACAAAGTAGCAAGAGAAATGGCGCTCAAGTATGGCTATCGAGTTTTTTCTATGGATATGCGGGGCCGTTCCAGACAAACACTTCCCTACAACGGTATCAAAGAAGGTTGGACAATAGACGATTTCATCCAAGAAGATTTTCCAGCCGTGCTCAACTGGATTCGAGAAAGTTTTCCTAAAGAAAAGATCGTAGTCATGGGGCATAGTATGGGAGGAATGATTCCTCGTTATTATGTATCCGCCTACGAAACCTTCATCGCTAAATATCCTCAAAATAAAGTACCTCTTCCCGATCCCAAAGAAGTGATTTCCGGAATTATCTCGGTTACTTCTCCAAACTTTGTTTCTGTAGGAACCAATATTCCTGGGATGAGCGCTCTCAAAACTGGACTCAGCTTATTACCAGCTAAATCGATTTCTGATTTCCTTTTTGATATTACTACTTTTTCTCTTCAATCCACTCTTCCGACAGTAGACCTGAATAAATTCTTTAAGTTCTTATTAGGCCTTCATTCTTCTTTAAGAACGGTTTCGTTTGAACTCAGTACAAAAGTTGTCAATCTAAGAGATTTCGTAGGTTATAGACAGATTTCTCCTCCGGAATGGTATTTTCTAATCGAAGATATTTTTTGTGAAGAATCCACAAAGGTGATTCTGCAATTTATCCGTTCTCAATTGAGTAAGGACCACGCATTTTTTTCCTTCGACGGTTCTATCAATTACACGGAACTACAAAGAAACTTCCAACTTCCGATCTATTCCGTATTAGGCACGTTGGATAAGATTGTTCCAGTAAACTCCGTGGAAGAAGAGCTGAGAGTCCTTCCTTCTTCCAACAATCAAATCGTAAAATTCGATCAGGGACATTTGGGAATTTTATTTCATATGCCCACGGTTCGAGAAATGTGCTCTGGCTTTCACGATTGGATCCAGAAACTGGATTAATTTTCTCAGTAAAGTAAAGAATTTGACACCAAAGGATTAGAAGGATAGCCTCCAAGAGAATGGATCTTGTAGAAGCAAAAATTTCGGATATTTCTCTGACAAACGTAGGCTTTGCGGTTTTTCTCAAAACGAAGGACGATTCCGATTCTAGAGTAGTTCCGATTTTTATCGGGCCTTTAGAAACTCATTCCATTACTTCAGTTTTGGATGGAACAAAACCACCTAGACCAATGACCCACGATTTGATGACGGTCCTTCTTGGAACTTTAAACGTAAGTATTATTAAAATTTCGATCGAAGAAATTATAGATAACACCTTTTATGCGAAAATTACTCTCCGTAAAGACGAAGACGTAATCGTATTGGACGCAAGACCAAGTGATTCCATCGCACTGGCACTCAGAGCAAACGCTCCGATTTATCTCGCTAAAAAAGTAATCGAAGAAGCCGGAATCGAAATGAAAGACGAAGAAATTCCAGGCGAATCTATTGCGAGAGAAAAAATTTCCCAACTTCCCAAAACACAATTGGAAATTTTACAAGAATCTTTAAACAACGCTCTTAGAACCGAAGACTACGAAACCGCCGCCCGAATTCGGGATCAGATCAAAAAGTTAATCGAGAATTCTTAATTTTCCTGATATAGTTTTAAAAAAGAGACGACTTAGAACCGGTGTAAGTTCTACAATCATCGATCAAGCTCAATCGGTAGATCAAAAGGAGAATCAGATTGGAAAGGTTATTGATGGATATTCTAAACGCGGGAATCGCACTATTTCAAAACGGAGAAGAAAAAGTTAAACAGTCCTTGGCCGAATTGGATACAATCTACCAGGAACTAAGAGAAAAAGGTGAAATCAACCAAAGTATGGAAGCAAACCGAGTTCGAGAGCTTCTCAATAAAACGGTTCAAGACGCAACTGAAATTCTTTCGAAGGGGGAAGAGAGCAGACAACAGGCGTTTGCAAAACTTCAGGAAAATTTCATTCGACTTTCTGCCGAAATTGAATCTTCCATTCCGGAACCTCTCAAAGCGGCTGCAAAAAATACTTTAGATGAACTAAAACATCTCTTAAGTAAAAAACAATAACCCTACTTTTTCTGAAAATGTTAAGACAAGGTAAACGGCTTGAAAGACTATTGTCTTCAGGCCTTCCTACCTCGTATGAATAAAACTTCTTTCGTACTTTTTTTTACGGTATTCATTGATATGATGGGATTTTCTGTGATCTTTCCTATCTTTCCAGAAACTCTTAAGATCTTTCTTTCTCAACCTGGAGACCCGGTTTTAGATCAATTTGCTGACTGGACTCGACTTTTGTTGGAAGTTTCTTCCGGAGATCGTTCTTTATTTGTAGCTCTTTTTGGTGGAATTGTAGCAAGTCTCTATTCTATTTTACAATTTATATTTGCGCCGATCTGGGGAAGGATCTCGGATCATTTAGGCCGTAAACCAGTCTTAGTTCTCACTAGTCTTGGAAGTTTTTTAGGTTATGTAATTTGGTTGTTTTCTGGAAATTTTTCTTTGTTCGTTTTATCCAGAGTGATCACCGGAACAATGGGAGGAAACATATCCGTAGCTTCTGCAGCGATGGCAGACATTACAAACGAAAAAGATCGAGCCAAAGGAATGGGAATGATAGGCGCCGGTGTGGGTTTAGGTTTTATCGCAGGCCCTTCAACGGGAGGATTATTCGCCAAAATTAATTTAGACTTTTTGAAACTTATGTTTCCGGATTTAACGTTTACAGTGTTTCCTGCCTCAGCTCTTGCCGCTACAATCATCGCGTTAATCAATCTGCTTATGATTCTTTTTTGGTTTCAGGAAACATTCGATCAAAAAGATTCGTTAGAAAGAAAAAAAATTCATCCGATTTTAGGAGTATTCACTTCGAAAAATAAGAAAGTAGTTTTATATTCTATTTTTTATTTCGTTTTCGTATTTGCGTTTTCTGGTTTCGAATTTTCAATTAATTTTTATCTCAGTCAATTTTTGAACTACAAACCTACTGAAATCGGTTTTACTTTCGTTTATATAGGAATGATCATCGTACTGATTCAAGGAGGAGTTTTTAGAAGACTGTCTGGAAAAGTTGACGAAACAAAATTAATTCGTATAGGAACGTTCTCTTTGTTAGTAGGTTTTTTTATTTTATACTTCGTTTCTAATTCTTATCAACTTTTTATTTCACTTACGTTTTTAGCTTCTGGAAGCGCCCTACTTCATCCTTCCTTATCTACGTTAGTCTCTCTTGTATCCGGAAAAGAAGAACAAGGAACCAATCTCGGAATGTTTAGAAGTCTCGCCTCTTTAGGAAGAGGAATGGCCCCTTTTGTATTTTGTCTGATTTACTTTAGTAAAGGTCCTGCAATTTCATTTTTGACTTCCGGGCTTGTTAGTTTCTTATTTCTGCTTTTTATATGGAAATTGAAACAACCAAAGCCAGTAGAATCTAAAAACTATTGATCTCTATAAAATTGAGTACCATTAATTTTAAACGCAAAGCCATGTTTTAGTTCAAAATATTAGATACTTTATTATCTAACGTTAGTTCGGCGTTAGAAAATTGGGGCGAATAATAAACTCAGGTGCAACGAGGGTCGTCGTCGCAGCTCGCAAATTTCATAATTAAAATGGCTCACGATCTAAAACGCTTTCGTAAAAAGCGTTTTGCTTTAGTTTCAATATAGAACGCGATCTGTCGAGCGCCCATAGAAGCGAAGTTTGAGAGAGCGTTCTGCTTGAGTTTCAAACGCGATCCATAGAGAGCCATAACCAAACCCACAAGTATTTGGATCTCAATATAAATCTGTCGGAATTACGACAAATTCTCTGTAAAATTTAGTTTCCCACCCTTTTATTTTTGGGTGGGGGTGGAGGCGGTAAGGTTCGGAAAAATTTTCTCTATCAGAAAAACATGCTTTTCGCAAGTAAAAAGACTCATTCTTGTCGGAACACTTGAATAATGTACGTTTTTATCCTTCTGATTCTAAAATCTTCTTCAACTTGTGGGGTTGGTTATGGTAGAGAGCGTTTTGCTGAGCTTGAGAGCGCCCATAGAAGAGAAGTTTGAGAGAACGTTCTGCTTTAGTTTTCTTAGCATCGATCCATTTCGCGTTATACCAAACTCACATTAAGATAAAACGGATTTCTTACGTCCTACTCACTTTAAATAGAAATCAGTAATAGTTCCTACATCTAAAAAAAATGCAAAGTTCGCAGTAGTTACTACACTAATTTGATATACAAAATATTCCAATTTCCTAAAATTGTGGGAACTACCACAAAATTTAAAAATTAATGTGAATTCGATAATATAACCAAATGCGAAGGCGATGCATTGAATTCAGGAAAAGCATTGAGTTTTTTTATTCTCCAACTTTCTCCACAAATTAGCGTTAAATAGAAGAATCTTTAAAACGACTCTTACTATTTGGACGCATAAGATAATACTTATACTAAACTTGTTTCAAAACTGAAAATGTGGGATCTCCTACAAAAAACTCACAAATCAGGGCTAAATATAATTTTTGAAAACTTCCATATCTTTGGTAAAATCAATTGTTAACTTTTGATACTATTTTCATACGTCCGAGTAGTATATTTATAAAATGGTCCTTAAAGCAGTTGCTAATTTTTCAAAGTGAAGAGACTCATCTAATTTATTTCCGTTTTCCAATCGAAGCAAAAACATATCTCGAACTGAATTAGAATCAGTCACCGCCTTAAACGAAAGAATATCGATACCGTATAAAAACAAAAGTTGGGACACTTCGAAAATAATACCAGGTCTATCTTTCATTCTCAAATCCATGACAGTACAATCACTGCCCTGCGAATTGAATAAGAACAATTCGATAGGACACCTTTCTTTATTTTTCAGATATTCGGCTTTTTCCGGAAATCTTTCTAAGTAGTTTAGAACGGAAACACCTTGGAAAAACATTTCTTTCAAATCCTTCTGAATGAGATGAAGAGCCTCTTCAGTCATCGGAAAATTTTCCACACTTTTAACGATGAAAATATCGCTGATATAACCGTCTTGGGAAGTTTCGGCCACGGCTTCTTCAATTGTCCAACCCCTCACAAAAAGAGCGGCAGTAACTCTGTAGATGATTCCAATTTCATTATTAGAGATATTCACTTTTAATGCATAGGAACCGTCTCTTGGAATACAAGAAATATGAACGGAAGATTCTGCGGACGTTTGGATCATTACGGTTTCCTCAAATACATTCTGTTTATTTCTAAAGCAATCTTCATAAAAAACGAATATTTATGAAGACTTATCTATTAAGATTGCAAGAAACGTACCGTCTTATCAAAGGGCAAACTTAACGCCTACGTTCGCAGAATAAATTTTATCAGAAACCAATCCTTCCACTAAAATTTTAAAGGTGAGTAAGTTGATTTCTACTCCTCCCAAAAGATAATTCACGCTGTCCTTAGCTTTTGCATCTCCATGACTTCGAATAGCCAGATTTCCTGCCGAGCTAGCCGACTGCCCTTTTAAAAAATCTATAGGTAAACCAGCAGCTGCCGCTTCCAAAGTAAGCACCATCGGACCGGTCACACTTAAATGAATATTGGAATTTCCGGAATTTTGACTCATCCCCGCTCCGACAAAAATCGTAAGAAAATAAAACAAACGCACCCCTGTTCGAATATCAATCGGCAAAGACTGAGACCTAGATCTATAATCCAAAGCAAAGTCTGCGTCCCAACGTCCTGTGGCGGGGCCAAATGAAATTTTAGGTATTTGTGACGGGGAATAACCTAAGAGCCGGTCTCAAAACTGGTTGTACTTTTGAATCGTAATTATTTACTTGTGAAATGGACAAATATTATTCAGAGATACCGGATGGACTTTGGAAACAAATAGCCCCATTGATCCCGAAAGAAAAGGTAAATCCGAAAGGAGGTCGCAATCGAGTACCAACACGATTAGTAATGGCCGGTATCATCTATCGAATGAAAACAGGCTGTCAGTGGCGTGCCATTCCGAATGAGTTTGGATCTGGCCAAACTTGTCACAGAAGATTTCAAGAATGGGAACGAGCAGGAGTATTCAAAAAGATTTATAAATCTATTTTAAAATATTATGATGTAAAGAATCAGATAGCATGGGACTGGGCTTCGATGGATTCGGCAATGGTTAAAGCTCCCAAAGGGGGAGCTTAACTGGGAAAAACCCTACAGACCGTGCCAAATTGGGGGTTAAACGGCATATTCTTACAGATGGAAATGGAATTCCTTTGGCCATAACATTGAGTGGAGCCAATGTTCATGATAAACACGCTGTAAAAGATACGTTGAATTCAATCCTGATTTTTTCCGGTAGAAGAAAAAAGAAACCAAAACATCTTTGTTTAGATAAAGGATATGATTTCAAAGATATAGAAGTTTTAATCAAAAGAAGAAACATTCAATCTCATATTCGGAAAAAAGGTGAGAAGCCTCTCATTGGTAAATATAAAGGAAAACCTAGACGATGGGTCGTTGAAAGAACTAACAGTTGGCACAATCGATTCAGGGCTATCCTAATTCGTTGGGAAAGAAAATCTGAAAATTATCTTGCATCTCTTTATCTCGCAAGCTCTATCATTGCTTTTAACTTTTTTGATAGGTAGTTTTGAGACCGGCTCTAAATTCATTTCTTCGGTTTTACGATGAAATCCGAGTCCCAAACTAAGACCGGTAAAACCAAAAAAATCCAAACGTGTATAACGTTCTCGAATCAATTGAAAACGAACCGTAGCCCCAAAAGAATTGTAATTGCCCGAAAATTTATACTGATCCGATTGATCGTTGAGCTCTTTCAAATCTCCTTGATCCAACTTTCCTTGAAAGCCATGAGCAAAGATATTGACTCTATGAAGAAAAGATCTTCCTTCGCCATCTTTCTCATCTTTATCTTTCTGATCAGCGGGTCCGCTTCCGGTCAACCAACCTAAATTAACTCCGGCCATCAACGTAGGAGCAAGAGAAGCGCCTCCGTTTGGTAAATTCGGAAGAGTAATTCCACCATATTGAATCTGTATATCGTCATTCTTAACTCCCGCCGCGGAAAGTCCTGCTCCTAGTTGAAATCGATTAATCGATCCGTTACCCATCATGGAAGAATTGATCGTAGTCAATAAAGCGGCGTCTTCCATCGAGTCGACTACTTCGTTTAGATACTTTGTACGAATCTCGTATTCCAGTCCGTTAAATTGAGAGGAAATATTACTCGGAATGATTTCGCAAGCCGCGCCGCTACATTCGATTTGCGCAATTAGCGAATTGGCCGGGGTCAAAAATCCAACAAAAGAAAAAACTAAAATAGGAAAAAACTTTCCTACCACTAAACTGCGGAAGGTATTCATCATTACCCCGTTTCATTTGACGGAAACCCTTAGAAATTTATTTCAGAGTCCTAGGCTTCTGCCTATGATCTCTTTCATAATTTCCGTAGTTCCCGCGTAGATTGTTTGGATTCTCGCATCCAGGTACGCTCTCGCGATCGGATATTCCATCATATAACCGTAACCACCAAAGAACTGCAAACATTCATCTGTATGACGTTTTTGCATTTCGGTAGAATACCATTTTGCCATAGAGGCTTCTGCGGTATTTGATCTTCCGGCTATAGTTTCCAGAGTAATCTTATCGACAAAAGTACGGCACATCTCCAGTTCCGTTGCCATTTCAGCCATTTTAAATTTAATGTTCTGAAAGGTTCCGATTTTCTTTCCGAAGGCCTGTCTTTCTTTAATGTATTGAAGGGTAATTCTTTGTACGAGTGCGGTCGCTTCTACGGCTGCGATGGAAAGAACCAATCGTTCCGTAGCCAACTTTTGCATGAGATAACGAAAACCTTGTCCTTGTTTTCCAATCAAGTTTTCCTTAGGAACAATCACGTCGTTGTAATACAGTTCCGAAGTATCCTGAGCTTTCAGACCAATTTTTTCTAATCTTCTTCCTCTTTCAAAACCTTTCATTCCTTCTTCTACCATTAGAAGGGACATCGTGCCGTTATCATGTTTAACAGCCGTAATGATTAAATTTGCCAATTGTCCGTTGGAAATGAAGGTTTTTTGTCCGTTTACTACGTAATGATCACTTTTTTCAATAGCAGAAGTTCTAATATTTTTTAAATCAGAGCCTGCTCCGGGTTCGGTCATAGCAACGGCAAGGATACTGTCTCCGGTTGTACAACCAGGCAACCAACGTTTTTTTTGTTCTTCGTTTGCGTAAGTCGTAATATAAGGTGCAATTACGTCGTTATGAAGAGAGATAAAAAAACCGCTGTTTCCTACTCTTGAAGATTCCTCGATTACAATTACGTTATATAGAAAATCTGCACCCGCTCCACCATACTCTACAGGAACGTCTGGACATAAAAGACCATTTGCCCCTGCTTTTTTCCAGATTTCTTTCGGAACAACCCCTACTTTTTCCCAGGATTCGTGATTCGGTGCAACTTCCGTTTCGAAAAATTTTCTAGCCATCGTACGGAAGGATTCATGTTCTTCCGTAAATTGAAGGATTCTATCCATTCATTTCTCCCAAACGTCTACGCGTAGACTGTATTCATTCTCATGTAAACGCCTGGATTCTTCTTCACATAATCGATCAAATCATTTTGCCGAATGGAATATAACTCAGTATCCGTTTCCGCCCTAAATGTATAATTCGATACAAAGTTCTTAGAGATATTATAAATCTCTCCGACAAAGTCTCCGTCCGTTAGTTCAGCCAATAAATTACCATTCTGATAGACATTTACTTTTCCACTTCGAATGATGTAGGCATCTCCGTAAAATTCTTTTTCTCTTACAAGAATTGAACCTTCGTTCACTTTATGCAGAGTCATGATCAATTCTAACTGAGTGATCTGATGGCTGGTCAATCCTCGGAAATGTCTGGATTCCGCCAATGCTTTCCAAGAATTAGAATCTCTAATTTCGTTTAGTCTTGTTAGGTTATTTTTTAGATCTGAATTTCGTATGAACTGTAAAAATTTATTTTTTTCGATCGTAAGCGCGAGTACATCCGTTTCCGCATAAACATCGGCTGCACGTGGAAGATCCAATACAAGAGACGCTTCTCCAAAATACTCATACGTTCCATAACGTTTGATCGGTCCTTGACCAGTTTCATCCTGATTGAGTCCCTCAAATTTGACATTTCCGGACGCAATGATATAAAATTTATCCCCTGGAGTTCCCTTGCGGATGATTTGATCTCCTCGTTTATATCTTTCTTCGTTTACGATGAGTAAAAATTCCTTAGCCTTTTCGATCGGAAATCCATGAAATATATCAATCTGAGTCAACACATCTAAAAGGTTATACGCTTCGATATGTTTCGGAGGTGTAATTTCCGGATACAGAGTATTCTCAATTCCAAACTTAGCAAGTTTCAACTTAGTTCCAGGTGGCATATCCTTTCTGGCAATATGATACACCGTAATTTTTTCCTGAATTTCAGGGGGAAGAGAAGCTAGATAACTGATCCGAGTATGAAGAGGAGGAATTCCAGCTTCATGATAGATGATCCTTCTTTCCCAGGGAAACTCTTTGAAAAATTTCCATCTAGATTCGGGAAGAATTCCCTGCGCATACATTTTATCGTGAATCTCAGGTTCGTTCAAATGATCCGAAGTATAAATAAAAGACTGATCTTGAAAGAAAAACTCAAAACCTACGGAAGGAATGGAATGAAGTGCATAATGAAAATTGAATTCTCCTCCGTTAATCATAGTCGCTTTTCCGATAATGATTGGTTGGAAGTGAAATAATTCCTGTAATTCCTTTTTAGGAATTTTAGTCAAAGCGGAATACTTTCTAAGAAAACTATCCATCACGGTTTCCGTTGCGTGAATCGTGATCTTGTTTTCCTCCAGAATTTTTTGAAACGTACCTGCGTCATGGTCAGCGTGACAATGAGTTAAAATAACGTGGCTTATTAGTTTAGGATTTACGTTCGACTGACGCAACCACTCCGTCGAATTTACGGGAGGATCCACCATAATTCCTTGGTGATTTAACCAGATAATAAAACCAGAAGTGTTATCCTCAGGATCAAATCCGTGAGAAGGCCCAAGACAAGTAATTGCAAGGAGTGGGGCTTGAAATGGTTCAGTAGGTCTTTCCCCAATATCGTATTTGATATTGAAGCCTACTTCTCCTGGAACCTCAATTTTTCTTTCTCCGTCCTGGATAAGAAAATCCCCATTTTGTAGTTTGCCAATAATTACATTTCCATAATATACTTTATTTTCTGCATCGAATACTTTAAAATCGACTACGTCGTCTAATCCCTTGTATCCACGAAAATAAGCCATTTCCGCTTTCATATCAGGGAATCCGAAAGATTGTTCTCCGTTGAGATACTCACTTTTAAGATTGATGTTATCGGGTCCCATAAGAGACTCTTTGAGTACAGTTATCAACTGGGTTCTCTGTTCTTCCGTACAAACGATAAATGTTTTTTTCTGTCTTAAAAAGAAGTTATAGTAGATCGGAAATTCCAGTTCCGCAGTACTGATTCCCTTCTCCACATGAAAGAATTTATTGGGTAAGATAAATACCAAAGGAGACTTTTTTTCAAGTCCCATTGTATCCTTAATCGTTTCCGGCGGTGAGCCAATCTGAAGGTATCCCTCGGAAGTATCGATGAGATACCTCCTCTAGGCAATTCCGTATAACCTTTGTATGTTTCTTTCAGCATAATAAATAAAGAAGTAAAAAAATTATTTATGTCTTTCTATAAAATTCTTAATTTGAGCTTTTGGAAGCGCTCCAATTACTTTATCGACAAGTTGTCCGTCTTTGTAAAGCAACAATGTAGGAATGGAAGAAATCCCTAAACTTTGAGCTGTATCTTGATTATCATCTACATTCAGTTTTTTGATTTTTACCAACCCGTCCAATTCACCAGAAAGTTCTTCCAAAACCGGAGCCACCATTCTACAAGGGCCGCACCACTCCGCCCAACAATCGATGAGAACCAATCCTCCGGATGTCTCACTTTTAAAATTTGTATCGTTGACTTCTGCCAATGCCATCTTTGATTCTTTCTCCTTTTTTCCTACAATACAGATCAGACTCACAGGGTCTATTTTTTCTTTTTCTTTTTATCCTTATCTGCTTCTATGGATTCGACTTTATCTTGGAGAGATTCGATCAAAGTTTTTGTCTTCTCTAAGTCTTCTGTTTCACCTGTAGTTTGTAAAATTTTACGGTTTACTTCCAACATTGCGATGGACTTTTTCAAATCTCCTGCGTCTTGTGTAGAAAGATCAAATTTAGCCCGATATTCCTGTGCGGCGTAGTTACATAGTTCAAGAATCAAATTAAAATGCTCCTGCCGAATATAGTAGTGAGGATTTTCTAAGTCTCTTTCTTTTTCAAATGCACGGAAATCGAAAACGTTTTTACACAGTACTGCAATTTTAAAATGGATTTCCGGAAAACTCCATTTCCACTTACTATTGGTTCCAAAAGCGTCTATCGTTTTGTTTGTTACTTGACGAATCGCTTTGATAAAATTCAATCTTTGAACCGGTAGAAATTCTGGAATTTTTGCTAGTAAATCCTTATTTTCCGCTAGACTTCCTTCGAAATCGGCCCCTACTACTTTTTCCATTCCGGAAATCGCATTGTAAATTTCTTTCCTTCCGGTATTTAAATATGTATCACTTTTAATGTCTAAGATCGCAACACTTAGGTCATTGACCAAAAGGCAGGTATTGATCATTTTGATTGCGTTTACAGATAAAGCAATTTGATAGTACGGTTCTAATCTGGGGTCTTTTCTCAATTGAGATTTAAATAGATTACTTTCTTTTTTGAGATCATCCAAATAGACTTTGAAGTCCGTTAGTTTCTCTGCAAATTCCTGTTTTTGTTCTTTGTTGAGTGCCATCTTTTCCCAACTGATATACTTAGAATATCGGTAATTTTCAAAATGAAAAAGGACAGAACCGATCTAAATCGTTTCATTTTTTGGAAAAATTTCTTTCCATCTCACCTTAAAATCTGATTTCTAAAAATGTAGATACTACTTACCAGAAAATTGGTCGAAACCGTTAAATTTATCCAAGTGATAACCGATTTCTTTCAAAGTTTAAAACGAATGCTCAATCTATAGCACTTTTTGGAAGTCCAACTCTTGACTTAAGAAAAAACAAAAATACATATACATTGATTTGAAATTGTGGGAACTATTACCAATCAAAGATAAGAACGGTCCTGTTGTATAATGAAAATTCTAACTTAAGGATTTATTTACTTACTATTTGACAGATAACAGGGAAGTAAAAGTCTAACAAAGAAACTGAAATGTGTTTCGCGTTTTTAAACACTGAATGCTAGTCGAGGTATTTGAATATGTTTGCACCCTTAGCAGTCTTCGGATCACTCGGATGGACTGAAATTCTACTCATTTTATTCATCGCTCTTTTACTTTTCGGAGGAAAAAGACTACCTTCTTTGGCAAAAGATTTAGGAGATGGAATCAGATCGTTTCGCAAATCCTTAACAGGTGAATCGGATGATTCTTCCCAACAAATCAGCCAAGAACAAGAGCGTTCGGCTCCGAAAGAAGAAACAAAAACTTCTAAGTCTAAAAAGTCCAAATCCACTTGACAAAACCCATTCTAGGAATGGCTGCAAAGAAAAAATCAAAAAACCTTCCTTATCCGGAAGAATCCGTACCGAGAGACAGGGAAAAATATATGACCTTGGGAGATCACTTGGAAGAACTCCGGATGGTTCTTATCAAGTCTCTCGTTGTAGTAGCGATCATTATGGGAATTTCCTTATGTTTTGGAGAAGAGATTCATAAAATTCTCGCACAACCCTATAAAAATGTCTTAGGTCCACAAGCGACATTTTATCAGATCAATTTGATGGCTCCATTTATGATTTACTTGAAGAGTTCATTTATGATCTCTATTTTGTTGGGTCTTCCATTTGTTCTCTTTTTTCTTTGGGGTTTTATTTCTCCCGCACTTGATTCCAAAGCGGATCGATACGGTAAATTCCTAATCTTTTTTAGCACCCTTCTTTTTTGGTTCGGGATTTGGCTCTGCTGGACAGAAGCTTTCGAAAATCTTTTAAAAATTTTTCTAGTCAACTTCCGCCCCCTGGATATAGAAGCCAGACTTCCAATCGATGAATATTACGAAATTTTTTTCAACATTCATTTGATTTTCGGTTTATCTTTTCAGCTTCCGATTATACTCATTCTTCTTGGCGGTTTAGGAATCATTCGTTCTTCTTTCCTTCTTTCCAAATGGAGAGAAGCGATTATAATTCTTGCGATTGCCGCCGCAGTTCTTTCTCCGGGACCAGATTTGATTTCGATGTTATTCTTATTTGTCCCATTGACGGTTTTATTTATAGTATCTATCGTTCTCATGAAAATAATAGAGAGAGAATAGCTTGATCACAAAAATTCCTTCTAAACTTAAATTATCGATCGCGGTTTTCGTTCTGAGTTTTTTATTCTTTCTAGTTTATACGATTACAGACGATATTATTCTTAAGTCTCCTTTAGGACAACAAAAGGTAATTTCTCTTTCCATCCGTCTTGCACTTTCAATTTCATTTTCCACTCTTATCGCTTCCCTCGTATTCTATTTTGTAAGACTCATCTATTCTTCGATGCGTTCTTTGATAACTCTCGCTCAAGACTGGGGAAACGAAGTCTACGAAGAAACTCCTGCAGAAGAAAGAGACGATGAAATCGGAGAATTGGTTCGTGCTTTTCGTTTAAAATTTTTTCAACAAAAAGAATTCAAAGAGAATCCTTCCGGTGAAACGTTAGGCGAAATAAATAAGGAAATCGCGGATTCAATTCAAAGAGCTTTTTACAGAATCCAATTACCTAAAATTTTAAATCTGGATGTTTCTCTTTTTCCTAGAATGAGCGGAAATTCTAACTGTGATTATACGAATGTAGTTCCGAGTGCAGACGGTTGTGTTGGTATTTTGGCAGGGTTTTCAAGTCCGGGAATTTTAGAATCCGCATTTAAAGCAAGGTTAGAAGGAATTTTCTCCTTAGCCAATGAAACAAACGAAATTCCAGGAGAAGAATTAATTTTTAAGATCGGTAAAATTCTTTCCAAAATGCCCATTCCATTTTTAAATCTTTCACTTTTTTATCTTAAAACTAAAACCGGGGAATTAGGGTATATTCACTTTCAAGAACTTCCCGTATTCGTTTATAAAAATAATGAATTCATTCCTTTGGAAAAAAATAAAGTGCGTTATTTCGATTACAAAGCAGCCGACTTAGAAATTCATAAAACCGTTTTAAAGACGGACGAATACTGGGTCTTAATTTCGGACCGAACCTATTCCGCAATCGGAATTTCGGCGCCCGAGTTCATAAAACAATTTCAAAACGTTTTAACAGGCAAAAATTTTCGAAATTCTAGAGATCTGATTTTAGACTGTGGTAGAACCTTAGAAAAAAAATACGGTAAAAAAGTCTTAGAAACTTCCGCCTTACTTGCAATTAGGATAAAAAATTAAATACATTCGTTTATTAAATTATAAAAATATTTGAATGTTCTTCTGAACTATCAAAAAAATATCTTAAACCCAATTTTGTTTAGAATTTTGTTCGTAAAATCGCAAAAAATGAATTTATTGAAACATCTGTAAGTTCAGAAATAATCATAAATAGAACTGTTGAAAAATTAATTCTCCATCTGTTTTTGTTGCGCTGAAATTGGACAATTAAAGCAGTTTTTACTATACTCCACTATAAAATTTTTCAACAACTTTAATGAAAAATTTCACCACGATTAAATGCAAGGAAAGCCATAGAACCAGTCTTTTTAATCGTACAAATATCTAAAAAATAAATTCTTCTATTGCCGCATACTTTGAAGATTATAGAATTAATGAAGGTGAATTTTGAGAAAATATAGGAAGTTATTACAAATGGGACTATTCGGAAATTCATAACTTTTTTTGAGGAGTTTCTACATTCTAACTTTTTGAATCAACTCAATAGTAATATTCTTTTTATACCTTCGCAGAGACATCTAAAAATAACTAATTGGTCAATCAAATTTCTGCATAGAATCGCCGTTTTGCGATCATGAAAAAAAATTATTTATACAATGTGAATTCGGTATAACGCAAAAGGAATCAATGCGGGAAAATTCAGGAGAACGCTCTTTCAAACTAAAGCCGTCTTACTTCCTGAACTCAATACATCACGCTTGAAACCAGCAGAACGACTATCTACGGATCGCGTTCTATATTAAAATTAAAGACGATTTTTATATAATGCTTCCTGCATATAATCTATTAACCAGAACTAAAGAGCTAGGTTCGGCGATAAGCTGGATTCACCCAGATTTTTTTACGTCTAACTCAGGTGTTATAAGTCCTTTGACAACAATCTTTTGAATTTTAAGAATATCAAAATATTCTTAAATAAAAAATTTATTTAGTGAAGTGGCTTAATATCTCCGGATTCCTGTAGAGGTCCTCCACAAAGAACTACCTTATTTTCTATTCTACAATGTCTTTTGGAATGATCAAAAGAAGAATACATAACTCCTTCTGCAGAATTTTTTTCGTCCTGAAAATCTCCTTCATAAATGCTTGTATCCGGAAAACGCACTTTTCCAGGACCGATCATTTTTCCCATCTCAAAGGTTCCTTCTAACATAGCCCCATTTTTAAAAATATAAGTCCCTTTTCCATCCCTCAAGTCGTCTTTAAAACTTCCTTCAAATCGATCCCCATTTTTATATTTCATTCTTCCAGAGCCATTTCTAAGATCATTCACAAAAGAACCGCTATATTCATCATCATTATCATAAATATAAACACCAGTTCCAGAAACACAATCTCCTTGGACACAACCTCGAACTCGATCGGCTTCCATAGACGTAGATCGTGCGGAAAAAGAGGATTCAGTTTGTTCTTCTTTCACTTCACTTTCACTATAAGAAGAACTTCCCGCGCCACCGTCTGCGGATTCGTTAGACGTAATTCTTTTATCGCTGGAAGTACATTGTAATACGACTAGGATAAGGAACATAACTTCGAGAAATTTGTTACGGAAAATTTCAACCGGAAGAGAGGTTCTAATTTTTTTTAAAACCAAATTTGAGAACTGTTTCCATCGAATCATATTTTTTGAATACGAAATAAATACGTTTGCTCTTACAAACATGTCAAAATTTTATTTATTCAGGCCGAATCTGTCAAACTCAATTCTTTAAGAATTAGAATCTGCAGGTTTCATGGTCGATTCATAAAAAAGAATTTTGAATTATATCATCATCTTAAGAACTGTTAGCAAGGTACCACCTAACATTCGTTTTTATAAATGATCTTCATAGTTTTTAGACATAAGTTCGAAAATTGATTCCTTAAAAAGTAGAAATCAGCACACCTAACGCAGGTTTGTCTAAAAATATAAAAAATCTTTTTGAATCAGGAACGACTCTTTTGATTTACAATATCTTGGTGTTGATAGATCACCAAATAAGTTAATGTGAGCAGGACTCTTGGCGAATAAAAAACTCAGGTGCAACGACTCCCTGAATTCCGATCCTTAGAGAGGCATTCGCTGAGTTTTGCGAGTCGTCTTTAGCAACTCGCAAATTTTATAGCAAACTGGCTCGGCTTGAACTCAATGTTGTTTCTTATTTTCGCAACATAATGTTCCAATTCCTTCGAAATTTCCAAACTCAGGTTGCTGCTTCTATGGATCGCAGCATAATAATCACTTTCGCATTGGGGGTTTATACAGAATTCACATTAAGTTAGAATTCTAATTTCTAAATTTTGTTCCTAAACGAATATACATTTCGGCTAAAAGTGAGAGTTCCCACATTTTCAGGGTTAAACTGCAATATCTTAAACTTGTAAGAGTTCCATTCATAATCAATAACCTATTCTAAACGATAACTCGTATTTTAGAACTTAAGAATAATTAGGCAAAAGTAAAATGATTGGAATATAGAAAGTAAAAATCTTAAATCCGTTTCAGCAGTAAACCTGCTCTCAAGAAAAGGGAGAAAAACAACCGTTTTTCTCCCTTTAAAAGATCAATATCTAGATCTGGATTTTTCTGGAAAAGGCTTTTTGGGAAGCGCTTCATTAACTTTAATTTCTCTTCCACGGATTTGAGTTCCGTTTAAGCCGTCAATTGCAGCATTTCCTTCGTCTTTGTTCGCCATTTCCACAAATGCCAATCCCCGGGATTTGCCGGAAAGTTTATCAGTGATGATGCGTACAGAGGTTACTTCTCCAAAAGACTCAAATGCTTTACGGAGGTCGTCTTCGGTTGCCTGATAGGCGAGGTTGCCTATATAAATGTTCATGAGAAAGGGTCCTTACTAAAAATTACTGGCTCCTAAATTTTAATAGAATACAAGGCGAGACCAATCAATCAGCGGGATTCGGGAGAGAAATGACCTTTCCTGGTGTTCTATTATTTAAAAGTTCTCAACTGACCCGGGAAAAGGCAGCTTAAGATTCCAGTCGCGCTTACGGTAATCATAGTCAAAAAATTGTCAAGAAAATCTCATATTTTACGAATTGCCTTTAGGAAAAACAGATTTAGATTTTTACCCCTCATCAACACAGTAAAATCGGGTTATAACTTGAATACAAGATGCCTCTAAACGTAAGAATTTTCGGATTCATCAATCTTAGAATTTTGATTTTTACTAAATTTCCTTATTTTTCTAATTTTTATTCCTAAATTTAGAAAAGTACCCCCCGCGAAGATACAAAATCAAAGAATTGTCCTCAATTTTTTAAATTCCCGCTAGAATCAAAAATCTGGCTTTCGATCGTTTATAACAACATCAAAAACTACGAAAGTTTTACTCAGAAACTTTAAAATACCTCTCTACTTATTTTTTAAAGAGAAAATAGGACCAAATTGAAAACTGTTTTTTCAAAATAACGTGTGTTCGGCGTAAAAAATCCATAATTCATTTTTCTGAAAAAAAGTTGGTATCTGAATTTTGCAGATCTATTCCTTAAATGTGGGAACTACCACAAATCAAGTTTTTAAGAACAAATTCTAAAATTGTAGGAACTCATAATTCTTTCTCAGTCAAATCCACGTTAAAATGGGATTTAAATTTTGATGCTGACCGTAAAACAGCGGTTTTGTGTAAAAATCGGATGAACGATGATTCTTTTATAGTAGTTCCCACAGATTAAGCCACATTACAAATATTTAAACATCTATTTTTTTACGAAAAAATTGACATAAGATAAAACCGGGGCGAATCCGGCTTGCCACAGGCAGCCGGACCAAGCTCTTGCTTCGGTCAAGTTATTGTGAAACTAAATAATCAGATTCAATTTTTATAAAATACCAATAACTTGACTCCACATCGATCCCTTTCGCGTTAACTCACGTTACTCATAACTATATAATAAAATACCTAATATTTTACATAGAATCAGCGTTTTTTGATAGAATTAACGGTACTCAATTTTATAGAGATCAGTAATATTTTCAGTTAAACAGAGATTCCTAGTTAAAATTCACAGTAATTAATAGAGTTGTTGAAAAATTAAAGTAGTTCAGCTTAATAAAACTATTTCAATTGCTCGTTTCTATGAAATAAAAACAGATGGAGAATTCATTTTTCAACAACTCTAATTTTAAAAAAGTTAGTAATTCCAAATATAGAAATGTTTTATATTTTAGTTTAAAAGTTTATTTAAATTTTATGTTCAATAGATTGAATATATTGTAAGTTATTTACATAACAATCATTTTGTAGCGCTATAGTTTTTGCACCGAACAATGTTTTACAAAAAAATTCACATTACCTAATTTTACAAGAATCAGTAATTCTTGTTAGGTGAATACTTACTACTCGGACATATAAAAAAATACTTATGCTAAACTCATTTTAAAACTTAAAATCTGAAATATCTTTTAAAAAGCTAATAAATCCGGATTAAATACAATTTTTTAAAAACTTACACATCTTTGATAAAATCGATCGTTAACTTTTGGTGCTATTTTCATTCGCCCAAGCAGTAAGTCCTTAAGTATCCCTCAAGTAAACCCATCTATTTCAAACCGAGTTAGAATATTTTTTAAATTTCAAAATATTCTTTATTATCAATCCGTTCTTTTAAAAACTCTGCAACATTTATAAACGATAAATTCAACAAAAGAATTTTCGTTGATAAAAATTCATCTACTTATATTCAAAAATGAATTCATAAAGGCTACAAGACATCAAAGGAATCGCAAAACAATGGATATAACACTTTATCAAATCTTCTGTTACTTAGTGGCTACCTTACTTATTTTTAAAGCGTTTTATAATTTATTCGTATATTATAAAAACAGAAACCAAATACATTTATTACATTTTGCTTTTCTACAGATAGCTTATGGTTTATATATTTTATTTTTTACACAAACAATCAACACGGCAAATGCGGAAGAAGCCTTGATCTGGGAAAGATTAAAAGATATTGTACTTCCTATATTTGGAATTTTTTTAATCCTATTTGTAAATTCCTATCTTAAAATTTTCAGCACTGACTTCTTATATTTTTATATACTACTCAACTTGTTATTATCCGTGGCTATTTTATTCGATTTCAATTCGTATCACATCGGACTTCTTCACGAAAAAAAATTCCCTTCTCTCGGAATTATAATCTATGAAACTGATCAACCGATTTTAGTTAATTATTTATATTTTTCTAGAATTTTGACAATCTTTTGGATCTTATTTAAGGTGATTACCCAATTCATCCATAATCTATTCAAAAATTTATTTTTATTTATAGGACTTACATTGTTTTGTGCAAATGTACTCTTAGACATTTTAGTAGCAATCAATTTGGTTTCATTTCCCTATACTTCTCATTTTAGTTTTTTAATTCTCTCGTTCTCCGTAGATTTATTTCTCAAGTCGAATCCATTTGAAAGAAAATCTAAAGAAGAGTTGAAACAGATTTTGACTCCATCTAAAAAACTGACCGTCTTTTCGTTTTTACCTAAAGTAAAAACGATAGAATATGAAAATCAAAAAGAAAAAATTCATCAGATCGAAATCAATTCTCCACCTTCCGAAAAGAATCTTTTTTTTATCCGTACTCTCGGTAATCTAGAATTAGAAAGAAGAGGAATTAGAATTCCTCAAAAGGAAATCTCTACTAAAAAGAAAATGTTGAAACTTGTCAAAATACTTCTCATTCGTTTTGAAAAAGGAATTCATAGAGAAGAATTGCTCGAGCTACTCTGGCCTGAAATGTCTGAAAAAAAAGCGCTCAATAGTTTGCACGCTCTTTGTTTTCGTTTGAGAAAAATCATAGGAAATTCAGAAGCACTCGTTTTTTCAGAAGACCGTTTATTTTTCAGACAAGATTTAGTTCAAACCGACTTTCAACTTTTCGAAAAACACTACCAAATAGGAACAAAATCTATACGCCAAGGAGATACTGAATCAGCAATTCAAGAATTTCGTTGTGCAAGAAAGTTTTATAGAGGTGTTTTTTTTGAATTCGATCTTTATTTTCCGGAATCGGAAATTAGAAGAGAGTATATTCGAAAAAGTTTAATCGAAATCTTCCAATTTTTATGTGAAAAAGATTCGGAGAAAAATGAAATCGAAAAACTTTTAGACGATTCCGCGAATTGGATTTATCTGGACGACTTGGATGAAAGAGCTTGGAGATTTCATTTCGAAGCCCTTTTCCAATTGAATCGCAAAAATGAAGCCCTGCGTAAATACAAAGAATTTAAAAAATCTTTGAAGAAAGAATTAGACATCGAACCGGAATCTGCAACGTTCAATTTGATCGAAAAAATCCGTTCCGGAGAAGTAAGCCGCGTTTAATGATACTTTCTAGGTTCAAATGCCCAAAACTTAAAAATGTGGAAATCATACTGTGAAAACTAGATAAACAAAACCAATGTAGCTTAACGTGAATTCGGCGTAAAGAATCGATTATTTTTCTGAAAAGTTGGAATCTGAACTTTGCAGATTGATTCTCAAATGTAGGAACTCCTATAAATCACGATTTTACGAATGAATTCTAAAGTAGGAACTCATACTTTTAGAAAATTCTTTCATTTTCTTAAGTCGAACTCACGTTATTTAGGACAAACTCTCAATTTCAACCCGCTATTGAAATTGACTCAGCGATTTTTCCATTTAGTTTTTCTAAATTCTTTCCAATTTTTATTTCGATCTCTTGAATAACTTTGATCATCCCAATGAGTTGGAAGCATCCGATAAGACCGTTTTTTTCTGGGTTGAATTTTGATCCAAGATCCGTCCTTTAATTCCCAATCGGTATCAAATGTTTTTCTGAGTTCATTTGTAGTTTGAACTTTTCGAAAATAAGGAAGACGATAACCGAATTTAGTCCGCCAAGGAAACCGTAAATTTTCTAAATCGATATACATACACTAACTTCTCCAAAATGAGGTTAGTGTTTGTTAAATTCCTTTTTCATAATATACTACCTATAGCCTATTTTCACTCTTTACAAATTGAAAACCGATTTTTTCAGTATAAAACTTGTTGAAAAATTAATCCTCTATCTGTTTTCGTTACACTGAAATGGACAGTTTTACTAAACTCAATTATAAAATTTTTCAACAACTTTAATGAATGTAATTTTGTAAAAATAATTTTCAGGGACGTTCTACAAGAGTTCCTCTTCCTCTTCGAATATCATAAATATAGAATGTGATTTCTGGTAGTTTCACCGTGGTAGCAGATTTTTTCTTTTTAGATTCTTCTTCCAAAGAAACAATCATCACCAATCTTTCTTTTCCGGGAGATGTGAGAAATTTTTCCAAAGAATATTTTTTAGGTAGAACACCTACAAGATTTGCACTCACAGGATTATAGACAAAAACCTGCTTTCTATCTTTTTGATTTAAAAATCCATCCTTATTTGTATCCTCAGTCATCCCAATCAAGATTAGATTTTTTCCGGTGGAAATCCCGGACGCCAAAACGGAATCCAATTCTGATTCCTCTGCAATATTACTTACAACATCCGCACCAGTAAAATAATCCCAAATATAAACGTTTCTATGAAATAATTTACGCGGATTTCCGGATTCCAAATCGACTACGGTCAAGTTTCTCGCGTGATTCAAAGTTTTTCTATGACCTGCTACAGTTTCTCTAGAAAGTTCAAATGGATAAAAAAGATAACGCTCCCAAAGAACCACGGAATGATTGAGTAAATCTCCACTTCTATCCGCAGGAGTCAAAGGTTCTTCTTTAGAAGAACCAGGTTCGACTAACTCAACCCCTCTGTCTAAAATGAACCAACTTTTAGAAAGTGTAAAAACTAAAATTCCGACTATTACAATTCCGAACGCGTAAACTCCTAGTCGGATTTTTTCCATGAGTAGAAAAAAGCCCGGGAAAAGATCAGGTCAATGAAAAAATAGACTATTTTCTCTCCAAAGCATAGGAGCGTTCGGGGACGATCAGATAAGAAGAAATTTCACCAGTATCTTCCCTAAGTCTTGTATTTTGGTTGAACGTATCTAAAATGATCTTTCCATCCTGAACAAAGTTATAGAGATAATTTCCAGGCTTCATTTTTTTAATGAGTGTAAATACTTCTTTTTCCTTTTTTAAAATATCTTCTTCCGGATCCCAGTGATTGAAATCTCCCACAAGTGTAACCATCTCCGCATCCGGAGCGTAAATTCTAAATTCCACAGTTCTATATTCTAGTTCCTCATAAGGAGAATCTTCCAAAATCCGAGTAGTCACCAATTTATTCGGTCCGGCTGGAATCGCAATCAATCTAGAAACCAAAGAACCGTCTCCGTCTTCCACCGAATCGGGGTTAGACGGATCATGGGTAAATAAGCCGTCCACTCTAAATTTATATTCTAATATTTTGAGTTCTTCGCGAATCGTGTCCCTACTCTCCGGATCAAATACTGTATAAAAAACTCCGTGATCGTTTTTTTTCAAAGGAATACATCTCCAGAGAGAAAAGTTTCCACAAACGGAAACTTCTTCATTTTCAATTCCTTCAAAAGTAAATAAAATCCCTCGGTTGAGAAGTTTTCCAGTTTCTAATGTTAAAGAAGAATCTATATAACGAATGTATCTAGGAGCCACCGCCCTTTTCAACTTTTCCATCTGCCAGTAATAATAAATTTTTTCTTTTTCTATTGGTTCTAAAAAATCCTCGTAGTCTTCCGATGAAAAAGAGCCGATCCAATTCCCCGCATCGTCGGCGCCTATGGCTACACTAATCGTTAGAAGTAGTACTAATAAAATTTTTATTTTAGGGATCGATTTCATTCTGAATAGAAGTTCGATCAATTTTCTAAAAAGCATAAGGCAAATCCGAAATCAGTCCGTAAGAAATCGAATATAACCTAGACCGTACATAAAAAAAATTTTTTTGATTCGAATCGAGTTTATACGTTTTTAGAGATAGTTTTTTCCTTGGAGAATTGAAAAGCCTACCGATATAATCTAACAGAAATATCATGGCCGAGGCGAATTCTACCCCATTGAGCGAAGCTGAATTAGAGCAAGTTCGTTCTATTCTACAGCCTCTATCCAAAAATCCGGACATTTCGGAAGAACTCAATCCGATGCTTTCCGTATTCCGTCAGAAAATGGGATACGGAACTCAGATGTCTTCTCACGACGACATAGTAGAAGAAACAGAAACTACAGAATCTAACTCCGACTTGGAGGAGGAAGAATTCGCTGAATCTGAAAGCCCTCAAAGACCTCCCACTAAAATTTTTGAAGACGACGACATAGATCTAGACGAACTTTTAGCAGAACCAGGACAAGCCTCAGAAGCAAGTCCATCGACTGATGATTTTTCTTTTGAAGAAGAACCTAACGCAGACTCAGGCGATCCATTTGCAAATTTTGGAATGGATTCCGAACCTGCCTCCGACTCATTGGGTGATGATTTCGGATTCCCCGAAACTTCTCCAACAAGCGGCTCTGATGATTTTTCTTTTGGGGAAGAACCGACCGCAGACACGTCCGATCCTTTTGCCGGTTTAGCAGAATCGACATCCGAGGGTGGAACCGACTTTAGTTCGGAACCAATGGATGATTTCTCTTCATCCTCCGACTTGGATACGTTCACTTCTACTCCGGACACGTCGGGAGATCCATTTGCGGACATGGAAACTCCAAGTTCAGGAGAAGACGATTTTGGACTTTCGGGATCAGAGTCTGAAGATGACGTTAAGTCTCCAGCCGATGACGATTTTTTCAGTCAACCAATGGACTCTGAACCTTCTTCGGCGGAAACCGATCCTTTTGCAGACTTTGGTGATTTAGGTTCTCCGGCACAAGATCCATTTTCAGATCTTTCTGCTACCGTTTCGGAAGATCCATTTGCAGACTTTGTTCCCTCCACAGAAGAAGACACGTTATCCGACATCGTTACAAACACAGATACGTCCTTCGACACTTTCAGCCCTGATTTAGAATCGGATACAGAAGGAGGAGACTTCGATTCCGGAAGTTCTTTCGGTTTAGAAGCTGATCTACAAGGACTTGCAAGCGAAGAAAAAGAAGAAATAGACAAAGGACTCAAAGACGAAGAACTCGCGATCATTCAAAAAGAAATTCTAAGATACCCTCCTACACTTCGTCGTGCGGTGATAGACTCAATCGTTCAAGATAAACTCACTCCTAGGGATCAAAAAGGTCTTTTAGAATTAATTAAGATCGAAAGTTCGGCCCAAGAAATTGCAGACTTCCTCTCTGGTGTTTTAGGAGAACCCGTTTCTGTTTCCCAAAGAATGAGCGGATTTTCCAAAGACGGAGTCCCTATCATTTCTACAGATCCTGTTTATACAAAAGAAGGACTTCAAAGACAGAAAAAATTAATACGAAGAACGATCTTAGGAATCGCCGCCGCCATCTTTATTGTAGTAGGTGGAACCTTATTTTATAGAAATTTTATCGTTCCCAACCAAGCGGCCCAATACTACGACCAGGGTTTAACTCTGATTCGAGAAGCAGGCGCTTATCCTAAAAACAGCGAAACCAGAAAGAGAAAATTTTTCGAAGCAGAAGAATCTTTCGCGAGAGGCGAGAACATTCTACCTAATCATCTCAAATATCTGAACCTCTATGGAATCGAATACACACGAGTTGAGGAATACGATCGCGCTTTTGAAAAACTATTCGGCAAGGTAAGTCCCGATTTTGGAGCGGGAGGAGAAGAGCCTTCTTCTAACGCTTGGAATAAAAGAGAAAAAGTACCTATCATCACACTTTCCAAAGGCCAAATTTGGGACAACGGTAAACTTCCAATTGCCGGTAAAGTAGTAAATGAAAATCTTATGACTTTAGTAGCCCAAGACGAAATTCAAAGAAAAATTCTGAAAGCGGGCGCGTATATCGTAATGCGTTTGGAAAAACAAACTCACGACAATCCTACCTATAAAAATCTTGGAAGATTTCATTCTTCGATCATGCCTTCGTTCACCGAATCTTCGTTAGGTGGTGGAAAGTATAAAAACGATCAGTTAGCGATCAATTTTTATAAACAGGTTTATACAGACGGAAACGAACCTTATGACGAAGAATCTACGGCTGGAATCGCAAAAATTTATTACAACCGTAGAGAATTCGGCAAAGCGGCATCCTTTTATAATAAAATTGTAGAAATCGATCCATCGAGTCCAATGGGACAAGGTGGTTTACTTTCCACTTATATAGAGATGTGGAAGGAAGACGGAAATCCTCAATTTGTGATCAATCATCACAGACAAATTAAAAATAATTTAGAGATAGAAAAAAAACTTTCTCTTCACGTTCTTTCTAAACTCGCTTCCTTTTACACAAATCTGAACAAAAAAGAATTAAGAATTCGTTATAATATCAATCCGATAGATCAGGTTTCCGGAATGGAAGTCAACGACAACGCTCTTGAAATTTTGGATTTGATTTATCATAAAACTGAAAAAGATCCTGTCACCGGAACAGAAATCGAAGGTTCTAATTACGCGGAAGGATACTATCAAAGAGGAAGATATTTTGCTTCGATCAAAGAGTCGATTCAAGCTAGACGATTTTTTGAAAAAGCGGCTACACTAGATCCAGCACATTATTTAGCTTCTATGGAACTTGGGGAAAACGCAATTCGTTTGGCAAACTTTGGAGAAGCAGATAAATTATTAAATGAATCTCTCAAACGTTTTGAAACCTTCAAACAAAGTTACGGTGCGAGAGAAGAAGACGAAACTTTGATTCAAGGAAACGTTGGTCGTATCTATTTCGACAAAGCAAGAATCCAGTATTTATCTGCAGCAGGAATCCACGAAAAGGATAAGATCACAGAATTTCCAGGCCGTAAAATTTATCCGTTCCGAGCAAGGGCCGCCATGGATACGACCGCTAAAACCAGATCGATGGAACTCAAAAATTCCTTGGAAGGTTTTTCTAAAGCGGAATCGGTTCAAACCGACGAAAACGAATATACTCTGATACGCAGGTGGAGAACCCCTCTTCCGCCCGAAATTCAAAGAGAACTTCGTTATTTTAAAGGTTGGGTGGATTACATGAGTGGTGACTTTGCCGCTTCTTTAAACGAATGGTCTGGTTTTGAAGACGAAGAAGAATACAATCATTCCACTTTGCTCATGGGCAAAGCAAATGCCTTTTTTTATACCGGTCAATACAAGGCGAGTTTAGGAAACTACCTTAAAGTTCAAGACGACATGGAAGAAAAACTTTTGAATATGGGGCTTCCTAAACCGGACGATCCGTATCATCAAGAAGTATATCAAACGTTAGTCGCCGTTTACAATAACATCGGCGCCGTTTATGAAAAACAAGGAAACACTTCGGAAGCTCTAAAACACTATTGGAAAGCTATCGAAACCGCAAGAAAAATTAACGAAGTCTCCGAAATTGCAATGTCAAACAAGGATCTTATGTTCAAAAAAGAAGCCATCGGACAAGATCCTCTTTTAGAAGATTGGCTGTCTCCTACGTTAGACAGCGTTAAAAAATTAACAAGAGAATGAGTTTTATTTTTTATAAACTCTAAATCAAATTGATCAAGCCGTCCTGATTTCTTTTGAAAATCACCTTTCTAAAATTCTTTAAAATTTGCAGTAGTTCCTACATTTTAGGTCCCTTTGATAAGTTTATAGGTTTTTAAACCGTCTTTTCATCGTTAAACAAGATATTTTACAATTTAAGATATTCGTCTTATAAAACCTAACTTTTCAGCAAAAAAATAAAATGTGGGAACTCACACCAGAAGTTTTAATGGTAGAGAACTGTTCAAGAATCGACAAAAGACACAATCTTGATTATAGTAACTCTCACAGATTGGAAACATATCTTTCAATGACAAACTCAAATCAAAGATCAGCCCTAAAAATGTGGGGGCTATTACAAACTAAAATCATATCACCCAATTACAATTTCAAAAATTAATTTTTATTTCAGCTAAAAATATTATGGATTTAAAATATTCAATTTTGATTGAGCATTCAATCGTTCCTTAAGAGTTTTTAAAAGAAGTTGAAATTTTGCCGTTTCTGCTCGAGAAAAAATTTGGTTCGTTGTTTTTTCTCTAGAAGAAAAACTGAATATGATTTCCTTTGCTTGTAAGATCTTATCCGCGACCTCCGTAGAAATAGAAGAAGAAATCTTTACAGAATCCGAATATTCGGTTCCTACTTTTCTAAGATTGAACCAAGTTCCGTCCAATCTCAAAGAAACTCCAATCGGAAAACTGACCTCGAAAGAACTGAGGTAATAGTCTAAAAAAATCGTCTTTTCGAAACTTAGATTTTTAAAAATGCCTCTAAAATTTAGAGACTTAGCGTCTCCCTCGGAACAAAAAAAATGAAATCCGTAACAAACCGATTCAGAATGGAATACTACTTGTTCTAGAGCAGGTTCCGGTGTATGACGAATTAAATCTCCGGAACAACCAATTCCTGCAAATAAACCAAAACTAAAAAGAAGAGATAAAAATTGAATCTTCAAAAAGTTCCCTCTAAAAATTTTCCCCAGTTTTTTGGAAATGCTTTGAATTTGAAAGAAAATTCCACTTAGAATCCATACATTGTTTTGAATCGGTTCACTGAATTTTTTTAATCGATCACCGTAGAATGAATATATTCGAAGAGAGCGGAAACTAAAACAAAAATTCAATTTTCAGAGAACCGCGTTCTTGAAACCTTGGTAGGTAGAATGATTTCATTTCCAAAAGATAAAATCCAAGTTCTCCTTTTAGAAAACGTCCACCAAGACGCGTTTGATATGTTTCAAAAAGACGGGTTTAATGTACGCCTTCTTCCCGCTGCTTTTTCGGAAAAAGAACTTTTAGACGAAATCGAAAATATTCACGTTTTAGGAATTAGAAGTAAAACCAATATTACTCCCGTCATTTTAGAAAAAGCTAAAAGACTTTTGACAATCGGTTGTTTTTGTATCGGAACCAATCAAGTGGATCTTGCCGGAGCAGAAAAAAAAGGAATTCCTGTTTTTAACGCCCCCTATTCTAATACTCGTTCTGTAGCAGAATTAGTAATTTCAGAAATCATCATGTTGGCCAGAAGAGTTCCAGATCATATTCGAAACACTCACTCTGGTATTTGGAATAAAATTTCCAAAAATTGTTTTGAGGTTCGAGGTAAGACGATCGGAATCGTGGGTTATGGTCATATCGGAAGTCAGGTTTCAGTCCTTGCAGAAGCGATGGGGATGAAAGTGATCTACTACGATATTCAAACGGTTCTCCCTCTTGGAAATGCAACTCCAGTTTCCAGTTATGAAGAGCTTTTAAAAAATTCAGACTTTATTTCTTTTCACGTTCCCGAAACTCCACAAACGATGAATCTTTATGGAAAAAAAGAAATCGAAGTCACTAAAAAAGGCGCTTATATGATCAACCTTTCCAGAGGAAAGGTTGTGGATCTGGAAGCTCTTGCAAAAGCGATCCAATCGGGTCGTATTGCTGGAGCGGGAATAGACGTTTTTCCGGAGGAACCCGAATCCAACAACGATCCATTCCTAACTCCTATGCAAAACCTTCCAAATGTAATTTTGACTCCTCATATAGGTGGTAGCACCGAAGAAGCTCAAAGAAACATTGGTTCCGAAGTTGCCAGTAAACTTTTGAAATTCATAAACAACGGTTCCACTACATTTTCAGTAAATTTTCCCAATTTGGAAATTACTCCATTACCCGCAGGTCAATATAGAATTTTGAACGTCCACAAAAACCAACCAGGGTTTTTAAAAGACATCAACTCCATGGTATCCGCAATCGGCGCCAATATCAGTTCTCAACATTTAGGAACCAGTGCAGAAATCGGTTATCTTTCCATGGTAATCGATAAATCTGTAGGAGACGAATTGAAAGAAAAAATCGAAAAACATCCTTTTTCGATCAAAACTAGAATTCTTTACTAAAAGTCTGTTCTCAAAACCTTCTTTAAGCAACTTGCCTTTATAAAAAACAATTTGTTGTAACAAAAACATAATAGAAATGTAATATATAAAATATCTATTATAGACAAATTTTCTGAATTTTGCTTGATCGTTTTAATAGAAAACACTTAAAATTACCCCATGCACTACAACAGAATTCCAAATACTGTAACCGTTTATTGGAGCAAGTTGGCGGATCAAAGCCTTCGAATTGCTGAAAATATTCTGAAAGGTTTACTTCATAGAACGGATTTTCCAGTTGAACCAGGTACCGTTTTAGAACTCAAACTAGGTACTATCAGCCTTTCCGGGGGAATCCAAATTCCAGTAAAAGTAATTCGTTGCGAAAAAATTTCAGAGGCTGAATATGATCTGTATCTAAATTATACGGAAAGAGACTTCAACAAAATTCAAGAAATTGAAGATTTAATCCGAGATCTTTCTTAAGAAACCTATTTTATAAAAATGGAATTGAAACAGAGCCATTTTTTTCGATTTTTTAATTAGAAAATTATAATTTTCCCATTTTTTTCATTCACTTTCATTTCAAAAATTTCCCATTTTTTCTTAAATAAAATGAATTCGTGTAGAAACCCATGATTCTAAAAGAAGTTGAAATCTGAATTTTATAGATTGATTCCTTAAATGTAGGAACTATTACAAAACTTAAGTTTGTCTGTAAAATGATGTAGGAACTACCACAATTTATAAAATAGAAGTTTATAATAATTGAATCTGTCGTGGGAATTCACACAAAATTTGGATTTTACGAACAAATTCTAAAATTGTAGGAACTCATACTTTTAGAGAATTTTTTCTTACGCCTGCTCACGTTAAAATGGGATTTAAATTTTGATGATGTCCGCAAAATAGCAGTTTTGTACAAAGGTCTGATTGGGCTCTTTTTGTATTTTCTAGTAGTTCCCACAATTTTCAAAGTTTAACTGGTAAATCCACGATTTGTGAGAGTTCCCACAGATTAAGTCGCATTACAGATTTTTTAAACATTTATTTTTTTATGGAAAAATCAAGTTTTTATAAAACGAATCTCTTACGCCTGCTCACGTTAATTATAAGAACTATTTTTTGATCTTTTACAAATAGTTTACAACTTTTTAATTTTCTAATTTTACTACCCAGGTGGAAAATAATTCCGCTACTAAGTTTTCCTCTTCATCGAAAGCTTGAGAGTGCAATTTTACGATTGAACGTTTTTGATCGGTAATTTTACTTTGAATTCTAATCTTTCCTTTTGTGACACTTTTACGGTATTTGATTTCTGCGGACGCAGTTGCCATAAATTTATATTTTAAATCGGAAGATCGGATCCAAGCTGCCATAGCGGCTCCAGCGGAACTATCCATTGCCGAAAAAAGCGCGCCTCCATGAACGATCTTTACTGGATTGAAAAAAGTATCATCGACTGAAATTTCGTACTCACTCTTCCCTGGACTAACGGAAAGAATTTTATAACCGATTTTATGAGCAAAGCGGTCCTGTTCCTGAAAATATTCTGCAAATTCTTGAGTATTTGCTTCCGGCATTGAGTAAAATGGATTCATATTGAATTAGATTTTTTATAAGAACTTCTTTGTCAATTCATACAAGGGTTCAATGAATTTGTAGTAGTTCCCACATTGTATATTAGAGTTGTTGAAAAATTAATTCTTGATCTGTTTGTATTGGATTGAAATGGACAATTGAAGCAATTTTACGAATCTTCACTATGGAATTTTTCAACAACTCTATTTATAATACAAATCTTTTACATCAGCTCACATGGTTTAACGTCAGTTAGACTCGGAGCAAATCCGGCTTGCCGCTGATCCTACTCAAAAACTATATAACAGAACACTCAATGTTTTACACTAAAACCAGGTTTGTAATAAAAATTCACGGTATCCAATTTTATGACTCTAAGTAATCCCTTATAAAATCGAATACTCATATCAGAATTTACGTTATTGAAATGTAAAAGATTGAGTAATTTATTTTATAGTTCTAAAGTAAACTTCACCCTTTCAAAAGTTTTTTACCTAAAAGATTTCAATCCAAGGGTCTTTTAGGTGTTTCATCTTTTGTAAGAATTTTTTCTTAACTTCAGTAAAATAATTTTTTCGTAAGTTATGTGAAAACGTTTTGTTTATTTTACGAATTCATATATATATTAAGCTACAAAAAATTCAGCACGACTGATATTTGCAAGTTCAACCGCACTGGTCAGATTTTTAGATGGAAAATAAACGATTTGTTCTCCTACCATTTTACGATTCCGATCCAATTCCACACGAGAACCGTCTTTGAGATGTAATACTATATCAATCCCGCGGTAGTTAATATATCTCTCCAACTGGCTCTTAAATCTTGCAGCTTGTTCTTGCATGAAAACATCCTTAAAAATTGCTGAAAGAATGTTCCAAAAATATCAATGAAAGTACAAGCTTTTTTTCTAAATAAATAGATTTTTTTATTCGGAAGTCACCTGAATTGTTTCCTGCAAAGTCCAACTAACTCCGCTACTTGTGGAAACATAACGTTTCAAACCAGATCCTTTTTTATTGATAAACACATGCAATTTTTCTGTTCCAGAATTTGTTCCAAACACACCTAACGCAGAAGTATAACTTGGCGTCTGATCCTCCGTAAACTCCGGAGCGGGTAAATCTAAATCGGTAAGGTTAATTCGTTCCCAAGAATTACCAGTATTCAGTGTTCTATATAAATAAGCAGAAGGAGCCGTTAAGGAATTTGGAATTGCAATAAACGACAAGAATGTAGAAGCCCCGACGTTAAAGGAACGAACCGGATTGATTACATCTGTAACTAAAATACCAGAAGCAGAGACGGTCGTCTGATTGGAATTTCCAGGAGAAGTAAGTGGGCCACCTAACGAAGTCAAATCCCCTGCTGTGGTAGTGATTCGAACCAAGTCGTTCGTATGTTCAATGTAATGCGATTGAGTAAAATCGGATTGTATATCGAAGTTATAACTTCCAGTGAAAGAATCAAAAGGAAGAGTTTTGTAATTTGCAACCAAACCTACCGGCTGCACCCCAAATGCATTAATTGTTCCGTCTGTAGAATAAAACGAATAACCTGGACCAGCCAATGAATCAACACACCAACCCACTGCGTTATTTCTTATTATATAAGTACATTTTGTGCCAATCGGTCCCGCGATTGTAACCCGATTCGTAAAATCGTTATTTACGTTATAACAAGTGGTTACACCTCCAGAAGCAGGTTCTTCACAAAATACCGCTTTTTCCGTTACACCTACGTTATACGTTCCAAAACCTACGATTTTTTCTGATGCGATTATTTTTGTAAATGTCATTCTAGATCCAGACCGTGGAAGTGCAGAACCAGTCCAATAGTAATATTCGTAAGTAGAAAAACCTGAAGAATCTACGGTTTTGACTTCGAAAAGAATTGAGTAGTTATTAGAGTTCATCGGATTGAATCCAAATCCGATCATACTCGTAATCTGTTCTCCTATCATCGGAACATTGGTGGGAATCATATCCGTAGAATTTTCGTAAGCGATGATCAGATCGATTCTATTTTTAGGATTGTCCGAACTACCGAAATTCCTACGAACATAAGAAATATACATACCCGTACCTGCGGATCGAAAGGCAGAATATTTGTTTAACATAAAATTCGTATAACCGTTGGAAGCAGAAGCTAAAATTCGAAGTAAGCCGAAAGTTCCTTTGGGATCCCAAAAACTTTCTTCAAATTTATAACAATTCAAAAATGACAATAACATTAGAATAAAATAATATTTTTTCATAATCAATTCCTTAAAAAAACCAACTATATCGAACTTCCGTTTTCCAATCGAAAGCCCTATATTCCGAGTTTAAGAAATTGGTTTCCTTCATAGAATCCAATTGGATTCCTTTTTTAAGAATCGAACCCTGTGGTGTAATCGCAATTTCCTCTTTTTCCCAATCGATACCCGTAAAATAAGAATGAGTCAATTGAATCAAATAAACGAGAACGGTTCCCATCGTCAAATTTTGATAGTCGTCGATAGATTTTTTATATTCGGAACGTTTTTCATGTACGATCATTTCTCTGATTAAAGCGTAGTCGCTAATTTGTCCGATACGCGCAGAATTTTCATACTCCGATTTTTTTTCTCCGACTCGATCCGATACAATCAAAGTTAAAATCACTCCGGACCAAAAAAGTGAACCATACACAATTCCAATTTTTTTTCGATCGGATTTGTAATGTCCCCAACCTGGAAACACCGCAGACCTCCAAACTAAACTCCAACGATTTCTGCTTCCGGTAGTTTTTGTTTCGAACGGACTACGAATCGCCTCATCCTCGATTTTCTTTTTATCTTCCACCGATTTTGCTTCTTGAATTTTAATCTCTTCTTCTTGGCGGATTCGTTTCGCTTCGTCTTCGTTCACGTCCCGATAGATGACTTTCAAAATACTTCTCTTGGAAATCGTCTGCGTTTCTCCGTCCGCGGTACGAACCGTAATGACCTTTTCGTTTTGACCGGTCACATCTCCTTTGAGAGAGGTTCCATTTTTCAGAAGAATCGTCTGCGCTCCCAAAAGAGGAAAAGAAATGAATACTGCAAAGATCAACAAGAACCGGAACGCTAAATTCTTCAAATAAAACTCCGCGGAAAATTTGGGAAAAGAATCCCGCCTCTTACAAAGAGAATGGAAATTCCTTTCCCAAAATCTTAACGCAGCATAAAGGTTCTTATCAATAACTTTTTGTAGGTGCGGGGTGGTATTCGTTTTGTGATATGATGTTTGAGTTTTGAAAATTTTCGCAGTCACGGACATTCCCATTCTGAAAATAGAATCGTAAATGAAATGGTCACCGTTTTTTTCTTTCCTACTCCAACCCATCAAAATCAAGGATTGACTCTAACCAAATTCGGATTTGTTCCCGTAGTAAAACTGGAAGCTGCCAGCGTGCCATTGATATAATTTCCGTTTGTCGCATTGAAGTAAGTTACCGTATTACTAAAATAGTTTGCAACATATAAGATGTTCGCGGAAGGGTTATAATCGACCCACTTTGGATTGTTTCCCGTAACAAAACTAGAAGCAGCCAACGTGCCGTTGATATAATTTCCGTTTGTCGCATTGAAATAAGTTACCGTGTTACCTGTGTTGTTCGTAACGTATAAAATGTTGGCGGATGGGTTGACTGCGGCGCCCCACGGACCTGCACCCGTGACAAAACTGGAAGCAGCCAACGTGCCGTTAATATAATTTCCGTTTGTCGCATTGAAGTATGTTACCGTATTACTACCGGAGTTTATCACGTATAGAATGTTGGTGGAAGGATTGTATAAAACTCGGGTCGGACCTGCTCCCGTAACAAAACTGGAGGCTGGCAACGTGCCGTTCATATAATTCCCATTCGTCGCATTAAAGTAAGTTACATTATTACTATTAAAGTTCGTAACATATAAGATGTTGGCAGTTGGATTGACTTCAAGACCCCATGACATTCCTCCTAACTGCGTGGCAAAACTGGAAGCTGCCAGAGTGCCGTTGATATAATTCCCGTTCGTTGCGTTGAAGTAGGTAACCGTGTCCGAAATTCGATTTATGACGTATAAGATATTGGCGGATGGATTGACTGCGACCGACAATACGTTGTTTCCCGTAACAAAACTAGAAGCAACCAGAGTGCCGTTGATATAATTCCCATTCGTTGCATTGAAATAAGTTACCGTATTCGAGTTGATATTCGTAACGTATAAAATGTTGGCGGACGGATTGACCGCGACTCCCCAAGGATTTGCGCCTGTAGTAAAACTGGAAGCTGCTAACGTGCCGTTGATATAATTTCCGTTCGTGGCATTAAAATAAGTCACCGTATTCGAATTTTCATTTGTGGCGTATAAAAGATTGGGGGCGATGACGGCTGGAGACGAACCGGGAGTAATCGTTCCGTCGGAGATATCTCCATTATTCGATACCATTTTATCGAATAAGTATGATTGCAGGTTGCACGATCGGTCCCACTGAGAACATTCAAATGACGAACAATGGTTTGCAGAAAATGTAATATAAAAGACAGCCAAAACGATTTTCAATTTTATACTATGAAAGAACATTGATTTCCTTTTTAATTTCAAAATTTTTTGACATCTTATTTGAAAAGTAATGTAGTGAAACGAGCAGTAACATAAGAACGTCTTTTCAATCAACTTTTCACTATCTGATAAAAAATCTTAGAGGCGAGTCAATAGTAAAAAAAATAAATCTTGTTCGTCTTTATCCTTTTTTATAGAGAAGTAATTTACGAAGCAATCTTCCTAGAAAGAGATGATTCGCAGAAGTCCCAAGAAAGCTCGAGCACCTTCTTGGAAGTATTCAATTTATCACCTTGAAAGTAGATACATCCGCAAGGTTCATCTCCCAATAAATCTTCAACAGGAGTTTTGACTCAATTCCGGAAACAGATTGGAATTAATTTTCGAGCAACTCTATTTAACGTGAGTTCGGTTTAGCCGATGCGAAAGAGATTGAAGCGAAATCAAACATTAAGTTCAAAGGCAGGCTCGATTCGCCCAAACCTTTGTAAATAAAATATTAAGCATTTTACTCCGTAATAAATCCATGTTTTAGATAAAATTCATTCAATAATTTCTCTAACTTTTCCGGTTGATCGTGATGCATATTGTGTCCCGCATCTTCCATTTCAATATATTCTAAAAATCTAAAATGCGAAAGAATCTCTTCTCGGTTTTCCGGAACCAAATGGGTTTCCTTTCCATAAATGATCAAAGTAGGAGAAGAAATACATTCCCAGAGATGACGAGTTAGATAAGGAGAAAAAACAAACGGAAATCCCCTTTTATAAAGCGGATCATTTTTCCATTGAAACCCTGTGTCCGTCTTTTTAGAAAGATAAGTCGCCAAATCCCGAACTTTTTTTAAATCCAATCTTGGATAAACAGGTTTCAAACGATGGGCTAATTCATCTAAACTCGAAAAAGTTTTATTTTTCCTTTCTTTAACTCCGACTTCGTTGTTCTCTAAAGTATCGAGCCAAGCTTTCAGACGTTTTTTTTCTAATTCCGGATTTTGAATCGACATAAAACCTTCTAAACATACCAGACTTAAAATTTTTTCCGGATAAATTCCGGCAAACCTGGCTCCAATCCCTCCCCCCATAGAATGTCCTAAGATATGAAACTTTTCAGGAAGAAACTTAGAAACAAAAGTTTTAACGTCTACTAAGGTTTGAATGAAATGATAGTTTCCTTCTCGAATCCATTCTGAATCTCCGTGACCTCTATAATCAAATCGGTATATATTAAAATGTTTAGATAAAAACGGAAACTGATAGAGAAACGTATCTGATGCGTCTTGAAATCCGTGAAACAAAAGAATCGAATTTTCCTTTCCGTTTTTATGAATCTTATAGGAGAGATTGTATCCCCCAGATTGAAAAAAATCACTTTCAATTTCACTCATATTATTTCCTTTTCAGAAGACAGATGAACTTTGTTTATTCTATACAACTCAGATCTATATAACAGAGTACACGATATTTTGCACTCAAATAGATCTTTATGGCGAAAATTTTCGGTATTCAATTTTATAGAGATCAGTAAGAACAAAATTGTAAATCTACATATTACAAAATATAATATAATTCTAATATAATACCGTATTTTCTGCTTCTCAAGAAAAAGCCCATCTGTGAGTCTTTTATCATTAGCTTCTGAACAACTCCCGCCATTCTTTTGGAATCCTTGGAATACAGAAAGCAGAAACTTTTTCAGACAACAACTCGTCTCCTTCGTAAAGATTTAAAATCTGATCCAAACTTTGGAGCAAATCAGATACAATTTGTTTTCCCTTTTCACTCAAATCACCCGAGTTAAAAACAATCTCCAATTTTTCTTTGGACCTTTCCGCCTGCATCCTAGATCCGCGTCCATTCGGTTTTACATAAATTTTATGTAAGGAAACACAAAGTTGAATAATTCCCTGAAGAAATATTTTTCTAATTCCTAAATCCTTCTTCCATTGAAACTCTAGTATCTCGTGCGCCTCGAAATACTTTCCTTCCCGAAAAAGTCTTTCCGCATTGGAATAAGCAAAATCGATCGTTTCTTCCGGATCAGAAATAGAAGTGATACGCTCTAAAAGAGCTACAATTTCAGGATCAAACTTCAAATTGTTTCCAATCCTGATATTGAATTTCGGTTCCAGGCGCGACAAAAGAAAACGTTGCATCTTTTACGTATTCCTCTTTTCTCATCCCGAGTAAAACAACGCCCTTTCCCAAAGAAGAACAAAGCAGATGTAACGAGACGGAGGATAAATTCCAATCCAAATATTTAGGATATAAATTTATAATCTTAGAATATAATAATTTTCTACTTTCTATATTTTTTTGAAACACATATTGTTCCAAAACAGGAAGCGCCTCGTTCAAGGTTTCGATGTATTCGGTTTGAACTTTTATCCCGCCTTTTTTTTCGATTTGTGCAATCAGTTGTTGTAGAATAGGAATTACAGTACTTTCTAAAAATTGATTTAGATGATTTTGGTTTTGAAATTGGTTTAAATAAGGTTCGGTTACGGTTCGAAAGGTATATTTGTAAGAACCCTGAGGCAAAACGGCAAGTAACTCTTCCTCTTTTTTATAGATCGTATCTAATTTTTCTTTCAGAAGTTTGAGAACATGTTTACTCTCTTTCTTTGGATCGTAAGAAAGCCTATAAATGTTTCCTGAGTTTGATATTGAGTTTAAGGGACGATTGATCAGAGGTAAAAGCCCGTTTTCATGAATGATAGAAATTAAATTTTTTCCCTCGAACTTAGGATCTAAAAATCCATTCTCTAAAAGATTACCCGGAAATTGAACGACCGCAAAACCGGATTCCTCTAAGCCTAGTTCACTTTGAATTTCTTTTGCGATTTTTAGAATTTTGATAAGCGAAGTGGCAGTATATTTTTCCGGGTTTTCTGGAAACGTATTGGATGAAATACCGTAGTATAAAATTTTACCTTCTTTTCTTTTTTGTTCCAGAAATCGGAAAGAGTTCTTAATTCTTTTGTAATATTCTTCGATCGCTTTTTCTTTGGGAACGTTATGTTTCTCTCGGTCCATGAGGAAGTATTCCGGATTGTGTAAAAGAAAAACATCCACGGTTTCAAGACCCAGTCTTTTGAGAGAATATTCGAGTTGATCCTCCAAAAAAAAAGGATGAATGCAGTGGTAACATCCTTCCTGATAGTAAGTGATCTCCGGAAATGCCCGATTAGTATTTTCGAGTTCAGTTACGATCTCTAAATTTTTCCCTTGGATATATCCCCCCTTGGTGACTATAAAAACGTTTTCTCTTTTGAGTTCCCCTTTTTGTATTTTCTGTTGAAGAACCTTTCCAATCAAACTTTCACTTTCTCCATTTCCATAATTGGAAGAAGTATCGATTACGTTAAATCCCATTGACAAGGAAAGTTCGATCGACTTTTCGTGTTCCGTAGATTCAAGTCCTACTCTATAACTTCCGAAGGCGATCTTAGACAATATCCTTCCTCGAAAAGAAAAATATGGATTTAAAAATTCATTCTTACCCGAATATTTTTTAAATAGAAAAGAATTTTCAGAGTATTCTTTTGTTGCCTTTGAATTGGAAGCACCTTTGAGTTTATTTTTTTGATAAAGTTCCTGGAAAGGACTCATTGTTTTTATCCTTCGAAAAAGTTTTGTTACGCGACGCACTAAATCCTTCTAGGATTTGAATTGTAATTTCTGAATCTCTAATTGAGATAGAATCTTAATAACTTTAGATCTAATTCAATTTTTTCTCTTCGGAATAAAAATGCTTTTCGTTATAACTCGTTTTTTTACTCTCATTTTAGAAAGTACGGGTTTGTTTTCATTTTAAACCCATCTTTTTTGTTCATTCAAATTTTTCGATGAATTCTTTCCACCAATCAAATAGGAGAAAATGGTATGGATTTTAAGGCTGGATATCTCCGGTCTTCCATCGGGAGAAAAACTCTCGTGGCGGCGACCGGACTTGTTTATTTCGGCTTTGTGGTTGTTCATATGTTAGGAAATCTTCAGATCTTCCTTGGACAGGAAAAAATCAACGCATATGGTCAATCGCTTAGGGACATCGAACCCCTTCTTTGGGTAGCTAGAATTATTTTGATTGTTAGCTTTATCATTCACGTTTACTACGCGATAAAACTTACAATTGAAAATAGACAGGCTCGCCCAGTTCCCTACTCTAAAAAGAACACGGTGCAAGCGACACTCGCTTCTAGAACCATGGCTTTAACGGGACTTTTAATTTTTTCCTTCATCGTATATCACCTTTTACACTTCACTCTCGGAGTTACCAATCCGGATCATTTTGCGATGACGGATGCAAAAGGAAGACATGACATTTATACGATGGTGGTTTTAGGTTTTCAAAATCCGATCGTAGCAAGTTCCTACATCTTTGCGATGTTATTACTTGCTACACACATCAGTCACGGGGTGGCGAGTGTGTTCCAAACATTGGGACTGAATACTCCCTACCTTAGCGGTAAAATCAAAGCGGGAGCGATTTTATTCGCACTTTTGATCTTTATAGGCAACACTTCTATCCCACTTTCGATTTTGCTGGGATACGTTCATCCGTAATTCTTTGGAGAAACTTTTATGAGTTTAGATTCTAAAATTCCAAACGGCCCGATTGATAAAAAATGGTCCAACCATAAGGCTGATATTAAATTAGTCAATCCGGCTAACAAAAGAAAATTCAATATCATCGTAGTCGGTTCCGGTCTTGCGGGAGCTTCCGCATCGGCAACGCTCGCCGAACTAGGTTATAACGTAAAAACATTCTGTTTTCAAGACAGCCCTCGTCGTGCACATAGTATCGCGGCCCAAGGTGGTATCAACGCAGCTAAAAATTATCAAAACGATGGTGATTCCGTCTATCGTCTGTTCTACGACACAGTAAAAGGTGGAGACTTTCGCGCAAGAGAAGCGAATGTTCACCGTTTGGCGGAAGTTTCCGTAAACATCATCGATCAGTGTGTAGCACAAGGAGTTCCATTTGCGAGAGAATACGGAGGACATCTTTCCAACCGTTCTTTCGGTGGGGCGCAAGTTTCTAGAACCTTTTATGCAAAAGGTCAAACAGGACAACAACTTCTGTTAGGTGCTTATTCTGCTCTTTCTCGGCAAATCGGTCTGGGTGCAGTCCAAATGTATCCTAGAACCGAAATGTTGGAACTCATCGTCATCGATGGTCACGCCAAAGGAATCGTGGTCCGGGATCTCGTAACCGGAAAACTTTCCACTCATATGGCAGACGCGGTAGTTCTTGGAACCGGGGGATATGGAAACGTATTCTTTCTTTCTACAAACGCGAAAGGTTGTAACGTAACCGCCACTTGGAAGGCGCACAAAAAAGGGGCGTTTTTTGCTAATCCTTGTTATACGCAAATTCACCCTACTTGTATTCCTGTTTCGGGAGACCATCAATCTAAACTGACTTTGATGTCCGAGTCTCTCCGAAACGACGGTAGAATCTGGGTTCCAAAAAAGAAAGGCGATACTCGCAATCCTGCGGACATTCCTGAATCGGAAAGAGACTATTATCTCGAAAGAAAATATCCAAGCTACGGAAATCTTTCTCCACGCGATATTGCATCCCGCGCGGCAAAAGAAGCCTGTGACGCGGGGTTAGGTGTGGGAGAATCCGGTCAGGGGGTTTATTTAGATTTTGCAGACTCGATCAAACGTCTCGGAGAACCTAAAATTCGAGATCGTTACGAAAACCTATTCCAAATGTATGAACAAATCACAGGAGAAAATCCATACAAACAACCGATGAGAATTTACCCTGCGGTTCACTACACGATGGGTGGTCTTTGGGTAGATTACAACCTAATGAGCAACCTACCCGGTCTGTTTGTAATCGGAGAAGCAAACTTTTCGGATCACGGTGCCAACCGACTAGGAGCTTCGGCTTTGATGCAAGGACTTGCAGACGGATATTTTATTCTTCCTTATACGATCGGAAATTATCTTGCCGGGGTTGGATTTAATTCTCATCCGAAAGAAGATCATCCAGAAGCAAAAAAGTCTTTGTCCGACGCGGAAGAAACTACTAAAAAACTTCTTTCCATCAAAGGAAAAAGAACCGTGGATTCTTTTCATAAACAACTCGGAAAACTGATGTGGGACAAATGTGGAATGGCGCGTAACGACAAAGGTCTGAAAGAAGCGTTATCCGAAATTCCTAAGATCCGAGAAGAATTCTGGCAAAACGTAAACGTTCCTGGAAGCGGTGCCGAACTCAACCAATCCCTCGAAAAAGCGGGAAGAGTCGCAGACTTCTTGGAATTCGGCGAACTTCTTTGCCTCGACGCTCTTACCAGAGAAGAATCCTGCGGAGGTCACTTTCGTGAAGAATACCAAGAAGAAGGAGAAGCAAAACGAAACGACGATAAGTTCTGTCACGCTACCGCTTGGGAATTCAACGGAATCGGTAAAAAACCAACCGAACATAGGGAAAAACTGGAATTCGAAAACGTTCATCTCGCTACAAGGAGTTATAAATAATGGATCTGAAACTCAAAGTCTGGAGACAAAAAAGTGGAGAAACTAAAGGAAAAATCGTAGACTACGACGCGAAAGATATTTCTCCGAACATGTCCTTTTTAGAAATGCTCGACGTAGTCAACGAAGAACTAATTACGAAAGGAGAAGACCCAATCGCATTCGAACACGATTGCAGAGAAGGAATCTGCGGTTCCTGCAATCTGATGATCAACGGACAGGCACACGGACCCCATCAAGGAGTTACTTCTTGTCAGTTACACATGCGTTCTTTCAAAGACGGGGACACCGTTTATGTGGAACCATGGAGAGCCAAGGCTTTCCCCGTTCTCAAAGACCTCGTAGTAGATAGAAGCGCGTTTGATCGAATCATCCAATCCGGAGGTTTTATTAGCATAAACACGGGTGGAGCACCAGACGCAAACGCAAACCCAATTCCTAAAGTGGATGCGGATATTGCGATGGACGCAGCTACTTGTATAGGTTGTGGTGCTTGTGTAGCTTCTTGTAAAAACGCGAGTGCGATGTTGTTCGTTTCCGCAAAGATCACCCATTTAGGTCTTTTACCTCAAGGAAAAGTAGAACAAAAAGAGCGCGTGAAAAAGATGATCAACGCAATGGACGCGGAAGGTTTCGGAAACTGCACAAACCAATACGAATGTGAAGCGGTTTGTCCTAAATCGATTAAGAGGGATTTTATCCGTACGATGAATCTGGATTATATTCTTTCTTGAATGTAATCAGAAATTCAAAAATTGTACCAAAACGTAGGAATTCCCACAGATTTACGTGCTTGAAGTGATCTATACCGGTCTTTCTACCACGAAAAGTTGTGTGAGTTTCCACGTTTTGAAATTTTGAGATAAGTTCTAAATATTTTCCGTGGTCAAACTTTTACCTTTTTACCAAAAGGTGGAAATCTAATAGAAACTATCTTCTTGAAATACATTTTTAGTTTCACTCAAAAATGTTTCTATTTTATTTTCAAACATTCTCTATTATTTTCGAGAGTAAAAAGAATTTACACTTTCTGAAAACAAACACACTTGGATACATTCAAAATTTCGTATATCACCCTACGAGCTTCATCAATCAACATTTTCGTGTCTATTCATGAACTTTTTCAGGATTCCCTCCACTACTGCTACATCATTACAATGAAACTATTTAACAATCGATCGATCCTATTATTTATAGAAGGAATGGAATACAAAGCAAAAAAAACATTCAATAATTTTCATAAAGGAGAAACATATACGTATATAAGAAATTATGAATTTGGCGATAGAACGATCGAAGGTCATGAGCTTTTTTTTTCATGATCCTGAAAAAGATACACTTCATTCTTGGCGTGCAAACGATGATATAATTGAAAAACACGCTCATCAATATTTTTCTAAAGTAGGAGGATGGGACGTTGAAGTAAAAAAATCAATTGTACCTGTAGATTTAAATCAATTTGACTTAACACAAAGAAAAAAACTTTTAAATTTGTATATTCCCTATTTTAAATCGATCATCGAAGGTGAAAAAGAAATTCGGAACTGGCGCTACTGGATTGCAGAATACAATCCACTTCTAGAAAAAATTTTACCTCGTATGGATTATTTACAATGGAAATTAAATCCGATGAAAGAAATTGCAATATTCCTTTTAAAAAGAATAAAAGATATTTTTGGATTAACCAAGATATATCAAAATATTTTAATATATAAATTTTTTAAATGTTTTCAGAAAATAACTTTAATTTAAAAAACGGTTCTTATAAATATTTATGAGCGTGTTTTTACATCTCACTTCTTTACAAAACAAAAACTCGATTTTTAGATCGGGTATCAAAACTTCTTCGATCCATTATGAAAACGTTCGAAAAGGAGTTTTTTGTATGCCTGTCATTCCTGATTTTTGGATTACACACCAATGGTTGAGGGAAATAAAGAGATTTTCGAACGGACCAGTTATCGGAATTTATTTCAAAATACCGGATTTGGAACCGGTCTGGTCTGGAAATTACACTTCGAAACTGATACTTTCTTCCGCAATCGAATCCACCCAACTTTTATTATCTACAGAAAACAAACTAGGTTTTCAAATCGTTCTTCCTAGAAAAGTAACTAAAAAAGAAATTCTAAAGATCAAAAATCTTCCTCAGACAATCGGTTGGCGTTATTTTCCGGAGGCACATTCTAAACCTAGATGTCTTTGTCCTGCTTGTTTACCCAAAGGACTTGCTTTTAACAACAAGTTAAAAGAAAATAAATATTATTCTTTGATTTCTAAATTCAATCAGACTCAAAATGAAGGCGAAAAGATTTCAATTTTAGATTCGATAGACGATCTTCTTAGTTTTGGTTTTAAAATTAATGATTATGAACCTTTGATTCGAATTCTTCAATCCAGTTCTGAAGAAATTAAAGAACAAATTTTAAAAATTTTTTCAAGATTTCAATCCGATAAACTCCTTAAAATTGTTTCTAATTTATCACATCTAAAAAAAAATAAAACCTAACGAAATCTATTTTTAAAATGGAATTTAGAATATTTATTCCAGAGAATATTCAAAAAAATTGGAAACGGATTTAACAGAATAGATTCTTAAAATAAAAAAGCGAAAAAGTAAGACCATATTTAAAACTACTTTCAAATTTTATACTAAAACGAGAAGAATTTAAAAAACGTGAATTTCTGTATTACCAATGCGAAAGCAATTATTATGCTGCGATTCATAGAGAGCAAGCACCTGAGTTTTTTATTCACCCTGATTTTCTTACGCCGAACTTTAAGTTAAAAAATTTTTCCGTTGAGACATACAATAAATTGAATATTCAAACAATCGACCAAAATTCTTCCACAGACCATTTTGAAAATTTCATGATATATATAGTGAAACAATAAAATCTTTCGACTATTACATTCTAAAACAGATAAGGGCCAAATTCTCACGCTGCATAGTCGGACTATTAGGACAAGATGAAACAAATAAAAAAACTCGGAACATATACCTTTGTAATGGAGTTTATGGGTGGGACTTATTGTTCTCAAGTAAAAGCAAAAGACTTGAAAACAGCTTTAAATTCATGGACTCAAATCTTGACCAGGGACAGACTTGAAATCAAACATCTAACATTGAACAAACTAAAGAGACTCGAGAAAGAAATTCAAGATGGAGAAAGACCAACAAAACTTAAGGGACTCAAAAATATTTGGTTCACTTCATTTCTGACAAAAGAGAACATCATACACGTTAATATTATAAAGACGGCCAGCCGCTAACAAAACGCAAATTTAATAATGGCAAGGCTTAGTTTAATTTCAGTAGGCTCATTCTTTTTTTATTTTTTAAATTAAACTTCTCGTTAATTTATTAAATAACCGCTTTAATTTTTTTTCCGGGAACTCCAACAACTTTAGAATTCGGTTCTATATCTCGTATAATGACAGTTCCCGCACCAATAATTGAATTGGATCCTATTTTAATTCTATTGATGATAACCGCACGAGTGTGAATTGTACAAAAATTCTCTATTAAAACATTCCCCGCAAGAGTAACTCCTGGATCAATTGTAACAGCCTTTTCGATTTTACAATGATGATCGATCTGCGTTCCGATATTAACAATGACTCCATCATCAATTTCGGCTCTATAACCAATCGTTGATCTAGGATGTATGATAATGTTTTTTCCTAAAAGACATTCCTTTAAAAGTAAAGTCGAAGGATAAATTGCATTAATTAACTCAAGTCCGGAATCATATGCTTTTTTCATTTCCGCCCATCGTTCAGCAGGATCAGAAATCGTAACTAATACTTTATCTACTTTATTTTGAACTAAAAATTCAGGCCAATTTTTTTTACAAATTAGGGGAACATTCTTAAATTTTCCATTTTCTGGATAGGAAAATTGAGATACTGCTCTACTAATTTTTTTAATTTCCGGAGGATCATCCTCAGGATGAATAAAAAAAGCAATTTTTCCCAGATTTGCCTCTTCAAACCAAGAATGAATCTGACCAGCGGAACCTTCATGCCAACCCACAAAAGCAACTCGATTTTCACTTTGAGAATCTAATTTAGATGAAAAAAAGGACATAGTATTTTAATGAAAAATAACTTCGTAAGAATAAGAAATTTGGTTATGAGAGGTTTTTAGAAAACCTGTAGATAGGAAAATTCTCTGCGATATCCAACCTTCAGCTTTAAAGATACCAATGCTTTTTGTAAACGCCGTGAATGACGTTTTTAATTCTTCAATTTTTATTTTCTTAGGCATAAATTAGAGCAGGTCGTATTTCAGAACCACTGACCATTTTCATGCTCAATAATATAATTTCTTTGGAACAAGATAAGTAACTTCCGATAATGTCTAATATGTCTACTAAAGTAATGGATTTACTTGGTTCTACATACTGATAAAAACATAAATTAACACAAAAAGACATTTTTTTTATTTCTATTCCTCGAATAACAATTTTATTCTAATTTATATAACCTACCTATTAGAGTATATTTCATCATTGTCAATAAAATTTTCATTTTATTATCTGAGGAATATTTAATATTTTTAGGATAGGTCATTTTCTATCCTATCACTTATCATAATAAGTTTTTTCTCTTTCTAAATTCATATCCTTTAACATACAAAACTAAAGAATTTACTATCATGTTATAATATCTGTTCTCTATCAGATTTTTAAGTAAAGTATGTATGGATACGTTCAAATATCAAATATTTGTTAATACAACATATTAGACATTATAGGTAGTCTACTAACGTAAAACAAAATCTCACTACCTATTTAAAATATAAAAAATTAAACAATGAATTACTAAAGAATCATTCTAAAACTTATCTATGATTACTTAATCACATCAAAGTACAAAATTTCATATTTATCATTAAAAATAAACTGTAGGAACTTATACTTTTAAAAAAATTTTAATTTTGTTATATAAAATTTACATTAAGCATCTATAAAATGATCTAAAAAATTCCAAAGCCCTCCCTGATGTAAATAAAGTGTACGTCCTTTCCATAAACCGTTTTGAATCAAAGATTCTATTGTATATAAAGATCTACCGGAATAAATAGGCTCCAAAGGAATTTTATATTTTTCATAAAAAGAATTACAATATTTTAAAATAATACTATTTTTAGATCCAAAACCACCCAAATTAGAAATTTCTAAAATTTCTTCTACCTCGATCTCTACTTTAGAGAAGCCTAATGAATTTCTTTTTCGCTCTAACCAGTTTAACATCTTCTTTTTAGGAAGACCAATATTTACTCCATAAATCGGAATTGAATTTCCAAAATACTTTTTTGCAGAAAGAAAAGTAAGACCAGAACCAAGATCCAAGACCAAACGATCATATTCAGAAACTTGAATCTGCCTCCAAAGAGAATTTAAACCTTCCGCCGCTTCCAGACTCATTCCATATTCCGGAATCAAAATAGATCCAAATATAATATCTTTTTCTATAATTTTCTGAATATTTAAAGGTATACGATCATGTTTCAAAATGGAATCGGTTCTGGCGTTTTGACTTGTTGCAGCATCGGTCTTCGAAAATGTATACTGCAAGTCTGGTAAAAACTCAGAGAGAATTTGAATTTTTTTCTTCCATTCGCCACGAGAAGGAAAAATTTCTAATTTGTGAGAATTCCATTTTACAAAAATAGAATTTGCACTAACCCTCTTTGGATCGCGGGTATAGGCGATTGATCGAACCTCGTATCCGAAATTATGAAACAAAAAACAAAACGCGGCTAACGCATTACTGTGTAATTCCCCTTGAAGAACTACTTTTTTGACATTTTGAACTTGCAACGCGGAATGAATGCCAAAAAACTTTCGAAACTTTGTCCCCATACCGAGAGCCAAACGATCGTCTCGTAAGATCGAAAGTTTTGTATGAGTTTCGAGAGAAACGATTTGAATGTTTCCCGAAGAAAGAAGGAATTTTTGTAAAGAATTCAAAAATTAGAATTTACTCAAGTGTTCAACAGTAATAAAAATTTAACCGAGAAATTATAGAGTCTATTCTGAATTTACTTTGAAAATTCAGATGTGACCTGTTCCAATATAAAACGTACTTCTTGTTTTCTTTTTGTTGATCGTAAAATATCTCATCGCAGTTTCCATTACTACCATATAAAACCAACATTTATGATACCCATTTTCCCTTTAGAAAGATGGTAGTTGATAGATTAATATTTCTTTGAGTTTTCTACAGCTTGTAAAGCAAAACATCAACAGCTTGTTAGGCGATAGAACCCATACTTCTGTATTTCAACTCCATAGCCTTTATCAAAAGAATAAAACCGTTAACTCAAACTTCTCGGTATTCTACAAGTTTCCAAATTTCTTTGATATACCTTCTAGTTCCCCGTTTTCAGAACCGCCAAAAATGCTTCCTGGGGAATTTCCACGTTTCCGATCTGCTTCATCCGTTTCTTTCCCTCTTTTTGTTTTTCTAATAGTTTTTTCTTACGAGTGATGTCTCCTCCATAACACTTCGCGGTTACGTTTTTACGAAGAGCGGAAATACTTTCTCTCGCCAGGATTTTTCCTCCCACCGCCGCCTGAATCGGAATCATAAACTGATGTCTTGGAATGAGGTCTTTCAATTTTTCTATGATTTCACGACCTCTTTGTTCTGCCTTGGTTCTATGTACGATCATAGAAAGAGCGTCTACTGGTTCTCCGTTTACGAGAATGTCCATTTTGACGAGTTGTGAAGCCTTATAACCGGAGGGTTCGTAGTCGAGAGAAGCGTAACCTCTCGTAAAAGACTTGAGTTTATCATAAAATTCGAATATAAGTTCGGCTAAAGGAATTTCATATGTCAACTGCACCTTATCTTGTGTAATATAAACAGTATCCAACTGGATTCCCCTTTTGTCCATCGCAAGGGACATGATATTTCCTACGTATTCGTTCGGCGTGATAACGGTTGCTTTGACATAGGGCTCTTCCGTGGATTCGATCGTAATCGGTTCCGGAAAACTGGAAGGATTGTCGATCTCTTCCACTTCTCCGCTCTTTTTTCGAATTATATATTTTACGGAAGGTGCGGTAGTAATCAAGTCCAGATTGAATTCTCTTTCCAATCTTTCCTGAACAATTTCCATGTGAAGAAGTCCGAGATAACCGACGCGGAATCCGAAACCGAGAGCAACGGAACTTTCCTTTTCGAACACGAGGGCTGCATCGTTTAATTTGAGTTTTTCGATCGCGTCTACGAGTTCGTCGAATTGTTCTCCATTGATCGGAAATAAACCCGCAAATACCATCGGTTTAGCTTCTTTATAACCAGGCACCGATTCCTTTGTAGGATTGGAAAATAACGTGACCGTGTCTCCGGTTTTTGCATCCGAAACTTTTTTAATTCCGGCGATGATATAACCTACTTCACCGGTTTCTAAACTTTCTTTAGGAGTTAGATTGATTCGATTGATTCCTACTTCGTTGACCGTAAAATCTTTTCCGGTACTCATCATCATAATCCGATCTCCCTTTTTAATTCTACCGTCAAAAACTCGAATCTTAATTACTACTCCCATGTAAGGATCAAAATAAGAATCATATACAAGCGCCTTCAAAGGTGCATTTGAATCTCCTTTAGGTGGAGGAATTTGTTTAGTAATTTGTTCTAAAACTTCTTTTACATTGAGTCCCGTTTTTGCAGAAATCGCAACCGCCTTCTGTGGATCCAAACCCAAACTTTCCTCGATTTGTATTTTCGTTTTTTCCACATCTGCAGCTGGAAGATCGATCTTGTTCATTACCGGAAGGATCTCCAAGTTTTGCTCCATTGCGAGATAGAGATTTGCCAATGTTTGTGCTTCTACTCCCTGGCTTGCATCTACAATTAAAAGTACACCTTCACATGCTTTTAAAGAACGAGAAACCTCGTAGGTAAAATCCACGTGACCAGGTGTATCCAAAAGATTCATTATGTATGTATTTCCATCTTCCGCAAAATAATCGAAAGTGGCATTGTTGGCCTTGATCGTAATTCCCCTTTCTCTCTCTATGTCCATCGAGTCCAGGATCTGGTCTTTTTTAGTACGATCGTTTGTTACTTGACCGATTTCTAAAAGTCTGTCTGCCAAGGTAGACTTTCCATGGTCGATATGGGCTATGATCGAAAAATTTCGGATGAATTGTTGTTTATCACTCATGAGGGTTCAATCTGATAATTTTCGGTCCAGGCCTAGTCTGAAAAGCAAAATACTTTTGTAGCAAAATTTGTAGGAACTATTACAGTTTAAAATTTCACTGTGAAACTTAGAAAATGTAGGAACTATTACAAAACCGATTCAATTTTCAAAAATAGCACTTGTTGGATTCAAAAAAATGGAGGATGGTTCCACACCTAAAAATAACCAGGCGGTAAAACCCAAAACCAGCGCAGAAACTGCCGGAATCAAAAGATTATCGTCCACAAGACCATTCCAATAAGTACCACAATAGAGTTCCGTAAAAGCAGAAACCAAAATCGCAGGAATTAAGAAAATCAAACTATTATAAAGTACAAAACCCTCTTCTCTCAAAAAGTTCAGTTTATTGGAATTTTGGGAAATATATAAAAAAACAAAACCCACGATTGTACAAACAACTATAAACGCGATGATCCCTTCTATGGACTTTCCGTTGGAAAATCTACGTTTACCGTAAAAAGTTCCAACCCAGGCGGCGGTCGGATCTCCGATCACAAGAAAAAGCATAGATAGAATGGAAATCTCCGGAGGAAATAGAAAGACAACAAACGCACAGGAAAAAAAATAAGGAAGAGTTCCGTTCAATCGATTCTTTTCTTCCTCTTTCATCAAAATTCCCAGGGTCGATAAAAAGAATTTTTGAAAGCTGGAAAATCGAAATCTAAGATATTCAAACAAAGAAACAACTCCAAGACAAAATACCAAAGCGACCGTAACCAGCACTCTGGTAGCATTCAAAAGTCCGAATGCACCTTGAAAGACATCCAGATAATAACAGATCGGAAAAATCAGCCCAAGAAGATGCCAGAGTTTACGAGCGTAGTTAAATCGAATCGAATTTTTCACTTATATCCTACCTATTTTTCATCGTCATTTTTAAAGCGGATTCTTCGTCCGGGGCGATTAAAAAGAGCCCGTTTAACGCCGCCATTTTGATAGAGTTCCGAGCCGATTCGGTAGGATGGATCAAAACCAATTTGTTACGAGAAGTAAAACTCAATTGATTCATCTCTTTCAATGCCTGAATTCCTCGGGAAGAAATCAAACTCACTTCCTCCAGATCCAAAATCACCGGACCGGAACGAATTGAAACCGAAAGTTGTTCTCTGAATTTTTTTTCAGTAAATGAGTTGATAGAACCTTGAAGTTTCATAACCTGAACGTTGTCGATTTTTTCCGTAGAAATGATGATTTCGTTCAAAATCATAATGCTTGGAAAGTCAATCTATAAGTATTTCGTCCCTGAGACAAATGGTTTTTCTATTCTTATCCGTTCTATTTTTGGTTTTAAGATACTATTCCTTTTTATTTCCAGGAGTTGTCATCTTAAGTCTCTCCGTATTGTTCTATCATAAAAAAGCCGGTTCGTATCAGAATAACGAGCCTATATTTCCACTTTCCATTCTAACTTTGATTCTTCTCGCAATTAGCGGGTTAGACGGCTCCACACCGGTAGATCTACTGGATTTAATTTGTATTCATTGTTCCGGAATTCTATTTTTAAGAGGAGCAGAAGAAACTAAGTTCGACATAAAAACAGGATTTTTAGAAGAGATCGTTCAGAAAAAAGAAAGGATTCTATTTTTATTCTTATGGATCGCAGGATTTAGAATGTGGTGGCAATCAGACATCTACTTTTGGGAAAAGCTAAACTTCCTATCCATGATTAAGTCTGGAATTCTAGTTTGTATTTTAGGTTTTCTTTACTTACGATCTCGGAAAACGAAGCTAGTTACTTCTTGTTGTATGTTACTTTCGCTGAGTATTTTACTCTTACAACCTACTCTTTTGAATTTTTCCTATTTTTATCTTTTTTCATTCTTGCAAACCGACATAGAATCCAAAAAGATCAACGCTGGGATAAATGTATGAAGGTTAAGGTAGCGCATCTTTTTCGAAAGATTGAAGAAGTAGACCGAGACATACTCGAACTGGGAAAGATTCAGGAAAAAATTTCCTCGGACCGAGACTATTCCGAGATTCTAAAAGATTCGATTCAAAAAGAAATGAAAAGTTTAGAATCAGGAAAGGCCGAAATTCTATCTTTAAAAATCAAAGAAGAATCCGGTAAAATCGGACTATTGAAAAATTCAGTCAAATCTTCTCCAACCGAGATGAAAAATCTATACAGCTCCCGAGAAAAAAATTTAACTCGGGAAATTTCAGTAGAGATCCCAGATCCAAAACCTCAGACAACTCGAAAGACAATTCACAAATACTAAGACTCAAAGACACAATTTCATGAAACAAAAAACTTTATTTCTAATCATTTTTTCTCTGTTGTTTGCAATCAACTGTAACAGGGATTCGGACGTTCTCGCTTCCTTTAAATCTGGCACCGTAACACGGGAAGAATTGAGAGCTTATTATAAACTACGTGGCATTGAACCAGATCCAAACACCGCTTCGATCGCCACTCAGGCCAAAATCGTAGAAGAAATCGGAATTCAAAAAATTGCAGAAGCCAATAACCAGAACACAAACATAGTTACAAAAGATGAATATGATAGAATTATGAATTTTGTAGAGCCTCAAGTAGTGTTCAATGACTATAGAAAAAAATTCTCCGAAAAATTGATTACTTCTGGGATGTTAGAATTTGCATTTGGTAGAATTCTTTTCGTAAAAGCGGACCCAGACAAACCACAAGTTAGCGAAGAAAAGGCAAAAACACTTTTTCAGGAAATTCAAAAACTCAAGTCCGATCGTGAAATCTCTGAATTTATCACAAAAAATACGGACGAAATTCAAAGAAAAGCGATTGGAGGAAGACTGGAGCCACATTGTATAAACTGCGGAAACGATCCGTTTACCTCAATTCTTAAGGAAGCGGCACAAACCAAAGGAAGCTTTATTTTAAAACAACCTTCTGATCCCGACCCATCTAACTCTAAACAGACTGCAAAAGATTATTATATTATCAAAGTGGAAAGAATCGAAAAAATTTATCCTAAAAAGATCGATAAGTTTTTTCAGAACGAATTGGATAAGTTAAAAAACCTTGCGTTAAAATACGTTTCTAAAGAAGGAATCACGGAAGAGGAAAAAAACTCTGCCAAATTTTATTCCGACTTAGTTGTAAACGAAAGAGCTAACCAAACCGCAGAACACTACGGAAACCGTTTTTTAAGAGAAGCCTGGAAAAATGAAATGGATTCGTTAAAGGCAAAGAGTGGTTTAAAAATCGTAGACTTAACTCCCCAATTTATCAAAGACTTAAAGTCGGAGACGATTCTTTTCGAAGACCAAAAAGGATCCAAGTTTTCTTTTAAAGATCTGATTGTAGAGTTTAATAAAATCGCTCCTATTCTTCAAAAACGCAAAGGTTCTCCTGAAGAGGAAAAAAACGATCAACTTTCATTCTATGCTCAAATTTATCTTCCGATTCGAATTTCTTCCGAATCTAAAGAAATCCAATCTCTCAAAGACACAAAAGAATTCAAGAAAACACTTCCATTACTTGGAAGATCTGTTCTTTTTATGCTAATCCGAAATCGTTCCATCGATTCGGAAGTAAATATCACAGAAAAAGAAATCAGAGATACTTACGAGGCAGGTAAACTATACGCCTATTCCAGACCTTCTTCCACAAATCCGAACGAAAGGATTCCTGAAGACTTCGGAAAAGTAAGAGAAAGAATCAAACAAGAGTTAGTCGAAAGTAAAAAGCAGTCTATTTTTCAAGACTATCTCTCAAAATTAAAATCCGAAAACGAATTTAAAATCTCATCGGAAAGTTTAAAAGCTGGGCAAATCTAAATTTTTAACAATCCGGTTCTATTCTGAACCGGATTGTCTGCATTTCCTCAAATTCAATTTTCATTTTTGTTCGGTTTCTTCAAAATTCTTATCACACTTTTTTAAAAAGCCTATAAACATTTTCAATAAATCTAAAATAGATTACTTTGAGAATTTTTATAAAGTGGATTTAAAGACAATTTCATTGTTTTATGCAGAATTTTGAATATTCTATTTTACAAGACTGATTCGTTAAACGTGAGTCCGGTCCAAGGAATCTTGGTTCTGAAAAAAGTTGAATCTGGACTTTACAGATTGATTCTTTTAATGTAGGAACTATTACAAATCACAATTTTACAAACAATTTCTAAAAATGTAGGAACTACCACAATTTATAAAATAAAAGTTTATAACAATTGAATCTATTGTATTCAAGTGTGGGAACTATTACAAAACTTAGATTTGTCTGTAAAATGATGTAGGAACTCTCACAAATCAAGATTTTATAAATAAATCCTAAAATAGTAGGAACTCATACTTTTATGAAAGTCTTCCTCAGCCGAATTCATGTTAAAATGAGATTTAAACTTTAATAATGGCCGTGAAACAGCGGTTTTATGTAGAAATCCGATTGGACGATGATTCTTTTTGTATCTCATAGTAGTTCCCACAATTTTCAAAGTTTAACTGGTAAAACCACGATTTGTGAGAGTTCCTACATTTATTTTTTTACAAAAAAATTGACCTAAGATAAAACGGATTTTCTTACGTCCTGCTCACGTTACTTATATCTATATAATAAAGTATCAATATTTTACATTAAAACAGTGTTTTGCAAAAAAAATAAGATGTTTAATTTTACAATTCCGAACAAAATAATTTTCAAAAATATTACAAACTATGAATATTCTTATATTTTTATCTTTTAAAAAACCTTTAATCATAATTTTATTTTAAGACACACAAGACATTACCACAAATTTTTATCACAAAAACCCATTTGATTACAAAAACACCAAATACAGAATCAATAAGACAAAAATTTAACTATAAGTTTCATCATTATCTTTGAATTTTATATAAGCTTTATTGTATAAAAATAAATTCATTGAGTCTTACTCACTTTAACAAAAATAATTTTATAAATAAACGTCATTTTATAATTCGTTAATCTATATTACTTTGAACTTAAAATTTATTTTTTATTTTCTGCATGTGTTTTACTCTTGATTTGACTTATTTGTCATAATCCTTTAGGCTTACTAAATCATAAAATTGTAATCTTGTTTAAGTCCATTGGAAATTTTTTCTTGAACTTACATTTCATCAAAATACCTTTGTGTTCGAGAGGGGAACTGAATGAAAAACCACATATACATGCTTCGAAAAAAACGAGGCATAAAACAATACGATATGGCGAGAGCGCTCGGGGTTTCTCCAAGCTACCTTTCAAAAATTGAAACGGGTAGTCAGGATCCTACCGAAAAATTCAAACAAGCCTGCGTAAAATATTTGAAAACCACTCTTGAAAAATTGTTTAACGAACAACCAGTTGAGGATGTTTATCCTGAATTTACGGAAGGACTCACCAACAGACTCTGGGCAAAACGTAGAGAATTGGGTATTAAACAATATGATATGGCTAAAAAACTAAAAGTATCCACGCCTTTTCTTTCCAAGGTAGAATTAGGACTTTTAGAACCGCCGGAAGACTTTAAAAACATGGCGTCCAAGGCTTTAAAAATGAAAAAGGAAGAATTGTTTCTTCAAAAAGTTGAATATTAAAAAATAAGATTACACTCAATAAAAAAGGAAGCATAAAGCTTCCTTTTTTATATATTTGAAAAGTTCCGATCCAGTGTATTTGTAACCTAAGTTATCCACACCAAAATCATTTTAAGATCGATTTTCCGATCACTGAATATTCGTTAAACCACAACTACTTTTCCCAATTTATGATCAACGGTTATATTTTGTCCGTTTGCAAACTTGCCATCCAAAATATATCGACTCAGCGCGTTCCCTACTTCCCTTTGAATCAAACGTTTGAGAGGTCTGGCTCCGTATTCCGCGTCAAAACCGGCTTTAGATACATAGTCTTTTAATTCGTTCGTAAAATTTACATTCAAACCGTTTTCTTTCGCCTTTTGTCTCAAACCTTCTAATTGAATCTCCGCAATTTTATGAATTACTGAATCCGTGATCGAATGAAATAAAATCACTTCGTCAATTCGATTTAAAAATTCCGGTTTAAAATGTTTTTTTAACCTTTGTTCCACCAATCTTTCCTTTTCTTCCGAAGTGTATTCGGAAGATCCTAAAACGTCCGATCCTATATTCGAAGTAAGAATGATCACTGTATTTTTAAAATCAACGTTACGCCCCTTTCCATCGGTCAATCTTCCTTCATCTAAAATCTGAAGAAAAATGTTAAATACTTCTGGGTTCGCTTTTTCAATCTCGTCAAAAAGTATCAAAGAATAAGGTCTTCTTCGAACCGCTTCTGTAAGTTGTCCTCCTTCATCGTATCCTACATAACCTGGAGGCGCACCGATCAATCTGGCTACGGAATGAGCTTCCATATATTCACTCATATCGATCCGGTTCATCGCGTTTACATCGTCAAACAAGAATTCGGCGAGTGCCTTTGCGGTTTCGGTCTTTCCAACTCCAGTAGGCCCCAAAAATAAAAACGTTCCTATCGGACGGTTTGGATCCGCAATTCCGGCCCTAGATCTTTGTACCGCTTCCGAAACGAGTCTGAGAGCGTGATCCTGTCCGATCACCTTGGTTTTTAATGCGTCTTCCATTAAAAGAAGTTTTGCCCTTTCTCCTTGAAGCATTTTAGAAACCGGAATTCCTGTCCAACGGGATACTATATTCGCTATATCCTCTTCGGAGACTTCTTCTTTTAAAAGCCTGGAAGCGCTTTCTTGTTTTTTTAACTCTTCGTTTGCGGATTCGAATTCTTTTTGAAGATCCACTAATTTTCCATAGCGGATCTCTGCCACTCGATTGATCTCTCCTCTTCTTTCTGCCTCCGCTTCTAAATTTTTATACTTTTCTATCTCTTCTTTAATTTGTTTCAAACGACCAATTTTAGATTTTTCTAAATCCCATCTCGCCTTTAGGGTTTGAAAATTTTGCTCTTGTTCGGATAAATCCTTTTCGAGAGTTTTTAATCTTTCTTTTGAAGCCGTATCCTGTTCTTTTTTTAGAGCTTCTCTTTCTATCTTTAGAGATTGAATCCTTTTGTTCGCGCGATCGAGTTCCTCTGGCATGGAATCTATCTCGATCCTCATCTTGGAAGAGGCCTCGTCGATTAAGTCCACCGCCTTATCTGGAAGAAATCGATCCGATATATAACGATTAGAAAGTGTAGCAGCCGCAATCAAAGCGGAATCTAATATTCTAATTCCATGATGTAGTTCGTAACGTCCCTTAAGACCTCTTAAAATCGTTACGGTTTCCTCTACGGAAGGCTCCTTGACATAAACAGGTTGAAACCTCCTTTCTAAAGCTGCGTCTTTCTCTATATATTTCTGATATTCCTTTAGAGTAGTCGCACCTATACAACGTAGCTCCCCTCTGGCAAGCATAGGTTTTAACATATTAGAAGCGTCTAATGCTCCTTCAGTGGCTCCGGCGCCTACTAGAGTATGAATTTCGTCTATGAATAAAATCACTTCTCCGTCCGAAGATTTGACCTCGTCTAACAACGCTTTGAGCCTGTCTTCAAATTCTCCTCTATATTTGGCCCCTGCGATCATGGAACCTAGATCCAATGTATAAAGCGTTTTATTTTTGATTCCCTCTGGAACCTCTCCTTGAACGATTTTGTTGGCGAGTCCTTCCACGATTGCAGTTTTACCAACTCCTGGTTCTCCAATTAGCACTGGATTGTTTTTTGTTCTTCTAGATAAAACTTGTATTGTCCTTCTAATTTCCTCATCTCTTCCTATGACAGGATCCAGTTTTCCTTGTTTGGCGAGTTCATTTAGGTTTTTTGCATACTTTGCAAGTGCGTCCGTTTTTCCTTCCGGCGAATCGTCCATGATTGTTTTTCCCTTTCTATTTTCCAAAGTGATTTTAAGTAATTTATGATATTCTAATCCTAATTTTAAAAATTCGGTTTTTAACGGTCCGATTCCGTTTTTCATGAGCCCGAGTAAAATATGATCCGTAGATAGATACTCGTCTTTTAATTCTTTTCTTATTTCATCCGCGGCTTTTAAAAGTGAAACCGCCGAACGTGAAAATCCTATGTCCGCAGAAGTGTTTCCTCCCACTTTCGGTTGTTTTTCCAAAATATTTTCTGTACTTTCCAAAAATGATTTTGGACTCAGATTGAGTTTAGAAATTAAAAGAGGCGCCAGTCCGTCCGGCTGCGATAGAACTTCCTTTAAAATATGTTCTTCGCTAATTTCCGGATTTCCCAATTTTTCGGCAGAAGTTTGTGCGTTATATAATGCTTCGTTTAGTTTGGATGTAAGTTTATCTAATTTCATTTTCCGACTCTTTCTTTTGTTTTTTTAGTTTAGAATTTAGACTTTTTGATCCTTAAAATTTCTCTTTTTTCTGCCATATTGGCATTTTCTTTTTCTACCAGTCCAGGATTTTCTTTGTAAAATGTAAGAACTCACACAAAACTTAGATTCTTCGGTAAAATGTGGGAACTACTAGTCCAGTGTAAAATCTGCGGTAGGGATCGAAGTGAAAATACTGCAATGCAACATGCTCTCAATTTTTATTTTTTCAGATAGAATCTGGCTTTCATGTTGCTTTGCAGATTGAAACGAAGAGCCCGGTCCAGCATGGTCCCAACCCAATGCTGGAACCGCCCATCTAAATCTTCGTGTGGAAATTTATGTCTCGTTTTTTACTCAATTCCGTTGCTTTTCCTTTGACAGTGAGGGGTTGAAAGTATGTTTTGCAAGTAAACATCATGCAAAAGGAAGCTCCAAAAGAAAGTTGGAAATCTAGAACCGGACTCATCCTTACCGTGGCAAGTGGTGCAATCGGACTCGGAAATTTTATTCGTTTTCCCGGTCAAGCAGTCGCTAATGGCGGCGGAGCCTTTATGGTTCCTTACATTATCAGCTTTATTCTCGTTGGAATTCCAGTTTGTATTACGGAATGGATTATGGGTAGAATGGGAGGCCGCACCGGTCATAGCGCTCCTTTTTTATTTAAAAGTTTCCTTTCCGGTTTCCCACTTAGAATCGTGGGCGCCATTGGAATCACAATTCCTATTCTCATTTATGTATATTACGTTTTTATTGAGGCTTGGTGTCTGGCCTACTCCTTCGATTTTTTAACCGGACAAATTCAATTTAATCTGAACGGTCAAGTCCCGGAATCTCAAATCATCCAAGCCGCTGGTAACTATTATCTGGACCTAACCGGAGCCAGGCACAACGGAGACGCAATTTCAGGTAAAATCTTTTATGCTACGATTACTTGTTTTATCCTAAATTTTGCTCTAGTCTTTCGAGGAATTTCCAAAGGAATTGAAACTTTCGCAAAAATCGCGGTCCCTTTGATGTTAGTCTCCTCTATTATCATTCTTATTAGAGTTATTACGTTAGACGACATTGATATAGGTCTCGGAAAAATGTGGAACCCGGATTGGTCCGCTCTTTTAAAATCGGAAGTCTGGATCGCCGCAGCCGGTCAGGTTTTTTTTACTTTATCCGCTGGTTTTGGAATCGCTCTCGTTTTTTCTAGTTATCTCAAACGAGATAACGACGTGGTACTCTCCTCTATTTCCGCCGCTTCTTTGAACGAATTCGTGGAAGTCGCCGTTGGAGGTATGATTACGATTCCGGTCGCCTTTTTATTTTTAGGATCTTCAATCAACGATTTCGGTACGTTCGGTATGGGGTTTATCGCTCTTCCATCCGTTTTTTCTCTGATGCCAGGCGGTCAATGGTTCGGTGCTATTTGGTTTTTTGTTCTTTTTCTAGCAGCGATCACTTCTTCGGTTACCATGTTACAACCAGGAATTATCTTTTTAGAAGAATCCTTCGGTCTGAAAAGAAAAACCTCTTGTCTGATTCTATTTTTATTTACCGCAAGTCTTTCTTTTCCAATTCTTTATTTCAATCAAAACTTTGAAGCCCTCGAACTCGCTGACTTTTGGATCGGTACCATTTTGATTTTTATACTTGCAAGTATTCAAATTTTCTTATTCGGTTGGAAAATAGGCGCTAAAAAAGGTTTAGAAGATGGTAATGAAGGTTCTCATTTAGAACTACCTAAATTCTTTTGGTTTGTAATTCAATACATTACTCCCACGTTTTTACTCGTCATATTCATAGCTTTCCTAATTCAAAATCTTCCCGGTCATTTTGAAAGAATGAGTATAGATTCTATGTTAGCTCAGGCAATCTCTAAAGGAACTTCCCTAGAAATCGCACGTATGAAGGCCTTAATCGCTAGATCCGTTTTTTTCGGTATTTTATTAGTTTTTAGTTTGTTGGTTCTTCTAGTACACTATGCTTTGAAATATAAGGAAAAAAGAGTTCATTTAAAATGATGTTTTTAGCACAGGAAGGTTTAAACTGGCAAGGTATTTCTATCATGACTCTTTCTCTGTTTTTAGTAACCGGTCTTTCTATGTTCTGCATTTTCAAACTCTTTAAAACTAGAAACCATTGAACCGTTCTTTAGAATATTTTGATAAACTTTCTTCTCTTTGGGATGATTTTGAACCTAGAAAAGTACAAATCCAACTTTCTCAAAAAATTGAAGATTCCCTTTATAACGGAACCCATCTAATCGCAGAGGCTGGCACCGGAGTCGGTAAATCACTCGCTTACTTGATTCCCGCCGCTCTCATTTCAATCGAAATAGAAGAACCAGTGGTTATTTCCACAGAGACTAAATCCCTCCAACAACAACTTCTTTCCAAAGACATTCCTATGGTTTCTAAAATTTTAGGAATCGATCTAAAAGCAGAAGTAGCCATGGGCGCTTCTAACTACGTTTGCAAACGTAAAATGAATCACGTTTTCAGAGATGGAACCTTTGGTCCGGAAATGATTCCTCATCTAAATTCTTTCAATCAATGGATTCAAACCACCGAGTCCGGTCGAAAACAGGAATTTAATGGTACCGCTTCTTACGATTTTTGGAATAAAATTACAAGAGAAACGGACAACTGTTTAGGAAGAAATTGTCCTAACTTTTCTCATTCCTTTTATTTTTTAGAAAGAGAAAAATGGAAACGTTCCAACATTCTAATTATCAATCATCATCTTTTAGCGGCTCATATCGCAAGTGATTTTAAAATTCTTCCCGAATTCAGTAGGATTATCTTAGACGAAGCGCATAACTTTCCGGATATTATTGGTTCTTCTTTCCGAAGAGAAATTCGTTCTTTAGAAATTCAAAAACTTCTACAACAAATCTGGCTTCCGAATAAAAATTCCGGTGTTGCCGTTTCCATCGAATCCAGCCCTCTTAAAGATTTAGTCACACAGGCCGGGGAAGCTCTGACCATCTTTTTCAACTCTCTTTCTGGAGAAGTTCCTCTTAATTTTTACAGTCCTCAAAGAATCAAAAGACCTCTGAAATTAGATCGAGGCAAGTTTGCTGGAATTCTTTTTGAAATCGTAGAAATTCTGCAGAGACACCTTTCTAAGTTGTCCAAGGATAACGACGACTTCACCGAAAAAGAATCCGCACTCGTCTTAGAGATGTTAGCTGGAAGATTAGACGAAGTAGCTTCCAGTTTAGAAACTTTTAGACAAGTTGACGATACAAATCTCGTATATTGGATTGAACCTCCTGACCAAAATTCAAAAGAAATCTATTATAAAATTTGTATGGAACCTTTAAGTCCGGATGAGATCATCCGAGATCAATTCGCTTCTAGAATGCAATCGATCGTTTTTACTTCTGCCACCCTTTCCACTTCCGGAAACGATTTTAAATACTTTCAGAAAAAAATTGGCAATCTCAATACTTCCAATCTTTCCGTTCCTTCTCCATTTCCGTATCAAAAAAATGCTCTTTTATATGTTCCGAAAGAAATCAGAGATCCGGTTGCAGATCCAGACGGTTATCACGCTGATTTGGCAAAACAAATTCTCTGGCTCATTGAATTAACTCAAGGAAATACATTCGTACTTTTTACTTCTTTTAAGTCTTTAAAACTGGTTTACGATGCCATTCGTCCTCATACGGATCTGCCTTTATTTTCTCAATCCGACCTAGGGCCGGATGGTGCAAAACAAATGTATCTACAAACTCCAGATAGTGTTCTGTTTGGAGTTTCCACTTTCTGGCAGGGAATTGATATTCGAGGAGATAAACTCAAATCGGTCATCATCGCTAAACTTCCGTTTCAAGTTCCAAACGATCCTGTTTTAGAAACCAAAAGCGAAAAGTTAAAAGAATCCGGTGGAAATCCGTTCGCAGAACTACAACTCCCTTATGCCTGTACAGTTCTCAAACAAGGTTTTGGTCGTTTGATTCGTTCCGGAACGGATACTGGTATTGTTTCTATTTTAGATCCTAGAATGTTCACAAAAACGTATGGAAAAGATCTTTTAAAATCTCTTCCTCCCGCTAAACTGATCCAGAATCGAGAAGATTTAAGAAGAGAATTTGATAATCTGCCGAAATAAATAGAAGACACATTTCTATTTTTAGAGCACTCAGATTCATGAATTTCATAATTCGATTTTTTTTGATCCTTCTTTTTTGGATTCCGATTGATAACTCATTCTCTTTTGAAAGTAAAGATTTTACGGATACTTGGGTCGATTGGAAAAAAGGTGAAATCCAAAAGATTCTTTCTCTAAAACTTCCAAAACTGACTTACTCCGTAGAAGACACGGATTGGGATGCAGAAAATACTGCCAGAAATCTAACCGAAGCCCGAAAAAAAGCGCCTTCTACTGCAGAAGTGGAACTTAAGAAATTTCTTTTTAGAAAAATCGATACCCTTAAATTAGATTCTGATTTTACTCTTCGTGAAAAAATTAAAGAAGATTCTTTTTTTCGAGAAATCTTCAATCAAATCTATGAAATTGAACCAATTTTTACGACGGTGAACTTTGTAGAAAACCATGCAATCGCGAAGGGCACCATTGAATTTAAAGGAAAACGTGGTATTCTTAATTACATTTTTCTTTCTTATGAATCCGAAAATTTTCCAGAATATCCTCCACCTACCCTGATCGCCGAATTTACTTCCTTAATTGTAGATGCCAGACATCTTAAACTAGACGCCGCACTTTTTCCAGAAATACTTTCAGAAGAAGGAAATAGTCTTTATTCTCCTTATTTCGTTTCCAAAGAAAATGCGGTTAATCATGGTTATGTGAGTTATATGAAAACCCCGGAAGAAGCGTTTCGTTCTCAAATTGCCGGAAACAAACCTTATTTTGTTACCGCGTTAGGCGTTACAGGGCACTACCCCGTAAATCCTGTCATCGCCGGTGAAGACGCTAGAAAAATTCTTGCTTCTACTAAAACGAAAGTTGCTCTTAAAAATTGTAGGGTAATCATTTTGAAAGATAAATGATTTTTTTGTAGTAGGTGTGGGAACTCACAAATCGGATTTTTTTCAATTCCATTCTGCAAACTGCATAATAGAGCACCTTGAATTTACACGCGAATCGCCGGTTAGAAGCGGAATTCCCGACACCTATTGCCAGTACTAACCTTAATACTTTCCATCAAGAGATTCTTTCCGATTTTTTCCCTGAATTCATGTTAGATTATTTTGTTTTTTTCAAAAATTTTCTATAAATCGTTCCGGTTGGAAAGTTCGAAAAACCGTTTTCTAGTATGGATATTCTTTTATTGGATGACGGTCAAAAAATTGAATCTGCTTTGGTAGAAGATTCGTTTGGAACGGATTCTCTTTTGGTTCCAGATATTTATTGGAATCGTTTGAATTTTCAAGAAAGAAAAGCTCTTCGGAGTAAACTTCCTTTTTTATTGAGGAAATATATCGAAGCAGATCGCTTCTATGAAACGTCCTTCATGATACGGGCGGGTAAAATCAAATACAATCGGTGCGTTGGTAAAATGAAAAAGTTTAGTATTCGGGTTCATACTGGTGTTTGGGCGACTTTAGGTGTTTTAGCGGCGGCTCATGGTGTTTCGAGATGTTATCTTTTTAATTATATGCTTTGGTTGGAGGACCTGGGTGGAAAGGAGGATTTTTTTGTGAAAAGTTTAAACCCAGGAGTTCCTAGCTTTCACTGGACTTACAAAATGATCTGGAAAATTGACAGGAGACAAAATCTCATTTCGAGAGAATTACAATTTGAACCAAACCCAATGACGAATAAATATCCATACTATCTAAAAGAATAAAAAACACTTAGATTCAATATCGAAAAACTCTAATTTACCCCAAAAAGCCTGTTCCAAAATGATGGTTCTACAGAAATTTCAGTCCACTTAAGTGGAATATCATCCGCTGAATAAGAATACAATCCATCACACTCTAATTTAACGCGAACCTCCTTAAGAATCGGCTTTTCAGTTTCGGAAAGACCGTAACGAAAATACGTTCCACAATCACCCATTCCTCTCATTTTTATAAAAGATACAAACTCCTTAGACTCTGGTTTAAAAAATCTTACAATACTTTGACTTTCAAAACTTTCCTTACGAACAAATCCATTTTTCTCTTCAAAGTTAAAGGTTTGAAACGTTAAGATTTTAGTTTTTGCAGGAATGAAATTTTCATCGTATATAAAATAAACGTTATAACGATTGTAAGTTGTAGATAAACATAATAACTCTACTAAAAATTTACCTTCGGAAAGCGGAAAAAATTGAATCGGTGAATAACGTAGAAAATCTGCGTATAGGTGATAACTCATAATACCATCTTCATCTAATGCAAGTTCATTGTATTGACAGTCATTCGGAAGTTGCGCCCTTAATTGATCCAGAGCATCCGCACAAATTAATTCTGGATACTTATTTCTTTCTTCTGGAATATGAGCAATAAAATCACAGTCCTTTGGCCAGTGAATAGAAGTTCTTTTAAATCCGGATTTTTGAGTAATCCATTCTTTTTCACTGATAAAAATTTTGACTCCTACGAAAATTAAAATCGCACAACAAAGAAGAATCAAAATAAATCGTTTAGATTTTAAAATATGAGAATACACGTTAGATTTTTCCTAGAAATCTATAAATAAGATACCATAAATATTAAAACTAAAATTTCAACTCAGCGTCTCGCTTCTATAATAAATTGTAACTTAAAACGAAATATTACATTACTTTTCTTTCATGCAATTTATTGATTGGAACAAAAAGCGCGGTCCGACAACACCGATTCACCCGAACTTTCTTACTCTAAATTTATGTTATTGAAGTGTAAAATACTAGGTATTTTATTATATAGTTCCGAACGAGAAATTAGTCCATTTTGAAAATCGCAATTGACAAAATCGCTCCCGTTTTAATTCCAAAAATAAAAGTATATCAATATTTTAGAGAATTAGTATATACTAAATTTTTGATTTTACAAAATAGTATTTCACAATTCTATCTAACTTGAGCCAATTTTAAACTTCTTTTAAAAACGAAAATTTTTACGAATGAGCCGCAACCAACTCGCTAAAAACTTCTTCTGCCTTTTTAAAATTTTCTGAAAAAAGATAAGCAAAACCTAAATCGATCAATTCCTGCATCGAAAGTGACTTTCGTTTCGCTTCCATTTTAGGAATACTCGCAATTTTTTCTGAAAATTCTTTTTTCTTTTCGTCAAACGTTGGAAGTTCTTCATAACCTGGGATTTTTTCGAGAACCGATTTTGCTTCGTCGAATTTTCCCATATAAACAAAAGCAAGCCCCAATGCACCCATAACGTCTCTTTCTTCCGAAAGGCGTTTTACATTCTCCGCAAAAACTTGAATGGCCTCTTTATAATTTCTAAGATGATAGTTGGAAAAAAATTCAGACTTACAAAAAGAATCGTCCGAAAAACGAATCTTGTAAACGGAGATCAGATCCAAAACGGTTTTGAAATCCACAGCGTCTTCGCTTACTAAAATTCCCGTTTTCAAAATCGAATACGAAATTGGAACCGAAGAAGATTTAAAATACGTTAGATACTTTTTGGCCGCTTCCCTGGACTTTCCGGCTTCTTTCAAAAGATACGCTTCTAGAAGAGGGGTTAAAACTGAGGAACCCTTTAGAAAATAGTTGATTTCGTAATTGGAGCCAGATTCAAACCCTGCAATCCCACTCAAATGATTTAAAAAAACATGATTCGGATTTTTTTTTGCAATCTCGATCACTTCTTCATAAGAACCCGTTTCAAATAATTCCCAAGCGGTTTCTTCAATAGAAGACGGATTGGATACTGCTAAATTCTGACCCATAGGATAACCTCTATGTTTCTTATCGGATGGATCAGTAGAAAATCCTGAAAAAAAGTGAATCGAGATCGCGAATGCGAAAGCGATTGCAGCGGAGTCAATAAATTGAAACCGACGGCGAAAGATCGTTTCACATTTTTTTCCTCTAATTTATTGACTGGAGCGGAAAGCGCGTTCGTGAGCCTTGGAAACGATACAATTTGCGAGCGATTCGCCAAAATAACTCCTAGGAACTCATCTTAAGCTACGCTGAGAAACAACAGCTACGTGAAGGCCAACAATAGGAAGGCATTTATGAGTTTGCTACCTTTTGTATGAAACGCTCTCTATGGATCGCGTAGAACTCAGTAAAACGCTCTCTATGGATCGCGTAGAACTCAGTAAAACGCTCTCTATGGATCGCGTAGAACTCAGTAAAACGCTCTCTATGGATCGCGTAGAACTCAGTAAAACGCTCTCTATGGATCGCGTAGAACTCAGTAAAACGCTCTCTATGGATCGCGTTTTAAGGATAAAGTCGTTCCATCATCCTCGGAAATGGAATACATTCCCTTACATGTGCCAGTCCACAGATCCATGCGATCAATCTTTCCGAACCCAAACCAAAACCGGAATGTGGAACAGATCCGTATTTTCTCAAATCCAAATACCAGTCATAAGATTCCACAGGTAGCTTTTCCTCTTTGAGCCTGTGTACAATATTTTCGTAATTTTCTTCTCTTTCAGAACCACCGATTATCTCCCCCACCCCATCCGGTGCGATTAGATCCGCGTTTAACACAGTCCTAGGATCTTCCGGGTTGACCTTCATATAAAATGCTTTTGCCTCTCTTGGGTATTTTTGGATAAAAACCGGACCTCCAAATTCCGTCGTCAGCATTTGTTCTCTCTCGGAATTAATATCGTCCCCCCAAACTATATCCTCTCCTTTGGACTGTAGAATCTCAAGTGCCTTTGTATAATCGATCACTGGAAAATCTTTTTCTAAATACGCAAGTAATGGAGCCGGATCTCTTTCCAATACCTTCAAATCTTGGAATGAATTTTGAACCGTTTCTTTAATGACCGTCTTTACAAAGTTCTCTTGTAACTTTAGGTTTTCTGAATGTACTGCAAATGCCACTTCGGCTTCCACCATCCAAAACTCAGTCAAATGTCTTCTAGTTTTACTCTTTTCCGCACGAAACGTAGGGCCGTAACAAAATACTTTGTTATGCGCAAAAATTGCAGTTTCCAAATAGAGTTGTCCTGTTTGTGCTAGATAAGCGTTTCCTAAATCGAAGTATTCCGTAGAAAATAATGTTCCCGCACTCTCTCCCACGGATCCGGTAAGGATCGGAGTATCTATCAGTAAAAAATCTCTTTCATGAAAGTATTTCCGAATCGCAAAAGAAAGATTGTCCCTCACTCTTAGAATCGCCAATTGTTTCGAAGAGCGCAACCAAAGATGTCTTTGAGAAATTAAAAAATCAATTCCGTGTTCTTTCGGAGTGATCGGATAATTTTCGGACTCTCCTACAACTTGAAGCGATTCCATTACTAGTTCGAATCCGATCGGAGACTTTTCATTTTTGACCAACTTTCCAGTCACGGTTACGGAAGTTTCCTGACGGAGATGTTTTACAGTTTGAAAAATTTCTTCTCCTAGAATTTCCTTTTCCGCAAGCACCTGTAAAATTTTTCCACTGTTTCTAAGAGAAAGAAACTGTCTAGCGTTGCTTCCTCGGATTCCGTGCACCCAACCTTGGATGACCACCTTTTGATCTACGTGTTTTTTTAAATCATGATTACTTACGATTGGAGTTTCAGACATAAACCCATTTTACGGTTTTGATTCCACCGGAAAGGATATTTTTTACCTGACAGAGAAGACAGTCTCTAAATCCTGAGAAGTATGAATCCGGTTCTTTTAGATGGAAAAAAACTTTCCGAAAAAATTAAGGAAGAAATTCGTTCTGCAATTGAAGAACGAAAAACTAAAAATCTTAGAATTCCAAAACTGGCCACAATTCTAGTAGGAAACAATCCAGCTTCCGAAACCTACGTTTCCATGAAAGTCAAAGCCTGTCATTCTGTAGGAATGGGTTCGGAAATGATCCGTCTTAGAGAACAAACCACCACCAAAGAGTTGTTAGATGTTATAGATAAACTCAACTCAGATCCCAATGTGGATGGAATTCTTCTTCAACATCCTACTCCTTCCGGAATCGACGAAAGAGCTGCATTTGATCGGATTGCTCTTCATAAGGACGTGGACGGAGTGACCACTCTTTCTTTCGGAAAACTTTCCATGGGAGTGGAAACCTATCTACCTTGTACTCCTTACGGTATGGTTCTTTTATTAAAAGAATATGGAATCGATGTGGTAGGAAAAAACGCAGTAGTCGTAGGTCGTTCTCCTATTTTAGGAAAACCGATGGCAATGCTTCTTACCGAAATGAATGCAACTGTCACACTCTGTCATTCTAAAACCCAGAATCTCCCGGAGATCGTTCGTAACGCAGACATCATCGTAGGCGCAGTAGGCAAACCTGAATTTATCAAAGCGGATTGGATTTCTAACGGCGCCATTCTTTTAGACGCAGGTTATAATCCAGGCAATATAGGAGACATTGAAATTTCCAAAGCAAAAGATCGTTCTTCTTTTTATACTCCCGTTCCAGGTGGAGTTGGCCCTATGACAATTGCAGTGCTTTTATTACAGACTCTTTATTCTGCAAAAGAACACTTTACACCACCGGTAAAGTGAAAACGATGTTTCCAGATGGCGATCAGTTTTGACGAATGTTTTCAAACCTATCCGGAGCTTCATAGTCCGAGTGATCTAGAAGAATTTTGGTCCGAAGCAATCCGAGATTTAAAAAACTTTCCGATTAAAAAACAATCTAAGGCACTTCTCAAAGGTTCGATTATTAAGGAAACCATCTATGATGTTTCCTTTCAATCTTGGGAAAATGCAATCCTTACCGGAACCTTAGTCATTCCTCGAAAAAGAGGGGATCTCCCTGTAGTAGTTTATTTTCACGACTACGGAAAAGATAGACCCGGTATCATCAAAGGACTTACGGAAACTGGAGTCGCTCAACTCATTTTAGATCTGAGAGGTCACGGTTCTCAATTGATTCGCCCCTTACTCAAAGAAGGAGAACTCCCCGATCCGGATTGGACCCCCGGTTATTTTACAAAGGGTTTAGACGGAAAAGATTCTTTTTATATGAAAGGATTGTATTTAGACGTGATCCGAGCCGTGGAATTTTTAAGACTTACGGACGGTATCGACGGGGATAAAATTATTCTAGCCGGAAAATCAATGGGAGCGTCTCTGGCCGCCTTCGGTGCCTCCTTTACCAATCGGATCAAAGGACTCATATTAGAAACTCCTAATTTTTGTCATATAGACGACAACCAGCTCAATCTAGACAAAGGTTGGATGAAAGAAATCAATATCCAGCTAAACAGCTTTAAAACCAAAAAAAACGCGATGAAAAAAAGTTTAGCATATTATGATAGTATAAACTTTTCCAAAAAAATCAAGGTTCCTACTCTGGTTTCAGTTGGAATGGAAGATAAAATTTCGCATCCTAAATCTATTTTTGCTTTTTTTAACCACCTAAACTGCGATAAAAGAATGCAGGTTTATCCTACGGAAGGAAACGAAGCAGGTTTCAAAGACGAAAAACAAAACGGCGCCAACCTGGAATTTGTGAGGGAAATTTTCTTTCCCGAATGATAGAAATCCAATTTTACAATTCACTTTCGGGTAAAAAGGAAAAATTCTCCCCTTCCGATCCAAATCGTGTAACCGTATATTCCTGTGGACCAACTGTTTATAATTTCGCTCATATAGGAAATCTACGAGCCTTTCTTTTTGTAGATGTTTTACGTAGATCCCTTAAATTATTAGGGTATGGAGTGGATATGACCATGAACATCACGGATATAGACGACAAGATCATCCGTGATTCAATTGCATCTAAAAAAAATATCTCAGAATTTACCACACCTTGGACAAAAGCATTCTTCGAAGATTTAAAAACAGTTTCCGCTGAAATTTTAGAACACTATCCCAAAGCAACGGATTCTATTCCTGAGATGGTGGACATCATTCAAAAACTACAAAAAAAAGGATTCGTCTATGAAAAAGACGAAAACCTTTATTTTTCGATTCAGAAGTTTTCAAACTACGGAAAACTCAGTAAGATAGATACCTCCGGAATGAAAACAGGAACTCGTTATGATACGGACGAATACGAAAAAGAAGACGTAAGAGACTTCGTTCTTTGGAAAAGTCCTAAATTAGAAGGAGAAACTTCTTGGAACACGTTAGTCGGAACTGGTCGTCCAGGATGGCATTTAGAATGTTCCGCCATGATTCGAAAAGTATATGAAAGCGGAGTGGACATTCACACCGGCGGAGTGGATCTTTTATTCCCTCATCATGAAAACGAAATCGCCCAATCCGAAGGAGCTTTTCCGGAGGAATCTTTTGTAAAAACCTGGCTTCATTCGGAACACCTTCTCGTGGACGGTCAAAAAATGTCCAAGAGCAAAGGAAACTTTTACACGTTACGCGATCTTATTCAACAAGGTTTAGATCCTAAGGCGATCCGTTTTCTTTTGATCTCCACACATTATCGTTCTAAGCTGAATTTTTCAACCGACAGAATCGCTGAAGCTTCCGCAAATATCCGTAAAATCCAAAACTGCTTAGATCGTCTTTTAGATTTAGAACCAGATATAAAAACGGATTTTTACTTTCCATTTTCGATCCCACTTATGCAGACTTGGAAAAAAGAATTTGAAGAATCTTTGGCAGACGACTTAAACATTTCCAAAGCTTTGGCGGTTGTTTTCGAATCTGTAAAACAGATCAATTCCTTTTTGGATACGAACCAATCTGATTCCAAACAAAGAATCGAATACATTCAAATTCTTGCATATTATAATCGTATTTTAGGAGTTCTCAATTTTGAATCTAAAAAGGATTTGCTCGATTCTGAAATCGATTCTCTGATCGAAGAAAGACAGATCGCCAGAAAAAACAAGGATTTTGCAAGATCCGACGCGATTCGGGATCAGCTTTTAGCACAAGGAATTTTGATAGAGGATACAAAAGAAGGAATCCGCTGGAGGAAAAAATAGCTAAGCCTGAATACATTTTCGGAAAGAGGACTCTGATTGAACTTACGGAGGCCAACCTAGGAAAGGAACATTCATTTCCTTTTATCCAGTTGTATGTAAAGGAAAATCCAGGCACAGAAATTATAGAAAAAATATTAAACAAAATCCCTTCTTTTGTTCAAGTTCATAAAGTAAACGTTTCTAAATTAGATTCTCTCGTTCCCGGAAGAAATCATCAAGGGATTGTAGCACTAAAAGTTCCTTCTAAACAAACTACATTCGACAAAAAAAATCTGGAAGAATTCCTTTCTGAAAAACCGGGAGCCTTTTTGATTTTAGATCGAATTCAAGATCCTGGAAATTTAGGAAACATACTTAGAACCGCTGAATGTTTCGGAATTACAAACATCATTCTTCCCGAAAGGGAATCCGCGGGAATCACTCCTGTTGTTGAAAAAGTTGCGTCAGGCGCGCTTTCATTTTTAAAAATTTTCACAGTTAAAAATCTTGCCAACACTTTAGAACTTTTAAAAGAAAACGGATATTGGATCGTTTCTACAAGTGATCGTGGAACAGAAGACTGGTCCAAACTACCCGATCTAAATGAACTAGCAATTCTGATGGGAAACGAAGGAGAAGGTATCAAAAGAATTCTTATGGAAAAATCAGACTTCGTGCTTAGAATTCCGATACACGGTAATCTTTCTTCTTTGAATGTGACTGTTGCCACTGGAATTGTTTTAGATAGAATCGTAAATCGTAAGTCCGGATAAAAAAAGAAAAAATTTTCTTATACTACTCTACCGCTTGTTTCAAAACTTAGAATGTGATGAGATCCTTCAAAAAAGTCAGCATAATCCTAGGTTTGGTGCAAAACCTCTATATCACTACCAGTTCTATTGATCTGTCATAAAATTTTTAGACGAATTCCTATAATTTAAGTATGTTCGAAAAATAAAACTTCTAACCGATTCTATGGATTTATTTTAACGCGTAGATAAAAATTTATAGATCCGTTTACACATTTTTGAATCATGAAAAGTTTATAATTCTCTGATAAAGGATTTTCCAAAACTTATTTACTTCAATTCTTCTTAGAATTGCCAGTTAACTTTAAGATTCTTATAAATTTCTAAATTATCTCTTGCTTTTTTTAATTTTTTGCATATTTCTAAAAGATATGAAATCATCCCGAATTTTCTTTCATTTCCTTATCCTCTTTCTTTTTCTGGGTTTGTTTTTACATTGTAACAACTCTTCTTGGGATAAACTAAAACCTTCTAAAAATAAAAACACAGTAGAAGAGTTATTAAAAACTTTGACTGTCTTATTTTGGGGAGAATTCAATCACGAACTTTATAAATTCATTCCGATCCCTTTTGTAACTTTAAAAAGTCAATTTAACTCGGACCAATTTGCAGTGGCCACTTCGGAATCCAAAGAAAATAAACCAAAAATTGTTTTAATTCACGGCTGGGATTTTCAAGAAAAAAACTCCGATCCCCCCACAGATAAATTTGCGAAAGTAGCCAATATTAGAGAAACCTGGGATGATGTATTAGAAATGTATTCTCAAAATATTTCCGGAGTTCAAAACTACGAACTTTATACGTTTACGTATAGAACCTCCGATTATATAGAGAACAACGGAAAAAGGCTTATCGATAAACTCAATTCGGTTTTTACTTCCGAGGACAAGGTAATTCTACTCTCTCATTCCATGGGAGGTCTTGTAAGTAGATCTGCTCTTTATCACTCAAACAATACAAAAGACGTCATTGATTTTATAATCAGTTTAGGAACTCCTTATCTAGGTTCTCCTTTTGCTTCCACTAGTTATCAAGGAAATTTTGGAACGTTAGGCGAACTTATGGCGTTCTTAACCGGTACAGAAGGAGGAAAGGATCTAGCTTACACAAATGCGTTAGGCACATTTTATCAGGTTCCGATCAATGAACTTATTGGCGGAGCATTCAATCCGTATTTAGAAAGACTTCTTGAAGAATCTTCTAAAGATTCAAGGATAACTGCGTTTTATGGAGAAATGAATGTATGCAATAATCATCCCGGTTCAGAGTCAGTTTATATCATCGGATGTAATTTTTTATCCAACGGAAGTCCTAGTTTTGCAAACAAAAGCGACGGAATTGTGACTTCTACAAGTGGTAAGATGTCTTCTAAACTCCAGGGAACCAGACAATTTTCCAAGAATTTGGATCACTCTCAGCTTTCTTTTCGTAATCACGTAAATACAACTTCTAGAAACTCGTATTTCAACGAAGTTTTATCCATAATAAACTCTTTGTAAAATTAGAACAAAAACAGAAAAATTCTAACCGACAAAAATTATTTTTAGTAAATTCAATTATTATAAAATTTGTAAAACAAATTCAAGGTTTCACATAATTGGATTTACAATTCAAAAAAAATGATTCTAAAAGTAGTTCCGTTATTCAACCAGCTTTCCACCTCGATTTTCCCGCCCATAGCTTCCACTTGATTTTTAGTCATAAATAATCCAATTCCTTTAGCATCCTTATTATTGTGAAAGGTTTTATACATTCCGAAAAGTTTATCTCCATATTTTTTCATATCGATTCCAAGACCATTGTCTGTAATACTAAGAATCAATCGATTCTCTTGACGTTCTGCGCTTAAAGTGATCTCTGGAATCCTATCTGGATGTCTATATTTTACGGCATTTGTAAGAAAATTCAGAAGGATACTTTCCATATAAGATGCGTTACAACGAACTCGAATTGAATTCGAAACCAAATTATGAATTTGAACCTGATATTTCTGAATTTCTCCTCCGATCGTCTGAGTCGCCTTTTCAATATAATCTCTAAGACTAATTTCAGCATTTTGAATATTCTTATTCGTTTGAATAGAAACTACTTCGTTCAAATTCCAAACTGTATCCATTAGACTATCCGAAGCCTTTGCGATATATTGTATCATTTTTTCTTTTTCGGATTCGTTTTTGGATTCCTGTAAAATTTTAAGAAGCATCGATATATTTCCGGAGTGAGAACGAAGATTGTGGGAAACTATATGAGCAAAATTTAATAATCTTTCATTCTGATTATTTAATAGATCTAAGGTTCTCTGAAGAGCAAGTTCTTTTAGTTTTTGTTCCTGGATATTCTGAAACGTACCCGAAACACGAATACATTTTCCATCCTTATATTCCGGTTTTCCAATTGATCGAGTCCATACTACATTTCCTTTTGCAGTTAAAATTTCTACTTCAACGTCAAACGGTTTGCCCGTTTGAATCGACTCCGCCAAGAGATCCGCAGACCTTTTTCGATCCTCTTCATTCCTAAAAAAATTTCCTACTTCCTTACCACCCGGTTTATAATCTTCTGGCAATTCGAAAATCGCCTTTGTCACCTTACTCCAAACTCTTGTATTCGTTTCCAGATCCAATTCCCAAGATCCTATCTGCGCGGCTTCATTGGTCCTAGTCAGAATTTCTTCTAATTTACTTCTTTCAAATTCCTTTCGTTTCAGAGTAGTAATATCTGCGGTATACATCAAAATACCACCTACTATATTGGGAGAAGCATACCAAGGCCTTACTTCCCAGATAATCCACTGAACCGTTCCATCTAAACGAGTAAAAGCCTCCTCTTCTCTTCGAATTACCCTTCCACGTAAACATTCTTGGTGAATCGATTTCCATTCGTCTCCAATTTCAGGAAAAATTTCATAATGAGAACGACCGATAATTTCTATTCCGCCCAAATAATAATCAACAAGCCACTGTTGGGAAGCGGCCATATATTTCATATTCGTATCGAACATAGCAATCGCAGAAGGTGCGTTTTCAATAAATACCTTAGTCAGTTCATAACTTTCTTTTAATGCGATTTCTGCGTTTTTATGTTTGGTAATATCCCAATTCGTTCCTAACATCCGAAAAGGTTTTCCAGAAGTCATTCTTTGAACGATTGCAATCGCCTTAATAAAATGTATGGAACCATCCGGCCAGACTACCCTAAACTGAGTGTCGAATTCTTTTTCTCCAGAGAGAGCTTCTGCATATTCCGATCTACATCTTTCCAAATCATCCGGATATAAACTAGACTCCCAGTCTAATACAGTTCCTGAAAATTTCTCTCGAGTAATTCCATAAAGTTCGAACATAGTATCATCCCAAGATATTTTCCCGGAAGTAAAATCCAGATCCCAAATTCCTACCCTCGCCGTTCGAGTGGCAAGAGCAAGTCGATCGACTGTGTGTTGTAATTCGGATTCTATTTTTTTGGATTTTGTAACGTCAAAGTAAGTTCCAATCATTAGAATCGGTTTTCCTAATGAATCTTTTTCTACTACCTTACAAGTGCATTTAAACCAAATGATGTTTCCGTTTTTATGTAAGAAACGAATATCCGCTTCGTATGGTTGACTCAGGTCCGTCTTTAAATAATCCTCAAATTCGTTACGAATCGGATTTAGATCTTCGGGAAAAATATGAGACTGCCAAGCTGATATAGAATCTCCCAACTCTTCTTCTTGATAGCCCAACATGGATTTCCAACCGGGACTTAAATAACTTTTATTTTCAGAAAAATTTTTTTCCCAATATCCGGCGTGTGCCTGTTCTAAAATCGCTTTAAGAATGTGAATCATCGTTTATACAATATTTTGAATCTTTAAAAAAACGCAAAAGCGTGGCTTTTGAATTACCGGTTTGATCTTTTTGGTCAAGTAGAATGAAAATCAGTATAATATCTTGATTAATTTCCATTAACAGTCAAGCTGAAAAGGTTTCTACGGTAAGATTCAAAAAGAAGAATGTATTTAAATTGAACTTAAAAAACTAAACGATCTATTTTTCAGAAAGATAAATGACGTGAATTCAACGTAAGAAAATCTAAGCGAATCCCGCTTGCCACAGCAAGCCTCTTTAGCTCTGGTCAATAAATTGTATCCAGGAAACAGGATAACAATCACCTTTAGTTTCAAACGCGATCCATAGAGAGCGTTTTGCTTGAGTTACTTCGAACGATCCATGGAGAGTGAGACGGCTTTAGTTTGAGAAAGCGTTCTGCTAAAGTTTCCTCGCATCGATTCCTTTCGCGTTAAATAACTTTTCGTAGACGAAATTTCAAAAAACAAAAAGGGTTTCTAATTTACGTCTGATTTTAAAACAAGAAACAGAAGATTCCAAAACCCTTTTTTAAATAGATAAAACTTATTCAGTTTATATTTTAAAAAAATGATCAGCGAATTTTATATTCCACTTTTTTAAACTCGACTCAGAGCAAGTCCTACTTTTGCAGCCAATTGATTTCCATATTCCGGATCACAAAGATGGAAATGTTTTAGATTGGCTTCTAGTAAATGTTTAGGAAGATTATGCATCGTGGAAGCGATCGCAGAAGTTAATCTTTCCCTTTCCTCAACACTCATCAGTCTATACAAATCTCCCGCTTGAGAATAATCGTCGTTTCCTATATGAGAATTATAACGATCCATATCTCCAGAAATACTCAAAGGAGGTTCTGCATAAGAAGAATCCTCTACAGGTCCTTCAAAACTGTTCGGCTCATAATTATCATAACTTCCATCACACTGAAATCGAGTACGACCATCTCTATGATAAACGTTTACAGAATTTTTAGGTCTGTTTACGGGCAATTGCTGATATTGAATTCCTAAACGATACCGATGAGCGTCTGGATATGCAAACAATCTTCCTTGTAACATTTTGTCTGGAGAAGCGCCAATTCCGGGAGGCATATTCGAAGGAGAAAATGCGGCCTGTTCTACTTCTTCAAAGTAATTCTTAGGATTGGAGTTCAATTCCAAAACCCCTACTTCTATCAAAGGATAATCTTTGTGAGACCAAACCTTGGTAAGATCGAACGGATTGAATTTATATTTTGTAGCTTCTTTTTCAGGCATGATCTGAACACAAAACTTCCATTTTGGAAATTCCTTTCTTTCAATCGCCTCAAATAAATCCCTAGTCGCGTAATCCGGATCGGTTCCGGCTAACGCAGATGCTTTTTCCATACTTAGATTCCTAATTCCTTGCATGGATTTAAAGTGAAACTTAGTCCAAAAACGTTCTCCTTTAGAATTCCAAAGTCCAAAAGTATGACTTCCATAGCCGTTCATAAAACGATAACCGTCCGGAATTCCCCTATCTCCAAAAAGAATGGTGATTTGATGAAACGCTTCGGGAGCCCCAGCCCAATAGTCCCACATACGAATTGGGTTTTTGTAACCGGTGACAGGATCTCTTTTTTGTGAATGTATAAAATCAGGAAACTTCAAAGGATCTCTAGCGAAAAATACAGGAGTATTGTTTCCTACAAGATCCCAAATTCCTTCGTCGGTATAAAATTTAATCGCAAAACCTCTCGGATCTCTTTCCGTATCCGCGGAACCTTTTTCCCCTGCTACGGTGGAAAAACGTAGAAAAAGAGAAGTCTGTTTTCCCTTTTTAGAAAAGATAGAAGCCCTAGAATATTTTGTAAGATCCTGAGTAATGGTCAGAGTTCCATAAGCCCCAGCACCTTTTGCGTGAACTACTCTTTCCGGAATTCTTTCTCGATTGAAGTGAGCCAGTTTTTCGATCAGATGTGTATCCTGAATAAGAACCGGCCCTCGAGGGCCGGCGGTTAAAGAATGTTGATTTTGTGAAACCGGATGACCTCCGGCCGTAGTAAGGGTTTTTCTACTCATTGTTTTTCTCCTTTTGTAAATTGAACGATATATAAGATCCAAGATTTGAAAAAAATTAAAAACCTTTTCAATCGAGTCAATTTAGATCCGCTTAAAAGATTACTTACTTCCGCTCTACCAAACATATTAGAAAATTGAAATGCGTCTTGCCCCTTTGAGTTTTTATAGTTTCTATTCGCCCCTGCGTTTAAAAGAATTTCCACAATCCTTACGTGACCTTTAAAAGCAGCTCCCATTAATATAGAATTTCCTTCTTGATCCGTAGAATTTACGTTTGCACCTTGAGAAATTAAAAATTGACTGACCTCTTCCCACCCGTTATAAGCAGCTAACATCAATAAGGTGTGACCTTTTCGATTTTTTTCGTCCAAGTGTTTCAAAGAAACAATCTGTCGTTTGAGGGCATTTACATCCCCACGTCTTGCGGAATCAAAACATGGATTTTCTTGCTGCATACTTTTTTGATACTCGATCCAGGCTTTGGAAAATTCCGGAATCGTTTTATCAGAAATATTCTTTCCTTGAGCTTCAGTTGATTGATTCATAAATACATCATTGGGGATAGATACCAATCCAGTAATAGTTTCATTCTAAATCGCTAGAATTTCATTTCAAAAGGATCCGATTCTATAAACTCTCTTTTAAGAAAATTAAAAACGTTTTGAGAAGGTTTTACTCGATTATCCAATTTTTATGAATCGAACCTATCTCCGAAATGGATTGTTTTGTAAAATGGTCCATTCTTCAGAGTAGGCTTGAGCAAAAATTATCTCGTTTTATTTTTAGTTTAGAATCATTTCCCTATTCTGCCTTAACAAAAGAACTTAAATTCCTTAAATTTTCTAAAAATCAAAAAACCATCTCATAAACACCATTCATTTGAAATATTAATCTATAATTTTCAATATTAATTTATAATTAATATTATTTCATTGAATATTAAATTTATTCTCAATTTAGACTAAATCTACATTTAAATCAAATTAGCTCAAGTCTTCTTTTAGAATAAGTCTAAATTATAGACAAAAATTTACCCCTATAAAAAAATGATCGTATGAAGGATTCTTATGAAAGAAGCAAAAAAATTTTAGAGAACGCAGGAATCAACGTCACCGTACAAAGATTACAAATGGCAAATCTATTGCTTTCTAAACCTCAACACCTCACTGCCGACCAGGTTTTCCAGCTAATCAATGAACATATGCCAAATGCTTCTCGTGCCACTATATTCAATAATTTGAAACTATTTGCAGAAAAAGGTATCGTAAATATTTTAGAACTAAAATCCGGAATTACTCTATATGATTCGAACGTAATCCATCATCATCACGCAATTGACGAAGAAACGGGAGAAATCTACGATATAAGTCTGGATTCTAAACTTCAAGAAAAAGTTCTTCTAGAGTTAAAACAAGATTTTAAACTGAAAACCGGAACTTCTTTAGAAAACTGTAATTTATCCATTACACTTAAAGGTAAAATAACTCCATAAGAGTGAATTTTAGAATATCTTGAATTTTGAATCGAATCCTTGATTTGAAGCCAAAATTTGGTATTCTATTTTAACGTGAAATTCGGTGTACAAAAAATGAGAATAATTTTCTAAAAGTAAGAGTTCCCACATTTTAGGATTTATTTGTAAAGTTCAAAATCATGAATTTCCTTACACCAAACTCACGTTATTTTATAGCTCTGAATAAGGACACTTTCAATTTGATTTGAAATTTCCAAAAAACTAAAAATTATATTAGAGTTGTTGAAAAATTAATTCTCCATCTGTTTCTATTTTATGCAAATCGGCAATTGAAGTAGTTTTGTTAATCGTCACTATGAATTTTTCAACAACTCTATTAACGTGGGCTCTCAGTTGTATCCTTAGTCAATTTTTTCGTAAAAAAATAGATGTAGGAACTACCACAATTCTCGATTTCACGGTTAAACTCTAAAATGTGGGAACTCTTACAAAAATTTCAGTAGAAAGACTAGTATTCATTTCTATCAAATTACTACTCGGATATACTTTTCAGGCTTGTTTCAAAATTTAGAATGTAGTTTCTCCTTTTAAAAAAAAGATAATCTAAGTTAAACGCAATTTTTAAGAATTTCTACATCTTTGTAAAATAGGTTATTTATTTTAGTACTATTTTCAGACGTCCGAGTAACAAAATTACCTATATATTTATTCCAAAGTGCCGTTTTACGTAAGTTCGATAGAATCCAATGCGAAAGCGATTGAAGCGTAGTTAATAAATTGTAATTAAAGACTAAATATCGTATTACGTTTCTTTCATGCAATTTATTTACTGGAGCTGAAAGCGCGGTCCGGCAAAGCCGGATTCGCCCGATCTTCTTTCGTTGAATTCATAAACTTAAAGTATAAACTATTAGTTAGAATCCTGAGTAAGATCTATCCTAGATTTAATTATTTTTGAATTTTATTTTTTTTACTCCATGTAGGAGTTCCCACAAACCACATCACTTTTGGATAATTCCGTAGAAATCAGTAATTTCTTCCTAATTTTCCTCATTTATGTCTTCAAAATTGTTATCGGATTTTGAAAAATTTCCGATCTTTAAAATGTTCAGGAGAAAGTATATGCTCAGAGGAATGTACACAGGCGCCAATGGAATGATTATTCAGCAAACTAGAATGGATGTAATTTCCAATAATCTTGCCAATGTGGATAAGACTGCTTTTAAAAGAGACACGACCTTATTTAAAACATTTCCGGAACTTCTACTCCATCGTTTCGACGAAGACGGAGTCGGCAAGGTGCCTATGGGTTCCTTCGACACAGCGCCTGTGGTCGGCAAACTAGGATTAGGCGGAGAAGTAAACGAGATCTATACGCGTTTCGAGCAAGGAGCCGTTAAAAAAACGGAAAATCCTTTTGACTTGATGCTCCAAGATAAACCCGGTAACGAACATCCAGCATTCTTTTCCGTTATGACAAACAGAGGTGAACGTCTCTCTAGAAGCGGCGCTTTTGTGTTGGACACAAACGGCTATCTTGTCACTCCGCAAGGTTTTCCTTTGTTAGGCGAAAATGGTCTAATCCGAGTTGCAAGAGGCAATTTCTTAATTAAAGAAAACGGCGAGGTCTGGATCAACGGAGAAATCGGTAACGATCCAGTTAATGGAACCTCTATCGATAAGAATCGTTTTGAAACCCCGGTATTATTGGATAAAATTAAAATTCGTACAGTTGAAAATCCACGCCATCTTGATAAAGAAGGTGATTCTTTTTATGCCGATACTCCAGAGTCCGGGGAACCAGTTCCTTTTGATCTTAAGGACGAACCTTCGGTTCTACAAGGTTACCTAGAAGCGTCTAACGTGAGTGTTGTGACTGAAATGGTAGAAATGATCGAAGTCAACCGCTCTTACGAAGCCAATCAAAAGACGGTTCAGACACAAGATAGTTTACTTGGAAAATTGATAAACGAAGTATTGAGGTAATTATCCCTTCGCGCCAATCGGCCTTGGTATAAATCACACTGGAGTGATCATTGGACTCAATGAATATGGGCAACTACTCGTAATTCACAATCATCCAGAGACAAATATCGCCATTGCTAGGCTTGAAACTTTCTTGAATGGCTATAGAGATTACAATCTTCGTGCGCCGTCTATACCTTTACAAAAAATTCAGCATAACATCGTTAAAGCAATAATAGAAAATAAAAAATACGATGCGATTTCAAATAACTGTCAGCACTTTTCCTCATTTGTAATCGATGAAGAAAAGGCATCAAAAGATCTGCAAACTTTTGTGTTTATTGGCCTAATATTATCAATTGGATATCTGGCAACGAGAAAATAGATTCACTTTTTTGAATAGAGCAAATTCAACTTCCGAGAATTTCCTGAAGTCAGAAGTTGAAAAGAAAAAAAGTATAAATTTCAGAGATTGATATTGTTTGGTCTTATTATCTTACTTTAAAATTTCATTACGAATTAAAGAGGCCGGAATTTCTATCGTTCTGATTATGCATTTTATAATTTGAATATGCGATCGTGAAATTTCACGTATCCATATAAGGCGAATAGTCTTGAATAATTATTTGTTCTTTTAAATATCGATTTGGTTTGTACGAATGGGAATGCTATATTTTGGCTATAAAACAAAAATTCTATAAATAGTCAAACGGCCTTGACAATTTAAGATACGCATAAATATAATGTAACAGAATTGTAATTCTCTAATATTCTAAATTTTTTTAATCGTTAAAAAACAAGATTGCGGTAACAATGACATTAATTCGTGTAATGCTCCAGAAATATTATGAATTATGTAGAGAGCTACATAGTGCTGGCGGACCAGAAGGCCATGGCTTATTATTTGAAGAAATTATATTTTTTGAACAAGATATTCTTAGCAAATATTCATTACCTCCGACTTTAGAAAATCAAACTATCCTTTGGGTTGATAATCCATTTGCGGTTTCTGAAAAAATGATCGAGCGATGCTTGGTTAATTTGGAAAAAGCAATGAAATCTTATACTCGACAACCTGCAAAAAGTCGGCTGGCGATTTTAACAGAAGCTGTAACTAAAGCTGATGCAAATCCATTTGAGTTTTTACCGAGAATTGGAATTGCGACGCATTCATATACGATCTTTTTGTTTGAGAAAAAACTAATTTGTGGACAAGAAAGTGTTTCGGATGTCTTATCAGAAATGCTACTAGCCGAGAATCACTTGCAAGAACTGGGCCTCCTTGAAAATGGAGAAGAAGGTTCCAAACAAAACTATTTAAGATATACGAGTCTTAAGGAACTTCCCTTTCGATACCTTGATGACTTTCTTTATACAAAGGGTAAGGATTTTTCATATATTCATTTGCTGGAGCTAGATTTAATTAAGGATAAAATTTGGGAGCTAACCCATGATTCAAATGGAGATCGTTTACCCGAGCTTGATGATAAGCTTTGGATCGTGAATATCCTTCATACTTACCGAAAAAGTTATCAATTGCATATTCTTTTTGAATATTGGTATGCTCGAAGAAAAATCCCTGATTATTTGAAAGAATTGTTTTTTATAGACAAACGTTTAAACGGCCAGCTTTTCGAACATTATATAGGAACTTTACTTGAATTTATTTTTTGTTATCGTCTAATTCCGACAAGGTTGACAGGTGATTTAGGGATCGATTTAATATTACAGCCTGATTTTGAACTTTTAAAACGGCATGGAATTTTGTTTGATCATGGAGCGACTTATCAGGTTTTCGTACAAACGAAATTTTATGACCCACAAAAAAAAGCTAACCTAGACAAAGCAGACTGGATTCAATTTTGTCAATTAATCAGAGAATATTCTAAGGTAAACTATGCAGGTAATGTAGGATTATTTATATATACGAAGACTCTTGATCGTCAACGTAAAGAAGAATTGATGACCTACGGATTTCCGGATTGTTTTCTTATTGATTTGAATGATCTCCAAAATATAATCCAAAAATCTCTTAAAATACTTAAAACCTTGGAACAATTGGCTTCTAATAAATTAGAAAATATTTCTATTTCACTTAACGTATGTGAACAAATTAGAGAAGAACTTCTAGGTTATTTTTTCTTGCATGAAAAAGATAAATTTGCTTTGAAATTTTTATTTCAAAACATTCAAATATTATAATTATGTAATGATTCATCTTTGTTTATGTATAGAATTTATGAAACTGATTATTGCGAAAAGATTGAAGTCTTTTTATGATTTTCTATTTTACATAGACCTTTGCAAACGAAAGTTAAAAAGGTGTCGCGTCCTCAAATCAAAAAGATATGAAGATTGACCGCAAATATTTCTAAGCATAGTGACTAGGTATTGGAAGGAACCTAAGGCACCAACCATTAGCTGGTTAAACAAAATGTTCCGCAAGAGAAACTAAAGTAGTCACATAAAAGTGGACAGTCTTTTAAGCAATATTTCTCTCAAATTCTTCAGGGCTCATATAACCTAATGTTGATGAAGCCTGAATTACTTCTGGATTTACACGCATCGTTGGTGAAAAATTGTTTTGATCGGATCGAAACAAGAAAGGAAACGATTTATGATCGAGGCGGAGAAAGTGTACAAGCGAGATCGATCGGGAAACATATAACAAATCGGACGCCGGGATGACTCTGATTCAATCGTATTGGAAATCGAACTAGAAGAATGTTCTCGATGAAATAAAAAAACGAAACGCCTCTCCGCGGACGGTTCTCCGAAGGTCCGCTTTTCTTTTACGTGGAAGGATTTTCAGGAACCTTTGTCCTTAAATATCGGCTCGGAGAAACGAACTCTTTCATATCAGTATCACGTTCAACCTTCCCGTTTTGAAGAGATTGAATTTTACTTTTTACCCGGAAAGTATAAACTTTCGTTGTAGTTTCACGAAGACAAAGGAAAATTTCACAAATACGACGTGTAGTTTACGGTGGACCGCAACTCGAAACCCGTTTCGTTGTAGTCCGTAAGGATGTGTGTTCAACTCTGAGAATGGCGTCCCATTATATCATAGATTCTAATATAATAATTTACTAAAATTAAAAATTCCGCTTCTGCTTGGTTCTCCTCGAACATCGAACGGGGCGATTTCATTCGCGTTCCATTCTTTCCAAAAAATGAAACGCGAATCGTTCCGTTTTAGTTGCGCAGTTCCTTCAGAAGTTCACCGCTTCCGGTAATCGCAAGAGCCGATGCAAGTCCACCCATCATTGCTCCCGCCACACCCGGAGAAGCGGCGTCCGCTCCCGTAAGATACAATCCTTCGATCGGAGTTCGAACGTTGAACCAAGGACATTCTTCCTTTTTGTATCGTTCTGGAACGCAGGCCAAACCATAGATCGCTCCGTCCGGATGGGAAGTGAAATGTTCGTTTGTGATCGGAGTCGAAAGTTCGGCGTATTCCACGATTTTTCTGATTCCGGGAAAACGAGATTCCAAAGTTGTTAGAATTCGTTCCGTAATTTTCTCTTTAAGTTGTTTGTATTCTTCTCCTCTTCGTTTCCAAGGTTCCGATTTCCACGGAGAAAAATGATCGTAATCCGTAAACGTGATCACATCCATCGTATGACTTTTTGCTTCGGGATTTTTCAAACTCGGAAAAGAAAGATAGAGGTTTGGAATTTCTCCGTTCGATCCGATCCAATCGTTTCTTTCCGAAAAGTTTTGATCGTGATCGCTTGATGAGAAGATCCAATAATTCTCTCCTTTGAAACCGAACTTTGCCGGACTTTCGGATAGGCCGAGATAAAGACAAACGCTCGTGGTCATCTTTTCTTTATTATAAAATTCTTTTAGACTTTTTCGAAACGATATCGGATAATTCTCCGGAATCAACTTCGTATATGTGGGGTAAGCTCCCGCACAAGAGACTACGATCGGCGCTGAAAAATCCCGTTCGGATCCTTCTCCTCGAAGAGCCTTGGCTTTGACTCCGACGGTCTTTCCATCCTTTATTAGAATTTCTTTAACTTCTACGGAGGATAGAACGGCGCCTCCGAATTCTTCCAGAATCGGTTCGATCGCATCGAAAATTTTTCCCGCGCCTCCGATCGGATAATAACCGCCGTGAAGATAGTGTTGCACGAGAGTAGCGTGCATCGCAAAGGCCACCTTGGAAGGAGGCAAGCCGTAATCTCCCCATTGAGCCGCAAGAATTCCCTTCAATTCCTGACTGCGAAAGTTCGCGTCTAAATATTCCTTGAGAGTGAAAATTTTCGATTCTCCTAAAAGCCCAGCCACTGAATCCAAGGAAGGAGGAGCTAAGCGCATCATGATCGATTTGCCGAACAGATTCGAAGTCTTTTTGATATCCTTGAAATAACGATCGATCGCTTCTATTTCTTCTGGAAATTTATTTCCAAGATCAGATTTGAATTTTTCAGGATCGCCGTAGATGTCGAATGATACGGAAGGGAAAATCAATTTTTCAAAAGGTTCCGGCATTCGTTTCCATTGAACTTTTTTTCGAGTGATCTTATCGGAAATTTTTCTGCAAAGACCTTCGTCTTGCATGTCTCCAACGTAATGAATTCCCACGTCCCAATGATACTTTCCCTGCTTTCTTTGAAACTCGTGCGTGAAACCGCCGGGTTGGGAATGTTTTTCTATCATCAGGATTTTTTTACCGTAAGATTGGGCTAAAAGACTGGCGGCACAGAGGCTTCCCATTCCTGAACCTATAAATATTATATCGAACTCGTTTCCTATTTGATCGATATTCATTGACGAATTCCTCCCGAATCGGTTTAATGTGAACAGTTATTACATTGACAATTCAATTAGAACCGTAAATGTGATAATCGTCAACATGAAAAAATCTCCGGATAAAAATTCATATCATCACGGTGATCTGAAAAAAGCCTTATTAGAGGCTTCGCTCCGCATTTTGAAAGACGAGGGTTATAAGGCTTTGAGTCTTCGAAAGGCCGCGACGTACGCTGGCGTAAGTCAATCCGCTCCTTATCGTCACTATGAGGATTTGGAATCCTTATATGCGGATATCGCGGAAGAAGGTTTTAGGATGCTCGCCGAACGTCAAAAAAAACTTCAGGTCAAATACAGAACAAAACCTCTTCTCTTATTCCGCGAATCCGGCGTTTGTTACGTGGAGTTCGCTTTAGAATTTCCCGATCTTTTCCGCATCATGTACGGGAATCAAATCGAAAGCCATTCCAAATACAAATCCTTAGTTAAAACGGAGGATGAATCGTTTCGGATCATCGTCGAGATCATTCGTGATTGTCAATTGGCCGGCGTTATCCGAACCGACGACGTGGTAAGTTCAGCGACGTCCGCTTGGACCATGGTTCACGGCATTGCGGTACTTTTGGCGGGAAAACAAGTGATGTTTCGGTCCGTCGATTTGAAGGAAGCAAGAAGAATCACGAAAGAACTGATCCATTATCTTTACATCGGAATGAAGTCGGATGAAACTTCTTCGAAGCGTTCGTATTGATTTTGCCGAACGATTTCTTTGAAAAGAGTGACCGAGAATAGAGAATTTTGGTATATTTAAAGTTAAGCGAAACCTCTTAAGATTTTCGGTTACAACACAATACAAGTATTCGCAATAAAGAAGGTTATATGAGCTCTATTCCTATCAATGCGGTAAAATTTATATCATTCCTTTTCTTAGCCGGTTTATTCAATTTTTATAATTTGTCTGCGAAAGATACTGCAATCACCTTTGATGATCAGCAGAGTATTTTGAATTGGTTTGATGCGGAAGCATTCTGCAGAAATCAAGGAAAACGTTTGCCGGAATACAAGGAAATGGAATCCGCTAAGAAATCCGGAATTACGAGTCAATGGAAAGAAAAAAATGATAAAGATTCAATTGCGAGACCGGAATACTGGGTTTCGAACGATGTCGTAAAGGAAGCGAGTTTTTTCCCGATTTATTTTGAATACACCGATCTTCAAATGATGGCTGATAAAAAATCAAAGAAGTTGGTCCGCTGTGTAAAGGATTCGGCGATGGAAAGAAGAATTGCATCTTCAAAATCGATCGAAAACTGGAGTTCTTATCTATGACAAAACAGGCAGCTCAAGATCGATGCAATCAATTAGGAATGCGGTTACCGACTTTTCGTGAAGCTTATTTTGCAAGAATTACTGACGAGTGGATCGGCGAATATCAATCCGAGAATCTTTCCTACGGCGGAACATCCACTCAGGGATTCAATCTGTTTACTCCCGACATCGGATCCTATGCATTTTCTCAATGGAATGGAAACGCGCATATTCGATGCATTCGTAAATAAATATTTGAATTAACGATACTTGTCCGCGAGCGTTACCCGTTCCCCGCTAAAAACGTTACTATCGATCACTTATCTGGCTCTGAAATTGTTTGTATAATCTGAGTTATTTCGCGCGGAGTAAGAAGAAAAGCAGATTTAGGTATTCAATCTGATTCATATAGCTTCATATTTTTACTCGCAATAGCAATGATCATTCTAACCGTAGTCGCATATTATCATTGGTTTAGGCGAATTTCAAAATCTACGTTAGATATAAAGCTAAAGATCTCAATTTATTTCTTTCATTTCACGAATGTAGCCTTGATCAGCAAGGCGGTATTCCATAACACTCCATTAGCTAAAGATTATGGAATTTTTGATTTTAGTTTTGAATTTAGTATAACATCGTTGATTGCGTTCATACCAAGTCTTGGGTTACAATGGATCTTAGAAAAGCTACAACTCTTTCTTCGAAGAATTGATATGATCTAAATCGTTAAGATAAAAAACAGAATCGCATACAATATTTTAAAAAATTATGAATTAAGAATATTGAAATTCTCTAAATAAATAACACACTGCCTCTTTTTGCAAAAAAACGAGAACGACTTCGCCTGTAAAGACTCTATTTTGTCAGTCTCCTAAAAGGCGTTAGGTTAATTTTTTAAGTTTTATATAGGTAAAGAGAAAAAAAATGTCGCACCACGGTTTAACTCCCCTTCGGCCCAAACCCTTCCTCCGTGACGCAAAACGATTCTCTGAACGATCGCCAATCCGATTCCGATTCCTTCAAATTCACTGTTCTCATGCAATCTTTGAAATACTCCAAACAACTTATTCACATACTGCATATTAAAACCGGCACCGTTATCTTTTACGTAATACGTAATTTCTTTTTCATTTGTAGACGAACCTATCTCTATCTTCGGACTTTCCTTTTTAGAAGAATATTTAATCGCATTGGATATAAGATTAATCAGTACTTGTTTGAGCAATTCAGCGTCTCCCATAATCGAAGGAAGTTTTTTTATTTCTAAACTTGGTTTTCCATTTTTCAAATCTTCTTGAAATTCTTGTAGAATCGTATTTACTAATTGATCCATATCGATCGGCTTTTTCTTCATATCTTTTTTTCCTAACTTAGACAAAAGCAAAAGACTATCGATTAAATTACTCATCTTTAAAGAATTATCTATGATTAAACCTAGAACCCTTTTTCCCTCCTCATCTAACTTTTCTTCATAATCTTCCTTTAATATCTTTGTGTAACCTCTTATAGCCCTCAAAGGAGCTTTTAAATCATGAGATACAGAATAAGTAAACGCGTCTAACTCTTTGTTCGAATATTCCAATTCCAAATTTTTCTGTCTTAGATTTTCATTTAATTCGTGTAATGCGGCATCTTGAAGATGTTTGTCTATAAAGAACTGAACCTTATTGATCAATATTTCCGGTTGAAACGGTTTTGTGATAAAGCTAAATGCTCCTTTTTCATATCCTTTAAACACGTTTAAATTATCCGTATAAACCGCAGATATAAAAATAAACGGTAATTCCGCCGTTTTGTTTTCTTCACGTATAATTCCCGCTAATTCATATCCGTCCATTTCCGGCATCTGTATATCCAATAACGCCAGAGCGAATTCATGACGTAAAATCGCCTTTAAAGCTTCATTTCCACTCAAAGCCTTGACTAACTCCACGTCTAAATCCTTTAACACAACTTCTAGGGCGATCAGATTTTCAGGCTTATCGTCTACGATTAGTATTTTCGGTTTTGACTTCATGATCTTTAACCTTCTATTTACTTAACCAAACCCTCATCAAAGAAAACAAACGTTCTACGTCAACCGGCTTGGGTATATAATCATTTGCACCTGCCTCTATACATTTCTGTCGATCGTTTTGCATCGCTTTCGCAGTCAAAGCGATAATAGTAAGATTTTTATACTTCGAAATTTCTCGGATCTTTTTCATCGTTTCGTAACCGTCCATCTCAGGCATCATTATATCCATAAGAACCAGGTCTACGTCTTCGTTTTTAGAAAGTAATTCCAAAGCGCTGTTCCCATCCTCCGCCTTTAAAACGTTCATTCCTTTTTCACTGAGTATTTTAGATAAAGCAAAAACGTTTCTCATGTCGTCGTCAACCAAAAGTATTTTCTTTTGAAATAAAACCGCATCCTTATCATATAAGTTATTTATAATATTCTGTTTTGATTCTGGAAGATTATTAATCATCCTATGAAGAAATAACGCGGTCTCGTCCAATAATCTTTCTTCGGATTTGATACCTTTGATAATGATACTTTCAGAATATTTCTGAAGTTCTTTATCTTCTTCTTTTGTAAGTTCCCTCCCCGTATAGATGACGATAGGAGGTATCTGTTCCTTCTTGATCTTTTCCATTTCTTGGATCAGATCAAAACCACTCATATCGGGAAGTCCTATATCCAAAATGATACAATCAAAATAATTTTCAGCGTAAATTCTAAGAGCTTCCTTACCAGAATCCGCTTCGAAACATTTAACGTCTCCGTTTCCTATCAACTTGAGCATCATCTTTCTCGAATTTGAATCGTCTTCTATGATTAAAAGATTTTTCATCTTTCTATTGATGAAATTTTCGATCCGATTAAACGCTTCGTCTAACTCCTTTTTATGGATTGGTTTTCTAATATGTTCTACCGCACCTCCTCGAATGAGTTCGAGAGAATATTCATTTGCGGAAATTATGTGAACCGGAATATGTCTAACGGATTGATCGGTCTTTAATTCGTTTAATACGGTTTGTCCTTTTATTCCAGGCAGATCTAAATCAAGAATAATCGCGTGAGGTTTGTATTTTCGAGTAAGAATCAATCCGTCTTCTCCAGTCGCGGCGGAAATACATTTGAATCCCTTTTCATTTGCCTGTTTAATCAATATAGAAGCAAATTTTAAATCGTCTTCGATAACCAAAAGAACCTTATCGTTCTCTCCGATTTGATTTCTATCGTCCTGTAAAGTTGGATAATTGATAAATTCGTTTTGGATAGAATCAACCGAGTTATGAACAACTTCGTTTTCTTTTTCCGAAATTGGAATTTCGTTGATTTCGATCGGAAGTGATAAGGAAAACGTAGAACCTTGGTTTACTTTACTTTTAAGAAAAATTTCTCCTCCTAGTAGTTTGGTAAGTTCTCTGGAAATAGATAGACCGAGTCCAGTTCCACCGTATTTTCTACTAGTACTTCCATCAGCTTGTTGAAACGCTTCAAAAATAGCTGAATGTTTTTCTTCTGGAATTCCAATCCCGGAATCAATCACCGAAAATAGGATTTTATTTTTGTTTTGTCTTTTGATCTCTAGTTGAACCTTTCCTCGTTCCGTAAACTTTAACGCGTTAGAGATCAAATTTTTTAAAATTTGATTTAATCGATGAGAGTCGGTTCGAATTACTTCCGGGAGATCGTCTTCAAAAATCAAATCCAAATCTAACTTTTTCTCCGTGGCCTGTAGTTTAAATGCGCTTATTAATTCTTTTGCGAATTTTCTCAAAGTCACCCTTTCTACGTTAACCGACATTTTCCCGGATTCTATTTTGGATAAATCTAATACATCGTTGATTAAAATCAATAGATCGTGCCCACTTTTATAGATAATGTTTGCACTTTCTACCTGATCTTCGGAAAGATTTTTTCTTTTATTGTCTGCTAAGTCCTTGGAAAGAATCAAAAGACTATTCAAAGGAGTCCTGAGTTCATGAGACATGTTCGCCAAAAATTCGGATTTATACTTACCCGAAAGCTCCAATTGTTTCGTTTTTTGTTCTATATCACTTTTTGCTAATTCTACTTCCTTATTTTTCATTTCTAAAATATGTGTTTGCTCTTCCAACTCTTCATTAGAAACTTTTAATTCTTCCTGTTGTTGTCTCAAAACCTGAGTTTGTTCTTCCAACTCCTCGTTCATCTGCCTCAATTCTTCCTGCTGAGTCTGAAGTTCCTCGCTCTGTATACGTGTTTGTTCCAAAAGCTCTTGGATTTTTCTTCTGGCTCTGGCGGAATTAAAGCTGATTCCTATACTTTGAACGGAAGATTCTATAAATTCGATTTCAGAAGAGGAAAAAGAATCCAGCTTCCCCAATTCAATTACACCTTGTGTTTTTCCTTCGAATACAAAAGGAACTATTAATATTTGTCTCGGTTTTGTATTCAGTATTCCTGATAAGATGCGAATAGATTCTTCTTCTACATTTGTTAAAAAGATCCGTTTTTGTTCGGCTGCAACCTGTCCGATCAAACCTTCGTTAAGCGCAAATCTTTCGGAAGAACGATCCTCAGAAATAAAACCGTATTTTCCGAAAACAGATAGGCTACATTCCGAATCGTCACAAAGATAAATAGCTCCTACGTTTGCATTTAGATAATTGGATAAAAAAGTAATTACGTCTTTTGCAAGTAATGATTCGGTCTTATCCCCTCTTAATTTTTCGTTGAGAAAGTTTTGACCGTTTGTCATCCAATTGTGTTTTTCATTTTCCTGAGTTTTTTTTCTAAGAGAGGAAGTCATCATACGTAGAGAATTTCCTAAAACGTCCTTCTCCGATTTAGGAACAAAGTCTACGAAATAATTTCCAGAAGCCACGTTATTCGCGTTATCCGTTATTTCCTTAAAACTTTCCCGAATTTTGTTTAAGAATTGATAAATCGGTTGAAGTTCATCTTTATAGACTCCCGCAAACGGAACGTCCGAAAATTCCCTATTTGCAATTTTTTCGGCTTCTTGAGAAATAAATTGAATTCTATTACCTATCGTTCTGATGATCCAATAAGAAACCGCAATTTCTATAAACAAACTTGCTAAAACAAGTATAATAAAAAAAAGAAACGTCAGATAATATTTTCTTTCGTTTTCCTCTTTATCGGATTGCATGTTCTCTTCACTTTTTTTAATCAGATAACTTAACGTTTTAATAATAGAGTCTCGTATCGTAAGGCCTTTACGAATAGAAATTTCAAACGCCCTACCTTTGTTATTTTCCAAAGAAAGAGAAACGATTTGAGCCAAATCCGATTTATACGCCGTCCATAAAGATATAAAGTCTTGAAGTGTTTCCCCTCCTTGAGCTTCCGTATAACTTTGTAATTCGATCGTATTTTGATCTACTGAATCCACCGCTCTATAAATTCGATCTCTATAATAGACCATCTTTATAGGGTCCCTTTCTATAATGATATTTTTTTCGTGGCGCGAAGCTTCTAAAACGCCGATCAAAATTTCATGAGATAAATTCACTTTTTTTGCGGATATATCTACGATTCGTTTTAATCTATCGTTGGAATCGGAAACCATATCTAAAACAAATAAAACACTGATCAGCAACATCCCTAGAATGATGGAAAATCCTATGATCAGCTTTCCTCGAATGGTCATATTTATCTTTACTCCAGGTTATTTTGATCCAGTCTTATGAACAATTCAGCTATCTTTTCTAAAGAAAGTACATAATCCACCGACGTGGCTTCGATAGCGGACCGAGGCATCAAAGCAATCTCTGCGGTTAAAGGGTCTTGAACAACCGCCAAGCCGCCGCTTTCTTTAATTTTTTTTAAACCCTGAGCGCCGTCAGAATTTGCGCCCGTCAATATAACTCCGATTAGTTTATCTCCATATACTTCGGAGGCGGTTTCAAATAAAACATCGATGGACGGTCTTGAAAAGTTCACTCGTTCCCCTATGGAAAAAGAAAATGTCCTATCCCTTTCAATCAATAAATGGTAGTTAGGCGGTGCTACATATACCACACCCGATTTTATTTCCTCTTTTTCCTCTGCTTCTTTGATTTTGACATTGCATAATTTTTCTAAAATTCGGAACCATTCCCCATCAGAACGCGCTCCTATATGTTGAACTACCACGATAGGAATTCCAAATTGAGCAGGTAAAGTCGGCAATATGGTTTTCATTGCATTTAACCCTCCTGCTGAAACTCCTATCACGATCGCTCCGTATTTCATACGAATTTTATAATATACAAATTCTAGTATTTTTTCTTATATATTTTTTGTTTAGAATCTAAAGATTCGTATTTTTCAGCCAACCCGCCGTAAGAAATTCCCTCCTTAGAACCTAAACAAAGAATACCTCCTTTGACGAGGCTTTCCAAAAAAAGATGATGCACTTTGTTTTGTAGTTCTCTTTTAAAATAAATCAAAACGTTTCTACAAAATACCAAATTCACTTCCGCAAAAACTCCATCCGTTACTAAATTATGATGAGCCCATACTATATTTTTTCTCAACGTTTGATTCATAATCACTAACTCGCCGTCAGAAGTATAATAATCCGAAAAAAAACCATTCCCGCCGGAAAGCTGATAGTTGGTCGTATATTCCTTCATACTTCGATTTCTAAAAATTCCTTCCTTCGCCACCTTCAAAGCTTGTTCGTTGAAGTCTGTGGCGTAAAGAGTCGATCTTTCATACAATCCTTCTTCTTTTAAAAGAATCGCCATTGAATACGCTTCTTCTCCCGTAGAACAACCGGCGTGCCAGATTTTAACAAACGGATACGTTTTTAAAATGGGAATCACCTTCTTTCTCAAACATATATAAAAATCTGGATCACGAAACATTTCCGTAACCGTGATCGATAAGTCTTGTAATAACTTAGAAGCAAAAATTTTATCTTGTAACACCTGTGTATGCATTTCAGAAATACTATTTAAACCGGAAAGAGTAAGTCTACTGATAAGTCTTCTCCGTATGTGAGCCTCGGAATATTGTCTGAAATCATAACCGTATTTTTCAAAGATCATCTCCAAAAGAAGATTAATTTCAATATCTTGAATATCCCTAAATTTCATAAAAGGTTCTTTCAATTTGAAAGATTGATCACTTTCTAAATCGGAATAGAACTTATTTCTCTTTTTAGTAAAAAGAGTATCTTCTGACATAACAATTTCGCTTTCAAAAAACTGAACCAACTTCCTCGAAAAAGAAACCGCTTAATTGAATCGCCAAAACGTATTTTAATCAACAATTTATTTCAATTCGATTTAATTTTTAAGAAGTTTCATTTTTGAGAATATAAAATTAAATTCTCAATTGGTTATATGATAATTTTCTCATCTATAGTCCTTTGTGCGACACAATAGATCATCCAAATTCTACTTTCAATGATGGATTCATTTCAGATTGAATCGTATTTCTATTACATAGGGATCAGTAAGATAATATTCATAAATTTGAATCCTAAAACTTAACCTTTAAAGTAATAAAGACTCAATTTTAGGTCTAAATCTTAAAACCTTTTTCAAAATTCAAATTGTAAATTAGACATTTTTTATAAAAAACAGATAGTCTAGAAAATAAAATTCGTCCTAAAATTTATACGATCAAAAACGGCTACTATGAGAACATTGAATAAGACAAATACACTTCTAAACGCAAAATCTAAACACTTACACTGATTTTATCTAAATCATTGTGTATGTTTTTAGAAACGATCATAAGTTTACTTTCTTTCGATTTTGAATCTTCCCAAGTTATTTGTGCAAAATAGAGAAATATTTAAGACTCAACTACACGATTGACACTCTCGCAACTTTTCGTCATTCTGCAAAAAGAAGTTCTTTTTTTTGCAACCCCTTCCATTTATTTTGGCTCAGACAAATCAGTATGAATCCAAAAACTAAACCCAAAGAACAAGACCAATCTGACAAAAAATACAACTCGGAACCGGGAGTACATCCCGGCAGTTCTCTTAGAATAAAAAAAATTTTACGATGGTTCGGACAAATCTATGGAAGTCTATTTTATAAAACCGAATTGATTGGATTAGAAAACGTTCCCCCAAAAGGAAATGTTTTAGTTTTAGTGAAACACCAGAGAAACGACGACATTCCTCTCGGACTTGCCAAAGGATTGTATAAAGTACGCTGGGATATATGGGCGATCATGAAAGACTCCATGGCAGCACCTATGTTTTTCAACTTCTTTTTAAAATGTGGAGGAATCCCTCTCAATCGATTGGAACCGCGCAAAAGTAAAAGGGATCTACTTTTTGCAAGAGAAGTATTATACAATGGTAATATGCTCGTCATCTTTCCGGAACAAACCACGGTTCCCTACAAAATGGGAAAAGGAAGACCGGGGGCATTTCGTTTTATCGTAGGAAAACCGCAGTCTCCTCTCCCTGTTTTATGTTTAGGATTAGACTATCGTCCTAGAGGTTTTTTACGCAGAACATCTCTTACAATTCGTATCGGAGAATTAAAATACTTAACCCCGGACAAAGACCCGGAAGAATTTTTACACGAATGTATGCACGAAATTGCAAGTCTCACAAATCTTATATATCCATTTGAATTCAAAAAATCTAAATTAGAAAATTTTGAAGAATCCGAGGTAGAATCCGTAGTATGAAAATTCCAATAGCCAAAGGTAGTAAACGAGCTCTTCTTGTAGAAGGTGGAGGTATGAAAGGAGCTTTCGCGGGAGGTGCATTACATTCCCTGCATACGATAGTATCTCCAAAACATTTCGATCTAGTGGTTGCGGTATCCTCCGGCGCTTGTTCCGCCGCGTATTACGTTACGATGCCAAAACCAGAACCGGAAAAAAGTCTCAAAACTTTAGCGATTTGGTATATGGAACTCGCAGGAAGAAAACTCATATCTCCCTTTCATCCTTTTTTAGGAAAAACTTTTTTAGATCAAGAGTATCTTGTAGACGACTTGTTTGGGCAAAAGTATCCTTTACCCGCAGAAAATTTTGAAAAGTTCGGTTTACCAGAATTTAGAATCGCAGTCAGCAATTTACAAACCAGAACGATCGAATACGTACGCGCTACTTCTTCCAATATATTCGATCTTTTGAAAGCAGCAACCTCTCTTCCAATCGCAACTAGAGGCAAACATAAAGTAGACGGAAAATTATATACCGACGCAGCGGTTCTCAATCCGCTTCCTCTCGAAGATTTGATAGAGGCAGGATACAAAGACATTACGGTAGTTTTAAATTCACCCGTGGAAAGAATTTCTCCTCCGTTTAATATGTTAACTAGTATTCTGTCTTTTCCAAAAGACTGGAAAATGGCAAAGTTAATGAACAGATGGCATCATCATCATTTTAACCTAGCAAGAGCTGTCGCGCAAAAACCTCCTAAAGGAGTACGAATTCATACGATCTCTCCTGAAAATCCACTTCCAGTTAGTTTAGTTACTACAAATGCAAACAAACTAAAAGAAGCAGTAAACCTAGGAGTTTCTAAAGGAGAAGAAATCGGAAAATTACTATTAAAACTTTTTACTAAAAATCAAAACTCAAAAAAGGATTCTACCACTGGATCGATTTCAAAACAGACTCGAAATTCCATTCCAAAAAAGAAATCCGTTTCTAAGAGAAAAAAATTGAAATAAAGTCTTTGTTTTTAAGGTTCCATAAGATAAAAATGCTCCAAAACTTTATAAATGATTAAGTTTATTATAATAAACGATTTTATTTTAACGTAAATTAACGCGAAATGGATCGATGTGAGAGGAACTTTAGCAAAACGCGTTCTATAATAAATTGTAACTAAAGACAAAATAAAACATTAGGTTTCTTTCCTGCAATTTATTGACCAAAGCTAAAAAGCTCGGTCCGGCAAGCCAGATTCACCTAGATTTTCTTACGTTCTGCTCACATTATTTTAAATGGAATAAAACATAAAAATAAAATTTTTTAATATTAGAAAGTACTAAGGATGCTAAATAGTACGAATTTGTTAGGGATCCTCATCCGAGTATTATTACTTTACAATATAATAAAATCTTTCCAACTTTATTTTGCGGAAACTTAATCATTTTCATCAAACCACAAAGAAGGAGAAATTCCAAAGTAACTGTTCCAAGTTTTACCCTTATAAGTAGTCCTACTAAAAACAAATTTTAAAAAGGACATTTTTTGGAAACCGGTCTCTTCTTCTAGTTCGTAATTCCAAAGTAATCCTCCGATAAAAGGTGCCCCTAAAACTCCGTAATTTTGAAAACCTCTAAGCGCTTTTTTTTCGGAGAAGTACAAAAGTCCTCCTAAAATTTTGGTGGATTCTTCTTTCTCCATTTCGGAACGATTCTGGTAATAAATAAGACCAAGGCCACCTAACGTGATCGAACCTTCAGAATCCTTTGAATGATACGTCAAAATCGGAGGCGCTAAAAACGAATAACCTTCTTGGGTTTCGCCGTATCTATAAATAGGTAGAAAGTTTTGGATTTTTTCCTGAGGAGAATTTAAATACCGAATCCATAAAAAATTCCAATCAGTCATCTGAGGAGTAGATTCGTAACCTAACAGAATCCCTCCGAAAACACCCCATCGTGTTCTGTTCCTTTCAAACTCCGCGTTAAATACTCCCAAAAAAAGACTAAGCTCTTTTCTTTGATCGGACACGTAGGATTCCAAATCGAATAAGTATAAAAAGTTATAACGATTGGACCATTCACTATTACGTTGATAATAACCTAGGATAAAAAAATTGGATTCTGAATCTCCATACGACCGAGTATAAAAGAAAGGAAGAAAGAAAAAAGTTTTATCTTTGTTTTTTTGATCGTTAGAATAGTAAATCGAAGGAAAGAAAAAGACACTATTCTTTTTCATTACGTCATCTCTTTGATAATCAAATAAAATTCCAAGTAAATTGGTATGAGAAATCACGGTCCCGTCCTGATTTCCTTGAAAACTTCTATAAACTAAAATCGGAACCATCCACCTATAAGTAGATGAATCATCTTTCAAATCGGTACTTTTATAAAAAAACAATGGAAAAAAGTAAGTACTGATCTGTCGTTTTAAAACTGTGGTACGGTTTGAAAATTTTTCACTCTTTTCATAACCATAAAGAGCAAATAACGTCTTGAGTGAAACTGATTCTGTTTCAGTTGTAATTCGAGTTTTATTTTCTGAAACCGTTTGTGTTTCAATTGTAAAAAGAGTTTTATTCTCCTTTTTATAATTGATAAAAAGCAACCAATCAAAACCCCATTCATCTTCTACAACTAAATCACGAGAAGCATTCGGACCACGTTTGATTTTAGATTCAAACGTATAAAACATTGGAAGTGGAAGAATTGTATAGAACCTAGAAATTTTGGAACTATTTTCTCCGTTTGCCCAATTTTCAGAAGTTTCTGTTTGAAAAAAAACTGGGGTGAAAGTTTTAAAATTCTTATAATCATTTCCAGAGATCTTATCTATGTTCTCACTCTGATACCAAAAAGGAAGAATCATTGTACGTTTGATTCCCGATTCCGGATCAGATTTAAATCCAGAAAATAATAAAATTGTAATATCATAAGAATTAGGAGTTGTTTGGCTGGAATATAAAATCGGAATTTTATGAGATCGATACGTCCAATTTCCGCCTTCCGTGATTTCTTCTCCAAAATAGAACGGAAATAAATAAAAACGGGTCGTTTCCTGCGCTCCTAAAGAAGAATAAGAATCGTCTATATATTTTTCTCCACCCGTAAATAAAAGAAAATTCCAAGAAGATTTTCGTAAAGTAGCGTTCACTGATCTCTGAAAAAAAGAAGAGGTATAATAACCTAAGATAAAATGAAATCGTTTGTCCCCATCCTCTCCCTTTTTGTCCCTTCCCCAAACGATAAAAGGAATCGGCAAAATCAAATTTAGGTCGGAAATAGACGAAACATCTGATTCTTCATATGAAAAATAATAAAACGGACTTAGGAAAGAAGATTCTCTTCTTTTTAAAAGCAGATCCTCTTTATAAGAATATAAGAATAAAATAGAATATAAATTTCTTTCTTGAAAAATCTGTTTTTCACTTTCAAAATGATCCGAGTAGTTTCGGAAATAAAAAGGAATCAAAGTATTATAACCAGAACCGGATCTAAAATCTTTTTTTGTAAAAATTTCTTCGGAAGCCTGGTAGAAAGGAAATAAAATTCCGTGAAAAGAAGAAATTTCGTAACTTACGGTTTTTTCTTTATAACGATAATAGAATATACTTTTCGTTTCTAAGCGTTCTGCGGTTTCACGATGGGTAAAAATAGGAAAAAAACGATACGAAATTTCTTCTCTAGATTTCGCATAACGTATTAAAGGCCAAAGAATGGAATATTCCCTACGATCTTTTTCTTTTTCCATTAAAAATAGAAAAATTCCTAAAGAAAGAACAAAGTCTGTTCCTTTCTTTTGTTCTGCGTAAAAAGGAAACACAACCCGATACGATTCGTTTCCCACCTTTCCAAAAAAAACGGGCGGCAAAGGCCAAAAAAATATGTAATCTTTGCTGTTTGTCCCCCAAGTAAACCAAGTCAAGGGAAGAATTCGAAAATGTTTTTTATAGTCTCCGGATTGATAACTGACAATTCCAAACAAAGCTTCCCAGCCGAAATAATTTTTAGAAGTTTCCCTAGCCAATTTTTTATAAGAAGCGAAATTGGAATTTTCATTCGATGCAAGTGTCTTAGATTCCTCACTCGTCTTTTCGATGCTAAAACTTTTTTTAACTTCATTACTTTTTGGGTTTTGAACTTGTACTAAAGCTAACTCTTCTTCTTTTTTTTCATCCGTAAAAAAAGTAAGTGGATTGGAAACTTCTTTTCGCAAAGAAATGCTAAATAAATTATAAATAAAAGAATAATCTAAATCTATATAGTATTCTTTTTCGAAAGCGTTCGATTTGAAAGAAGCGTCGAACCTTCCAACTGTTTGAGAAACGGAAAAACCTCCAAAATACAATTCTAAGTTTTTGTTCTTTTCATAATATTTGAGATACGCGGGAAGTAAAATATCTCCTCTAGACTCAGGACTTTTCCACTCAAAGTAAAAAGGCGCCACAAAAAGCGAACTCGTTTTTTCTTTCCTATCTTCCGAAGAATAATAAAGCCAAACCCAATCTGTATCTACGTTTTTTGATCTAAGTTTATAATGAAACGGACTAAAGGAAACGTAATCTATATCATCTCCTCCAAATCTAAAATAGAAAGGAAGCAAAAGATTATATTCATTTTTTGATAATAATGAAAGGGTAAAATAGTTCTAGTAACGGTTTCGTCTTTAGAATCTTTCCAACGATAAAATAAACCCGCCAGACCTAAAAAGGACGAACCGTCTTGTTTGTAGGAGGAATAATAAAACGGATAAAAACGAATAAAACTGTCAAAATCAGAAGAACCAGGTCTAACGTAACGAGAATGGTAACCTAAAAGAAAGAATTCTTCTTCATACGATGTGCTATACTTATAAAAAAACGGGGCAACCGTTTCGCTTTGATCATCAAAAGAAGTATGAAAAAAACCTAATAAAGGAATATGGAAATAAGAATTTGTTTTATAAAACCAAAAAGGGAAAAAAGTTAAAACGTTATCCGACTGATCTTTCGTTTTGGACCAATAGAAAAAAGGAAGAATCCTAAAATAACTCCAGTCGTTTTCTTTTCCCCATTGAAACACTAGAAAGTTTCGAATTTTATAATTTTCTCCATTGTCCTTAAGATACAGAGCCAATGGTGCAAAAAATAAACGAGTGGTTTCTTTTCCGGAAACGAGTAACTTTGATTTATAAAATAAAAATAAAGGTAAAAAGGAAGATTCCCATTCCGAATCCAAAAACTTTTCTTTTTCCCAAAATAAAAAAGGAGAATAATGAGAAAACATTTGAGAGTTTAAGCCAGTCGACCTGGATTGATGATACAATGGAAAAAAAGTAAACGAATAATCTTCTTTGATTTTATAATTGGTATAATATATAAACGGTAGAAAATTAAAAAATTTCTTTTCTGTATCATGCCCCCATCTTAGTAAAGTAAACCAAGTGTCTGATTCTTCCAAAGAATTTTTATGAAAATAAAATAAAGGAAGAACCATCATAGAATTGGATCTGATTCCGTTATTGAAATCGGATTCAAAAATCAACAAAGGTAAAAAACCCGGAAACATAGAAAATTTTTTTTCAAACCCAGGACCAGAAGAGTTAGAATTGTAACCTAACCAATAAAATTTAGAAGATTCCCTATAACCAATTCCACCGCCTATCGGCTCTACGTTATTACTGTAAAAAAGAGGTGATAAAAAAGTCTTCTCCTGAAATCCGTTTCTTTCTACTCTACGATAACTAAAAAGTGGAAAAACAGAATCCAGGCTTGCCTTTCCAGACTTCGCTTCAATAGAATTATAAAATGGGAATATTCTAAATTGCTTAAATTTTGGATAATCGGTTTTTCTAATAAACCAAAACGCGTGCCAAGATAAATGTCCTGGCCATTTTTCAACGTCTACGAAAAGCATCCGAACCGGATATTTTTCTTCTTTTTCACTTCCGAAAATTTCTTTTTTTTCTCTAATCAATTCGTCGAAAGGATCTTCCGTATAACTTCTATTTTGTGCCGCAAGAATCCCAGGAAGTAGAAGTAAGATCGTAATTAGGATTCGGTTTTTTATCATAAAAAAGATTTTAAAGATCGATTTCGATTGTTTTCTTTTTGTTTTTTTGGCCGGATAAAATTCGAATCTTACTTTTAGGAACTTTCATTTCTTTGGAAATAGATTCAATCACTGCTTCGTTTGCTTTTCCTTCTAAGGCTGGTTCTCGAACCGCGATCGTTAGAACTCCGTTTTCTTCCTTTCGAATGAAAACCTTTTTAGAGTTCGGCTTTACGTAAACCGTAAGTTTCATCTTTTTGTTTTAGGCGATTTCTTGTTTTCGACGAAACTTTCGGGTCAATAGATATATCCCGTCCACTTTAAAAATGAGACTGGAAATGAAAAAAATTAAGACTGACGGAAATATCACTAAACTTAAATGAATTCTAGAAGATTGTACGTAGTCGATCCCAATCGATCTCAAATAATTTAGAATCGTCGAATATAAGAAAAATTGATGAAAAAAAAGATAACTTCCCAATAACAAAAACGGAATCGACATTTTGGAAATTTTTTTAAAGATTTCGATCCAAGGGAATCCGACTTTGTGTTTTTTCAAAAAGATTCCTAAAAGTAAAAAAGTGACTATAGCAGAAATCGCAGAAGATAAGGCGATCGCAGAATGTTTTAAAAACCAAATCAAAGATAAATTCAAAACGATGTTGATCGTAAACGATATTGACTGAATCCGAAGAGGAGTTTTTGTATCTTGAAACGCATAATATGAAGAAATTAATATTTTATTAATACTAAAAAAAGGAATCGCAATAGAATAAAAAACCAAGGGTTGAATCGCTGTGCGAGTGGCAATGTGATCCCATTTTCCTCCGAAATAAATAGAATCTAAAATTGGACCCGCAAGAAACGCCATCCCAAGAGCAGCAGGTACTGTCAAAAATAATGCGAACTCAAGCGCGCCTGCAAGTTCCTGACGTATAGAAGACCATTCTTCTTTTTTAAGAGATTGCAAAAGAGCGGGCAAAATTGTAGTGGCAAGTGCGACCCCGATGATCCCAGTGGGCAACTGAACCAATCTTTGAGAATAATCTAAACTTACGACTGCACCAAGTCCTGGATTTTGATTTTGTACCCAGTTAGCCAAAAAAATATCTACGAGTAAACTCAACTGATAAAAACTTCCGCCTAATGCTGCTGGAAGCATCAGTTTAAAAATTTTTTGAATGGATGGATGTTTCCAGTTCCAGTTGATTTTAGGCGTGTCTTTATTTTTCCAAACATACCAGACCTGAACCGCCAGTTGTAAAAAACCTCCGGTAACAATCGCAAAACAAAGTACAATCACTCTATCGTGTAAATCTTCCACAAACGGGAACAAACAAATAAAAACGAATAGATAACATAAATTCAGAATGATCGGAGAAAGAGAAGGTACAAAAAAACGATTTTTAGAATTGGAAATCGCCATAAAGATAGCGGAAAGACTAGCAGTAACGATTAAAAAAAACAGAATATAAGTAAGCTCTATTACTAAATTAGAATATTCTTTTGTTCCTCCTACAAGAATAGGGAGAAAAAAAGGAGAGAAAAGAAATACGATACCCACTAAAATAGATAAAATAAAAAATAAAAAAGACAAAATCGCTCCGCTCATTACTTTTGCTTCTTCTTCGCTTATTTTACCGGACTCTGCGTAAAGAGGAAGAAAGGATTGAGACAGTGTACCTTCCGCCAAAAGATTACGAAACATATTAGGAAGACGATACGCCACCGAAAACGCCGAAGCCACCATACCGGTTCCAAAGGAAACGGCCATAAAATGATCTCGAAGAAGGCCTAAAATTCTAGATAAAAACGTATAAAAAGAAAGAGCGATACTACGTGAAGCTGCGTTGGACAAAGATTAGGTTCCTAGAAGTTTTTCTAGGTATCGAACCCCGTCCATGCTATTTAGGTCAAACTGAATCTGACAAGCGGGACACTGGTATCTTCCCGGTTTAGAAACCCGAATTCGAGAAGAACAGGCTCCGCAATAAATGATTTTTTTTGGAAAATTTTTTTCCGTCTGAATCGCTTTTTCCAAAGCCGACTTTGCGGAATACTCTTGGGAAGTTGGGTTTAAGATAGATTTGATTTTTATATCTGATGATTCTTCTAACTGAGAAGAAGAAGAAGAATCCGATTTTAAGGAGGAAGTTTTCTCCTCTATTTTAGAGGATGATTTCAAAGAAGAAGTATCTACTTTATAGAGTTCTTTTTCTTTTTGTGAAGCTTCTTCTTCGTTTAAAAAGGCCTGTAATCTCTGAGATTGACTAGCAAGTCCGAAAGAACCTATAGACTCCGATTTCAAAGATTCGTTTCCAACTTCGGGAACGGTTTTAATTTCCGGAATAAAAATATCGCGTGAAGTTTCACTCTTACGAGAAGAATAAAATTGAACCGGAGAATTTCTTTGGATTTTAGAAGTAGAAGAAACGGAACTTCTTTGATCTAAAATTTTGATCGAAGAAAGAAATTCCTCGGCACGATTAGAATCGTCAAAAAAAGAAATCGATCTTCCAAAACCTAAAAAACTCAAAAGAGTTTTACATTCTTCGTTAAACGCGCAGTAGGCGGAAGAAGCGCCTCTGTTTTTCAAAAAATTTTCGAACCTAGCAAGAACTTCGATCCCTTCGGATTCAATATATTCTAATTCCTCGCAAAAAAATAAAAATTTACGGATTCCTTCTTCCCATTTCGATTTTAGATACGAATAAAAATCCTCAGCACTTGCAGAATCCAAACGTCCTTTTAATTTAAGTTTTAGGATATTTTCGGAAAGTCTGGATCTGATTTCCACTTTTGTTTATCCTAAATAAATCGCGTCTAAAACTTCTTCTTTGGAAGTAAGATCGATTTTAGAAACGGCTGGTTCGGTTTTCATTATGACTTGAGAAAGACTCGCTTCCGTTTTAATCTCTGTCGTTTCTATTTTCTGAATCGCTTCGGTTGCCACTGTAGTTGGTTCGAAAGATTGAGTTTGTGACGTGGTCTGCAAATCGGATGAAGATAAAACTGGTTCTGTTTGTATCGATTCAGGGTTCTGCTCGGAATTTCCCAAACTTCCAGGAAAAACGACCGAACTCAAAGGACTAGAATGTTTTGCAAGAACCGGAACATGAACTTCTTGCGAATGAGAAACTTTTTCTACAAAAGGTCTGGAACGATCGTTTTTAGAGCCCATCAAAGTCAGAAGTAAATATACAAATTCTAAAAATAAAGCCGCGCCTAAAGCAATCAAAGAATCATTTCTAAGAAGCCATTCTAAAAGTTCCGTTTGCTGAAAAACGAACTTACGAAAGTTTCCCCTGTCGTAGATCATATGAATCGCGGCGACTCTTTCTAATTTTATTGGATGATAGATTGCCGCTGAAAGAAGAATTTCCGGTTCGTTGATTTCAGGAAAAAATTTTTCGAACTTAGAAAAGAAAAAACTCTTAGAAATAAAATCTTTCTTTTGACTCAAAAGAACCGGAATACTGACCTGCCACTTGCGAAGATGAAAAGCCCTGGTGTAAAGTGGATCTTGATATAAAGAAATCGGTTTTCTTTTTTTTAAGTTTTCTACAAGATATTCCGGATTGGAATGAGCTAAAACGATACCTTCCTCATTGGTCAAAAAGATTTCCTTGATTGTATAACCATCTGCGTCTTTTTCAGAGACTTTGACAAACCTAGAAAAAACGAAATTCATATCTTCGTAAGAACCGCTTACTCCGGAATTTTCCGCGGCCTTAGCAAGAGCGCTTAATGTGTCCCTGGCTCGATTGTCTGAGCCAATTTTCAAAAGTTCAAATGAGGCCAAAGAAGATTCTAAAAAAGACCAGGCGACAATTCCAAGAGCTATCGATTCGCAAACGATCAATAGCAAAAGAAAATAGAATATACTTTTGAAAATCTTCACTATCCATCCAATCGGAAGAAAATAGGTTTTCTCTTGAGAATAAAAAAGAATTCCCAATCACTTTTCATAGAAAACGAATGATTTTGATAAGAGTTCCCACAAGTTCGGAGTTTATCCGTGAAAATCTTAATTAGTAAGAGTTTCCACAAGTTCGAGGTTTATCCGTGAAAATCTTAATTTGTAAGAGTTCCCACAATTTCGAGGTTTATCCGTAATTTCTTAATTAGTAAGAGTTCCCACAATTCAGGGTTTATCCGTGAAAATCTTAATTTGTGAGAGTTCCCACAGTTTCGAGGTTTATCCGTAATTTCTTAATTAGTAAGAGTTCCCACAATTTTAGGGTTTATCCGTGAAACTAAGACGAACTTGCATTCATCGGTTCTAGGAAAGAACATAGATTCTTTTTCAAATAGGAAATCAATTCGTCTCTTTTATGAAGACCAAAATCGAGACCTAAATCTTTTACGCTCGTCATATTCATCCAATTTCGACCACAAGGATTGATACAACGAAACGTTTTCAAATCATTACTTAAATTAAATGCAATACCGTGACTGGTAAAAAAGGATTTAAAATTCACTCCGATCGAACAAATCTTTTGAGAGGGATTCGATTCCAGATATAAACCAGGAGAATCAGAATCGGAAATCAAGTGCAAATCCCAAGTAGACCTGACCGAGTCGATAACGGACCTAAGTAAATTCTCTAAATAAAAACGGATGGAAAGATTTCTCTTTTTTAAATCCACATGAGAATACAAAACGAGTTGTCCGGGCTCATGAGCGGTAAAATCTCCCCCTCTTTGGATCCAATGGATCTGAATACCCATCGATTCCAGAAATTCCGGCTTAACTAAAAGATTCTCAGGATTATAATTGATTCCGCCGGTGATTGTAGGAGCGTGTTCCAAAAATAGAATACATTCCTTCCGAAACTTTCGCAGTTTATCCTGCATTTCCAAGTAACGGAGGTAAGGAATTTTTTCTCGAAATTCGATCATTTTCACAAGATTCTTTATATGGAAAAACTTTTAGAAGTCATCTCTTTTATCCTACAAAAATCTCCCAACGGAAGAGATCGTTTATCTCTCTCTAAACTGATTTACTATTCGGACGGAGTTTACTTTCAAAAAAACGCAAAACTAATTACAAACCAGACCTATATCCATTTAGAAGATTCTCCTTGTGCACTGGATTTACAATCCGCCTTGCTTCACTTGAGAAAAAACGGTCTAATTGATATCCGTCCTAGATTAACGGAAAAAGGTATTTCCGGATTTCAGATTGTATGGACGGGAGAACCGGGAGAGGAAGCGGTAGATCTCAACCGACAAGAAAAAAGAATCATTCGTAAGGTATTGGAAAATTTCAAAAATGCAGTTTATGATGAAAATAGAGTGTATCCAAATTTATACGAAAATTATATCATTTCACCTCTGTTTGCAGAAATTCCGTTTAGTATGGATACTTTAAATACCAAAATTCACTTTTTTAAAAGGAAAACGCTTTTAAATATCTCTGGTAAAATTTTTAAGGTACTATTTAGCGAATAGCGGGGCCTAAAATGCAAATAACCGTAATGAAAGGTAAAATCCACCGGGCCACGGTAACAGACGCAGACTTAAACTATGAAGGTAGTCTGACCGTGGATATGAATCTTGTAGACGCTGCGGGAATGCGAGTATACGAAAAGGTTTCCGTAGTAAACGTAAACAACGGAGCCCGTTTTGAAACCTACATCATAGAGGGAAAAAGAGGTTCCGGAGAAATCTGCTTGAACGGAGCAGCTGCAAGACTAGGGATGAAAGGCGACAAGATCATCATAATCACCTACGCCCAAGTAGAAGAAAAAGAACTTCCTCCAGACTACGCCCCTAAAGTAGTCCATGTTGACGAAAAAAATCGAAAACGTTAATTTTTACCAAAAAACGACTTCCCCTACCTAAGTTCCGGCTTTCAAAGGCCGATATAAATTAGTAAGAATTCCATCGGACCAGAATAACTATGAAATCTTTTTTAAGAATCTCTGTTTGCCTGCTACTTCTTTTCGTAGGTCATACTACCTTTGGCCAGAACGCAGAAAAAACCGATCCAAACAAAAAGGACGGAGGAACAGAATACTATCCACTTGCCTATTACGACGAACGTCTTTCCGTTAAGAACATTTCTTTCTTTCGCAGACATTCCGACAACGGTAAAGGGGAATTTCTGGATGTAATGGTGGAAATGGAAAATAGATCTTTTGATCCCGCAAAATTTTCCATTTACATTTTAGCGATCAACGAAACGACTTCGATCAATCCAGAAAAAAGGGATCTAGTACCTTTCCCAAAATGGAGAGGATTTGACGTAGAAAATAACACTTTTGTAATCAATTTTCAAAATCTAATGCCTAAGCAATTAGAACCCAAAGCGGTTTGGGGAGAAGAAAAATACAACAAGGCAAAAAAAGATTATGATGATCGTATCGCTCGAGGTGAAATCGTAAGGATGTCAAACCCTTCTTTGACGGAAACCATAACCTATCTCACCAATCATTCCGAAAACGCACTTGAATTTACGATTTTCGGAGAACAAGGACCTAAAAAAGATCAGGTGCTCATCAGTAACTTTGTAGATCAAACCGAAGAGGAAAGAAAAAAACAAGCTCACGAATCCTTGAGCAAACATACTTATACGATCTACAGCGCAAAATATAAAACTACCCTCATGTCTCATCACTATACGGAATATAGACCCGGTTACCTAACTTATAATAAGGTAGTCGTTTTGATCTTCAATCCTCTCAAAGAAAAGAATAAATTGGTTTATAGAAGATTTATAGACATCGCCGGAATCAAGCTTCTCAATTAAGAATTTTTATTAGGGCGGAAAAAAATTTTCGCCCTAATCTTAACCACTGAACCTGAGTTTGACGTAAAAATCTAAACTCTTATAAAACGTGTATAAACTCCCACAAAACTTAGGCTTTAGAGACTTTAACAATTCATTATCAATATGAAAATTAGTATTTTCTTCTAATCTAATTCTATTACGCCGAACTCATCTTAAAATAACATGAACCTGAAGTAAGAAATCCATTTTATCTTAAGTCAATTTTTTCGTAAAAAATAAATGTGGGAACTCTCACAAATCGTGGATTCACCAGTTTAAACTTTGAAAATTGTGGGAACTACTATAAAATTCAAAAAGAATCATCGTCCAATCGGATTTGTGCACAAAATCGCTGTTTTGCGGCCATCATTAAAATTTAAATCCCATTTTAACATGAGTTCGGCGCGAGAAAAAATTTTCTAAAAGTAGTAGTTCCTACAATTTTAGAATTTGTTCGTAAAAATCGTGGTTTGGTAAGAGTTCCCACATCATTTTACAGACAAACCTAACTTTTGTAAGAGCCCACACATCAAATATGACCAGGTTCAATTGTTATAAACTTCTATTTTATAAATTGTAGTAGTTCCCACAAATTACGTCTCTTTTTATCCTTTTTGCGATTTTAAACCATACTTTTCAGAACGAAATTTTGCAGTAGTTCCCACATTTAAAGAATGGATCTATAAAGTTCAGATTCCAACTTTTTTCAGAATTATGGGTTCTTATACCGAACTTATCTCAAAATAAGTTTCTTTTCTAATTAACGTGAGTTCGACATAAGAAAGCTGGGGCGAATCCGGCTTGCCACAGGCAGCCGGACCAGGCTCTTTAGCTTCGGTCAAGTTATTGTGAAACTACAGAATCAGATTCAATTTTCATAAAATACCAATAACTTGATCCCACAACGCGACCCTGCAGAGCGACCCTTAGGGAGCGATGCATTGAGTTTCAGGAAAGCGTTGTGCTTTAGTTTCCAACGCGATTCATAGGAAGCCATAACCAACCACACAAGTTGAAAGAAGATTTTAGAATCAGAAGGATAAAAACGCACATTATTCAAGTGTTCCGACAAGAATGAATCTTTTTACTTGCAAAAAGTATGTTTTTCTGATAGAGAAAAGTCTTCCGAACTTCTGCCCCACCCAAAAATAGGAAAACTAAAGCACAACACAACGCTCTCTATGAATCGCGTTGTGGGGTGGGAACTCAGTTTTACAGAGGACTTGTCGTAATTCCGACAGATCTATATTGAAATCTAAATACTTGTGGGGTTGGTTATGATAGAGAGAGCGTTGTGCTTTAGTTCATTCATCGATCCCTTTCGCGTTAGCCCTGCTCACGTTAATTAGAATTTTGTAATTACTCTCAGTTTGAGAACATGTCAACTCTTCCCGCATTCTTTGAAAATGGATTGTTTTTTAAACCGTACGTGTATGAGTTCTCCAAAAATGATTCAGAGCATTTAAAAATGACGTTTGGAAATAAAATAGAAAATTTTTGAGATGGTTTTTATTTTGAATATATCGGAAAAAAGTTTTATAAAACGCTTAAACTCATTTTAAATTATAAAGACAATTTTCAAAACGATTTTTTTATGCGGAATGTAGAAATGCTAAAGATTGATCTTTCTTAAAATAAAAAGAATCAATTTCAAAAACTAAAGCACAACAGATGAACAGATTTTTAAAAACCAAAAAAAATCCAGTAACGAAAAACAAATCAATTTTTACTGTAACTTTTTAATGAATGATTCTAACGGTTTCCGATAACGATCAATGCTTTCAGGAACATAACGCATCGACCAATCCAATTCGTTCATATTCTTTTCGATCCAACCAATCGCGTGGTCCCAACGACCATCGGAAAGAAAATCAAAAAAATAAGAAGAATTCATATACCGATATGAATCCATAATATCTAGAATATCCCGTTTTACCGGAAAACTCTGGATGTTTTCGCTTTCTGAAAAGAAGCTATTGTCCATTGGTTCTATTCTAAGAACCGGTTCCAAGACTGTCCATCTTTTTATTATGTTCACATTGATCTTCTGCCCAAAGCGTCAGTTGCGTTTCTTCTGGTATATTTTCGAACTCGGAACTCTTTTTTTCTTTTTCGTTTTTTTTGCCATGAAGTACCTCTTGACGTCTTTTTTTTACCTTATGCGCCTCTTCCAGTATTCCCTCTAATTTCTCCTCTAAAAAATAACGAATTTGACGATCTATTTCATTCTCCGTTTCTTTTACTAAAACCATACATTCCTCCAACATTACTTGAAAAGAATACAAAATACCCCGGACAAAGATTTTCGGAAAGACTGGATTTATTTAGGAAACTTGAAAAAAATTGTCCCGAAACGGACAAACTTATGTTAAACATACCGGAACTTACAGATACCCTTTTAAGCGGAAAAGACATAGATGTAGAATACAAATTCGTTTCCGAAGAAGACCATCAACAGCTCTATAATTTATTGCTTAATATTTTAGGAAAAATAGACAGACTCTTTTTAACGGAAGTAATTTCCACCGTCCTAAAAGAAATATTGATGAACGCAAACAAAGCGAACGCGAAAAGAATTTTCTTTCTCAAAAAAAATTTAGACATTCATAACGCAGATCACTACTCGAAAGGAATGAGAACCTTCCAAGAGGAAATTACACATCATTGGGACGACCAAAAAGAAATTTTACAAAATAGCGGTTTTAAAATTCATTTCCGAGCTAAAATGATTAACAGTAGTTTGGCGATTTTAGTGGAAAACGATTCTGCACTTCTACCTCAGGAACTAGATCGTATTAAAAAAAGAATCGAATCCGCTAAAAAATACAACGATCTTTCCGATGCGTTTATGGATATTTCCGATTCTCAAGAAAGCGCCGGACTCGGTTTGGTTTTAATTCAACTCCTTTTGAAAAATTCCGGAATCGGTTCCGATAAATTCAAAATCGATACGGATGGAAAACTGACTAGAGCGACTTTAATTGTACCCCAACAAATTGTTCCCATAGAAATTACCACCAAACTCAAAGAAAAAATTCTAATGGAAATAGAAGGACTTCCACCTCTTCCAAATACTTTGACTAGAATCATTTCTTTGTGTAACAATCCAGATTCGGATTTAGGAATTATAGCGAGTGAAATCGAAAAAAACCCGGCCCTCAGTGTAGACTTGTTAAAACTTTCCAACTCAGCGGGATTTGCGAGTAGAAACAAAGTAAATACGATCGTTCAAGCGGTTAAAGTAGTAGGTCTTAAAAACGTAAGAAACCTTCTCTATGTTTCCGGAGTAAGAAAAATCATGGATGGACGTTATGCGAAATTGCAAGAAGTTTGGAATCATTCCAACATGTGCAGTTTTTTCATTCGACAAATTGCAGGTAGAGGTGGAATGACCAGAGTCGCAGACATTGCCGCGGCAGGTGCACTTCTACATGACTTGGGAAAATTCATTTTGCTTTCTCTCAATCAAAGATTATTTATAAAACTGACAAACTATCAAAAAGACAGGGACTTCGGAAGTTCTACAATCTTAGAAGAGATTTCCATCGGAATCTCTCATCCAACGTTAGGCGCTCTTCTGGCTAAAAAATGGGATTTTCCTCCCGACTTAGTTCAAATGATAGAATTTCATCATAGACCTTTATGAACGTGGGCAGTGTTTATCACGATTTAGTAGAATTGGTCTATCTAGCCAATATGATGATGGATTGTATCGATAAAAAGGCTTCTTTCTTTACGATAGATGAAACGATACTACATAAATACGATCTCGCAGATAAAAAAATCTTCGAAGAAACCTGCGAAAAACTTAGAAAGTTATATGAAATCGCTCGGATGGAGAATTAAAAAAATCGTTTGAAAATCGATTCCTTATTATCCTTAGAAAAAATCGGTTATAAACCAACCGGAAAAACGATTTTAGATTCGGTAAGTTTTGAAATCAAAACAAACGAACACTGCGTTCTTTTAGGAAGAAACGGGGCCGGAAAAAGTACTCTTGTAAATTTGATCTACGGTATGATCTGGGCGACTTCCGGAACGATCCGTTTGTTCCAAGAAACCTATGGAGAAATATCAATACAAGATTTGAGAAAACGAATCGGCATTTTAGATTCTTCCCAACAGGAAAATTCAATTCAAAGAAAACTTACCGTAAAGGATACGATACAAACTGGATTATTTCATACAATAGGCTATTATAGAGATCCTTCTCCAGAAGAAGAAATCAAAACGTTACAAATCTTAAAAGACTCGAACCTACTTTCTAAAAAAGACCAGTTATACAATACTCTTTCTTCTGGTGAAAAGAAGAAAATTTTATTTTTACGAAGTATAGTCAACGAACCGGATTTTCTCATCATGGACGAGCCTTGTTCTTCTTTGGATTTAACCGCAAGAGAAGACTTTTTAAGATTTTTAAAAGAATTTCATTCTAACAAAAAATTTACCTCTCTTTATATCACACATAGACCGGAAGAAATTCCAGAATTTTATTCCAAAGCGGTTTTACTGAAAGAAGGAAAAGTAATCCACTTCGGTCCGATCGAAGAATGTTTCACGGAAAAAAATCTAGAATATCTTTACGATATCCCACTTCAAATTCAAAAAATCGAAGGTATTTGGTCAGTGATACCAAAACAAAAACGAACCATTTAATCCATCGTAATAAAAAAAACACATTCAAAATCTATTAATAAACTACTTGATTTTATTAACCTAAAAAACGTAAACCCATCAGAGCACTCTTTTAAACTAAAGCGTCTTACTTCCTAAACTCGGTGCATCGCTTCCTAAGAGGCGCTCTGGAAACTTTAGCAAACGTTTTTCTGAATGCCCATCTCCAGAGAGGCATTCTCTGAGCTTTCCGGGTCGCATTATATATTAAAACTAAATAATATTTTTATATACTGCTTTCCATATACAATTTATTGATCAAAACTAAAGAGTCCAGTCCAACCAACTGCGACGAGCCGGATTCGATTTTCTTACATTGAATTCATGTTAACTTAATTTGTAAGAACTAACGCTAGAAATTTTAGCGATAAAAGATCTGTTCTAAGAGATTTAATTCGTGGGAAACTCATTTTCGCAAATCTAAGTTTTACAATTAGATTTTAAAAATACATATTCCAGACAAGAAAAATGAATATTTAAAAATTCGTAATGTGACTTAATTTGTAGGAACTACCACAAACTAGGATTTTACAGTAAAACTTAACTATTCTTACTGATCTCTATAAAATTGAGTACCGTTAATTTTATCACAAAACACTGATTCCATGCAAAATATTAGATACTTTATTATATAGTTATGAGTAGGATAAAGAATCTTGGGTCCTAAAAATCAATGTAGCAACTACTACTTTTAAAAAAACTTTCCCTAATTTCTTACATAAAATTCACATTTGATTGAAAGTTTCAAGATAACTTACTTTTAAATACGAAAACAGATTTTCACTATTCATCCTTATTACTCACAAATTATAAAAAACAGCTGCTTAACGCAGAACCTTAATTACTCTATTTTATAAATCCAAGCAATACATATATAAAAGAAAATTAATATTATTTTTAGTTCGATTTTTACAAAGATTAAAGTTACTCAACCATCTTATCGATTCTTACAAAATTAAGTAGCGTAAATTTTTATTGCAAGAGCTGTTCTGCTTCAGCGCGAAATACTGGATATTTTATTATATAACTATGAGTGGCTTTATTCTAAAGCTTTAGGTAGTTCGTAACTTACAAATTCACAGTCTGGAAAACGATTACATTGATAAAATTCTTTCTTTCGAGAACTTTTTTTCTTTTGAAGAATACCATTTTTACAAACGGGACAGATCCCCCAACCGGCCTCTTTTCTCTTTTGCCAAACCGTAGCCCACGAAATAAATTTACTATTTTGAATCTGAGTCTGTAGGTCCGACCAAAGTCGGTTTAATATAGAAACAGAATCGATTTCGTTTTTTTCAATTCGATCCAAATCGGATTCTAATTCGGCTGTAAACTTTTCTCGAAAAAGTTCTCCGAAGCCAGACTGTAAAAAGAAATTGACCTTCTCTCCCAATGGAAATGGATAAAAAAATTTCTTTTCTTCATAAACATATTTTCGTTTCAAAAGAGTTTCCGAAACCGTAGCGTAAGTGGAAGGCCGACCAATTCCTTGTTTTTCTAATTTTGCGACTAGGGTACCTTCCGAATATCTAGACGGTGGTTCCGTCTGTTTTTTTTCACATTCCACCTTTTGAAGGTTAAATAACTCTCCCTTTTCCCAACTAGGATTCGTTTTTATATCCATTTCGTTTAATATTTTGTAACCTGGAAAAATAGTTTTTTTGGTTTCCAATTGAAAACATTCCCCAGAGGCAAAAATGGAATATTCCGTTTTCATAAATTCTTCGGCGGGAAGTAAAGACGAAATAGTTCGTTTCCAAATCAAATCGTAAAGAGCCGCTTCTTCCTTTCCTAAAAACTTTTTTACTTCTTTTGGAGTTAAAAAAGGATCCGTAACGCGGATCGCTTCATGAGCGTCTTGTATTTTTTTAGTTGATCTTATGACTTTACGTTCAAGTGGACTGGCAAAAGTTTCACCTAATTCAGAGGAAATCCAGGATTTTGCACGTTCAACAAAATCAGAACTTAAACGTACTGAATCCGTTCTCATATAAGTGATCAATCCATTTCTTTGACCGTTTCCTAGATTCACTCCTTCATAAAGTTTCTGAGAAAGGCTCATCGTTTTTTTAGAAGAAAATCGTAATTTTCTAAATGCTTCTTGTTGTAGACTCGCGGTTTGAAACGGAGGTGGAGGAAAACTTTTTCCTAGAGATTCTTTTTTTTCGGAGATACAAAGTTCCTTCTCTTTTTGAACGTTTTGTTGGATTTGATCAGCTTTTTCTTTGGAAAAAATCCGATCGCCAGTTCTACTGAAAATCCCATCTATCCCTTTTTGATCTATTCCATATAATAGTATATTATAATATATTTCTACTTTAAAATTCCTAATTTCTTCTTCTCTTTCACAGATCCACTTTAAAGCGACAGATTGCACCCTTCCCGCGGATAATCCAGGACCGATCTGTTTCCAAAGTACCGGACTGATAAAATAACCTATCAACCTATCTCCGATTCTTCTAGTTTTTTGTGCATCTACTAAAGATTCATTGATCGTATCTGGATTTTGTAACGAATCTAAAATCGCGCGTTTTGTAATTTCCGTAAAACGAATTCGAAAGACATTTGATTTTTTTTGCAAACGATCTCTTATATAAGCGCTGATAAATTCCCCTTCCCGATCCGGATCCGTTGCCAGAAAAATTTTTTGAGATTGTTTTGCAGTTTTTATAATTTCAGAAAGTATCTTTTTTTTTCCAGGAAGAATCACGTATTCCGGTTCAAAACGATTTTTTAAATCCAATCCGAGCGTAGCTTTCGGAAGATCGGCGACATGACCTAGGGTTGCAAGAATTCTAAACTCTTTTCCTAAATACCCTGCAATGGTTTTTGCCTTGGATGGGGATTCTACAATGATAAGCGAAGACACCGAATTCTTAAATTTTGGTTTGTTATCAGGTTTTCAACTAGAATCTATCTCAAAAATATTTTATCTTTACTTAAAATACGATTTTTCTAAGATATTTTTGAAACAGTTTCTAAATGTCTTTTTCTTAAATCCGATTTTTTGATTTTAGAACTGAATAACATAACGGATTCTTTTTAAAACGTTTTTTCTTTCGAAAACAGTTTCAAATCTTATATTTAACCTGAGTTCGATATAACTAATGCGAAAGAGATCGATGAATGAACTAAAGCACAACGCTCTCTATGAGGCGCGTTGGAAACTCAACACAACGCTCTCTATGAATCGCGTGTGGGTCAGTTATTGGTATTTTATAAAAACTGAATCTGGTTCTGTAGTTTCACAATAACTTGACCGAAGCTAAAGAGCCCGGTCCGGCTGCCACAGGCAGCCAGATTCGCCCAGATTTTTTTACGCAAAACTCGCGTTATTTAAAATGAGTTCGATGTAAGAAAACCATAATTCTGAGAAAGTTGGAATCTGAGCTTTGTAAATCGATTCTTTAAATGTGGGAACTACTGGTAAATCCACGATTTGTGAGAGTTCCCACAGATTAAGTCACATTACGGGCCTTTAAATATCTATTTTTCGTGATCGAAAATTGTATGAGCTCCTACATTTCAAAATCTAACCATAAAACATAGACATGTGTAGTTCCCAAATTTTATTTTTTACGGCAATTTCAAGGTTTTGTAAGAGTTCCTACATCCATTTTTTCACGGTAAAACGAAATTTTAGGAAACAAATTCCTTACGTCTAACTCACATTAGGACACATAAAAATAACACCATACTAAACTTGTTTAAAAACTTAAAGGTAGGACCTACTTCAAAATAGACCAACAATTCCAAGTTAGACGCAATTTTTTAGAACTTCTATATTTTTACAAAATCGACCTCAAATTTTTATTGCAAGAGTCCGCCTGAGTGCAAAATATTAAGCACTTTGTTATTTAGTTGCCAGTAAAAAGATAAATTTTTAAATAAACCATGTAAAATAAATCATATATATAAATAATCTAATTTACTGTTTTATAAAGCATAAACAAGGATTAAGTTACATCTATAAATTCGAATAGAAAAAAGAAACCTTGGAATTATAAATTCCAAGGTTTCCAATAGAGAAAATTTAGATTCAAAAAATCTTGTTAGGCGTTAGATGGAACAGGAAAAAGTCCTTCGATAGAAAGATACCTTTCTCCAGTGTCATAAGAAAAAGTTAATATTTTTGAACCTTCCGGAATCTCAGGCAACTTTTTTGCAACCGCCGCAAGTGCCGCTCCGGATGAAACTCCGATAAAAAGTCCTTCTTCTTTTGCCGCTCTTTGTGCATATTCAAATGCTTCTTCTTTACTGATTTGTATGGTTCCGTCTAAAAGATTTGTATGTAAATTTTTAGGAATAAATCCCGCACCAATTCCTTGAATCGGATGTGGTCCCGGTTTTCCGCCGGAGATTACCGGAGATGCCTCTGGTTCCACGGCAAACACCTTCAATTTAGGAAATTTTTGTTTTAGAACTTGCGCCACACCCGTGATATGTCCTCCAGTTCCAACACCTGTAATTACATAGTCTAGTCCGTCTGGAAAATCTTTTACAATTTCTTGAGCGGTTGTTTCTACGTGGATTTTAATGTTCGCTTCATTTTCGAACTGTTGAGGCATCCACGCCTTTGGATTTTCTGCAACGATTTGTTTTGCCTTTTCGATTGCGCCCGGCATTCCTTTTTCTCTTGGAGTTAATTCAAATTCCGCTCCATAAGCCGCCATTATTCTTCTTCTTTCAATGCTCATAGATTCAGGCATGACTAAAAGTAATTTATAACCTTTAACCGCTGCAACGAGCGCTAAACCGATTCCAGTATTTCCAGAAGTTGGTTCTACAATAATGCTGTCCTTAGTTAGTTTCCCTGTTTTTTCCGCGTCTTCGATCATGGAAAGCGCGATGCGATCCTTAATGGATCCGCCTGGATTGGATCTTTCTAATTTTGCATAAACCTCGCTTTTCGTATTAAACAAGCGATTGATTTTTACATGAGGTGTATTTCCGATCGTTTCTAAAATGCTCTTAGCTTTCATTTCTGTTTTCCTGCCTCTTACAAGCGTTCTTTTGGTTTCTATGTTGTTATATTAGACATTTATTTCAATATAACAAATAAATTCAAGAAAAAAACCTTTTTCCCACGCTCTTTTTTACAGAATCTACTTTAAATATAACTTTGTAAGAGTTCCCACAAGTTTCGAATTCTACTCTTAAATATAACTTTGTAAGAGTTCCCACAAGTTTCGAATTCTACTCTTAAATATAATTTTGTGAGAGTTCCCACAAGTTTCGAATTCTACTCTTAAATATAACTTTGTGAGAGTTCCCACAAGTTTCGAATTCTACTTTAAATCTAATTTTGTGAGAGTTCCCACAAATTTCAAATTCTACTTTAAATCTAACTTTGTGAGAGTTCCCACAAGTTTCAAATTCTACTCTTAAATCTAACTTTGTGAGAGTTCCCACAAGTTTCAAATTCTACTCTTAAATCTAACTTTGTGAGAGTTCCCACAAGTTTCAAATTCTACTCTTAAATCTAACTTTGTGAGAGTTCCCACAAATTTCAAATTTTACTTTAAATATAACTTTGTAAGAGTTCCCACAAATTTCAAATTTTACTTTAAATATAACTTTGTAAGAGTTCCCACAAGTTTCGAATTCTACTTTAAATATAACTTTGTGAGAGTTCCCACAAAATTTAAAGTTAGAGCCAAGTTCGTAAGACACAACCAAAACCGATAAGATCCCCAAAATATTAACAAATTCAAATATTCTAATTTTTAAATATTATTCCTAAAAAAGACCCTATCGCTGAAATCAAAAGTTATAAAGACGTAAAGAGATCTAAATTTCTTGTAAAACGATACTCTGTAAAAAAGACTCAGCTACCGGACCAAATTCGATTCCAAGCCCACGAAAAACCGCATAAATCGTAGAAATATGAACGTTCGAATCACCGGGAGTCGCCGCATAACCTCGAATCTCATTTTCCAAAACTTCCAGAGAACCAAGTGGAATCACAGCGTGAGAAAAAATCCTTCCATAAATTCCACGATCCCTTCCAGAAGAAAAAATAGAATTAGTAGAAATTAATTCCGTCGTAGAAAGATACGGATCATTTTGTAATCTTCTCAGAACGATTTCCTTTGAAATCGTTTTTTTGAGTCGAAAACGAAATCGAACCAAATGCATATAAGGAGAATTGATCGTAACCGAAGAAGAAGTCAGAGGCAATTTGATACCAATTTGAGAATAGAGTTCGTTTAACAATCGGCTATGATGTGTTCCCCATTCTGCCTCCGGTTTTACAAACAAAGGTCCCGTTACGTGCGGATCATCCTTCGCCATATCTGCATCTCTTCGAATCACTATAAAATCTGCTTCTTTCAAAATAGATTCCAATTCTTGAGGAGATTCTTCGATCAATAAACGAAGCGAACCCGCCAGTGTATGTGTATTACACGTAGAAACGTGTAAAAATTTAGGAAGTTTTTCTTTTTCCAAAAATGATCTTACATCCGGATATAAAAACTGAGGTCCAAATTTATGTTCACTTCCTTGAGCTATAAACATTTTTATTTTAGAATATTCTAATGTATTATACTCTTCGATTCTAGAATCGGCAATTCCGGGAGGAGAACAATCGCATAAAACCACGGAAGATTCCATTGCCTCCTTTTTAGATAAAAATTCCGGAAAAAAATCTTTTACTCTATTATCTCCCGTATCGACTACAATACCTCCTTTTTCAATAAGAGAAAGAATGGCAGGAATTTCCGATTTTTTAAGCTGATAAGGTTCTATATAAACTTGAAATTTTTCTAGTTTTCCCTGAAGCAACAACAACAAAGAAGCAAGAGGCCAGCCGATCACTCCAACTCCTCGAATATATACCCCAGGGTTATTTTGTAGTTTCATAGATCATTCCTCGTTTTTATTCAGAATCGATCGTCATCGATATGTACATTTTCCAAAATGAAGAAAATCTCAAAAAATCGTAGATAACATGAGCAGTACACCGGGCGAATCCAGCTTGCCATAGGCAACCGGACTGACTCTTTAGCCCTGGTCAATAAATTGCATACAGAAAACATTATACAACAATTATCTTTAGATTCAACATAGAACACGATCTAAAACGCGATTCATAGAGAGCGTTCTGCTTTAGTTTCCCCACATCGATCCTTTCGCGTTAACTCACATTAGATAGTGTCAAAAAAGAATATTCAAAAAATATGTTCATCTATGTAAATGTGCGTAAAAGATCTTTTTACTTCAATTTTTATTTATCAAATGTAGGTTTTTGAAACCATCTTTCATAAAACGAGATAAATCAGTTTACACTTTTCTAAATGAGTATTTTTAACTTCTTTTATAAAACGGATCTTGCAGATAATTCTCCTTGTATTTAATATAATTATTCGTTGTACGTATAATAATTTCTCTTTCCTTATCGGTAATATCTCGAATGATCTTTCCAGGAGATCCCATAACAAGAACTCCGGGAGGAATTTTTTTTCCGGGTGTTATCAAAGCCCCCGCTCCTATAAAAGCGAACTCTCCTACTTCTACGTCATCCATCAAAGTCGCACACATTCCTACAAAAGAATTATCTTTCAACTTACATCCGTGTAGAGTCGCCCTATGTCCGATCGATACGTTATTTCCAATTTCCACCGGATACACATCCCTTGCTACGTGAATGATCGTAAGATCTTGAATGTTTACATTTTCCCCAATTCGAATATAATTGACATCCCCTCTCACTAAAGTCTGAAACCAAATGGATGAATTTTTTCCAATCACCACATCTCCTATAACTTGAGAACCTGGGGCCAAAAAAACGGACTCATGAATTTGAGGTTTTTTTCCCATATATTCCAGAATTTGATCATTTGATTTCATCGGTTCTCCCCTCTCTTTCTTTCTACAGATCTTTCTTTTAGAGACTTCAAAACAAGTCTAAAAAAAAGATTTTCTTTTGACCCAATTTCAATTGGAAAAAGAATGCACGCATGAGTAGAAGTTCTTCTAACCAAGAAAAAGAAAAAAGGGAAAAAATAAAATCCATTCTCAAACAAGCCGGTATCGGACTTTCGATCGGTTTAGGCGTTGCGATTTTGATTCGATCCTTTCTTTTTTTTCCATTTACATTGGAAACTAAAGATATGCTTCCTACTTATTCTCCTGGAAAAAGAATTTATTTCCATCGATTTGTGAATCGTTCCAATCTCTATCTTGGAGATTTAGTTTTAGTCAAACATCCAACTCAAGAAGGTAAGGTGGTTTTTTCTAGGATCTCCGGAAAACCAGGAGACACGGTTCAAATGAAAAATAAGATCTTGTATCGTAATAATCATCCGGAAGATATTTCTGGAGTTGGAAGTGGTTTTACACTTCAGTTCGAAGATAAACGAGGAGCGTTTCCTTCCAGTTTTTCCGGCAGAGACAACGGAGAACCTTTGATTCTTAAAGACAGAGATTATTTTCTTCTCTGCGACAATCGAGATTCCTGCTCCGACTCTAGAGATTTTGGTCCAATCCCCATAGAAAACATATTAGGAAAGGCGTTCTAAATTTTTATTTTAGATTTTTCGTTTTTTACTTTTCGACTTTCATTTTCATATTTTTCGTGCCAGTATTATAAATTCAAATATTCTAATTTACTATTTGACACAATTTTACCATTGTGATATTTTTATCGGATTCAATTTTTCTTTCCCTACTTTAAGAGTGAAATCCCGTGACGATAAAACATTCGGAACTTACATTTCAATTGATGGTAGAATCTGTTCCAAACGCAATTCTATTGTTAAACCGGGACGGTAAGATCGTTTATATCAACAATCAAGCTGAAAAATTATTCAAATACGAACGAACTGAATTGATCGGACAGGTTGTAGAAGAACTTCTTCCTCATCGTTATCGCAAAAATCATCCAGCTTTCAGAGATTCTTTTTTTCTTTCTCCTAAAGTTCGACCTATGGGTGCTGGCAGAGATCTTTTCGGTCTTAAAAAAGACGGCACAGAGTTTCCGATCGAAATCGGTTTAAATCCAGTGGTAACCGCAGACGGTACTCTCGTTTTAGCTTCTATAATAGATATTACAGAAAGAAAAAAAGCGGAACAAAGATTTCGTCTCGTTGTAGAATCGGCGCCAAACGCAATGGTTTTAGTCAATTCGGAAGGAACAATTTCTCTCGTAAATACGCAAACGGAAAAACTATTCGGCTACGAAAGAGAAGAATTGATCGGTACAAAATTAGAAATATTACTACCGGAACGTTTTCGAGAAGCACATCCAGATCGTAGAAATCAATTTTTCAAAACACCTACCGTTCGATCTATGGGCGCGGGAAGAGATTTATTCGCCCGAAAAAAAAACGGCTCCGAAGTTCAAGTAGAAATCGGTCTCAATCCGATAGACACAGACGAAGGTATTATGGTTCTTGCTTCGATCATTGACATTACGGAAAGAAAAAATCAAGAATCCACTCTAATTCGAAAAAACGAATTGGAAGTCAAAAACAAGGAACTGGAACAATTTGCATTTTTAGCGTCTCACGATCTACAAGAACCCTTAAGAACTGTATCTAACTATATTCAAGTTTTGGAAGAAGATTATGGCAACACATTCGATTCCAACGCAACCCGTTATCTAAAAACGATCGATCAGGCAACCAAACGAATGAGCGTTTTAGTAAAAGCTCTTCTTATGTATGCAAGAATTGGTAGAGATCAAAAGTTAATATTTACGGATTTAAACCGTATTCTTTCGGAAGTTCTTTCCGATTTAGAAAATCTAATTCTCAATTCGAATGCAAAAATTACCTCAGATCCACTTCCAAATATGAACGTATACGAAGTAGAATTCAGACAACTTCTTCAAAATCTAATTTCCAACGCGATCAAGTTTTCTAAAAAAGGAATCGATCCTGAAATTCGAATTCGTTGCGTAAAAGAGGAAGACTACTGCCATTTTTCGGTCCAAGACAATGGAATCGGAATCGATTCCAAATACGTAGATAGAATTTTCTTTATATTCCAAAGACTGCATCTTAAAGAAGAATACGAAGATCATGGGATCGGATTAGCACATTGTAAAAAAATCATAGAATTACACAACGGTCGTATCTGGGTTGAATCCGATTCGGAAGTAGGAAGTACTTTTCACTTTATCATTCCTAATTTAAATTAAACTTATGAAAAACAAAAAGTTAAAATGTATTCTTCTGATCGATGACAACCAAGACGATAATTTTTTTCATGAAAGAGTTATCTATAAAGGAAATTATGCGGAAACAGTAATCACAAAACAATCCGGCCAGGAAGCTCTTCTTTTTTTAAAAAATAAATCCAATAATATAGAACCGTTTCCAGATCTCATCTTTCTGGATATTAATATGCCTGGTATGAATGGTTGGGAATTTTTAGAAGAATATAAAAAGTTGGATCAAAAACTTCAAACCAGCACACTCATCATCATGTTGACTACTTCGGACAACCCGGATGATAAAAATAAATTCAGTCAATTTGGTTCCACTTCGGATTTTAAAACCAAACCTCTTACCAATGCGATGATAGATGAAATTTTAGAAAAATATTTTTCTGAATCAGTTTCTGCAGACTCTTAGTTCTACCTTGAAATTCTAATTTGTGTGAGTTCCCACATTCTTTTTACAGTGCAATTCCCATTTGAGGTTTTTAAATATGGAAACTACCACAAAATTTTAAACTTACAAGTTTTGAATGAACGTAAAAACTACATTGTTAGGCGAGAACATACTCTAAATCAAAGGAAAAACATCTAGGATACAAACAAATTTCCCGTAAAAAATCGAGAATCCATTCTAGAATTCTCCAGAAAAAACAGATTTTCAAGAGAATTGTCCGGAAAATACTGTATCCAAATCTTAGAAAAATTCTCCTACGGGAGACCTTAAAATAAGAACTTTGTCCTCAAAGGACAATAAATCTTGCGACTTTGGACCTTTTATAAAAGAAAATTTGAATTTTAGGACAAGCCGTAAATCTAAAATAACAAAGGGAAAAAAATGACCAGAATAGCCATCAACGGATTTGGAAGAATTGGAAGACTCGTTTTCCGTGCAGGAATCAAAGACCCCAATCTAGAATTTGTCGCCATCAATGATTTAGTGACTCCTGATAACCTGGCCTACTTACTCAAATACGATTCCACTCACGGAAGATTTCAAGGAACCGTTGAACACACTGAAAAAGAACTCATTGTGGACGGAAAAAAAATACTATGCGTTTCCGAAAGAGATCCTGAAAAACTTCCTTGGAAAGATCTCAAAGTAGATTATGTAATCGAATCCACTGGACTTTTCACAGATAGAGCCGGTGCCGAAAAGCACATCAAAGCTGGCGCTAAAAAAGTAGTGATCTCCGCTCCTGCAAAGGATAAAGACATTCCTACCTTCGTCATGGGTGTGAACAACGAAAAATACAATCCTTCAGCCGATCACATTGTATCTAACGCATCTTGCACAACCAACTGTCTCGCACCGATCGTAAAAGTAGTTTTAGACAACTGGGGAATCGAAGAAGGTCTGATGACTACAATTCACGCTACAACTGCCACTCAACCTACCGTAGACGGACCTTCTAAAAAGGATTTCCGAGGAGGAAGAGGAGCGATGCAAAACATCATTCCTGCGTCCACCGGCGCTGCCAAAGCAGTTGGACTTTGTATTCCAGAAGTTAATGGTAAATTGACTGGAATGTCTTTTAGAATTCCAACCCCAGACGTTTCCGTGGTAGACTTAACCGTTAGAACTACAAAAGAAACTTCTCTAAAAGAAATTTCCGCTAAGATGAAAGCAGCCTCCGAAGGCGCCATGAAAGGTATTCTGGGTTATACCGAAGATATGGTAGTTTCTAACGACTTCGTAAGTTCCACACTCTCTTCTATCTTTGATATGGATGCTTGTATAGAACTCAATTCTAGATTTTTTAAATTAGTCTCTTGGTATGATAACGAAATGGGTTACTCCAACCGAGTTTTAGATCTGATCCGCTACATGGCGAAGAAAGGTTAATTCATGGAATTACCTAGACTCGAAAACGCAGATCTCTCAGGAAAACGAGTTTTCCTGAGAGTAGATTTTAACGTTCCAATAGAAAACGGAAAAGTCACAGACAAAACTAGAATTGAAAAAACTCTTCCCACAATCGAACTTCTGATTAAAAAAGGGGCGAGAATCATCATTGCGAGTCACTTAGGAAGACCCAAAGGACAAGTAAATCCCGAATTCTCCTTAGCGCCAGTAGTTGAAACTTTCCAAGATCTTGTAAAATCTAAGGTTTATTTTTCTAAAACCGTAATCGGAGAAGACGCGGTCAAACTTTCTAAAGAACTCAAAGACGGCGAAATTTTAGTGATTGAAAACGTTCGTTTTCATAAAGAAGAAGAGGAAAATGATTCTGGTTTTTCCAAAAAACTCTCTGCGTTAGCCGACATCTATGTGAACGACGCTTTTGGCGCGGCTCACAGAGCGCATTCCTCCACCGAAGGAATCGCACGTCTACTTCCTGCATATGCAGGTCTTCTAATGCACAAAGAGATCTCAGAACTTTCCGCACTTCTGCATAAACCGGCTCGCCCTTTTGTAGCGATCATAGGAGGTTCCAAAGTCTCCACTAAGATCAAGGTACTCACCAATCTATTCGACAAAGTAAATCATCTTCTTATCGGTGGTGGAATGGCTTATACGTTTTTAAAATCCAGAGCGGTCCCGGTTGGAAATTCACTCGTCGAAAAAGAATTTGAAGTTCAAGCTTTTCAGTTAATCGAAAAAGCGGGTGTCGCCGGTATCGATTTACAACTTCCCGTAGATCATATTATCGGAGATCAGTTCAGCGAAAAGGCAAAAACCAAATCCGTAGATAAGATGGGAATTTTAGACGGTTGGATGGGAATGGATATCGGTTCTAAAACGGTTTCCAACTACGAAAAGATCATCAAAAACGCCGGAACGATTTTCTGGAACGGACCAATGGGTGTTTTTGAAATGAATAAATTTGCGGGTGGAACAATGGCAATCGCAAAAGCAGTAGCCAAGTCCAAGGCTAAAACAGTCGTAGGCGGAGGAGACTCCATCGCTGCGATCAACAAAGCTGGTGTTGCAGATAAAATCACTCATATCTCAACCGGTGGAGGAGCATCCCTTGAATTTATGGAAGGTAGAAAACTCCCAGGCGTAGAAGCACTTCTCAAAAAAGATTCCAAGTAATCAAAGTGTTTTTACAATCAAACTTACAAGCCGGGCATTCGCCCAATCTCAGCACCGAGGAGCAACAGTGTTGCTCCGAATGCGAGATTAAGACTCGTGTGGAGCGAAGGCGAAGCACGAAGTCTTGAATGGAAACCGTCGAACTTGCGTTGCTTTAAACCATACAAAGTTCTGTATGATCGAAAAACGATCTCGATTTGAAATACAACCTCCTTGGATCGTATATTCCAAGAGTTCCCCATACTGGAGTGGATGGAGACAAGGCGAAAGCGAGTTTTGGTTTTGCAACGTCTGGTTACCTGAAAACCGATGAAAGAATTTTTTATCTCGAAGATTTGTCTCCTCCTGCAGACTGGAATCTCTATTTAACTCAACCCTAAAACTCCGGATCTTCTTCCTCTTGAAATTGGGAAACAAATATTTAAAACTACTTGAATCATTACAGTTCATTTAACACCAATTCGACGTAAAAAAATAAAGGTGAATCCGGTATTGCCGGACCGCGCCTTCAGCCCTAGTCAATCAATTACATAAAAAAAACGTAATATAATATTGTCTTTAATTTCAATTTATTATAATGTGAGCAGGGCCGTAAGAGATTCGTTTTATAAAAATCTAATTTTTCCATAAAAAATAAATAGAGTTGTTTAAAAATTTGCAATGCGACTTAATTTGTGGGAACTCTCACAAGTCGTGGTTTTACAGTTAAACTTTGAAAATTGTGGGAACTACTACGAGATACAAAAGAGTCATCGTCCATCCAATTTTTGTACAAAACCGCTGTTCTGCGGGCATCATCAAAATTTAAATCCCAGTTTAACTTGAGTTCAACGTAAGAAAGAATTTTTTAAAAGTAGTAGTTCCTACAATTTTAGAATTTGTTTATAAAATCGTGATTTGTAAGAGTTACCACATTTAAGGAATTGATCTTATAAAGTTCAAATTTCAACATCATTAGAGTTGTTGAAAAACTCTATAGTGAAGATTCGTAAAATTGCTTCAATTGTCCATTCAATCCAATACAAACAGATCAAGAATTAATTTTTCAACAACTCTATTCTTTTTAGATTCTATAGATATTTCAATTACGAATCGACAAACGCAAAATATAGTGCACTTTATTATATAGTTCCAAGAATGGCTCAATTCAAATACTACAGAAAAAAAAAACTTTCAGAATTTAGAATATTCAATTCTATAAATGTTATTTCCTAAAATCATCGCCGGTTTACTTTTTTCTATCTATATAAAGGTTCTTTTAACTTATAAGTACATCTTAGAATATCTGGAAAATTAGATCCAAACTGATAACGTAAAACTTTTTTTCCTGAATGATAAAACGATTCCTGAGGTCCTAAGTTCTTCATTTCGTAACCGTTTTTTTGTAATCCAAAACAAGCAAGTTTACGACGTTTTCCCCAAATAAAAAATTTCTGTTCTTCCGGAATACTCATTTCAAACGTAAGTTGAAAATTTTCGGAAACCCATTCCTTTGCGGGCCAAAGATCATATTCTACTACTCCCCAAAAATCAGAATCTCCAAAAGAAAAATATCCAAAACCAGTCTCGTTTTGGCCCGGACGCATCTGGTATCTAATTTCAATTTCTTGAATTCCTTCCTCTAAATTTAGCAGAAACTCTGCAACATGAGGTAAACCGTAACTTTTACTCCCGTTGTATTGTACTGTCCTGAAATCAGAAAGCTCCTTTCTAGAAAGATCCGGCTTAGATTTGACTGAAATTACTTTTTGACCCTGAAAAATTTCCAAGTCCGCTGACGCAGGTAATACAAACGCAAAAAGATAACCTCCTTTTTGAATCGAATTGATTTTATAATTGGCCCGAATCAAACATCGATTTTCGCAAGTAATCTCTAATTTCTCTCCTAACAATTTTACGTTTTTTGAATATGCGTATAAAATACTTCCAGGCAGAGCATCTACCGCTTTTGGCGCTCTACTATTGGATTTTACCGGTAATGTAATAACCGTAAGTAATACTATAGATCGGATACAAATCTTTCGAAAAATCAATTTCCAAAAATAAATCATTCTATTCACCAAACACTTAAATTCTTTCTATCTAAATTTCAAAAATTATAATATGAATCACACAATCTCGATTCTATAAAGATCCTAAATCAAAAATAGAGTTGTTAAAAAATGAATCTCCATCAGTTTCTATTTCATGGAAAGGATCAATTGAAGCAGTTGATCTAAGCTATGGAATTTTTCAACAATTCTAATATTTTTTATCTTTTACAATCTCTTGAACTTTCTGACTTAAATATCATTTAACGCGAGTTCAATGTAAAAGATTCGTTTTACAATGTCTAATTTTTTGATTTCAGAAAAAATCCTCGCGCAAAGGATCGAAGCGGGGTCCATTCGGTTGAAATACTAATTCCAAATTTTACATTTGATTAGAATGGACCGTAGCTGAGAGCCTGGTGGTCGGCTGTTTGAAACAATAATTTTCTTTGAATTGGAAATTTGCCCGACCATGCGCCCTATATATTTTTAGAAAGCCTATTTTTTTACTTTCTCAAGTTTCAAATTCGGTCGAAAAGTTTCAAAAATTCTTGTAGGGATTTCCCTTTCCTAAAAACTTTTCCCAGTCCGATTGACTCATCTTTTAAACGAGGAAATTATGCGTAAGACAATTATTGCAGGAAACTGGAAAATGAATTTATCTTTCAAAGAAGCCGTTTCTCTAGCACATTCGATTCGAGAAAAAATTCCATCCATCTCTAAAGATAAAGTTTCCATGGTATTTCCTTCCACTCTTCATCTTGAAAACGTTTCCAAAATTTTAGAAGGTAGCGGAGTAATCGTTGGAGCTCAAAACTGTTACCACTCCGGACTTGCTGCTTTTACAGGTGAAACCTCTCCCGATCAACTGAAAGAAATCGGGGTCAAAGTCGTGATGGTCGGCCATTCGGAACGTCGTCAATTTTTAGGAGAATCTAACTTCTTATGTAACGATAAAATTCGTTTCCTTTTAAAAAACGAATTCACCGCCCTTTATTGTATTGGAGAAACTCTTTCCGAAAGAGAATCCGGTAAAACATTGGAAGTGTTGTCTTCTCAAATTAAAGAAGGTTTAAAAGAAATCGATAGTGTATTTTTTTCCAATTTAATCCTGGCTTATGAACCTGTTTGGGCCATCGGAACCGGAAAAGTTGCCACCCCTTCTCAGGCCCAAGAAGTACATTCTTTCATTCGTAAAGAAATCTCTGGCCTTTTTGTAGGCGCCTCTTCCATTTCAGAATCCATTTCCATTCTCTACGGCGGTTCTGTAAAACCGGACAACATTCAAGATCTATTAAAAGAAAAAGATATAGACGGGGGTCTAGTCGGAGGGGCCAGTCAGAAAATCAGTTCCTTCGCTGGACTTTTCTAAACTTAAGTAAAGCCCGCACGTATTTTAATTGTCACTCTCCGAAGGATTCATAATCTGGCAAAGGATTCATTATTTTTCAGGTATTGATATGTTAAACGGAGTCATTCTAACCCTTTTTGTTTTTGTTTCTCTCTTTTTGGTTTTACTCGTTATGATTCAGACCGGTAAGGGAGGAGGGCTTCTAGGAGGAGGCTCCAGTCAATCTGTATTTGGCTCTTCCACTGCGGATGTTCTTACTAAGGCAACTCGAGTAACAGCGATTTTATTCATTGTACTTTCTCTTCTTCTTTCCTTCCTCTTCGCCAAAAAAGAAGACAAACTGATGCCGGAAACTGTTCCCGCACTAACCGCGCCACCAGAGGAAACCAAAAGTGAAACGAATACTCAGAATCCTGATTCTACTCCTCCAAAGGCCAATCCTTAATTTAAAATCCAAACCAATTCTATACGGGCTTTTTTTTAACCTGAGAAGTCCTATTTGGAATCAAATATTGGTTTTATTTCTTATAGGTTTTTTATTACTGAACGGCTCTATCTATTCCCAAAACAAAGAAGAAAATTTTCATAAAAACAAATCTTCTTCCGATACTGCTTCTATTTTAAATCGAAAAATTTTAAAAATCTACGAAGAGTTAGGTATCGCCAGAGAATTGTTGAAATTAGAAAAAATGGAATCGATTCCCAGCGGAACCTTTGTTACGTTTCTTGGAACCTATCCAAATCGAAAGGGAATTAAGGTTTCTAAACATTCTATTCAAGAAGGTAAGAACGGAATCGAAAAAGCGGAAAGTAAATCGATTCTCTTAGAATTTACCGGAACTACTCTTTCTAAAGTTATTACCGAAGTGAAATCAGAAAGTATGGACGGTTCCGATATAACACTGATTCGCCTAACGGATGAAACTCCTCTGGACCAGGACGTGGACGACATTCTTTTACACTCAGATAGAAACGGTAAAGAAGTTCGTTACCCGATTCAACTTCTTGCGGACAATCGAGAAAGATCAGAGTTCAAACAAGAATTTTATATCAAACTTCTGGAAGACTTTCTGATTCAGCTCTTAAGACTTCAAGAAATGCAAAGCCAAGAATCAGCAAAAAATAAAAAAAAGTTACTGCAAACTTTTAAAGATTCTCTACAATATTGAATCTTCATGTCCTCATTGCAGGAAAACCTCTTAGAAAAAACCGGTGAACTTCAAGCCATCTTAGATGGAATTACGGAACCGTTGGTATTGATCGATCCAGGATTTCGTATACGCAGAGTCAATCGGTCCACATTGGAATTTTCCGGTCAATCTTCGTTTTTATCCATCATAGGTAAAAAATGTTTCGAAGTTTTATACAATCGTAGCGACGTATGTCCTTACTGTCCGATGAAAGGAATGCAATCGAGTGAAGAAAATTTCAACAGATATTTTGAATATCCTAGATCGGACGTGAACAGAGAAATTTTTCATTCCGTCAAAGGCCAAAAAGAAACTCTCTATCTGGACTTCTATCCTATCGAAAAAGAAGGTAACATAGGTTCCGTTCTTGAAAAGGTAAGTAATATTACTAGAATCAAAGAAAAAGAAGAAGAAAATCTAAGGATTCGAAATTTGGCTTCTTTGGGAATTTTTATTTCCGGTGTCGCACACGAACTGAACAACCCTCTTACGGGTATGAGTTTAACTCTTCAAAGTCTTTTGAATAATCTCACTTCAATCGATCCTGATTTTTTTCGTAAACGTTTGGATATGATGAAAGAGGATCTAACAAGAGCCGCTATGATCGTCACCGATATTATCAGTTTTGCAAAACCGGATCGATTAGTAACTACAAGCGCAGATATTTATGAAACCATTCAAAAAGCAAGAGAAAATGTGATCTGGGTTTATCCAGTACTTTCTAAAAATATTTCTTGGGAAATTTTATGTGAACCGAGAACCACGTTTCAATTTAATCCAGTAAAATTAGAAAGACTTTTTATCAATTTATTTAAGAACTCTTTGCAGGCATTCGACTACGGAGAAGGAAAAATTCGGGTGGAAGTTCGTAAGACCAGAAACATGGTACATATCATCGTAGAAGACAACGCTGGTGGAATTCCCGACAATCTAATCGATAAGATATTTTCTCCTTTTTTTACCAAAAATAAAACCGGAATCGGAACCGGACTTGGACTTTCCATCTGTCACTCTATCGTTCGAGAACACAAAGGAGAACTATCCGTTAAATCTTTTGAAAAGAAAACAAGGTTTAGAGTTTCTTTACCTTTCACACAATATCAAGAGTACATTTCCTAATGTATAATATATTGATCGTTGAAGACATCCATTCGATTCGAGAAGCGATCAAAGATTTACTCTCCGTTAAATACAATATTTTTGACGCTGAAAATTACGACGGAGCGATCGACATTTTAAAAAGCGAAAAAATTCATTTAGTCATCACGGACATTCGTATGCCGGGTAAAACCGGATTGGATCTGATCAAAACCATCCAACACGAATTTCCCCACGTTCTTTACACTCTGATGACCGCTTACAATATCAACGATTACATCAACTTTGCATATAAACACGGCATTTGGAACATCATTCCAAAATATTCCTTTTTAGATATTAAATTGATTTCCGTAATGGTTCACAAACTTCTTACTAAGGACATATTCGGAGTAGAAAAATATTTCGGAACCGATTTTGTAATTCAAGAATCGGAACCCGAAGATAAAGATTTTTCTGTTCCTCGTCCCAACGGAATCGTATTTAAAAGAATCTATTCGGACGAACAGAGAAATTTTATCTGCAATCGAATCGCCAAGTTTTTGATTGAGAAAGGAGCGCCTAACGCAATCAATCAGATTTTAGAAGAACTAACTTCCAATGCTATGATCCGAGCGCCAAGAGATTCTAAAGGAAATTATAAATATCAATACGAACTCCCTTCCCGTGATCTTGTTATCCCTCTGGAAAACATTCAACTCGCAGAGTCTGATTTTTTCGAAATCGGTTACGGGATTGCCGAAAACACTTTTATCATCGTAATTCGAGATCATTTCGGTTCTTTAGATAAAAAGGAAATTCTAAAACGTTTAGATCGTCATATAACCGTCGACGAAAATACTGGATTCCCTCCAGGTCTTGCCGATTCCCACGGTAGAGGTTTATACATTTGTAGGGAAATTTCTGATCAATTGATTTTTAACATCGAAAAAGACACTAGAACAGAAATCATCGCCTTACTCGATAAACAAGGAAACAAAAGTTATAAATCTCTTTCTATCTACGAAGTTTGAATAATTTTTAAATTCATATAATGTGAATTTAATATTTAAAATTAAGCTTTTATAAAGAAATTGTTTTAAAACCTAAAAATGTAGGAACCGCTACTTTTAGAAAAATTTTCTTAGTTTTTTACACTTAACTCACGTTATTTTATAGAGATCAATAAATATCTTTCGCCAATTCAATTATAAACGATGACTAAAGTGCAAACGTTAATTGTTTATCTTTTTAAAATATGAACATCTCATTTCTTAAGAAATACAAACCTATTTTTTTACTTAAGCATATTAAAATAGTCTAAACTACCCTATTCCTAATTAAATTTCTACCCAAAAAATTCGCCTACACCTATTTTGTCACTGTAAAACATTAGGAGAAATTATCTTGGTCCATTTTTTAATTTTTCTTTTTATTTTATTTTGGAATTGTTTACCTACCAAGGTACTTGGCATAGCGGCCCCAAAAAATATTGATTATTGGATTCATTCTCTATTGAAAATCCCGGATTTTCTTTTACAAAATAACGATCCTCTTCATACAGATTCTCAATCTGATTCAGAATTAGATTGGACCTTGTTAATCGGAACTGAACATGCCCAAACCGAAAGTAAAGGTATCGCCGTAGATCAAAACGGTTTTATCTACGTAGTCGGCCAAACCAATGGAGGTGTTTACATTCCGAGACCAATCGGAACGAAGGATCTCATTCTAGGAAAGTATGATTCTCATAAAAATACAATCTGGACCCAACAAATTGGGGCTCCTAACGTAGAATTGAATGTTAGTGCCATGGTTGTCGATCGTAACGGAAATGTTTACGTTACCGGTAGTACGGGCAATGATGGATTTTTTTCAAATCAACTTCGTAGTTCAGAAGACATGTTCCTAATTAAATTCAACTCGGATGGAACCAGAGGTTGGATTACACAAGCCGGCCCACAAGAAAAAGAATCTAGAACAACTCCGACAAGTATTTCTATAGATACATCTGGGAATATTTTTGTAGTCGGAAATTCAAGCGGACCTTTTGGAGGTCCGGAATTAGGAGCGAACGGATTTATATCTAAGTTTGATCCTCAAGGAAATCAAACTTGGGTCAAACAGCTTTTCATTGCTAGATTTATTCAAATCTCCACACGAGGTGTCGCCTTCGACAGAGTTAGAGATATTTATGTAACCGGTTCAGGAGACGCAAATTTTGAAACGAATACAGAGATAAATGACTTCGGCGCGGAAAATCTTTTTATTTTCAAATATGATAACGATAATGGAAACAAACAATTTTTCGCTCAACTTACTTTCCCTTCAAGATCAATTGAAAGTAATACTATAACAGTTGATACTTTAGGAAACGTTTTTGTAGGTGGAAATAGCAACGCTGATTTCAGATCTGGGGCTAACGGAACGTCTCATCTTGCAACCCTGGTGAAATACAATTCTTTAGGCCATCTTCAATGGATCCAACAATTAGGCCCGGCACAAAGCCAAGATCCTCAAAATAATTATCATACTACAATTTTTTCTCTAGATACGGACGATAAGGGAAATATCTATTCAATAGGCACTACAAACGGAAATATATTAAACGTATACGAACGCCCTACCGGTATTCAAGATCTATTTTTTACGAAACACAATCCTTCCGGAGAATTAATCTGGTCACGACAAATAGGTACTCCTAATAGATTTAAAATTGGTAATGGAATAACACATGACTTAAATGGAAATTTATATTATGTAGGAAACCATATACATGGAGAAGCCGCCATGCGTGATATAGATATATTCATCGCCAAATATAAATGATTACTTATTAGATTCTTTTATATTAGTAATTAATAAAATAATTATATTCCATATAACCACATAATAAAGTGTCGAATCCGATAAGTTTAGACTTCCATCCTGTGAATTCAGGTAAGAAAATTCGGACGAATCCGGCGTCGCCGGACCGTGCTTTTTAGCTCCAGTCAATAAATTATATAAAAGAAATGTAATATTTCGTTTTGAATTACGATTTCAAACGCGATCCATAGAGAGCCATAACCAACCCACACAAGTTGAAAGAAGATTTTAGAATCAGAATAACTAAAGCACAACGCTCTCCTAAAACTCAATGCATCGCTCCCTAAGGGTCGCTCTGGAAACTCAGCGTCTCACTCCCCATGGGTCGTTCGACAGGTCGCGTTCAAGAACTCAGCAAAACGCTTTCCTAAGGGTCGCGTTTTAGGATAAAAAACGCACATTTTTCAAGTGTTCCGACAAGAATGAGTCTTTTTACTTGCAAAAAGCATGTTTTTCTGATAGAGAAAAGTCTTTCAAATTTTCCCACCTGAATTGCGCCCCATGGGAAGCAATTGATTTGTCGTAATTCCGACAGATCTATATTGAAATCTAAATACTTGTGGGTTGGTTATGGTAGAAAGCGTTCTGTTTATGTTTCTCTACGCCTCAATCGCTTTCGCATTAGATTTTATCGAACCTAATTGAAACGGTACTTTATAATAAACATTTAATACTTAATTTTATAGATATGAGTAAAATGCAAGCTGTCTTAATAGATTTTAAACAATGAAAAGTCTGTTCAAAAATTTACAACTTAACAAGAAACTTAATCTGTGGGAATTCTTACATTTATTAATTACAAAATGAATCTTAAGATAACTTCTAAATCAAAGATTTCGGTAGAGAAATAATTCTTTTTTTGTTTCCAGCACTACCGAGGTGTTTTTACCGGAAGGAAAAAAACGTACGGGAAAATCAGAACCACGGATCTTTTCTTTTTTTAGAATTTTCCCAACTTCATCAATAAAAAGAATTTCTTGATTTAATTCTGCAGCAAACCAATTTCCATTGTGGTATACCGCTTGGTATACGCCGTTATTGTAATTTCGTTTTAAATTCAGAATTTTTTTTCCAGAAACGTCGTAGAATTCTATACCACTTGGAGTCGAAACGAGTGTTTCTCCCGTATTAGAAATTGCTAAATTAAGTTTATGAGGATAAATCGTATCTAAATCAAAGGAAAAAATCTCTTCACCCTTTTCTCCCAAAACGATCACACTATCTCGGTTTGTATTCAAAAGATGAATCGCAATTTTACTCCCGTCCGGCGACAAGGATATACTCTTGGCAAATACCGGATTTTTTTCGGAACCTAGATTTTTTTTGATCTGAATTGTACCTTTAGAATCTAAAACGAACAATTCCCCTCCCGAAAATAAAACCCCAGTGACCGGAGAGACAGACGCAAACGTATAGTCTGTCAAAAATCGTCCATCTATTTTTCCCGCTCCAGTGCTGTTTCCATTGATGTCAGAAAGTAGGACCTGGTTATGATCTCCTGCAATGAGCAACACAAGATTCCCGGAAGGTGATACTCTAGGATAACTTCTATATTCTTTGGTCCAAAGTATCTCTCTAGAGGGAGAATAAAAATTCACCTCGGATCCTATTTTTTTGTATTCTATATATCCTTTTGTATTTAGGGGATATTCAATTTTTATTATATCATCAAACACAATCCCGTTTGAAGAAGATAGAGGATAGTAAGAATTTTCGTATTTATATCCGTTGATCTTTTCTTCCGGATTCCATAAAAACCTTGGATCAGGAGCCATTCCCGCATGAGCCGATTTAGAAAACGCCCATACTTTTTGTATTCCTATGGCGGTATGGTAAGGATTTCCGAGAAAATAAAAAAACAATACTAAAAAAAATAAACCGAATCCAGTTATAGATAACAGTTTCATAGCAACCTCTTTAAACGATTGTATAAAAGATAAATTCCAGTATGAGCCGCAAATTCTCGGAAAGAACTCCTGGGAAAAGGAAAGTAGTGTTCGTGAATTTCCGTTTCTCCGTTTTTTTGTCCGATCCCAAAATATACAAGTCCCACTTTTTTTTGTGGAGTTCCTCCGCCTGGTCCGGCGATTCCGGTAACACTGATTGAATAATCAACACCAAGAGCGACTAACGCACCTTCTGCCATTTCTTTTGCGGTTTCCGCGCTTACGGCCCCAAATTCTTTTAGAGTATTTTTTTTAACTCCTAAAAGTCCTTCTTTCACTCTGTTATCATAGGAAATCACACCTCCATAAAAATAGGCTGAAGATCCGGATTTATCCGTGAATGTTTTGGAAATTAATCCTCCAGTACAACTTTCTGCTGTTCCTATGGTGATTTTTTTTTCGATCAACAATTTAGGAAGTTCTTCAAACACATCTGGTGTAGACTTAGGTCCGTATATCTCGTCTAACTTTTTGAGCAGAGAATCGACTAACACCCGTTTATCGGATTGAAAACTCACGCGGATATATCCCCTTTTGGCCGCGACTCCCCATATAACCTTTCCGCTCGTCACAGATTCTTCTTTAGATATAAATTCTTTCTGAAACTGAGATTCGCTCATCCACCAAATAAACCGAAAACCAGAGTGTAATTCCTGTGTGGAGTATTTCTTTAAAATCCAAGTAGAAAATTCCTCTCGAAACATTTCGGTCATTTCTCCAGGTACTCCGGGCATACATCCTAAATGCGAGTTTTCTCCAAGTGATACTATGAAACCTGGTGCAATTCCGACATTGTTGTTTAAAATCGTAGAACCTTCCGGTACGGATATTTGGCGGACCGCAGTTTGTATCGATTCTTGAAAATTTTTTCCGCGTAGTTTATAAAATGCCTCTATCCTTTGCCTTGCAACGACACTTTCCACGGGCGAAACTCCCTTTAATTTACAAACCACTTCTAAAGTATAATCGTCCTCCGTCGGCCCCAATCCTCCGGTCATAATCAACAAAACAGGATTCTCCTTTGTCGAAAGAGAGACTAACGTTCTTATCTCCTCTAAAATTGCTGCTGGATCATCGGGTAAAACGACTAATTTGGAAACCGTAAATCCAATCCCAAAAAGTTCGTTCGCAATCCAAGAGGAATTTGTATCCTGACTTCTACCAGAAGTAAGTTCAGAACCGGTGGATAGTACGATGATCTTAGGGGAAAACATCAGTTTTCTTTTTCCATCCTTTCCGGTGCGGAAACTCCAATCAACTTTAGTCCTTCCGCAAGTACGTTCTTGGCAGCGAGACATATCCTAGCCAATCCCAAACGTATCTCTTCTGGTGCGTCTTTAAGTCTATTATCTTTTGCTAAATAAAAACTTGTAAATGCCTTTGCAAAATTTTGTAGATAGTTCGTAATTCGATGTGGCTCCATCGCATTCGCAGAATCGAATATTTCTTCCGGAAATTTTGCGATCCAAAATAAAAGTCTCTTTCGCTCTTCAGACATTTCTAATATAGCTGCTGCTTCTTTAGAAGTTTCGTTGCCTACCTCTTTGAAGATGGAGCAGATTCTAGCGTGAGCGTATTGGAGATAAAAAACAGGATTTTTATCCGATTCATCCTTAGCTAGATCCAGATCGAAATCAAGCGGAGCGTCCAAAGAGCGCATCACAAAAAAATAACGTCCTACGTCTTTGCCGTGTTTTCCTAAAAATCCGATAAGATCGCTCATCGTTTGAAAAGAGCCGGCGCGTTTACTCATTTTTAACTTTTGTCCGGACTCGAGTAGATTAACCTGTTGAGAAATAATTACTTTAAAATTTTCCTTTTTATATCCAAGAGATTGTATCGCTCCGGAAAGTCTGGCGATATATCCGTGATGATCTGGTCCCCATATATCATAAATTTTATTATATCCGCGTTCGATCTTATCCTTATGATAAGCAATATCCGCGAGTAGATACGTAGGCCTTCCATCATCCCGAACGACCACTCTATCCTTGTCGTCGCCGTATTCAGTGGAACGAAATACTTTTTTTCCGTCTTCTTGAAATATCTTTCCGGACTTTTCCAAATCTTTCATTACAGCAAGAACTTTGTTTGCTTCGTGTAACGTGCGTTCGCTGAAATAACGATCAAACTCCACTCCAAACGCATCCAAATCCTTTTTTTGCCAAATGAGATTATTTTCTACGGTCCAAACGGAGCATAGTTCTGCGAGTTCTTTGTATTTTTTTTGTTTTAATAAATTTTCAATTATTACGTTTTTTTCAGGATCTTTTAATAAATTACTTGCAATATCTTTAATATATTCGCCCCGATACCCTTCGGCGGGTAATATATTTTTTTCTAGAATGATTTCGATCGGAGTATCATCGGCAGTTTCTTGCTGAGTCCCCTCTTCCCCTTTTAATTCCCGAATTCGAACTAACGTAGAAACTCCTAACAAAAAAACCTGATTTCCATAATCATTGATATAAAATTCTTTATCTACTTTGTGACCGATCGCTTTTAAAAGAGAAGCCATCGCATCCCCGTTTGCGGCCGCTCTTGCAGATACTATATTGAGTGGACCAGTTGGATTTGCTGAAACGAACTCTAAATTGATCCTGAGTGGAAGATCCACTTTCGGAAAATAATTTCCGGAAAGAACAGAAGTTTCTATATAGTTCAGAAGAAACGAAGTGGAAATCCTGAAATTTACAAAACCAGGCGGAGTAAAATCCACTTTCTCAAACAGATCCGTTCGTTTTTGTAGTATCTCAACCAATTCCTTAGACACTTGAATTGGATTCCTTTTTATTAATTTAGAATTTTCTAATGCAAATGAAGTGGAATAATCTCCGAATTTTTCATCCCTAGAGTATTCGATTTTGATTTTGAGAGTTTCCTTTTCAACTTCCGGAAATGAACCGATTAAAATATTAACACCTTCTTCTAGTGTTTTGAATACGATTTGTTTAAGTGTTTCATTTTCTTTCATATGTCGAGCGATCCATAGAGAGCGAGACAAACATAAGCCAGCGGGAGCGTTACCGAGCGACCGTAGAAGCGAGGTTGAGTTTTTACGTTGTTTCTCTGCGTAGCTGAGATGAGCGATCTTTCGTAAAATGTGGGAACTACCACTTTACTTAAATTCCACTGTAAAATGTGAAAACTACCACTTAAACCGGGTGCACAGAAGTATTTTCCGGCGAGGGGGTAGCGTAAGACGCGTTTCAAGTAGTTAGAGATTAATAAATAAATTTTAAGTCGATTGCAGAGAGATACGCATAACGCGTCTGAAGCGAGGGGGACTCTTCCCCCATCAAATCTTTTTGTTTTAATTTCTTTCATATAAATCCGTTGATTACTTTATCGATAAAAACGGTCTTATCGAGTTTTGTCTTTTAAGACTTGAATTGATTTTCCTTCGTAGAAAACGTTTTTCTTCCGTAAATTTTCCCAACTTACTTCTAATTCTCTAAATACCATTTTTTTCAGATCCATCGTGGAAACAAGTATTGATCTTTTTCCAAGTTCCTCTCTTTTTTCCACAACCGGAATTTGAACCGGAACTTTTTGATCCCAACGTATGTCCAGTATCGTAAAGAACAAAAGCACGCAGAAATAAAAGATAAAAAGTATCGTCTTAAGAAAACTTTCCAAGATTTTCTCCAAGCGCCTCGTATAAGGTCGACGCAGATTTTAATTTCTTTCTTAAAATTGGTTCGAGCATTTGATTGCAAATTCTGTCTAAGTCCAGAATGTTTTCAACGGATATTTCTCTTTCTTTTAAGTCCCGAAATCTAAGCATCAAAAAAGTTTGAATCCATTGCACCCAACCTAAATCGTTTTTATCTCCGTAAAGACAATTTCCACAGATCAATTCCAATGGAGTAGTTTGTAATGTAACGAATGTCATCTCCTTCAACTCAGCTCCGCAAGAATGACATAACAGTTCCTTGGAAATAAATCCTCCAGATACAAGAAGACGTAATTTAAAAAAAGGTAAAATTAAAACGGAGACGCCATTCTCTTCCAATTCTTCCAAAGCTCCAAACAATAAACGAAACTCTCCCGGATGTTCCGCTCCGTCCGGTGTAAACGAAGACGCAAGTTCCACGAGATAAGACACGAATACAGTTCCTAAATAACCGGACTTAGCGCGGTCAAATCGATTGATTAGAGAAATCTCTTTTACGTTATGCGTCTCTTTATTTTTAGAATGATAATAATCTACGTCGGAAAGTGAACCCGGCTCCACAGAAGCGATTGGTCTAGTTTTACTTTTTCGAATTCCACGAATGCGAAAATTTTCCACAGAACCAATTTCCGGAAGTAAACGAATCACCGCATCTCCTTCCTGAATCGTTTTAGATTCCAATACAATTCCTCGGATTTTTTTCAGAGCCCCTGGAGAATTTCCAGACATTCGTCTTCCTTCAATTTCATAATGTTTTCCTCTTCTTCTCCCCGCTCGTGATCATAACCTAAGAGATGTAAAAACCCGTGAACCAGCAATCGATAAAACTCGTCTTTTTCGGAATGGCCGATTTCTTTTGCCTGTTTTTGAAGAGTATCTATTGAAATCACAATTTCTCCTAACGCAATTGGCGGAGACTTTTTCCGATCGGAACCGGCATTTTTCGGAAGTATCTTTTGCAAAGGAGAAAGATCAAACTCCAAAGGAAAGGAAAGCACATCCGTAGTTTTATCTTTTCCACGACGTAAACGGTTGATTTCCCTCATATCGGAATCTCCAACGAGTAAAAGACTCAGCTCGCACTCAGAATCGTTTAATTCCTTTCGAAAAAGAATTTTACAATTGATAAGTATTTCTGACTCGTTCCACCAAGAAATTTCTCCATAGTCATTGGAGATGGAGACTAAATCAGAAATCAGCCTGCTTTCCCCGAAACGTTTTTGATCTGTTTATGCCCGTTCTCCACTGCATTCTTTTTTTCTAATGCTTTGGTAGATTCCATACTAGGATATTTAGGTCTGGAATGAAGACTAGACAACAACACTTCCTTAAACGAGGCCTTGACCACTTCGAGATCACCGAGGGTCAGTCCACATTCGTCTAACTGATTTTCAGCGAGTTTGATTCCTATGATTTTAGTGATCAGATTATCTAAAGATTCCGGAGTGATTTCGTCCAAAGAGCGGGAAGCCGCTTCAAGAGAATCCGCAATCATCACGATAGCGGTCTCTTTTCTCTGCGGCTTAGGTCCTGGGTATTGAAAATCCTGCTTTTTTAATTTCTTTTTTTGAGTCGGCGAAAGTTCAGACAAAGCCTTGTGATAAAAAAACGCCATCGTGGAAGTTCCGTGATGTTCCGGAATAAAATCGATTACCTCTCTCGGAAGCCTTGCCTTCTTTGCCATCTCAATTCCGTCTAACACGTGATCGATGACAATTTTTGCAGCAAGCGCCGGATTATTTTTATCTATGTTTTCTTTTTTGGGAATTAGGTGTTGATTCTCTACAAAAAAACCTGCGTTTGGAATTTTACCTATATCGTGAAAATACACTCCTACTCTAGTCAAAAGCCAATCTAAACCTAAATTCTGACAGGCACGTTCCGAAAGAGCGGCGACCATAAACGTATGTGTATATGTAGAAGGAGCTTTCGTAAGTAAATCCTGCAACAACGGATGTCCCGTATCCGCCAATTCCATCAATTTAAAACGAGTAGGAACATTGAATAAATACTCATAGATCGGAAGTAAAAACTGTGCGGCTGTAGAACAGGCAAAACCGTTGATCAGACAAAGAACATATAATTTGAATATATTCGATTCGATTAAATCCTTGATCCAAGAACCACTTGGAATCGCCACCCAATAATTACGGGAATCAAAAAGATAACCGCTAGACGCGATGATAATCTGAACCCCCGAAATATATAAACCCGCCTTGATAAAATCGATACGTTTTTTCAGATTTCTACCGTAACTAGCGGACACGATACAAGAAACAAACCCTAACATAAACGAAGTAGGATTATAATGAGAGGCCATAAAAATGAAAAAGGAAAGATAAAACCCGATGGCGATCGAAAGTTGTTCGTCGTAGATAAAACTAATAATCAAACAAACCATTCCAACAGGAACGAATAGAGCAAAATAAAAAATGGAATCGTATTTAGTTTCAAAATTAAAAAAGATCTTAGAAGCAACCGTACAACTAAGCACCAAAACCCAGATCAGAGAAAAAACGATCACGTTACTCGAAACGTCGTTCAAACGTTTTGGATTGTACTTTTTAAGAAAAATATAGATGATAACTACGAAGACGGTCTGAATGAGTAAAATTGAAACGATCGAAGCGAAGTTTGCCCGTGTTGCATAAGTGTTCACAATCTGCAATTTTTTGAATATTTCGGGAGTAATAATTTCCCCTGATTTAACAATCACCTCTCCGGCCAAAATTCTAGAATTGACCGGCTCCGCCTTATCTGCGGCAAATTGTTTGGCAAAAAGAGTTTCTTCCGAATTATAAGAACAGGAAGGATTGGAATATATATAACTTAAAGAAATTTTCTGAATGATCGGAAGGATTTCCGAGTCCATACGGGAAAGTTTTTCCTCAGCCATACGATTGAGTATGTGGACCGTATCCGGATCTCTATATAAAAATGCTCTAGGAACAATATAAGCACCTTCTAAATTAGAAATTTGCTCTTTGATTCCTTGATTGCGCACTCTCGCACCTGAGGTTTTCAAAGCAGCGTAATCCGGAGGCAAATCGCGCAATATACAAAAAGAAGAAAATACTAAATTAGAATATTGTTGAATAAGATCCTTGAGTTTTCCTTTACCTGGAATTTTATATAAAAGTTCAATCTCTTCTTTAGAACGATTTTTCCATCTAGGAATAATTCCCAAAAGTTCAGAATAAATCTTACCTTCGGCGCTTGGTTTGAAGGAGCGGAAGTTCTCCATATCCTCTTGAATGAAATTATTGATCTGATCTTGTAAAACCCCAAAGTCTCGATCAAAAACGAAAGGAGCAGATTGATAAGCGGTCAGTTTTTTTGCTTTTGTTTTGTCCTCGTCTTCATAGACGATTTCTTTGCCGGAAATGATCTTTTCAGGTGCAGTTTTACCTTCCGAATACAATCCATCCGGAGAAAGATCCATCTTATCCTGACCAAAAAACGGAATGGCAAGCATCCAAGTTACGGTCAAAAGAGTAATAAGAACTAAAACGATTTGAAATCTTCGTACAAACCAAATCGAACGGACCCTAGTAAGGGTATCCGTAATCCAAGCCATAGCAGACTCGACCTGTTCTCCCGGACTGGACATACTGATCACAACTCCTCGAATTTACGAACGATCACTTCCACAAGAGGATGTCTGGTAATGTCTTCTTTACCAAAAAAGACCATTCCAATTTGATCTGTGTTTTTAAATAAAGTCACTACTTTTTCCAACCCAGAACGTCCATGATCCAAATCAATCTGAGTAGAATCACCGGAAATGCACATTCTAGAATTTCTTCCTAAACGAGTCATAATCATCTTAAGCTGAGCCAGAGTACAATTTTGTGCCTCGTCCAAAATGATAAATGCATTGGAAAGAGTTCTACCTCTCATAAATGCGACCGGAGCAATTTCAATTTTAGTTAAAGAAATATACTCTTGGGTTTTTTCTACTCCGATACATTCTCCCAAAGCGTCATAAACCGGACGTAAATAAGGATCCACTTTTTGATTGAGATCTCCCGGTAAAAAACCTAAATTTTCACCCGCCTCGACCGCTGGTCTAGTCAGAATAATCTTATCGATAGTACCACTTTGTAAAAAACGGCAAGCGGTCGCAACGGAAAGAAACGTTTTTCCAGTTCCAGCAGGACCTAAGGCAAACGTGATCAAATTTTCCTGAAAGGATCTGAAATAAATTTCCTGATTTCGAGTCCTAGGAAAAATATGTTTCCCTCGATATGTAGTAAGAATTTTATCGCTCGGTTTCCAAGGAGTAATTCTTTCGGGTTCGGTTTCCCTCGCTCTCTTTTTGCGAAGTTCCTTACCTGCATCTTTTAGAATATAAGCAAAATCGAATGAATCGATAAAATCCCGATCGGGACGTTCTAGATAATTGGCTTCTAGTTTTTTAAAAAAATCTAATGCAAATTCCACTTTTGCGGATTCACCCTCGATCTGAAACCCGTTGCCCTCGGAATAATATCCATCTCGAGTTGTTTTTCGAGAATTTTGACACCTTCGTCGTTGATACCACAGACCTTACGATACAGATCCTGATTCTCGAAGTTAAACTGTTCTTTGCGCGTGGAAATAAGTTTATACCTTTGCGAGTTTGATCTTCAATTCCTGAAGTTGTCTTTCCTCAACTGGAGAAGGACATTCACTCATCAGACAAAGACCCTTTTGAGTTTTAGGAAAAGCGATCACGTCTCGGATCGATTTACCTTGAGTGAGAAGCATGAGCATACGATCGATACCAAACGCCAAACCTCCGTGAGGTGGAGCACCGAATTCTAAAGCTTCGAGTAAAAATCCAAATTTTTCCTTGGCTTCTTCTTCATTGATCCCCAGAACCTGAAACACTTGATTTTGAATCTCTCTAGAATGAATCCTAATCGAACCACCTCCGATTTCAACCCCGTTCATCACAAGATCATACGCTTTTGCAGTGGCATTTCCTGCGTTTTTTTGCAAGGTCTCCATAGATTCAAAAAATGGAATACTCTCATCCGAAGGAGAAGTAAAAGGATGATGAAGTGCATCCCAACGTTTATGGTCCTTATTCCATTCGAACATAGGAAAGTCCACGATCCAAGTAATGTTGATTTCATTTTCTTTGGGAGTTTCAAAACGTTCTGAAAGTTTCAAACGAAGAGCACCTAACGAATGATTGACGATCTCTCTTTCGTCCGCCCCAAAAAAAAGCATATCTCCTTCTTTAGAGCCACATATTTTGGAGATAGCTTCTAATTCTTCTTTTTTAAAACGTTTTGTAATGGTGGATTCCAAACCTTCGGTTCCGTGTTTCATATACGCAAGACCTTTGGCTTTGTAATCCCTATTTAACCACGCGGTATAATCTTCGATTTCTTTTCTAGAAATGATAGATCCGCCTGGAACACAAACAACCTTAACGGTCCCACCGTTTTTTACGGCGCCCGAAAAAACATTGAAGTCGCAATCTTTTACAATTTCAGAAACGTCCACGAGTTTCATACCAAAACGAAGATCCGGCTTGTCGGAACCGTACTCTTCCACAGCGGTTTTATAAGTCATTCTTGGAAATGGAACATTCAATTGAATATTAAAAACTTCTTTATAAATCGTAGCAACGAGTCCCTCGATTTCGGAAAGAATTTCCTCCTGGCTTACAAACGAAAATTCCATATCTAACTGAGTAAACTCAGGTTGTCTATCCGCGCGTAAATCCTCGTCTCTAAAACACTTTACGATCTGGAAGTAACGTTCCATTCCCCCTACCATTAAAATTTGTTTAAAAATCTGAGGAGACTGAGGAAGGGCGTAAAATTGATTTGGGTTGAGTCTAGAAGGAACTAAAAAATCCCTAGCCCCTTCCGGAGTAGACTTGTTTAAGATAGGAGTTTCTATTTCTACAAACTTACGTTTGTTAAGATAATTACGAATTGCGAATATAAACTCGTGCCTTTTGATCATCCGGTTTTTAAGTTCTTCTCTTCTAAAATCCAAATAACGATACTTTAATTTTAGTTCTTCAGAAACATCGTCAAACTCATCTAAAGAAAACGGAGGAGTTTTAGCAACATTCAAAATCTCTAATTGATCCAGAACAATTTCGATCGTTCCAGTTTGCATTCTAGGATTGATGGATTCTGAATCCCTTTTTTTAAGAGTACCTCTGACTGCCAAAACGTATTCGGAACGAACCTTTTCCGCAAGACTAAAAGAATCTCCCAGAAGTTCTTTACGAGCCACAACTTGAACAATACCTGTTCTATCTCTAAGATCTATAAAGATCACACCACCTTGATCTCTAAAACGAAAAGACCAACCGTAGAGAACGATCTTTTTACCTTCTTGAGATTCGTTTAATTCTCCAGCCCAAGAACGATTTTTATAATTTTCCTGAATCCAATGTTTCAATGATTTCCGTTTCCTATCAAAAACTTATAAAATTAATCTATATTATCAAATCTGCTAAGCTCGGGCCTAAAAGCAAGATGAAAAGAACCGATAGGACCGGAACGATTTTTAGCGATGATGATCTCTGCCTTACCTCTCATTTCCGGACTGATTTCATCCTCCCCTTTTACTTTTTCTTCTCGATAGATAAAAGAAACTATGTCCGCGTCTTGTTCGATTGCACCTGACTCCCGTAAGTCGGAAAGTTGAGGTTTTTGATCCTTGGATCTTTGTTCTACGGCGCGAGACATCTGAGAAAGAGCGATGATAGGACATCTGGCCTCTTTTGCCATTTGTTTGAGAGAACGAGAAATGGAAGCTACTTCTTGCTGACGACCGCCGTCTTTATTTTTAGGATCACTCATAAGTTGTAGATAATCCACGATGATCAGGCCGATCTTTTCGGTGGTCAAAAGTTTACGAACTCTACCTTTAAAATCGTCTATCGTCAAACCACCAGAATCGTCTATGTAGATCGGAGCAGCAGTAACACGAACGATAGATTCTAAAAGTTTAGGAGCGTCAGCTCTGGTAAGTTCTGATTTTTTCAACTTCATCGATTCTACTTGGGAATCGGCACAAACCATTTTGAGGAGAAGTTCGATCCGACTCATCTCTAAAGAAAATATAACCACAGGTTGATTATACACCAAAGCCACGTTAGACGCTATGTTGAGTGCAAACGTGGTTTTACCGTTTCCGGGGCGGGCCGCTAAAATCATCAGTTCATGTTCTTTAAGACCGGAAGTGGCTTCGTCTAACTTAGTGAAATTGGTGCGAAGACCGGTGATCTGTCCCCGATTTTTCATGATCTCCATGATGTAATCGGAAAGAGCAGCCTTATCGGAGGAGACAGGAAGAAGACCCTTCGCGTCTATGTTTCTGGAAATTTCGGTGAGGTTTTTTTCAACCGTGTTAAAAACGGATTCGTTGTCTCCAGGCTCTTTACGGATCAGTTCCAGAGATTCTTGAAGAATCTTGGCATACATTCTTCTTTCGGAAAAACGTTTGATCCTAACCGCGTAATAAGTAAGTGGTTGAGTAACTACAGTGTCTCTGTAAAGAGAATAGATATAATTGAATTCTTTTTCTTCGTCTTTGAGAAGAGAATTCTCTTTGAGAAAGTTTAAAACGGAAACGGGGTCGATGGTAATCCGTTTGTCTACAAGATCTCCAATTGCTCGATAAACTCTTCTGTGTAGATCCACATAAAAGTCTTCTGGAGCAACCGGAACATCGATTAGATTATCTGCTCCTTTAAGAAGCAGGAATCCTAAAAAGGCTCTTTCGGATTCCGGTTCATATAAGGAGTCGGACTGCATGGTCCCTTAAATAAAAATCACTCTTCTTCTTTTTTAACGTGTAGAGTAATCGTAGGTTGAATTCCTTCTGCAAGACGAATCTTGATTTTATAGGAACCTAGATTACGGATTGGCTCAGCGATTTCGATTTTTCTTTTATCCAATTCGAAGCCATTTTTTTTCAGAATAGAAGCCACGTCGATCGGAGTTACGGCTCCGAATAACTTTTCTCCTCCGCCGGTTTTTACCAGAATCTCGTATTCTTTACCGTTCAGACTGCCACCTACGTCTTCCATGGCCTTTTTACGTTTTTCTCTTTTGAGTTCACCTAACTTCTTTTGGTGAAGAGCGGCTTTTGTATTTCCTTCGTTAGCACGAACTGCAAGTCTTTTAGGAAAAAGAAAGTTTCTAGCGTAACCGTCTGCAACTTCCTTTAGATCTCCAGCATCTCCTAAATTAATAACGTCTTTTTGTAAGATCACTCTCATATTCGTACCTCAATTTACCTTGTAAGGTAGAAGACCGATACTTCTCGCTTTACGAATTTCTCGTGCAAGAACCCTTTGATAACGAGCGCTGGTTCCGGTAATTCTTCTAGGAATGATTTTACCACGATTGGTAATAAACCTTTCCAAAAGTTCGATATTCTTATAATTGATTTGTTTTGCAAGTTCTGGATCTGCAGTAAAACGACAGACTTTTTTCTTGTATTTGTTTTGTTTTCTTTGCGGCTTACCTTCCATCTCTGTGGAAATGTCGCCTTGTTCCGATCTTTCGGAACGTTCTTCTTTAATTTCGTTCTCGCTCATAAATTACCTCATTAAAACGGTATGTCGTCGTCACCACCATCTGCGGCGTTATAGTATTCCGGAGAAGATGGATAGGAATTTCCTCCAGCAGATGCTGGAGAAGAGGAAACAGAAGACCCGCTCGAAGAATCGTCTTTAGAACCTAGGAGTTGAAAATTCTCCACAACAATCCGAATTCGAGACGCCTTTTTTCCTTCTGGAGTTTCCCATGTATCTTGTTTCAATCTTCCTTCAATAGCAATCTGCTTTCCTTTTTTGCAGTATTGTTGAATAATATCAGCCGGTTTACCCCAGACTTCACAGTCGAAAAAGTGAGACTCTTCCCTTTTTTCTCCGTTAGACACATAGGTTCTACCATTTGCTAAAGAGAAGTTTACCAAAGAGGTTCCGTTGATCGATTTGAATTCTGGGTCGCGCGTGAAACGCCCGACCAAAGTCACTCTATTGATATCATTAGCCATGGAGGCGAACGACCATAGAACGAAGAATGTTTTGATTGATTAAGAATTCCTTTTCCACTTTTTCAATGGCGTTTGGATCTGCGCTACATTTATAGTGGTGGAAGATTCCCTGCTCTTCATGTTTAATCGGATGCCAGAGTTTTCTTTGGCCCCAATCTTCTTCGGCTGTGACACTCACGGAATGTTTTTTCAAAGTTTCCTGAATTTCGGACTTTGCAACTTCCCGAGAGCTCACACGTGTAATTGTGGTGAGTTCGTAGTTTCTCAAAAGTTTCTCCTATGGTTATAAGCCCATCTGCAATTTGCGACGAGCAGAAGATTTAACCTATCTTTTGCGTTTAGAGACGGGGGTCAAGGTGGAATTTGTCGGAAGATCCAGAAAGGCTCTATCTCCTTCTACTCTCAGTTTTGTTCCTAGTTCAGCCGAAAGAACTGAAATTTCATGTAAGAACTCCCGTGCTTCTGAACCCGTTACAGGTCGGATCTTATGATCTTCTTTTTGGAATTTTCCGAAGATGGGAACTAGTTCAACACGTTCTAAATGATTATTACGAATATGTAGAATAGCGATCAAATTGTGATTTAGATAAGAATTTCTACTTCCAAAAATCAAATTCCCTAAAGAATACAAAATCACCCCTCCTTTATAAACTTCCACACCTTGAGGAATATGAGGATGATGACCGATCACTATCTTTACGCCAGAATCGATCAAGGATCTTGCTATTTTTCTTTGATCTGAAGTTGGAAACGGAGAATATTCCACACCCCAATGTAAAGAAACGATACGAACCGGAGTAGGATAATTTTTAGGGGAAATATTTTTTTCAAAAAACGTAGCTCTCAAAGAAGGAAATAAAAAAGGAGCCACCCCAGATCTTGTAGTAGTAGCATAGTGTGTTTGTTCGGCGATTGCGGTCACGGAATGGATTCGCAGATCCGAACCTTTTAGATTTAGGTTTAAAGGTTCCAGAACTTCAGGAAGTTTTTTTCCCGCACCTACAAATAGAATATTATTTTTATTTAATATATCTAAGGTTTCGCTCATTCCTTGCTGCCCATGATCAAAGGAATGATTGTTTCCTAAAAATACCATATCCACTCCCAAATATTTGAGAGAATTTAGATCTTTTTCGTGGGCTGTAAATATATAAGCCTTTTTAGATTCTTCCGTTTTAGAAGCAACTACCGGAGTTTCCAAATTGATCATCCTAAAATCTGCTTCGTTAAAAAGTGCCCTAAGACCTTCTACCGGCGCAATTTCTCCATGTTTACGAATTGTATCTCGGATCCCCCAATTGAACATAACGTCTCCTCCAGCAAGTAGCTTGAGAAGTCCTGGATCCTGATTGTGTTCTGGATGTAAAACAGAATCAATCTTGTCTTGAAGGATTTCAAAAGTAGACGAGGAATCGACCTGAGAATTTTCGGTACTAGACTCCTTTAAAAATCCAGGAAGACAGGACAAAAAGAAAAAGATAAAAATTGGTCCTAAAGTACGTTTAGAAACTTTTTTTGTTATCATAACCTGAATGTAGAATTCAAAAAACGAACATACTTTATCGAAAACTTTTTGTTTGTATATTCTCGTATTAGAAATTCAATTTTCCTACCTTTCGATTTTGAACTTAACTACTCGGACAATCCCATGGACTTTTCTAAAAGTTAGAATGTAGGCTTCCTGCCAAAAAAGCCATAAACTTCCGGGTTAGATTCAATCTGTAAAAACTTCTACATTTTAACAAAATCGATCGTTCATTTTGATGTGTCCGAGTAGTAGGATTTTTAAAATTTAAAAAACACTAAGAGTAAACAATCAATCTTGTGTAAGATCTGTAAAATGAATTTTTATCCCTGATAACGATCATAGAACCCCAATTTTACGCAGGAATTCGTTATTAATTAGAATCGTTGAAAAATAATTCCCTATCTTTGTCTGTTTTATTGAAATGGATGGTTGAAATAGTCTTGTTAATCCACCATGAAATATTTCAACAACTCTATTTTTAAAGATTATTTCCAAACACTAATTCTTTTTGAGATTTGTTCTAAAAGATCTTTATTAATTCAAAAAATAGAATATACTAAAGTATAGAATTAGGCAGCAATCAACTCTAAATGTTCCTTTCCGCGATCAACCGAGTCATAAGGAATTTTAGAATCGAAAGTGGCAAACTTGACTTTATGATAAACGCTTAGTGCCAATAAATAAACGTCCGTAATCTGTTTAGAACTGACAGAAACTATATTCAGATAAAATAAAGGAGAATTGATGGAAATATTATCCGGAATAAACCGATGCCCGTTTACTTTTAAAAGAGAATGTAAAATGGCAGAAACAACCTCAACTCCACCGGGGCTTCCCGGATAAGAGGAATGACTCATAATTCGAACCAAAGCATTCTGAGTAATCGGACAAGTAGCCCAACCGTTTCTTGCCTTTCGATCAAACCATTTCCAGGCTTTTTCATGAAAAACATGATTGGAGTCACATAAGGAAATCAAAACATTTACATCTAAAAGATATTTCATTTTAACCTTCTTCTTCCTTGATTGTATTGATAACTTCGTTGGTTACCTTAACACCTTTCTTTTTAGAAAGAACGGGCCATCCATAAGAGTTCGTGACAAACTTAGATGCAGTCTCTTCTTTTTTGACAGCCTCTTCTACTTTTAAATTGTGCTCTAAAGCTTCGACCACAAAAGCACGCATGGAAATTCCTCTTTCGGCGGCTTTTATTTTCGCTTTTTTATACAGTAAATCCGGTATTTCCAGTGTAGTTTTCACATTTTTACAGTCCCATAAATATGGGAGATTGCAAGAAAAAAAAAGAAGTTATAAAACTTCTTGAGATTTTTTAAAATTCGTTTTCAAAATTTAAAGTGAATTTTATGAATGATGATCACAAAACAGAGATTGATTTCGTGCAGAAATTTGCCGTAGAAATGATTTTTTTGGAATTTTATAGAGGTTCTTATTCAAAATCTTTTAAGTAGATTGATACTATAATCTATTTCGAAAATACTTTATTTTTATTTAAAATGCCGATTCCAATCGTTTTAAGATAACTTCTACTGAAAATGTATCATAAATTCTCATATCTAAAAAACTGACGTGCAAATTTAAAGTCTTGGTAATTTCTATATAATAGAGTTGTTATAAATTTGAAGACGATCTCTATTTTCGAAATCGAATTTTAAATATCTTATCAGAGTTATTGAAAAAATTTATAATTCAGATCAACAAAACTGCTTTAATCTATGTTTCCATGAAACAAAAATTTATGGAGAATTAATTTTTCAAAAACTTTATTTTTTAGCTCTGGTTGCGAAAAATAATAAAATTAGCAGGAACCAATTTGATCTGAAAAACGATACGACAGAAATAAAAATCTGTCTCAGATTTTAAAAGACTAAGTTATAAGAATTTATAATTCTATTTAAGAACTATATAATAAAGTAGCGTAAATTTTTATCGCAAATGCTCATTTAAATACAAAATATTATAAGCTTGTACCAAGAACTGTTAACCGCGACGTTATAGTTTAACAAAAACGTGGGAACTACCACATTGCGTTTTTACGAATGAATTTTGAAAATGTGGGAACTCATACAATTTTTAAGTCAATCACGCTCCGAGATTTTAATTTGTGGAACTACCACATTGCGTTTTTACGAATGAATTTTGAAAATGTGGGAACTCATACAATTTTTAAATCAATCACCGCTCCGAAATACTTAATTTGTAGGAACTAATACAATTGCAGATGAATTTTGAAAATGTGGGAACTCATACGATCATAAGCTGTTTCAAAAATTAGAATATACAAACTTCTTTAAAAACGACCAACAATTCCAAATTAAAAGTAATTTTTGAGCACTTCTATTTTTATAAAATAAACGGCTAATTTCGGGTACTATTTTTACGCGCCCGCGCAGTAAAAGATTCAAAAATTCATTCTAAGATTTTAAGATAAATTTTTAAAATAAAATTATAAAAGTATAAAGTAACCTACCAAGACCAAAATCAATCCCAAAATCCCAATCGGCAAACCAGCTTGAATCATATCTTTAATTTCAAATCCTCCAACAGAATATGCAATTGCATTGGGAGGAGTGCTTACGGGAAGAGACATTGCTAAAGAAGCAGAAAGTGCAATTCCTAAACACACTTCTAAAAGATACGCGTTTGACCCTGGAAGAAGAATTGCGGAAAGCGGAAACGCAAATGGAACCAAAAGATTTGTCGCTGCCGTATTGGACATAAATGTGCTCAATACAAGAGCCAATATACAAAGCAAGAATAACACACTTGCTGAATATTCTGGTTTTGTAATAGGTTTTAAAAATTCAGAAAACCAAAAACCCATTCCACTCTGTTGAAAACCCACTCCAATTCCGATTCCACCTGCTATCAAAAGTAAAACGGACCAATCTAACGAGTTAATGTCTTTCTCGTTTAATATTCCAAATACTGGAAATAAAATCAAAGGGAGAAGAGCGATCACTCCAGCCGGAATTCCGTGTAAATTTTCTGTAAACCAAAGAAGAACCGTTCCCAAAAAAATTACTGAAGTTACTCTAAATGAAAAAGATTTAGTTCCTTCCTCCGGTTCTTGAAACTCCACTACTAATTCAAAAAAATCTTTTTGCGGAAACAACTTCATAAGAAGTAACCAAGCAAATAAAATTAAAACAATCACAAGTGGAACTGCAAAAAACATCCAAGTTCCAAAAGAAACAACAATACCTTGTTGTCTTAAAATTCCCATCGCTATGATATTAGGAGGAGATCCAATCGGAGTCCCTACTCCACCTATATTCGCCGCAAATGGAATCCCCAGTATCAAAGCTTTTCGAAAGGGTTCTTTCTCCGGTAATATCTGCAACATAGGAAAAGAAAGAGCGATCATCATTGAAGTAGTCGCCGTATTACTCATCCACATTGATATAAATCCGGTGGTGAACATAAAACCTAGAAGCACTTGATGACTTTTAACTCCAAATCTACGAATGATTCTATTGGCAAAAAAACGATCCAAACCTGTTTTTATACAAGCTTTTGCTAATACAAATCCTCCTAAAAATAATACAATAGAAGAATCCGCCAAAGCAGAAAGAAAGATTGCAATTGACGGATTTTTACTTCGAGGAAATTCAAAATAGGAAACACCGATAGGATTTGCAAAAAAAATAATTTCTAAAAAAATTACTAGGATCGAAGTTGCGTATCCAGGGATAGGTTCAAGAACCCAAAATAACGCAGCCAAAACGAAAATACAATTCATAATGGCGACATTTATAGGAAGCCTCAATCGAACCTGAATAAAAAATAGAATTCCGACCAAAAGTAAAGTCGAAACTATCGAAATCAGATTACGGTTCATTCAAATATATTAAATATAAAAAGTAGAATTTTATAATGTTTTAAATTAGCTTCCAACCAAATTTCATAAAAAAACGGATCGCAGAAATGACAAAAAGCCTTACGTGCAAAAAACCTTTTTTAGACGAATTTCCGCCTTTATGATAAATTTGAATTTCCGGGAAGTAATCCTTTCGTTTCAAACGCATAGAGAGATCAAAATCTTCGAAATACAAAAAGAATCTCTCGTCAAATCCTCCTATTTGTTTTAAAGATTTCGTTCTTGCAAAAATAAAACAACCGCTAACTAAAGGCACATCTTCCTGAGTTTGATTCCAATCCTTTTCTCTTAAGTTGTATTGATTTAAGTATTTTCGAAATATTTTTTTTAAAACATTCGGCGCAAAAGATCTCAAAAATAATACAAAAACGGTGGGATAAGATTTTACTAAAAATTGTATATTACATTTTCCATCAGAACTACTCTCCCAATCCCAAACTGAAGGAACCACCGCGTCACAGCCTGGATGTTTTTCCAAATAACGAACACATAAATCCAATGTTTCCGGGATCATTTTAATATCCGGATTGAGAACTAAATGAAACTCCGTATTTGATTTTAAGATGGACCGGTTGTTTGCCACCCCGTATCCAGGATTTTCAGGAAAATGAAAATACTGAAATTTAACTCTATCTTTAAACGAAGACTTCTTTTCTAAATCGTTTATTATATTTTTTATTTCTTCTCCGTATCGTGGGGTATTATCTAATACTTCGATTTTATATAAAATAAATTTTGAAGTATTAGAAATTTGATATGTGATCGAATCCAAAAGAGACAAAAACGATTCTTTAAAAATTGATACATTCGGTTTATATAATACAATTGAAACGGTAATTCCAAATTCCAAAATTTAGCCCTCAAGTAAATTTTATCAGTTTAATATTTTAAAATGTGGGAACTCACACAATTTCCGGGTTTGGCAGTTGAACTTAGAATGTGGGAACTCACACAATTTCCGGGTTTGGCAGTTGAACTTAGAATGTGGGAACTCACACAATTTCCGGGTTTGGCAGTTGAACTTAGAATGTGGGAACTCACACAATTTCCGGGTTTGGCAGTTGAACTTAGAATGTGGGAACTCACACAATTTCCGAGTCTGGCACTTGAACTTAAAATGTAGGAACTCACACAATTTCCGGGTTTGGCAGTTGAACTTAAAATGTGGGAACTCACACTTTTAAAAAATTCTTTCTCATTTTCTTACGACGAACTCACGTCGTTTTATTTTCAATTCTCTAAAAATTTATAAATAAGTATTTAAATTTAGGTTTGATCTAGGTTGTAGAAAAAGTTCTACCGACAAGATGTTTGTAAAAAGAAGATTCTCTTCCGGTAATCCCATCACGAATCCCGCAAAGAATATGAAGATACGTTTGATATTTAGAATCAGAAAAAATAGGTAAGATCAAAAATCGAAAGAATGTTTTTAGAACAACTTCCAATTTAAAGCGAAATGGAATATGGGACATTTTACAGATATACATTCCATTTCTAAAAAGGAAATACCACCTAAAGGGAGAGTGAATTGCAACTTTAAAAATTCCGAATATACTTTTGGAATCGGTTCCTATAGAATGTTTCATTTCTACATCAGAAACGATTTTATGAATATAACCTTTATTATTGGCCCGAAAACACCATTCGTAATCCAAATAATCTATAAAGAAATCCTGATATAACAAACCTACTTCTTTTAAAACTTCTAATGAATAAAAACTTCCAGAAGTTATTAGAAACTTTGCATTTAAAATTCCAGTTTGGTTTTTTAGAATTCCATAAATATTAAGATTTTTGATTGTATCAAATATATTAGGACCGTAAGAAGCGACTTTCTCACTTGGAAATTTTTGATTCTCATATTCCCTAATTTTTTGAAGAAATACTCGGATCGCCGAAGTCTCCAAAAAACTATCTTGATCAAATAACCAAACGTGTGTATACAAATTCGACTGGGCGAACTCAATTCCCTTATTTAAGGCAAATCCCAAACCCAGATTCAATTCGTTTTCCAGAAGAAAGTTCTGTTTTTCAATTTTAGAACGGATTTCGGATACGTTCTTTGATCGGTTATCTACGATTAAAACTGGAATTGAATTTGAATTTAGATTTTGAACGTTTTTGTAAGTTAAAGTTATATCAGGATTGAAAGTAACAATGACGGCTAACGGAGAAAATTTTTCTGGCATATTCCTATTTTTTACGAAAAGGGGTAAACCATCCTCGATTCATCCATATTAAGATTTCGTCAGACCGATAGTTTTGAACATTACAAATCTCTAATCTTTTACGGATGATCCCGGGCAACATTCTTAAAAAATCGAAAGGTACCCCCAATATTTTAGGGCTCGTAAAGATCGTATGAAAACAAATACTTACTCCGAAAAAAAGCATATGATGAAGTATATAACGCAAAGCATAAGACAGCGGCATATTTTTCCAATAAACGACTAACGCGTTTCTCAGACCATAATAAAGGGAAAAAGCGCTCTTTTCTTCGGTAGATCCAAATCCGTGATGATAAACTTTAATATTTGGACTAAAAAGTACTTTTTCTCCCGTTAGTCTGGCGCGAAAACTTAAATCCACATCTTCCATATAACAAAAAAAATCGGAATCAAATCCGCCTATTCTTTCATATACTTCGGTTCGAATTGCCATTGCACCACCACACGCGGAGAAAATTTCAGATTCTCTCAAATATTCTTCAGAAAGAACTCTTTTATATCCCCTTCTCCACGCAGCCCCAGAAACGTGATAAATATCGCCTGCCCCATCTATTAACTTCTTTTCCACTTGATTGTCTTTAAGCATTAAAAAAGAAACGATAGAATACTCCTTTCCTTTCGACTCAAGTGTCTTCTCGCATTCGGAAAAGAAATTGTCGCTTAAACGAGAATCCGGATTGATCAGTAAGGTCCAATCCGACTTAGGCGCTACTTTGATTGCTTCGTTGTTTCCACCCGCAAAACCTAAATTTTTAGAACTAAAATGAATCAATCTTCTATCTTTTTTAGAAAGTAGTTTGAGTTGTTCTTGTGTGCCATCCTTGGAATCATTGTCCCAAATTACCCAGGTCCAATTGGAAGGCAACTTTATGGATTGATCCAATGCAGAAATATATTTTCCAGAATTGTATGTAATTGTTATAATATTATAATATTTCATTTATTAGAACGAAACCGTTTTTCGAAATTATGGTTTAAAAATTCATCTACTCACAACATATAACAAAATACTCTATATTCAAAAAGTAAACACTTGTTATACGATCATACAACAACCAAAAAATGATATACTGATAGTAAAATCAAAAACAAACGGTTTAAAAATGTAAAACTTCTATGGAATTTAGTAAATCTTTTCGTGAAGTACTTTCATAAGATATTCTCCATAACCTGTTTTTTTAAGAGGAGCTATCAATTTTTCTAATTGAGATCCATCTATAAAACCTTTTCTAAACGCAATTTCTTCCGGACAAGCAACTTTAAGTCCTTGTCTTTTTTCAATCGTTTCTATAAATACAGATGCTTCTAAAAGAGATTCGTGAGTCCCAGTATCCAACCAAGCGTATCCTCGTCCCATCACTTGAACGTTTAAAATTTCTCTCTCTAAATAAATCTTATTTACGTCCGTAATTTCCAATTCTCCTCTTGCAGAAGGTTTAATGGACTTGGCTATACTCACAACTTCTTCATCATAAAAATATAATCCTGTGACTGCGTAATTGGACTTCGGCTTAGAGGGTTTTTCTTCGATCGAAACCGCACGCCTTTCGGAATCAAACTCCACTACTCCATATCTTTCCGGATCATGAACAGGATACGCGAACACGGTAGAGCCGTTAGTTTTTTTAGAAGCGTTCTCTAAAAGAACAGCAAGATTATGACCGAAATAAATATTATCTCCAAGAATCAATACGGACGGATGTCCGTTGACGAATTTTTCTCCAATCCAATATGCTTGCGCCAATCCTCCTGGCTCAGGTTGGATTGCGTATTCTATGGAAATTCCCCATTGTTTTCCATCTCCTAACAGTTCTTTATACATAGGAGTCGCTTGAGGTGTAGAAATTAAAAGTATTTCTTTAATACCTGCTAGCATAAGCGTTGTTAAAGGGTAATAGATCATCGGTTTATCATAAACCGGTAAAAGTTGTTTGGAAACTACGTATGTGACCGGATAAAGTCTCGTTCCGGAACCACCAGCAAGTATAATCCCTTTTCTAGATTTCATCTAACGTTTCTCGTACTGATTTTGATAATATTCTTTATATTGACCGGAAAGAATTTCTTTCCACCAAAAATTGTTGTCTAAATACCAACGAACCGTCTCTCTAAGAGCAGATTCAAACGCAAACTTGGGTTTCCATCCCAGTTCTTTTTCAATTTTAGAAGGATCAATTGCGTAACGAAAATCGTGCCCCGGCCTGTCCTTTACATATTGAATCAATTTAGAATGTGGAGCCCCCGAAGGATGTAACTCGTCCATAATCGAACAGATCGAATTTACTATATCTATATTCTTTTTTTCATTTCTAGTTCCTATGTTATAGGTTTCACCCGGCAAACCTTGAAACAAAACGAGACGTAGAGCCTCACAGTGATCCTTAACATATAACCAATCTCTAATATTCTTTCCGTCTCCGTAAACTGGGAGAGGTTTTCCTTGTAGACAATTTAAAATGATCAAAGGAATCAATTTTTCCGGAAAATGATAAGGCCCGTAGTTATTGGAGCAATTTGTAGTCACTACAGGCATATGATAAGTATGATAATAGGATCTTACAATATGATCCGAACTGGCTTTAGAAGCCGAATAAGGAGAGTTAGGCGCATAAGGAGTTTCTTCAGTGAAATATCCGGTATCACCTAACGTTCCGAATACTTCATCTGTGGATACGTGAAGGAATTTTTTTCCTTCATAAGATCCATTCCATTGTAATCTAGCTGCATCTAAAAGATAAAAAGTACCGAGTACATTCGTTTTGATGAATTCTTCCGGGCCCAAAATAGAACGATCCACGTGGCTTTCCGCAGCAAAGTGCGCCACATAATCGAAGTTATATTCTTGAAAAATCGAAGATACTTCTTCTTTATCGGCGATGTCCGCCTTTACAAAAATAAATCTAGGATCTTTTTTCCAAGATTCCAAACTTTTCAGATTTCCAGCATAAGTCAGTTTATCGAATACGACTATCTGATATTCTTTACTTTCGTTTAAAATGAGATTCACAAAATTGGAACCTATAAATCCGGCTCCACCAGTGACTAAAATTTTTTTCATACTTTTTTTCCGGAAATTTCGGCGAGTTCTTTCAAACAAAGGGTTAGATCTTCCCTCCAATTTGAAATACTGCCGAAAATTTTTCGAGTTTCATCTAAATCTAAAATTGAATATCTAGGTCTAGGAGCGGGTGTGGGGTATACTTCCGTAGGAATCGGAAAAATAGGTTTTAAATTCTCTATTAGAGAAAACGAATATGAAATATCCCGAACCGCAAGCGCAAAATCGTACCAACTCGCGATCCCAGAGTTCGAAAAATGCAGAACCTTAGGATAAGATTCTCTTTTTAGAATTCCATAAACTAAGAATATTATAAAGTCGGCAAGCCTACCCGCCCAAGTAGGTCTTCCTAATTGATCTTCGATTACTTTTAATTCAGTACGATTAGGATCTTGTAAAAGTTTCAAAATTGTTTTTGGAAAATTATTTCCATAGGAGGAATATACCCAACTTGTTCGGACTATATTTGCTTGTTTAGAATCCGCAAATATATTTTGAATCCACTTTTCTCCTTCTGCCTTCGATAAACCATAAATTCCTTTTGGAGAAAGTGTAGAATCCGGTTTCCAAAAACGAATTGTATCCCCGATCGTTTCTGAATTTGCATCAAACACAAAATCAGTGGATATATAAATCAGATGGATTTTTTTTTTGAAGCATTCCTCCGAAATTTTTTTTACAGATAAGGAATTTATCTTGTAAACGTTCTCCGAATCGGATTCTGCCTTATCCACCGCAGTATAGGCCCCACAATGAACTAAAATTTCAGGAGAATCTTTTAAAATTCTTTCTACAGAATCAAGATCAGCAAGATCCCATTCTTCTTTACTAAATCCTATAGATTCCAAATTCGAAGATTTGAATCTTTTGTTCAATTCCCAACCTAACTGACCATTTTTTCCAGTATAATAAATCATATTCTAATATACGAATGGACTTTTAAAGTTCACAAGAAAAGGAGTTTCTTGATCCCTTTGAGAAACTATAAACTCAGAATCATCAGACAACCAGGTTTTCCAAGGAATGCCTAACGCAGGATCATCCCAACGAATTCCTACCTCGTTTTGAGGATTGTATTCCTGAGTCACCTTATATAAAAAATCTGTTTTATCTTCTAAGGTTAAAAATCCGTGAGCGAATCCAGGAGGAACCCAAAATATATTTTTATTTTCCTCGGATAATTCCACGGAAAGCCATTTTCCATAATTAGGAGAACCCACCCGAACGTCTACCACCACGTCTATCACTTTACCTCTCACTACTCGGACTAACTTTCCTTGTTCGTAAGGAGGAATCTGTAGATGCATTCCCCTCAATACTCCTCGAGAAGATCTAGAATGATTATCTTGAGTAAAATGAGCAGGTATGTTTTCTTTTTCAAAGATAGATGTTTTAAAGGTCTCCAAAAAAAAGCCTCTTTCATCTCCAAAAACCTTGGGCTCAATTAGAACTGGACCTTCTATAGGAAATTTTTTAAACTGCATAATACTTTAACTTATTTCAGGCAACAAGGTTTTTTAAAAATTAAATTCTTCTAATAAAAAAGATTCATAAAACTTCAAAGAATAAAAGTTTTTCAGTTTATTATCCTAAATTTGTTTTTTAAGTTTTGCAATAAACTTCCAGTGAACTAAAACTGATATACTTTATTGATTTCTAATGTTTAAAATATTTTTCCATTAGATAGACCATTTTTTTTCCAATACCATTCTAGGAAACTATGATTTAATCCTTTCGGGATCATATCTCTTCCAACTAGATCAGAATGCGAAGAATAAAAATCGTCTACATTCAAAAAAGCTCCCCATTTCGTTATGAGTCTTTTACGATCATTTACGCTTTCTAAATATTTCGGATCTAATTCTTTAAAAATGTTATGATCAGAAATCGTTTGAACAAATTCTGAAAACGGATTACTTACCAACCTGAAACCCACCTTTCTAAGTCTCAGACATAAATCTATATCCCAATAGTATTTTTGAAAAGACTCATCCAACCCGTTCATCAACTTCCAATTTTCTTTCGAAATCAACAAACAATTTCCGGATATTGCGGAAACATTTTTTTCAACCCACTCTCCGGACCATATTTTTGTTTTGGATACAGTAAGATTATTTCCGGACTTTCCGATAAATCCATATTTACCGAGGATTAACGAAGAATAAACGAGTTCCTTTTTTTGATTGAGAACGATAGGTGAAACCGCTCCTATTTCGGAGAATTGCGCGTGTTGTAATAACTCGTAGAGCCAATTTTGATTATTAGGTTGAAGCCCTAAATTCCAAAAAAAAATAAAATCCCCTTTTACGTCTGCAACCATTCGATTCAATTCACTAGAAACCAAAGAACTATTTAATAATTTATAATATTTTAAAATTACATTTTTCTTTTCCGGAACCTGATTTAATACATTTTGTTCGGGAAGCCAAAGTTCGATCTTAATCTCCAAAGGAAGAGAAAGTAAACTTCCAATATTCTCTCTAAAAAACTCTAAATTGGAATCGTCTCGATTCCAAACTATCACGGATACTATATATCTTTTTTTTATTTTACGAAGAACGTGATAGGTAAAAGGATAATATCCTGGAACAATTTTTTCAACTTCTTCTTTTTTATCATTATAATATTCTAAAATAGCTTTCTGTGAGCTGGCTTCGCAAATCTTCGCTTTTTTTCTAGAAAAACTTCCTCCGTGAAGACGCCATATATATAAAAAATATGGTAGTCTTTTAATTCGATCAGTAAATCTAGACGCTCTAAGAGCGAATTCATGATCCTGACTTCCATCATACCCTTCTCGAATTCCACCCATTCGGTAAATTAAGTTTTTTGAAACTACTACAAAGTGACAGATATAATTATGAGAGACTAATTTTTCAGGTGAAAACTCCGGTTTTGCAGAAAGAGAAAAAATCCCTGGAATTTTTGATTGAAAAATCTCATCAGAATAAAGAAATTCAGGCCTATTTTTTTCTTCCTGTAGGGTTTTCACGACGATCGATAATGCGTTTTTTGACAAACGATCATCGTGATCTAAAAATGCTATGTATTCTCCTTTGGAACATTCAAAAGCTTTTTGAGTTGTTAAACTGATTCCTCCATTTTTATCCGAACGAAAATATAAAATTCTAGAATCCGCTTTACTTCTTTCTTCCAGATAATTTCCCGGTTTCTCGTCCGGAGAAGCGTCATCTACAAGTATTAATTCCCAATTCGTGTAACTCTGTGAAACGACCGAATCCACCATTTCCTTTAAATGATCAAGTCGAGTATTGTACACTGGAACTAAAATGCTCAACAAAGGAGAATATACAAACTCAGATGGTATTTCAGGCTCCTCGTATATTCCAAAATAATATTGATACTGCCTCAAGAGATATTTCAGCTTTCTATAAAATTCACCTATTTTTGAAATTAATATTTTCATTTTAAGTATATTAGAACATTTTAATTTTAAAATTTTTAATTTTTAATTTTTACAGATACCATACAACAAGCGTCCGATATTCCACGCCATTTAAAGAACCGCGCAACTCTGATAGCTTAACATTTAAATCCCGTAAATTCAGCGTAAGAAAACCGGGGCTAATCCGACGACGTAGAACTATTCCTTTAGCTTCAGTCAATAAACTGCATAAAAGAAACTTAATACGATATATCGTTTTTAGTTTCAATTTGTTATAGAACACGATCTGTCGAGCGCCTATAGATACGAGACACTTGAGCTTGAGAGCGTTCTGCTGAGTTGCCCTACGCTTCAATCTCTTTCGCATTGAATTCTTGGGGCGCGGCATTATATAAGAATTTTATGTTGTACTAATTTATAACGCAGGAACGCCTAAACTTTTTTTATTTATGGGTTTCACTTTGCAAAAAATTTAAGACAACGAACTAAAAATTGTACAATTCCATAAATGATTGGATTTTTAGTCAGTATTAAGAATTGTTCTTCTAATTCTCTTGCTTTTAAATGACGCATAAACAAAACCTTTACGTTTTCAATATATAAACGTTTATGATTTTTAAATAATTGTAAATAAAGTGGTAAATACGTTTCCATCGACCGACTGGAACGAGATACGTGGCCTCTTCTATAATAAAACATTACCCGCGGTATTCTATAGACTTCTCTTCCTTTTTCAATCAACGAAAGCCAAAAGTCATAATCTTCCCATTCGTCTTTCATGTTTTCATTAAATCCGCCAACGTCTTTCCAATCCGATTTTCTAAATACTGCGGATACGAATATACAATTATCTAAAAGTATTTCCGGAAAATTATATTCCGGTAAATTCCATTTTCCTTTTATAGATCCGAAAAACTCTGCTTCGCAATATACAATTCCTAAAGACGATTTTTTTTCATAAGCAGAGATCGCTTCTAAAAGATAATCCGGATGAATCATGTCGTCCGAATCCAATGGTAAGATGAACTCTCCTTTGGCTGCTTCGATTCCTATGTTTCTAGCCGCGGCCGGACCGGATTTGTCAATTTTAATGACCGTATATTTTTTTTTGAGCTCCTCTAGTTTTTGGATCGTATATTCATCGTTAGATCCATCGTCTACGACTATGATTTCCCAGTTTTTATAACTTTGTTTGAGTATACTTTGAATTGTTTGTTCGATATATTTTCCGTAGTTATAACACGGTATAATTACGGAAACGATAGGAGTATTATTCATTTTTAAAATATTCAGAAATAGAAATATTACTTAATATTAAAATTGAAAAACTTTTAAAAGTAGTCATTTTTAAAATCAAATATATTTTCTACCGGTTTTAAACTTTTAGATAATTTTTTGTAGCCTCAAAAGCATATATTAAAATATTTAATACTTTACTTTTTAAACACAAGTCGGTTTCAAAACTTATAATATTCTGTCACGTAAAAATAATTCTACGAAGTTACTTCAAAATTCAAAATTTTCCTCAAAAAAAACCATACATTTCGGAATAGATACAATTTGTAAGAACGTCTAATATTTTGAGATTGATTTTTGGTGTTAGTTTTATGCGTCTTCGCATTCAGCTAAGATGAGTAATTATTTTCATATATCGTTTAGGTTTTGAATCAAATTTTATCTTTTTGGATTTAGAAATCTATAGAATTTAAAAAGTATCTTCCAGAGAAAAGTATTAGATAATTTTTCAAGTAAATAGCTATTCAACTTATAAACTACGTAAGCCCAGATCGGAAAATACTTTCTTTTAATTTTCCGATATTCTTCTGCGATTCGTTTTCTATTTTTCGGTTGAGCGCTTACTCCATTAAAATCGTATAAAATTACAAATACAGGCGCGTGTTTTATTTTTATATTTTTATTAAACCAAAATCTGTGAAAAAATTCAAAATCCGCAGCAAATAAATATTCTTCATTATAATACCCGTATAAATCGAAAAGATTTTTACGGATAAAAGTCGCCTGATGGCATAAAGACTTTATCGACCAATAAAAATAATTCAATCGATCCGGATATTTTCTTTCAATAATTCCATGATCTTTAGAGTCTATTAGTATATCTCCATATACTAAATCAATATCTTGTTCTAAAAATTTAGAAATTTCCGATAATACATCTTTTTGCAACAGAGCATCTCCCGCATTTAAAAAAACGAGATACTCTCCTTTAGAAAGCAAAATTCCTTTGTTTTGTGCATTATAAATTCCTTTATCTTTTTCGGAGATGAACTTCTTGATTAAATTCAGATTTGATTTTAAATATTCAAAACTTCCGTCCGTCGAACCTCCGTCTACGACTATCAATTCGAAATTTGTATAAGTTTGCAAACGAACACTTTCTAAAGTTTTACGTAATCCTTCCAGATTATTTAAATTGATAGTGATTATCGAGATTTTTGGTTCTTTGGGAATCATGTATCAAAATTAATCTAAGGTTCTTCAAAATTCGATTTTAAATTTCTATAATTTTTCTTCTAAAAAGCAGAGTAAAAACTTTTATACAATCAAATCGTTCTACTTTTATTAGATCATTTATATTTTATGAAATACTTATATTTAGAAGTTTTTTATTTTCGATAAACATAAAAGTCTTTTAAAATCCATTCATAATTTCCACAACTTTATAAATATCTTCTTCTGTGTGAAAAGTTGAAACAGGAAGACTGAGAGTCGTATTATGAATCTCTTCTGAGATTGCAAATTCTCCCTCTGCGTATGAGATTACGTCTTTCATCGCTACTTGTTTATGAGGAGAAATTGGATAATGAATTTCTGTTCTTACACCGTTCTTTAATAGATAGTCTCGCAACTCGTCACGTTTTTTATGACGAATATTAAAGATATGATATACGTCATAAACTTTTTCGTCGACTATTGGTTTTATAAAATCTTCTTTTAAATTTTCTAAATAAATTTTTGCCAAACTTCTTTTATGTTCATTCATTGCATCTAAATATTTCAGCTTGATACTTAAAATCGTTGCTTGTAATTCATCTAAACGAGAATTATATCCAACTAAATCATTTTTATATTTGATCGAAGAACCGTAATTTCTCAGTTTCCGTATCTCATTGTGATATAAATCATTATCAGTCACAACCGCACCTGCATCCCCAATGGCTCCCAAATTTTTAGTGGGATAAAAACTGAATCCGCTCATTTCTCCAAACGTTCCCGTTTTTTTACCCTTATACAAAGCCCCATGAGACTGTGCACAATCCTCCACTAGAAACAGATTATTTTTTTCTTTTATCTTTAAAATAGAATCCATCTCGCAAGGTTTACCATACAGATGTACAATCAAAATCCCTTTCGTTTTAGAATTTACCTTTTCCTCTATCTTTTTGGGATCGATGTTATAAGTTCGAATATCCGGTTCGACTAAAACGGGTTTTAAGCCCGCATGTAAAATCGCTAATATAGAAGCTATATAAGTATTTGAAGGAACTATAATTTCTGAGTTCTTTTCTACGCCTAACGCTTTTAAGGCGAGTATCAGGGCATCTAGGCCGTTTCCTACTCCAATACAATGTCTATTTCCATTGTACTCTGCAAATTGACTTTCAAAATTAGAAACCTCTTTTCCTAATATATACCACCCACTTTCTATAGTTTCTAAAATTTTAGTTTTATACTCTTCAAAGAAGCGGATATTTGTTAAACGCAAGTTTTCATATTCGATCATATTTAACTTTTCTCAACCAGTCGGATAAAGTCCGAATAATTTCTTATGTAGTCGTCCTCTCTATAATAATCCGAAGCGACAACAAGAAGAATACAGCCGGAAGAAAAATTCTCCATAGCATGCCAAAGCATCCTTCCCAAAAGAACTCCGACGTTATCCCTGTTCATTAAAATTTCCTGTTTTGTTTTTCCATCATCCAATTTCAATGTAAAACTTCCGCTAACGCAAAAAATCGCTTGTTCGATTTCTTTATGAGCGTGTTGTCCTCTTACACTCACAGAATTTTCTAAATTATTAATATAATAAACTCGTTTTATTTCGAAAGGCACATCTTTTATACCTTCTAATATGATTAAATTTCCATCTCTATCATCTCTAACTTTTTTTAAGTTTATATAACCTGAATTCTTAACTAAAATTTCATCCATAATCTCAGTGATACCTTTCCAAATGATATAAAACCCGAATTGAATGTTTTAATCCGCATTAAAATAATATGTTTTATTTTTATTCAAAACGCGATCTGTCGAACGATGCATTGAGTTTCCAGAGTGACCATAAAAAAGCGTTTGCTGAGTTTGAAGTAATCCTCCTGAGTTCAAAAAGCGAAACGCTTTAGTTTCACATAATGTGAGAATATACGACTATTTTTATGGAACCCATCACATTTTATCTAAAAATTCAATTCTATTCTTTCAAATTTCTGGATAAATTTTTAAAAGAAAATTCCGACCAATTTTCAAGATCTTCTTCAAAACCACAAAATCATAGAGTAAAACGTTCCAAAAAACCTTCTTTAAAAAGGAGTATGAATAAAAATTCCTTTTTTCGATCATATTGCATATTTCCATAATATTCAAATTTCTTAATTTTAAATTAAAACGAGAAACCACTTTGATCAATTGTTCTACATAAATTGTATAAATAACTTTTAAAGTTTTATAGTTCAATCCATAATCGGAAATCCCGGTTCCATAAAAATTTCCCGCATAAAATTTAAACATATGAAAATGGTAAAATACAAGAGGATTATCATCGATCAAAACTCTTTCCCCTTTTATTCCGATTTTATATTTTTCTACATTCCAAAGAGCGACTCCTGCCTGCTCATTTTTTAACACACATACGTTTTTATAAGTTTGTGGCCATACGTCCAAATACTTTTGATCTCCTAGACGTCCTTCTTCCAATCGATTATAACACCATTCCAAACACTGTTCTCTCCAACGGTTGAGACATTTCATTCCTATCTCGTCTCGTTTAAAATATACCATTTGAACATTATAAATTCCATTGGCTTCGAGATGTTTAAGACGATCTGGAAAACGATGTGGTATGATCATTACAGAATGTTTTCCGATTTCATTATAAATTGGCTCCACATCGGAAAAAAAATATATGTCTGAATCTAAATAAGTTATATGATCTATATTTTGATTTTTAGCCAACACATAAGAAGGTAAAACCGGCGAAAGGGTCCAACAATATTCTTGCCAGGTTCGGTTCCCTCTTGCCACTAAAACATCTTCGGACTCTATGTCACCTAACGAAACTACTGTGATATGATCGAAAGAATTTTCTTTGAAAAAAGTATACGTTTTATCGTCCATTGCAAGGACCCAAAGATGAAAATCCCCAAAATGCAATTGAATAGATTCGTACAAAGATAGTCCTAAAGGCAGGTAATTAAAATCAAATAAAGTGCAAAGATACTTCATCGTTTGTTATTTGTTCTCAAAATATATATAAGAATTTTATTAAATATTAATGTAAATTCGGTATAATCAATGTGAAAACGATTCTTTTGTTGAGTTTCAAAAACACGATCTGTCGAGCGGAATAGAAACGAGACACTGAGTTTGAAAGAGTGTGACTTAAGTTTGAACGTGATCATAGAGAGCACTATAATTATCCATAATTACTTGGATCTGAAGATAAAATCTGTTGGAAATACAACAATTTTTTTTTGAAAAAGTTAATTTTAACTTAATTTTTTGGGTGAAAAGATCCAGAGATTCTTTTCTATTAGAAAATTATACTTTTTGTAAGTAATAAAAACTTACTTTTATCAAAATATTTTAAAATTTTGTATTTTTGATCCCTATTAATTCAAAATATTCGAATTTATTTATAAATATTAGAGTTGTTGAAAAAGTCCATATCTACAAACGAGTTTATCCATTTGTTTTAACAAAAGAAAATTAATTTTTTAACAACTCTATTTTCTAAGTTCAAAAATCATTCCTTTTTCTCGAGTTGACACACCTTCTAGTTTATTCGTAGCTTGTAAATAGCTATAAAAATCAGTAACCAAGTCATACTTTGTCTGAAATAAAGAAATGAATTCTTCAAAATTAAAAAACCAAGCCGGATAAGAGGCTTTATAAATTTCCGCAGGCACTCTCTGAATCGACACAACGGATTTAGGTAAATCTATAAAATAAGTTCTATCTATTATAATATAAGGAAATTCGTATTGAATAATTCTTTTGATCAAAGCAAATGGATCTTTTATATAAGGAAAAGAACTAGAAGCTAAAAATACGTTGATTTTCCGATTTTTATCACTAATGCAGGATTCAATAGAATCATAAAAATTTAAAACATCATCTTTAAAATATTTTTTACCTACTTGAACAAAATTCGGCTGCTCCACTATGCTCCAGGAGAAATGTTTGATTCCTTTTAAAAAGTTTCGATTTTGATAATAAGTACTTCCTAAAGAACCTCCAAAATCCAATACGTTCAATTTTGAATTGGACATATTTGTTGCATAAAGTAGCCCAGACGTCAAAGGCCAAGAATATTGAATTTTGTCAAAAACGACTGAATCTCTTTCGTAAACGGCCTCTCCTCGCTTCACCTTTAATAAGGATTGTTTACACTTTTCTAAAATTAAATCAGAATCATAAGAACCACAGAACTGAGAAGCCTCTTCCCAAGTCTCATAAATTCCATTAAAACCATCATACAAAAGCCAGCCGTGTCTTTTGAATTTAACCCATTTATTAAATTGCTTTTTAGCAAACTTTAATAAATCCCAAAAAACAGGGGGGAAAAATTTATATGCGATTTTCTTTATATAAACTTTTAAAATTGAATTCATAGTAGATATAGAAACTTTACTTTCGTATTGTTTAGAACAGAATGTACTTCTTAAGAAATCGGATCTTTTTATATCCTAATTTTAAACTTTACAAATCTTTAAAGTTTTTCTTAAAATTTCTAAACAATGACCTACAAATTTTTATGACATTACCAATACAGTAATTTTACAAAGAATTTTATATTTATTTTTTAGACTTTATATAAAATTTTTTGTCGTTTATAAAAGCAAAATACATTCTAATTTTTGTATATATTATTTCTATAAATAAACTTTAAAACATATCTTTCAATTCAACAATTTGAATCTTACGGCAGACTAGATTTTCTAGGCCAAATCCTTGTTTTCATATGTTTTAGAAGTTGTTTCAATCGACCAAAAATTCGAGTTTTCAAATCCGATCGACTGAGTTTACGAAAATAATCTCTATATAAATTTCTAACGAAAACATTCTCTTCGATTTGAATCGTTTCAATCCGAATCGGTGTTGAACTCAAGTCTACGTCATACTCGTCTGTAACCTCACAATGTGTTCCGGAAGAATCCAATCCAATGTTAAACACTAAGGATCTCGCAGGATACAACGTTAATTTATTTTGTAAAAAGGTGGAAGCATACCATCGTATGGCCCAGGAATCGTTTTTACCCGCAATTTGATCTTTTAACATTTGAGTATAAGGATAAGATCCTTGCATATCAAATTGATAAATTAGTTTTTCTGAAACTAGTTTATTTAGAAGTTTTTGTCCATCGACTTCAAATAGATCCCAGCCCCTTTTCCAAGTCGCCCAACCCCAACAATCGGCGCCTCTTAAAAAATACGTCTCGGGAGTTTTTGCGGTAAACGGAAGCCGATAGGCGTGTATGGAAACAACTCGATTTAAATTCTTATAATATTCTAATCCATGATTTAAATAAGTCAAAAAATATTTCGAGGTTACCATATCGTCTTCTAAAACGATAATTTTGCCATGTTTTGTTACTAGTTCAGTCACTCCAGATATAATGGATTTTGCTAAACCTACATTGACTTCTTTTTCATAAACGATAACGTTTTTAAAACCAGCCGCTTTTTTGACAATCGATCTGACTTCTCTGATCTTGTCCATATTTGTATTAGGCTTAGGCCCATCACAAAATACAAATAATTCAGACTGTTCCGCATAATCGTTGTTTGATAAAGAATCGATCGTTCTTCTTGTATGTTCCGGTCTATTATAAACAAAAAGTGCAATCGGCGCTAATACCATTTTTCAACCATCCTTAAGCAATCGATTTCTAAGTTGATTTAAACGGCTGAACATTCTCCAAAAAAAGATCGATTCTAATTGTATAAAAAATATTTCGCGAGTACGTTTGAACAATAGATTGAATAAAGTGCTCGCTACAAATTGAGAAATGACTGTAGCTATGGCGGCCCCTTTAATTCCGTAGTATGGAATCAAAAAATAATTTAGAATTATGTTCGTCAAACATCCGGATATACTTTTATACAATTCCCCTTTTGGTAAATTTTCAGTTAGATAATAACGGCTACTAGCCACTCCTAAAAAAACAAAAATTCCAGCCCAAATATGAATGGCCAATACGGCACCCGCTTCTGAAAATTTTTCTCCAAAAAACATTCGAATGATCGGATCAGACAAAAACGTCATCGGTATCGCTATGATCAAAGCTAGTAAAAACATAAAAGAATGTAGAAGGCTTAATCTTTCCAAATATAATTTTTGACTAAATTCTTTTGCTTTTAATATGGCGGGAAATATCGATGATGCAATCGTCATTGGAATAAAATACCAGACTTCGCTGATTTTGACAGCCGCCGTATATACTCCAACTGCTTCGTCCCCCATCATCTGACCTATCATAATTTGATCGATCCGCATATACACGATTACAGCCAATCCCGAAAGTAACAACATCCAACTATCTCTCAATAACGTTCGCGCCCTTCTCCAATTTGCGTGGAGCACAGACAAAGATCCATTATGATATTTATATAATAAAGAATAACCGAATAAACTAATAAACGATTCGATCAATCCGACCCATATAAACGCGAACACACCAAAACTATTTAAAATCAACAATATCCGTATTCCCGAAAATACGAAAAACAATCCGTTTTCAAGCCATACAAAATATTTGGATAAAACTTGAGCCTCATACCAATATTTTATTACTCCGACCGCGCGGAAAATGAGAGTCAACCCGACTAGAAATACCATCCAAAATAGATCCGATTCATCTGGTCTAAGAATTGGAATGAGTAAAATCGCTCCTCCGTATGCAAATACTCCGGCGATCAATTGTAACAAAAAAGAAGTAGAAATAATTTCTTGTTTTTGAGTTTTTTCTTTGATCAGTTCCCTAACAACAACACCGTCTAATCCTAAGTTCGTAAAACTGCCGATTAACGCAATATAGGCGATTACATAATTTAACTTTCCATAACTATCAGGACCTAGATAACGAGCGATCCAAACTCCTAAAAACATTCCCATACCCATTCTGAAAATTTTATCAAAAAAAAGCCAACCGCTGTTATGCAGTATGTCTTTCAAATTTGGATAACGGGAGTAAAGTCTATTAAGTAAAATCACAAGCTTAGGTTTTATTTTTTCAAATTAACATTTTTATTTAATAGAAAAGTTCGTTGTAAAACTTTCGCAAAAACGAAAACTACATTCTATTTTTAGAATTTAGTTTATTTTATGGTTTTTGAAACAGATTTTTAAATTTTAGAAGCTTTATCATCTACTGTAGTGATTAGTGCTCCCAAACCTGTAAACAATACCATCATTTGAGATTCTGAGGATTCCCAAGGTATTGTAGTCATTAAATAAGGAATAAAACAAATATAGAAATGAAAATACCGGAACGATCTATGATCTTTTTTTAAAGAATTTTTTAATGCGATTATAAAAATAAAAAAAGAATAAACATACAATATCAAAGCGGTGACAGGACCAGAAGTTTTATGGGAATCGAAAAAGACATTATGATACCAAAAAGTATATTCAGATCCAATTGTAATCTTAGGATATATAAAAAAATCTTTTTTAACCGTTTTCCAATAATCAACATGGTGATTCAATTTTTCGGAATAAATTCCGGTCATAATTCTCTGGCCGATATATGTTTTTTTTAAGAAAAAATAAATAGAAGAACCCGAAACCAACAGAATTAAAAATCCAATGATAAATTTATAATATACACTTCTGTTAGGAATCGAATAAATTTTCCACAATCGAACCAAAACCAATACGATTATATTTGCAATGATCAGAAAAAAAAAGGTTCGTGCACTAAATAGAAATGAAATAGAAAGACTAATCAGAAAAACGAATATAAAAAAAACGTTTTGCCATTTTAGTTTTTTATCTACTTCCAAAAGATAACCGTTCAGACAAAAAAGAGCGATAGGGAGCATACTGGCTAGGATGGTAATCCCAGGCGAATTATATTCCATTTTATAAAAAAAGTGGTATGCTTTTCCATAATAAGGAGGTTCCAAATAAACTAAGGTCGCGATGGAATTGATGATCGCAAACACAAACATTCCTAAAGCAATTCCTATAAAAAAAAACTTTTTTTGTTTTAAACTCGGAAGTGCAAAAATAATAAAAAATGAAAATAGAGCTGGGAACGCCTTAAACACGTAAAGTATAGGATTTAACTTACCATCCAAATGTTGAGGCATGTTTGGAGTTTTATAAAAAAAGTAATACGTTAACAAGAAAGAAACAACTAATAACAGAGAGAAAGTTGAAGAGAAATTCCACTTGGTATTTTTTAATAATAAAACACTGATTATAAAAGACAGTCCTATAACAAACAAAGAAAGGCGCCCATTTATAGTTCCAAAACCTATTAAAATCGCACAAATCCAGCAAATAACTGGAAGAGAAAAAACTCGAAATTTAAATAAATAATCTGCTATAACTGATGCACTTTTTAATGAGAAGCGAGCGCTCATAAATTTTTTCTCAATTTCATAAAGTAGAATACTTTTTTAAGATCGAATGGATTTAACATGCGTTAAATTTTTTATCGCGCCCCAAAGCCGGTCAAGATCGTTTTGACGGTTTTAAAAGTAATCAACATATCTAACCAAAATGAAAAATTCTTTATATAATAAAAATCGTATTCTAACTTTACTTTCATTCCGTCCACTTCAGCGGCGTAACCCTGTTCTACCTGCGCCCAACCGGATATACCAGGTCTAACAACATGTCGATAAGCAAAAAAAGGAACATCCTTTTCATACCATTCTGAAAGTTCCATGGACTCGGGCCTAGGTCCTATAAAACTCATATCTCCTTTTAGGACATTAAAAATCTGTAATGTTTCATCAAGTCGATATTTTCGCAATACTTTCCCGATTTTAGTAATTCTTAGATCATTTTCCCCTTGAGTAAATCCTTTTCCTTTTTTTTCAACATACATCGTTCTAAATTTATAAAGAGTAAATATCCTTCCGCGATACCCCATTCTTTTCTGAGAAAATATAACCTTTCCTTTACTTTCCAAACGGATAAGTATCGCTATTAAAAGCATAAAAGGAAAAAAAATTGGAAAAACGAACAAGGCAGCTATAAAATCTATAAAACGTTTTACTGTTTCATAAAATTTAGAAGGTAATAAAGAACCGAATTCGTTTTCAGAAAGATAAGCAATTTTCACCCTTCCGGTTAATGATTCTATAATTTGTTTAGTATGATAAACAGGTACTCTGGATAAAGTACATCTTGCTAAAAACTTTTCCCATTCAGGAGTCAAATTTTTTGCACGTAGATCCGCCACTACTGCATCAAATCTTTCTTTTCCCAAATCAGGTTTTTGCAAAAAAACAAACTGAGTTCCATGGGTTTCTCTAAACTCCAAAGCTTCTCCAAATGGAACTAATGCAAATCTTTGCAAACGGTACCGATGTCCTATAAAATATCCTATATAACACCAAGTTAATGTAGTAATAAAACCGAACAGAATTACCTGAATACTATATTCAGCTCGATTCATTAAATTGAATGCAACTAGAATCCCGAATACGATTGCTGTCGTTGGTAAAATGTAAGCAGAGGATTGAGCCCCAGGATATTTTAATAATCTTCTTAAGGAAATAAAAGTAATATTAAAAGCGATTAAAACTCCCATCGCCGAATTGAAGCTATTTTTATCTATACGATCCCAAAAGTCGAACCCCCATAACGGAACTATAGTAGTACAAGAAACGAATAAACTACCAGCGGTTAATTGAAAGAGTGTACTTAAAAGTATTTGTTCATGAATTCTAGAATGCCTTCGAACGTACATAAATTAGGAAAGAATTTTTAAAACTGTCTCCGCAGCATTATCAACGGAAAATTTACTCTTAAGAAGTAAATTTGCATTTCTACCCATTTGTTTTCTAATCTTATCATCTAACAATACAAGTGCATTTTTATAAAATTTTTCAACATCACCTGCAATCGTGACCAAACCAGATTGAGAATCCTCTAATATATTCTTAAGATCATTTCCAGGATTTACGGCACCTAGAATCGGCTTTTCCTGAACCATATATCCTAAAATTTTACCTGGAAAATTATGCGTTTTATGATCAAAGTGTAAAGTAAAAAGCCCAATATCAAACTCGGCTAACATGAGTTTAAACTCCTCTTGAGATACAGGATCCAAGAGAATCATATTATTCAATTGTAAATCTTGTATTGACGTTTTAACTAATTCAACTTCGTCCCCTGCTCCAACTAACAAGAATACAACATCCGTGTAGGTTTTCATTTTTTCAGCCAAACGGACTATATTCATCATATCTTGAGCTTTACCTATATTTCCGCCATAGAAAAAAACAGTCTTCCCTTCTAAATTTAACTTTTTGCGATAAAAGTTGTTCTTATTTAAAACGGGAGAATCGGTAGCCCAATTATATAGAAGTTCAATATTTTTAAATTCAGGAAATTTCTTAGAAAACCATTCTATATTTGCAGGAGATTGTATCCCTATTTGATCTGCTGCTCTATAATTTAGTTTTTCATAATATTTAAAAAAACATGCGATCAAAGACTTTTCACGGATCATTCCATTGTCAATAATCCATTGGGGAAAGAAATCTCTTAAAATCAGGTAAGAAGGGGCTTTCCATAGATTTTTTAAGCGAAAAACTAGACTTCCCCAAAAAATAGAAGGAGAGTAGTAAATGATTAGATCATGATGGTTTTGGATAAAATATTTTTTTAGATATTTCCAAGCCCTTCTGGAAAGTATGAATTCGTTGATAAGACGTTTCAGCTTTGAAACATTTTTAATTTTACCCGATGAAAATTGTAAAATAGTAACTCCGTCTAAAGTATCTTTTTTATAATTTTGCTTTAAATCGACTCCAGGCGTAATAATTGTTATCTCGTTTTCTTTCTCCTTTAATTTCACCGCCAATTCATGCATCATCTTAGCAGCGACTTTTGTACTTTTAGGAAGGTAATCGTCGACGATGATACAAATTTTCAAAATAATATCCTAATACTTTTTCCAGATAACTCGATTCACATAATCTGTATAACTATGAATGATCCGAACGACTTTTTCAGAAACATTCGGCATACTGTAATCGCTAACATTGCGTAAAAGTTTTCTTTCACCTTTAGGTTGTTTTTCTAAAATTTGGAGAGCTTGTAATATTCTTTCTTTTTCCAAACCAACCATCATTACACTTGCCTCTTCCATTCCTTCTGGCCTTTCATGCGCTTCTCGAATATTTAAAGCCGGGAAATTGAGTATAGAAGACTCTTCTGTAATAGTTCCGCTATCGGAAAGGACCGCCTTGGCAGATAACTGTAGTTTATTATAATCTTTAAAACCTAAAGGTTTTAAAAGTTGAACCAACGGATTAAAGGAAGCATTCGACATATTGATTTTTTTTTGAGTTCTAGGATGAGTAGAAATAATGACCGGAAATTTAAATACTTCAGCTATTGTATTGATAACATCTACCAACTTGGCAAAATTTTTATCCGAATCTATGTTTTCTTCTCTATGTGCACTTACGACAAAATACTTTCCTTCTGAAACTTTCAATTTCTCTAAAATATCTGATTTATTAATTTCTTCCAAATAATAATTTAGAACTTCAAACATAGGACTTCCAGTCTTAATCACCATATCGGAGGGTAAACCTTCTCTTAAAAGATATTCCCTAGCAATGCTACTATAAGTTAAATTAATATCGGCGGTATGATCAACGATTCGTCTGTTGATTTCCTCAGGAACACGTTGGTCGAAACAGCGGTTCCCAGCTTCCATGTGAAAAATAGGTATCTTTCTTCTTTTGGCGGGAATTACCGCCATACAACTGTTAGTGTCTCCTAAAACCAAAACAGCGTCTGGTTGAATTTGAGCAAGCAACTCATCCACTTTAATGATTACGTTCCCGATAGTTGCCGCTCCCGAAGCACCGGCGGCATTTAAAAAATGATCTGGTTTTCTAATTTCCAAATCATTAAAAAAGATCTCATTAAGCTCATAATCATAATTTTGACCGGTATGAATCATGATATGATCACAATATTGATCTAGTTTCGCAAGGACCCTAGATAGACGAATGATTTCCGGTCTTGTGCCTATAATTGTGGAAACTTTTAATTTTTTCATAAATCAATTTTACAGGAATATGTGTCGGGTTTAGATTTATCGAAAATTTCACTGGCCCAAAGCATTACGACCATTTTCTCCTGACCGACATTAGTAATATCGTGCGTCCATCCCGGTATAGATTCTACAATCTGCGGAATATCTCCTTCCGTAAAAGTCTCAAAATATTCATTTGTTAGAATATGCCTAAAACGAAATTTTGCTTTTCCGGTAATAACAAGAAATTTCTCAATTTTACTATGATGATAATGCTCCCCTCGTGTTACACCGGGGTGAGCCGTAAAAAAAGAAAATTGTCCCGCGTCTTGAGTCTTAAGCATTTCTACAAATACGCCTCTTTGATCTTTATACTGGGGAATGGAATATGAAAAGGAATCGGTGTTTAAATAACTAGTAAATGTAGCGTATAAAGCGCGTATTAAACCAGTTCCTACATTAGGAATTGTTAAATCTTTACGGCTTTGTTTAAAAGATTGTAATATTTTATAGAGTTCACCTAAAGTTATTTTATAAGTAATAAGATTCTGATTAAAATTTTGGGAGGGATTTTTTATAATACTAATAAACTTATCTACTACATCATCGATATAAGCTAAAACTATATTTGTATTCGGATCGTTAATTTTTACAGGTAAATCTCTGACAATATTATAACAGAACGTAGCAATTACAGAATTGTAATTAGGCAAACACCATTTCCCAAAGACGTTCGGTAAACGGAAAATAAAAACAGGATTTCCATTTTCAGATTGTAAACGGTTTAAAATACCTTCAGCTTCTAATTTACTTTTACCATATTCGTTGCCCAGTGTCGCCTGAATCGAAGACGAAAAAAGAATAGGTATTTTTTTATTTTTTTCTTTTAATAAATTGCAAATAGATTCGGTTAAATCCGTGTTTACTTTTTTAAATTCCAGGGTTTCTTTAGGGCGATTTACTCCGGCCAGGTGAAAAATAAAATCTACCTCAGAAATAAATTGGGACAATTCCTCTTCAGCAGATTCCTTGACATAAGAAAATATTTTAAATTCCTTTCTCTCCTTTAGCTGAAGAGTTAGATTTTTTCCAATAAAACCATTTGCACCCGTTATTAAAATATTCATAATAAGTTAATCAATTATTTCTGCTGGCTTTCCTTCTATCACATTTCTAATGAATTGTAACTTTAACAACATATCCTTCATTTCTTCTAGATTTAATCTTTTAGTATTATGAGAATTATAATCTTCTAATGTAGAAATCCTTTTTTCCCCCTGATCAATAAACTTTCCATAATTTAGATCTCTTAGATCGGGCGGAATTCTATAGTAATCTTTTAGATCCTCTACGCTGGCCATTTCTTCACGACTGAGAAGAGTCTCATAAAGTTTTTCACCGTGACGAGTCCCTATAATCTCAACAGGGTGACGAGACTTATTCAGTAATTCTAATAAAGCTTTTGATAAAATCTCAATCGTTGCCGCCGGAGCTTTTTGTACAAAAATATCTCCATTATTTCCATTTTGAAATGCATACAATACAAGTTCCACCGCATCTTCTAAAGACATCATAAACCGTGTCATATTCGGATCAGTTATAGTAATGGGTTTTCCATTTTTAACTTGTTCTATAAAAAGAGGAATCACAGATCCTCTAGAAGCCATCACATTTCCGTAACGAGTTCCACAAACTATCATATCTGATTTTTCGATACTTCTAGACTTAGCTACCATAACTTTTTCCATCATAGCTTTTGATATACCCATTGCATTAATAGGGTAAACCGCTTTGTCAGTGCTCAAACAAACTACTTTTTTGACATTACATTGAATAGCCGCTTCAATTACGTTTTCAGTTCCTAATACATTTGTTTTAACCGCTTCTAAAGGAAAAAATTCACAAGAAGGAACTTGTTTTAGAGCAGCAGCATGAAAAACATACTCAACTCCTCGAAAAGCACTTCGAACTGAATCCAAGTCTCTAACGTCTCCGATAAAAAATTTTAGTTTAGAATTATTGTGTTTCTTTCTTAAATCATCTTGTTTCTTTTCGTCTCTGCTAAAAATTCTAATTTCTCTAATATCACTATTTAAAAATCGATCTAAAACTGCTTTTCCAAAAGAGCCCGTTCCACCGGTTATTAAAAGAGATTTATTTTTAAACATTCAATTCAACTCCGCTACTTGTTCGTTATCTATTTAAAACATCATAAAAAAATTTGAAAGTGGAATCTGCAGTCTTTTTCCAGTTATAAATTTTACTTCTTTTGTATGCATTTCGAGCTAATTTCGTTCTTAGATTAGGTGACTCGATCAATTTACCCAAAGAATCAGCTATACTAATTGGATCCTCAGGATTAAAATATAAAGCATTATCCAACAAAATTTCCTTCATAGAAGACATGTTTGAACAGGCAATTGGCAAACCTGCTGCCATTGCTTCCGTTACGATTTGTCCAAAAGTTTCACAAGAAGAAGCAAAAACGAAAATGTCAGCAGAATGATATTTTTTTTGAAGCTTTTCATGTGCTATTTGACCTGTATAATAAATATACTTTCCTAAGGGATCGTATTGATTCATTTTGTTGATCAATAGTTTTAAACTTGGTTCATAAGCAGAACCTATAAATTCAATTGAAACGGGAAGTTTTAAATCATGTAAGATAGAAACAGCTTCAGCAACATTCCATTGATGTTTATACATATCAACTGTTGAAACATATAAAATTTTAAGAGGTTTCGAAAACGTGTATTCATTTACTTTTTTTTGTTTTTTTGTTTCTTTCGAAAACCTGGAATGAATGCCATGAGGTATAATTGCAGTTCTATGTAAAGATTTCTTAATGATTTTTTGTACTAAATCCTTTGCATATCTTGTTAGAAAAATAATACCATTCGCCTTTCGAAAAGTTGCAGATTGTAAAAAATAAAGAATTACATTTCGAATAAACTGCCAAGATAGCCCATAACGTTTCATCTCTTTCCATTCAAAAGGTAGAAGATTTTGATTAATAGTAACAAAAGGTCTAAAATTTCCTAAATAATATCCACCGGGTATAAATAATAAATCACAGTCCTTTGCTTTTTTTCTAAGTATAAATTTCTGCCAATAAATCCTCCAAAGAAGGGATTTATCCAAAAAAGACTCATGACTTTTTTTTAACCAATTTCGATTTTCTAATTTGTTTAAGATTTTTTCTCCGCCCCATACTATCACTTTTTCAAAACCGTAATAAGTCGGATCAGCCGCTCTTAAAACTTCAACTAGATGAGCCACTCCTCCTCCACTATAAATATTTGAAGCATCAATTCCCAAAATCATTGCGAAAATTTAAATTAAGTTATAAAAATAAACTAATACTGTTAAACATAAGAAATAATTATAAATTACTCAAACCAAAATCAACCAATCTCGTTATTTCAAGAAATAATTTTATTTTTAATTTTGATAATTATAAAATTAGAATAATATAATAAAATACTTAAAATGATCGTGAATTCAAATATATATTTAATTAAAGTATTTGGAAGATCTCTAAAAAAGAAAAAAGGAAGAAAAGAACAAATCGCTATGTAAATACCGGACAAACTCTCGTTTCTTTTTAGAAAATTCAAACTTAAAGATAATAAAAACATAAAAATCATAGAACCAATCAATCCAAAGTTTGCCATTAATTCTACATAGTTATGAGTCGTTCCTTGAAATACACTGATTGGTTTTCCCATTTCAGTTACGGCCTGAATATATTTAAATTTTTCCGGAAATATTATAGAAGGAATCATTCCAATGAAGTCCACCAAACAGTCTTCTTGATAGCGTCAATTTAAAAGATTATTCTCAAACATTCTACTAAGTTATTATAAATTTAGTGCCACGAATTTTTATCGCTAGGAGATTCAGTATTACTGATTCCTATCAAATTGAGTATCGTAAATTTTTATTGTAAAACCTTGTCTCAACACAAAATACTCGGTATTTTATTTTATAGTTCTGAGTAGAATAAAAATGTTTATTTATCTAAGAACCGCTAAGCTTTTAAAATGTAATAAACTAGATAAAGAAAAATCAATAGGGCGCCCCCAATTTCAAATAAATAAACTCTATACCTTACAGTAGACAAGAAACTTCCATAAATCGATATGCTATAAAATAAAGGTAATATCATAATTCTATATCTTTCATGAATAAATGGACCAGCCATTGCTACTGCAAATGATAAAAAAATAAAATAAATAATCGAAAATAGAAAAATTCTATTTTTGCTTTTAAAAGCATAAAATACGCCAACAACAAAAAAAGGTATTGAAAATATATTTATTAAGGTTCCTATACTAATCAACCAATTCCATCGGAACTCAAATTTATGCAAAGGAAAAGGAGAAATGAAATAAGCAAATGATTTTAAAGGTAATAAATAAATATTATATATATTAATATTAGAAAAGTATTTTTTCGTAATTGAATTATTTCTATAAATAAAGTAATCTTGTGTATATGAAGGACTACCATGGCCAATGTTATCTCCGCTTATTATTTTATCGAAAAATTTTTCAAATATTTTCTTTTGAAAATGCCCACTCATAAAATCAGAAAAAAATAAAAACATTATAAAGACGCAAAAATGCAAAAGTATAAACGATGCCGTTATTTTACTCCTTTTTTTATGCCAAAGAAATAAAGTAAAAAATATTAGAAATTCAACTACAAGAACAAGACCACTTCTTACAAATGCCATTACAATTAACGGCAATAGTAAAATTAGTAATTTAATAATTCTAAATTCCTTTAAAGCATTAAAATTTAAATAGAAAATCATAAATATCAAAAACGTTACTATAACATCTTTATGTCCTAAGTGAGTTGCTACAAGTTCATCTGGCATGATAAAAATCATGAGTACAAGCCAAAAAAAATGTTTAGGGTTTAAATATTCTTTTAGAAAATGCACTACAATAAATACTGTAAACAATTTTGTGAACATTAAAAAAGAAATTATATAAAACTGATTATCTCCACCCATTAAACTATATAAGACCGAATAGAGATAAGCTATTTTTTCCTCCATCCCTACTCTATTCATCGTGTAGTTCATTATCCCGTCACGATAAAGCCCAAAAGTCAGCATGCCCATCAAAAAAAAATTGCTTTCCTTCTACAGGACCTGGGTCAATTGATTCGAAACCAGGCGGTAAATGAAATGTAGTAGCAAAATTATCTTTATGAGAATAAAGAAAAAGAGCAGTAACGATTGTAAAATAAATAGCAAAAATTGATAAAATTTGAATTGTTAAATTTATATCTATCTTCAATAGCCGTGTAAAAAAATATCCGACCAAAGCTACAATTAAAAAGAAATTCAAATATGACAACAAACTAAAATTTGCACCTAAATGCCAAACCGTTTGAATGCAACTATAACATCCTATACAAAATATAAAACAAAGAATGAACACAATAAGGGAAACATTTCGATTTTCCAATATTAGTGTATATAGATTATTCCAAAATTTACTATATTCTTTCATTGCTAAAAAACTATTTCTCATTTCTTTATAATTTTTAATATTACTCACAATTATATAATAAAGTACCTAATATTTTGCATGGAATCAGTGTTTTGTGATAAAATTAACAGTACTCAATTTTATAGAGATCAGTAAGCAATTTCTATAAAATAGAACATTGGAAGAACATACTTCCTGTGAGAATCAATTCAAACTTAGATGTAATGTCATACATAGCTACTATCCTATAAAAGAAAGTATCTAAATACATCAGCCTGCTCAATAACTTTTGAAAAAACTCGCATTTGATTTCAATTTTCCCAAAGTAAAGTAGTCACATAAAAGTGAACAGTCTTTTTAAACAATATTTCTCTCAAATTCTTTAGAGTTCATTTGGACAACTTAACTTGTTAGATCTTTCAATATGTTCTTTTTAATTCTTTCTTTTGCTTGAGCGTTAACTTAGACGGTCCGCTGCTAATCCTATTTTATTTGACACTTCTATCCTTTTTTCTCATATTGATCACTCTAATTCATCACTGATTGCTTACTGACTTCAAGTTCTTTAGTTATTTTATAGCAATATGAAGTTTTTCTTAAGTAAACGGATTTCTTTTTTCTTTAAATCTTTGAGTATATTTTGTTTTTTTCAAATCTCACAGAGCTATCTTTTTTGAGCTCTTATTCGGATTACTCATTTTTACAAGAATGAATAAAGCGAATTTAATAAAAAGTTTAAGATTGATTCCCTCAAACCACTGCATTTATTTGACAGATCATAACACGGTCTATTTATTTTCTTCTTTAGCTTTGATCTTAAAAACTTAATAGGTATTTATCTTTCCAAATGAAATTGAAAATTAAGAACTTTTCGCTTTTGCTAGTACTATCAGTGTCTCTCCTCCCAATAATCTAACACCTAAATCTTTATGAAACCAATAGAAAATTTTCCTAGGAACTGACATCATTCTTGTTTTTAAAGATCGATTTGGAGAAGATAATGAAGCCTGGGTATAATCCCAATGCAAGATATCATAACCAGAATCTTTAAGCGTTTCCAAAGCTAAATCTTTAGTATAATAATGTAAGTGACCGACTTTTTCACGAACACTCAATAAAGGAGTATTCCTTAAGACTGCAAGAACACTTAAATCTAAAGGGATATGAAAAACAAAATATTTCGCAAACGTTAAAGACTTTTCAAGAAAAGTAAATGGATCTCTCACATGTTCAAAGACGTCCAACATCAAAATCAAATCATATTTTTTTTTATTCAATGAATGAAAATCACCTAGATAAAACTTTAAACGATTTTTCAGTGAATTATTTTTTATATTTTCTCTCCAAAAAGGGGCAAGTTGTGGTGAAATATCAAAACCAAATAACTGAGAAAGAACAAATTCATTCCCTATATACAACAAATTATCTCCAGTCCCACAACCAATCTCACATATTGTTTTTGGTTTCATAGCAAACTTTCGAAGAATTTTACTCACTTGCTCTACTTTCCAAGAAGAATCTTCTCTATCCCAATTTGGATTTTTTTGCAAATAGGATCCATCAGTATATCTTTTTTCAATTATCATTCTTATTCTTATTCTTTTAAACTCTCTAATTTATGACCTTCATTATTTCGAACATTCAATAAGTGAAAAAATTCCACTAAACATACTTTCAAAATATGAAAAAAACTTAAATACTTACAAGAAATTGAATATATTAAAAGATTATACAATCATTTTCATTAAAACTGATTTTAAGAAAACATCTACAAACAAATTAAGAGAATCAATATAAAATGAATTTTTCAGTCTCTGCTCGCCAAACAATACTTTATGTAGAAATTTGATTTACTGTTGATAAATACATAACAGAATATCGATCTTTACTGCAAAAGCTCATTTGAATCCAAAATATTAGGTTTTTTATTATACAACTTTGAATAGTAACCAGGAATCAATCATAACCTTACCCACAAGTATTTAGATTTCAATATTAAATCTGTGGGAATTACGACAAATCCTCTGTAAAACTGAGTTCCCGCCCTTATTTTTGGGTGGGGGCGGAGGTGGAGAAATTCGGAAGACTTTTCTCTATCAGAAAAACATGCTTTTTGCAAGTAAAAAGACTCATTCTTGTCGGAACACTTGAAAAATGTGCGTTTTTGAGCCTTCTTATTCTAAAATCCTATTCAACTTGTGGGTAAGGTTATGGGAATCAATAGCTCTCTGCATGACAATTACTATCAAATTCGAATACAAAGATAACATTTAGAAATAAAACCTTAAACAACTAAGAGCCGGTCTCAAAACTACCTATCAAAAAAGTTAAAAGCAATGATAGAGCTTGCGAGATAAAGAGATGCAAGATAATTTTCAGATTTTCTTTCCCAACGAATTAGGATAGCCCTGAATCGATTGTGCCAACTGTTAGTTCTTTCAACGACCCATCTTCGAGGCTTTCCTTTATATTTACCGATCAATGGTTTCTCGCCTCTTCTTCGAATGTGAGGCCGGATATTTCTTCTTCTAATTAATTTTTCTGTATCTTTAAAGTCATATCCTTTATCTAAACAAAGATGTTTTGGTTTCTTTCTTCTTTTTCCGGAAAATATTAGGATTGAATTCAACGTATCTTTTACAGCGTGTTTATCATGAACATTAGCTCCAGTCAATGTAATTGCCAAAGGAATTCCATTTCCATCTGTAAGAATATGCCGTTTAACCCCTAATTTGGCACGGTCTGTAGGGTTTTTCCCAGTTAAGCTCCCCCTTTGGGAGCTTTAACCATTGCTGAATCCATCGAAGCCCAGTCCCATGCTATCTGATTCTTTACATCATAATATTTTAAAATAGATTTATAAATCTTTTTGAATACTCCTGCTCGTTCCCATTCTTGAAATCTTCTGTGACAAGTTTGGCCAGATCCAAACTCATTGGGAATGGCACGCCACTGACAGCCTGTTTTCATTCGATAGATGATACCGGCCATTACTAATCGTGTTGGTACACGATTACGACCTCCTTTCGGATTTACCTTTTCTTTCGGGATCAATGGGGCTATTTGTTTCCAAAGTGCATCCGGTATCTCTGAATAATATTTGTCCATTTCACAAGTAAATAATTACGATTCAAAAGTACAACCAGCTTTGAGACCGGCTCTAACTCTATTATAAAATATTTACTGCTTCTTATACAATAGGACACAATAATCTTTCAGACAAATTATTTGCTTAGAAACGAAAGCTTAAGTATTTTATTATACAACTTTGGATAATAAGAATTATCTTTGAATAATCTAAGTTACAATTTAATCTACAACTTTTCATAACTCTAGATAAACAAAAATCTTATAAAAAACTAATCAAACTCCTAAAGATTTCTAAGACAAAATATCTGATAATTCCCTTTTTTTTAAAACTGAGACAAGAGCCAAAAAAAGCCCTTTAATTCTACCAAACTCCATACCAAGCAATTTAAACTTAAATAAAATAGAATATTTGAATATATTAACTAATGCAATTGCAAACAGAGCTATCGAAGATTTAAAAATGCTTAAATCTGAATATTGCGAAACGAAAAAAATCATCCAAATTGAAAGAATCTCACCTCGATACCAAAGTTGAGAAAAAGTAAGCTGGCTTATTAGTACATCATCATGAATTACTTTTGATTCAGCACAAACATACATAGGATACATCTTTCCAATTGGATAACTGAAAATTAGGTCCTCGCAAGGTGCCCATTTAGCATCAATACTTTTTTTATGAATATTTGCAATTAATATATCTTGTCTCCAGGTAGTCGCCCCTCCATTTAACCATTCCGTTTTGATATTCTCTTTCACATTTGTAACGGAAGTTGGGAAACCACTTTTCAAAATAACTCCTGGTCGTTTTGAACTGAGATAAAATAAAATTTTCCAAAAACTGGATCTATGAGTTTCCATATTTGTAATATTAAATCCAATTCCTGCAGTTTCAGGCTCTACTTGATTCCAAAAATTTAATATTTTCTCTATTGCATCGGGCTCTAAGATAATATCATCGTCCAAAGTGGCTACAAGTTTTGTTTTTTTAGTTAACTTTGAAACACCCATTTTTCTTTGGCGAATTTGACCAGGAGGATCACAAAAAAAATACTCTATCGGAAGTTTATCTTTAAATTTCAAAATGTCTTTTCGAATATCACTTCCACTTGCAACCACAATAATTCGACCAACTGTAAGTGTTTGAATAGAAAGACTATTTAAAAGATTTTTAATTTTATGAAGGCGATCCTTTGTAGGAATAAGCACGCAAATATCTTTACTTTTGAATTTATTCATTGATTTTTTTAAATTAAAATAAGTAGAACTATTGAAAAATTATTATCAAACATTTCAATGCAAAAAAATTTATATATTTGCGACTAAAGACTCGTCTCAAACTTGCAATGCAGAAATTTACAAATTAATTAAAAATAAAATTATATAAAGTTTCGAAATAAGCTTTCAAATGTAAAAAATTTTTAGCAACTATAGCTTTTATTTAAAAAGTTTCATTATCTAATTTTTTAAAGTTAAATGAAAACTACTTCACTACAATTTTTATATGAAGAGGTATTATAAATTTTTAGACAAACTCTTGTTTAGAAACAGAATTTTGGATATTTTATTAGAGTTGTTGAAAAATTCCATAGTGAAAATTAGTAAAATTGCTTCACAATTTGTCCATTCAATCCAATACAAACAGATCAAGAATTAATTTTTCAACAACTCTATTGTTTAATTTTAAGCAAAAGAGATTGTTTTTGTTTAAAAAGTTTCCACTAAAACGTAAAGATTCTATTTTTTATTTTTTAAGAAATCTTAATAAAATAAATTTTTAACTTGTACAGCCAACTTCGTGCGAAAATTTGACTTTGAAAATTACCGTTTTTCGATTTTACAGAAGTTCATTCCATTTTTTGAATTCTCAAATATAAATTATTAAATGAATAAGTCTGTATTTTTTTAACTTATTTTATCCAGTCGTAAGTCGAATTAAATTTTTAACTGCTATGAGCAGCTTATTCAAACATTCTTTTCAAAGAATCCTTGAAGGATATAACTATCTAAAATTCCTTTTGCATTTAAAACATAGTCAGCAAATTCCCTTACAGCACCATTCCCCCCTCTAGATTTTAAAATTAAATCTGCGACTTTTTTAACTGAAGGATGAGCATCTGAAGGACATATAAACAGTTGAGTAATAGAACGAACCGGTAAATCATTTATATCATCTCCAATATAAGCAACCTCTTGCAAAGAAATTCCCAATTGATTCATTAAAGACTGTAAACTCGCCTTTTTATCATCAATTCCAACCATACAATATTTAATTCCCAAAGATTTTGCTCTTACATGAATGATGTTGGAAGGATTTCCACTCAATATCGCTACATTTAATTCTTTGCAGAGAAGTTTAATTCCAAGACCATCTTTTACGTCAAATGTCTTAAAAAATTCTCCATGTTCATTATAATATAATTTTCCATCGGTTAAAATTCCATCTACATCGATGACAATTAATTTTAGTTTTTTAAGGACGGAATTATTTTTCATCAAAAAGCAAAAGGCTGTTTTAAAAAGAAAATTCATTTTTTATTTAGAAGAAAAAACAATATCCTTTGCAAATTTTTCTAAATCACTTTTTCTATAAGGTTTCATATATTCTAAAATATATTCTTTCGCAATTTTTTTCTCTGAAAGATATTCTCGAAAATTCATATCCTCAAAAAAAGAAATTCCATCCAACAAGGATTTTGAATCATTAAATTCTTTCTTCAAAGCAGTACAATACTTTAATGGATCATCAGAAGACCACCAAGTATCTTGAAAACGTAATAGCGGAATTCCCATAAACGCAGCATAAAGAGCCGAAGTTGAACCTTTATAAATTGCTAGATCCGCCTTTAACAAATCCTCTTCTAAAGATACATTGCTTGAAACGATAACCTTCTGAAATAAAGGATTTTCTCTAATTAAATTAAATTCAGGATTTGAAATTGGATATACAGGATGACATCTTACCAGAATTGTTTTGCCAGGAATATTTAAAATTGTATCCATAACTAATTTAAGTAGTTTTGGCATTGTATTCAGTCCTTCTAATAAAACTAAAACCGTTTTTATTTTTCCATTTAGCTTATTTTTATCTCTTATATTAAAAAGATTAGGCCCTCGTAAGTCATAACCAATAGTTATATGATCCTCTTTATAACTACCAAACTTCATTAGAATTTCTTTTGCATTCAAGCCTGTAACTAAAATTGTATCTGGGCTTGGCTTTAAGTCCCATTCATCATAAAGTAACCTGTATTTTCTATGAGATTCAAGAATCGAACAATGTAGAAAACCAAAGTTTTTTTGTACAAGATGAGAATTTTCTTGGCATGCCCTATCTATAGCCCTCTCCCATGGATTGTTTTCATAAGTATGAAATATTATAGATTTCTTATTCTTTTTAAGAAAATTTGTAAAAGAAAAATAATAAGCAACTCCTAAAAGCCTTCTTATATATGATTCTCTAAATTCTTCCGAAACTAACTCGTATAAAATTTTCGTATAATTAGAAGAAGGTTCAGGTAATTTTAATCTCAAAAAATACTCACGAATACTTACAAAAAGCCATTGCAAAAATGATAAAAAAGAAAAGTATTTAAGTAAATTAGAAATTTCTAAATCCTTTTTTTCAAAAAGAGTAGATTCCCATTCTATACCCGGATCTGCCGGACCCAAAATTATGACTTTTTTTCGTAATTGATTCATCAATTTCGGCAATTCGCCAAAGTAATGATCAAAAATATTTTTCTCATTAAAATCTACTTTTAAGGGGTGAAGTGGCCTAACGAAAACTACATCAAAATCGGTTTTTGTATTTCTTATAATTTTATAAAAACTCTTTAGTGCATGGTAAAACAAAAGCATCAATATTTTAATAAAATAAAGAAACGTTTTGTAGACTAAAATCCTTTTAAAGGTAATTTTAAACCATTTCTCTTGGGAATTTAATTCATTAGGATTGCTTAATTTTCGAACCCATTCAATGTATCTTTCCTGAACGTTAGTTCCAAATCTTTCTCTTGAAGAAGAAGGAACAAACCACCATGAAGAAGATTTTGCAAATGATTTATTACAAAGATAAATATATTGATCATATTCTTCTTTAGCAATCTTATAAAAATCCATATTTTTTTGAATGTAATTCGATCTATACCTAAGGAATTTAAATTGAATTTATAAACCATTCCCAAAACGGTCCTAAATTAGCTTTGACTACAACTTGATGAGAAAACGTGAATTCAACATAAAAGCTTAAGTTTTATAAAAAGACTTGAAAACTTCTACTAAAAAGTTCAATGATAAAAGAATTGCTCAAAAACTTATAAGAAAAGATGCAATCCATAAAAACTACTGTAAATTTACGTTTTATGGACAAGTTTTAGTTTTGTTATAAAAACGTTGTAGTTCTTATATTTAATAAGATTTTTGGAAAAAACTATAAATACAATTAATGATTTAATATAGAAGTTAAATAAGTGTTCTGTATTTCAGATATTTTCAATTTTTCCAACACTTCCTCTACTTCTCCAGGTTCATTAATAGAAGGCAGAGTATGATCGAAAGGTACAGACATAAGTTTATATTCATTTTCAATAATTCTCATTTGTTCTATAAATTCAAATGTTTCAAAATTGGAAGATTTCATTTTAGATAATTTTAATAAAAAATTTTTCTCATATGCAATAATTCCTAAAATTTTTCGAATCATTGTTTTAGTATCTTCAAACTTTCCGTAACAAGGAGATCGCCTAAAGCAGAATTGAATTCTTCCATTAGAATTTACAAAACACTTCACAAAAGAATGACGATCCAATTCCTCTATATGTTCAATCGGCCCAGTTGCATTCCAGGTAACCGTATCTGTATTATCTTCTTTAACTTTGTCTACAAACAAAATCAAATCTTCAGGAAGTAACAGAGGTTCATCCGCTTGTAAAAGTACGACATGCGTACAGTCCACTTTTTCAATCGCTTCCGCTATCCGAGTAGTTCCGTTTTTATGTGTACTTGAAGTTACGATAACTTTTCCACCAAAACCTTCGATCAAAGATTGAATCTCTCTATCGCAAGTGGCAACAATAACATCCGAAAAAGCTCCTGAAAGAATTGCTCTTCTCCGAACGTGTTCTATCATAGGTAAACCATGAATCTCAAATAAAACCTTTTTAGGAAAACGAACCGAAGCAAGGTGAGCAGGAATCATAGCTACTATTTTTTTATTCATTGAGGAAATACTCCACAGTCAACATTAACATTTTGACCAGTAATAGCCGAAGCGTCTTCAGAAGCGAAAAAAAGACAAAGCGATGCAACTTCTTTAGCATTTGGTAATCTTCCTAAAGCAGAATTAGATTTAGTAAAATCAGATAAAAATTTTTCAGGATTCCCTTGTGCAGGAGAATCAGGTTGTTTCAACGCATGTAAAAGTCCATCTGTAGAAACTAAAACCGGACAAACCCCATTAACTCTAATTCCTTTCGGACCAAGCTCTTTAGCGAGAGATTGAGTCAATCCGTTCATACCAAATTTAGAAGCAACATAGAGTGAATTGTTACTGCTCCCCCTTTTACCGGCTAAACTCGAAATATTGATGATAGAACCGCCTTCCTTTAAGTACTTGGAGGCAACCTTACATCCCCAAAATGTTCCTTTTAAATTCGTTGAGATCATCAAATCAAAAAATTCTTCATCGATATTTTCAATAGGTCTCCATTCAGAAAATCCAGCATTGTTAATATAAACGTCCAAGCGCCCAGTCCAAGAAATAGCTTCTTTCACAAGTTTATCATGATCCGATTCTTTACACACATTAGTTGATACAAAACGTACTCGATCTCCAAATCTTGAAAAATCTATTTTTTGCCTGGCCCCCACAACTACATGATAACCCGCTTCAAAAAATGCATCAGTAATTCCTAAACCAATTCCTTTACTTCCACCCGTGATAATTGCTGTTTTTCTCATTTTTACCTAACTTAAATTGATTTAAAAATGCACAAAGAATCTCTTCCTAAATTTATGAAGTAAAAGTGCATTTATTTTAAATAGATATAGTTTAATCTTCTTGAATAAAAGCTTTCGGAATATATGCCTTTTGCCTATCGGATAAATGATTAAATGTATATTTTGGAATATTATAATATTTCTTTTCCCATTTTGAATAAAAAGGTTTAGGAATAAAAACGGCAAATCCTAAATCTCTAAAACCTTTTATCGGTAAATTTGCCCGATGCAATCCTCTAGTGTCTTCTAAAATAACAGTTCCAGCCTTTACAATCGATTTAATTCTTTTACCACTGTCTTCAGGGTAAATAGTATCCACTTCTTCATCGGAAAAATATGGCTTGCCATCAAGCTGCCGATCCACTACTGAACCCGCTATGTATTCGTGCGGCCCATTTTCGATTTCACAATCAGTTAGAAAAAAGAAAGCTTTGAGTAGATGATCTGGATGATTTTGATCTCTATGCCAAAAATGATTCATAACCTTATACTTCGCTAGAAAATTTCTACGAAGATAAGCTTCTGCAAGATAAGGTCTCACTCCCATGTATTGTTCTATTAGTTCTAGAATTTGATCATCTAACCATGTTTGTATAAAATTTGGATCTTTAGGCAAAAATACCTTTAAATTGGAAGGTGCAAATTCCTTAAGAATTTGGTTATAACTTTTTATATCGGATTGATCGAATGTAATTCCAAACTCTTTCATCTGAGAAGGAGAATATTTGAAATAGCTCTCTATAAGTGGTTTGTGTTTACTTTCTACTATTTTAGTCTGCGCCAAACACGGCGTTTCAAACTCACATCCCACTTCAACTTGATTTCTAAAAATGGATTGAAGAGTATTCAATCTAGATTTTTCAATCCCATTTTCTATTATGACATACCCTTCTTTCCTCAATTGAGCCAAACGATTTTGTTGAATTTGAGAAAGAGTTTTATCCGATTTACGTATGTATCTTCCAATAAATTGAATTTTGTTTTTGGTTTTAGAAACTAGAGCTTTCATATTTTACTCTCAAATTTGTTCTATATTACGAATGCCTATTTATTTTTAGAGACAATTGCTCTTAGCCACCAAGACGGATTTGATTTTTCACGAATAGCTTCTGATGGAAGAATCATCAGAATTTCAAGACTTGATAAATAACTTCGCATTTTTGGGAAAAAAACAGAAATAGGAAGTATTACCCTAAGTTTTAGGAATAAACCGACAATTCTCAAATATATTCGATTTAATATTTTTTTTGAAAAAGACTGCACTATACTAGGTCCAAAATATCCTAAGCTAATCACGCGCATATCGATTCTATTAAAAAGCTGATTCATTGATTCCTTATTAAAAAAAAGAAGATGTGGCTCCTCTTTATCTTTAAATAAATAATCCTGACAAGGTACTTCTATAAAAATGAATCCTACGTTTTTTAAACTACTTGATAGTTCCTTTAAAAAACGTTTTGGATCATTTGTATGTTCTAATACATGAGAAACAACGATAAGATCGAAATAATTCGGTGGTATTTCCTTAAAAGAAGAATATTGAAAACTTACTAAACCTTTGAATCTTTCTCTATTTATTAAATCAGATTCTAATATGGAATATTCAGAGTTTGGAAATCGTTGTAACCAGAATTTGAGGAAATCGCCAGCTCCTGGTCCAATTTCTAAAATTTTAAGATTTAGATCTTGCCTCTTTTGAATCGTTTCAATAACATAATTGGCTCGGATCTTGTTAATCGCAGCCTGATAAGCTGTAGCCATCGGATGAGTTGATAATCCTCCATGTGCATTCACAAAATAAGAAGAATTATATTTGTCTAATTCCTCATCTTTGGGAAGTGGATCTGCAAAAACAAAGGTACAATTATTACATTTTTTTAATTCTAAATTTCGAAATAACTCAGAATCTCCTCTGTAAGATCGAACAAAAGTTATAGAGATAGAACTGCATACTGGACAGGAATCTGACATTTTATTTATATCTTAGGATCTAATTATTTTGAAAAAACAAATGTGAAGGTACTATATAAAACAAAATTCAATGTTAAAATTCCTAATTTTAAGAAATTCTTTTATATCAAACTTGCATCTTGTTTAGAAATTATTAAAAAGTAATCAAAGAATCTATACAAATTAAATTTTTAATTTAATCATATTACTGCCAACATCGATTTTATTCTTAAATTTAATTTTAGGATCACTATTTTTAGCTTTTTATAGTAAGTTTCTTTAAAATAAATTGCCCAAAAACAATCGGTAAATTTCACAAAACTCAATAAAATACAACATATCAGTTCAGTTAGTTTACGAACCTTTGCATCAATTTCTTGTTACTAAACCTATATGTTGCTTTTAGAATATTCATAATCAATAATGTATTACATAATGTTATAAAATTATTTTTCATTTCTTTTCTTGATGATCTTTGCAGGCACCCCTCCAACAACTGAGTATGATGGGATATCTTTGGTCACTACAGAACCTGCGGCTATAACCGAACCCTTACCAATACGAATTCCTCCCACTAAAACCACATTAGAAGCAACCCAGACATCTGTTTCTAAAATAATATTGTCTATTTTATGTCCTTGTTTTTGAATCGGCAATTCAATTGAATCGAAATTATGATTCGCAGTTCGAAAAACCACATTCGGTCCAATTAAACATCTATCACCGATATCAATGATTCCACCAATCGACGCATTAATATGAACATTTCGATTCAAAAACACTTCATTTCCGATTCTTATTTCACCGCCAAAAGCCGAAAAAAATGCAAATGCACCTACCCCACAAATTTTCACCTATAGAAATATTTTCAAAACAATCGATTTCAACACCATGATGAAAATGAACATTATCTCCGATTTTTTTAAGTCTTTTGGAAAAATAAAAATATCGAAGCTTACTCCCTAATCTACCAGGAATCCAACTAATAATTCCATTAAGATAAGATAATAACTCTTCAACAATTAATTTCATAAAACATAAATACTCTTTAATTACTGTATCGCTCAGGGTTATATAATAAAGTACCTAATATTTTGGATTGAGACAGTATTTTGTGATAAAAATTTAAGATATACAATTTTATAGAGATCAGTAATCAAACTTTTAGAAAATATACTGCGATATTGACAATGACATTTGATTGATAATTTTAGAGTAGAATACTCCAGCTTATTTTTACTTTTTAGTATAGAAAATACTTGATATGATTTAAAGTTTTCTCTGAAGCGAAATATCTGATTTTATTTGCTTTGAAACTGTTTTATATTTTTTTAAAATTATAGAATCAACGCTTAACAAAGTTACTTCTATAAAAATTATTTTTATTTGAATAATTTTTTAACTTTGATAAAAATTAAAACCGATAGGATATTATTCTAACTACTACTTTAAACCCAAACAACATGTTTATAATTTATACATTAAAATAACATCTCTTTAAAATTATATCGTCATACAAGAAAAGCCACCATCCACAGCAATTTCTGCACCAGTAACAAATCTAGAAGCATCTGAAGCAAGCCAAAGGATAGCACCTAATAGTTCGTTCGGTTCACCAAATCTTCCCATTGCCGTATGAGTCAAAATGGATTTTTCTCTCTCAGGAGTAATAACGTTTTTTCGATTCCACTCAGTAGGAAAAAATCCTGGTCGAATTGCATTGACTCTTACACCTTTCATTCCCCATTCTCTTCCTAAATTTTGAGTCAAATTTTTAATTCCCGCCTTGGCTACAGAATAAGTAAATACTTTTGATAATGGCGGCCCTGCCGAAGCGGAAGAAATATTAATGATCGAACCTTTACCTTTACCAACCATATACTCCCCGAACACCTGACACCCTAAAAAGGTTCCAGTTATTTGAGAATCCAAAACCGAATTCCATTCCTCTAAAGATATTTCAAAAAAAGGACTGGTTCCATTAATACCCGCGCCATTAATCAAGATGTCTATATCACCGAACTCCGATAAAATCTCTTTCAAACAAGCTTTATGTTCTTCTTTTTTAGAAACGTCTAATGCAAGAGATAAAGGTCGAGAATATCCTTCTAATTTAATTTCATCCGCCACTCGACCCGCTTTTTCTTTTCGCAAATCAATTACTGCAACTTTACAACCCGCTCTGGCAAACCCCTTCGCCATTTCACTACAAAGATATCCACCGCCACCGATTACTGCAGCGACTTTATTCTCTAAGTTAAAAAATTTTGTTATATAATTACTCTCTAATCTTTCCATTACACACCCAATTTCTTAAAAGAATCCATCATCGTTTTCATAGATTCCGCCCATTTCCAAAGTACAAATAAATCCGATCCTAAAATGGAATAAGTATAACCTTGATCAAAATGTTTTTTTAATCCATCTTGTGTAACGTCAGCAATTTGCGAGCCGCAACTTTTTCCAAATTTTTCGCAGGCAAGAATGACTTTTTTAGAAGCTTCTAAAACGGAAGGATGTGTTGTCTGCCCTGGAACTCCCAAAGAACCAGACATATCATAGGGCCCAATCATCACTCCATCTACTTCATCAAAAGATAATAAAGATTCTATGTTTTCCACAGCTTGGATCGATTCAATTTGGAGAATTAAAATCGACGAAGAATTCCATTCTCGAACATATTCATCAAAAATAAATCCATAACCTTGGGCTCGATTCACTCCAAAACTTCTTTTGCCCATAGACGGATATTTATTTAAATCGATTAAGTTTCGAACTTCTTCTTTAGTATTCACCATTGGATACAACATTCCATCTGCTCCCGAATCCAATAGAGGTTTTGTCCAATCATTGGAATGAGAAACAGGACGAGGCAAACATAAACTACCTTCTGATTGACTCGCAGCGATAATTCTCTGAGCCTGTTCGAGAGAAATTGTAGCGTGCTCCATATCAATTGCGATAAAATCAAATCCTGCTTTTGCAAACGTCTCTGTAATAGAAGGATGAGCATAAGATATCCATCCACCAAAAAGCCTTTTTCTATTTTTAAATTTGTTTTTAATTTCTTTTCTATGATTCATATATTTAATTTTACTAATCTATGCCTGACCGGCCATCATATCTTCTATAAAAGGGAGGCTTAAAGGCATAATATTCTTGATGCCAAGGGCATAAATCATCTATTAGAACTTCATCATACTCCTTCCAAGGATATTTTTTAAACGATACTACGGTTCCATCTGGTAATTTCTTTTCCTCTCTGTTACAACAATAAAAATATACATCTTTCTTTTTGGAAATTTCTCTCATATCTTCAAAATATTGATGAATTACTTCATTATTCATCTCCTGCATAGATGCAATATTAATAATCAAGTCAGTAGGAATGAGTTTTAAAAAACTTTGGTTTGAAGCTTGAATCGTAATCAAATTAAATTCGCTATTCAATGCATCAATTAAATCCTTTTCTTCATTCACCAAACAGTATTTAAAACCATAATAATTTGAAATTTTCGAAAAATATTCAATATCAACTAATAAAGTTTTTGATAGATTTATTAAGATAACTTTTTTTACAAATTTACTTGCAAGTAAAAGTGATGACATACATGCAAATCCATCCCCAATCACTATTGTTATATTAAAGTTTTCATAATTCTTCAATTTGTTTTTTAAAAAGCATAATGTTAACGTCTGCCTTAATGCATCTAAATCGTAAGCTCTATTCTGTAAATCAGTGATTTTATTCATTACTGAATCGAGAATTCTAAATTCATTATTATATTCAATGGCTAATTTTCTGAAACGTTTCTGAAAATTTTTATGAAGAAAAGATCGAATCAAAGTTTTTTTTCAAAACCACCAAATCCAATTACTCCTTGAATCGATCCATCAGAATTAACTTTGAAATCTCTATGATATTTTTTCCAATGAGAAGAAGTTACATTTTCATCATTTTTCAGATTATTTATGAGTATTTTTTTAGATTCATTTTCTAAAAATATCACTTTATTCCCCTAAAATAGAGCTAATAGCAGGATGTAAATGTAATAATCCGATCAATCTATGATTTGAATCCACAACTGGCAAATCCCATACATGTTTTGCACCCATTAAATTTACACCATCAATTAGTTTAGCGTCAGGGCTAATACATATTGGTGATTTTATAGAATGTTCTAAAGCATCATCCACAAAAAGAGCTGAAAACGGTTTCTGAACTTTCAATAATTTTCTTCGAATATCTCCATCTGTCACAAGACCAAGTAATTTAGAATCATCATCCACAATACAAGCAATTCCTAAATTGAATTTACCCATTGTTTCCAGTGCTTCTTTTAGAATCGTTGTTTCCTTTAATACTGGAAAGGAATCTGGCCTCAACATCACTTCTCGAACTAATTTGTTACGATTAATTTCTGTGGACATTATCTTCTCCCCATTTTTCTAAAAGTTCCAATCTTTGCTCGTGCATATACTTTGCTTGAGAAAGAATTCTTTCAAGATATTGAATGTCTAACACTGTGTTAGCGTCCGATTTTGCATTTGGAGGATCGTTATGAACTTCCATAAACAAAGCATTAATTCCAACCGCAGCAGCTCCTCTCACTAAATGGGGAATGTATTCTCTTTGACCTCCAGATATATTACCCATCGAAGTAGGTAATTGAATGGAATGTGTAGCGTCAAAACATACCGGATAACCAGTTTCAGCCATAATCGGAAAACATTTAAAATCGTTTACCAACATATTGTATCCAAAAAAAGTTCCACGATCTGTAAGTAAAATTTGATGATTTCCATTTGCTTCAATTTTCCGGACCGAATTCTTCATATTCCAAGGACTCATAAATTGTCCTTTCTTAAGATGAACTGGTCGTTTTGTGAGAGCCGCAGCTCGCAAAATCGATGTTTGACGACAAAGATAAGCTGGAACTTGGACTAAATCACAAACTTCTCCAGTAGCAGCGCCCCAAGAAGCATCGGAAAAATCCGAAGTTACAGGAATTCCGAATTCGTCTCGAACGTCAGAAAGAATCTTCAAACCATCATCTAATCCCAGACCATGAAAACTATCTGGAGCAGAACGACAATCTTTGTCGTAACAAGCTTTTAAGATCCAAGGAATTTTAACTCGATCGCAGATTTCTTGAATCCTTTTAGCCATCATAAACGTATGTTCTTTGGATTCAATCGCACAAGGACCACCAATAAAAACAAGTGGTAAAGTTTCGCCGATTTTTACTTTGGATACCTTTCCGTATCCGATTTCGATGATTTTTGGTTTCATATAAGTTTTAGATTTTTTTTATTTAATAGATTTTTTTAGAATCAAAATGAAAACAGCTACAGCTTTGCTATCTAAGTTTTGTTAATATCTCAAAGTATTGTGAACTAATTGGCCGAAGTCCCAATGTTTCAAATAATTTACCTTCATTAATGTGAGAAAAATGAATTGGAAAGATATCGAAATACTTAATTTCTCGATCCTCGTTTATATAATGAAAAAAATTAGTCTTATTAGGATAGGTAGGATTGAAAAAAGGACCGCTAACAAAACGATTCACTAAAAATACTAAATCTGACTTTTGAAAAGGAATCGAATTAAAATAATTCAAAAAAGTTTCTGTGTTCATCTCTCCAAAAGAAAAAAAATTGGTAGATAGATTAAATTTTTTATCTTTAATCAAAGAATATTTTTCAATTGGTATATATACTATGGATCCATCATGTACTAAATCAAGATTAAAATTAGAACTTATTTGGTTAGGAAGAATATGTTTTGCATTCGAATATAATAATTTCAAATAAATATAACTTCTACAAAGTTGATGATTAAAATCAACTAAGAATATTTTTGTATTCGGTCTATATTTTTTTACTAAACCCTGTAAACCGCCATAATAACAACCAATATCTAACCAAGTAAAATTTGAATTTGTTTCAAATAAACTAAGAATTCTCTTAGTCAAATAAACATATCTAAGCCAACGACTATTAAAACTGAAACCTTCTTTTAAATAAGCAATCGTGCCACCAGGAGTTTTATCAACTGGGTTTTCTTTGAGAATCCCCTCTGCTCCAATTGATTTTATTATTTGTAAATCATCAATCAAACCTTGTTTTCGAAACTTAGTTTGATATAAATCAATTGTATTTTCGTAAATATACCGAGCTAAATTGAAAAAAATTTTTTTCGATAATAAATTACGTAAAGATAATTGAATTGGAACAGGCAAATCACTTTGTTTATTCCAGTTTCTAAAATTTTTTTCATTAAAATTTGCACTTAAATTGAAATTTTGGTAATGGGAAGATACGATATCTTTATGTTTAATATCCAAATCAGCTATAGTTTCCTGTGAAAAATAATCTGAATTATCAATAAAATCCCTTGCTAAATCTTGAATTTTTTTATCCATATAACTGATGTTGCTTTTAAAAAGAATTGTCATTTTATTGCTAAAAAACCTTCAAAACATATATATTTCATTACAGTCATAATATCTACAAATCCTGCCCTTTTCATCAAGTCTATATTTCCTTGTGTAGAGAAAGGTTCTAAAACCCCTTTTAAACTTCTGGCTTTACTAATAACTTCATCTGTTGAAAAGCCTTGCTCCAATTTATAATCGTTGTAAAGAGAGGTCATCATATCTTGAAAACGAGCATCCGAAGCCCTAACTTTTTCAAAAAGCAATAAAGCCCCCCCCCAATTTAAGGATTTATAAATTGTATCAAAAATTTCCTGACGTTCTTTAGGGTGAACAAATTGCAACGTATAATAAGAAATGAATAAATCTGCTTTTTTATATGGGTAAGTCTTAATATTATCAGTAACAAAACTTACATTGCTCAAATGAGAGTTATTTTCCTTGGCTTTCTGAATCATTTCTTCCTCAATATCGACTCCCACCCATTCTACACTCTTTTTATTACTATGATGAGAAGAAAGTTTTGCAATTAGCTCTCCAACAGAAGTACCCAATTCATAACAAACAGAATCGTTCTTTACAAAAAAATCACTTATCCCGCAAATTAAATCGTGCCCCTCCATATAGAATGGTACAGAACGTCTTACATGGGATGAAAAGTTTCTAGCGACCCCTTCTCCAAAAGTCCAAGAAGCATTCTTCGCTAAAATACCATCTCCGACGAATTCACTCTTATCTGCCATTAATTGCTCCTCCTCGTTGAGGTTGTTAAAATCTCCACTAATTTAGCTGTGTGATTAGAACGCTTTGATTCGTAAAAACCATTATTTCTATCAAATATATTTTTATCTTTCTTTAATAATATTTTTGAAATTTTTCCCTTTAGTTGATCGAATGAATGAGTTATATGGTCATTCAATTTTAAATAACGGTGATAAACAGCTTTATTGGCCGCATCATGAAAAATAAAATGTTTTCCTTTATTCATAGCAATCAATACCGGCGAAGTGAAAGGCATACCTATTGCCAAATCACAAATCTCTATGGGAAACCAAGGATTTATCTTATCATCAAAAGTTATTAAACGACCTGATTTCAAAGTAAACTCCAAAAGTTTCGTTATTCTTTCAGTTGCTTGAAATTTATTTATATTTAAATTTCGCTTTGGTTTATAGAGCATAACAAGTTCTTCATAAAATTCAAGTAATCGTATACAATCACTTAAGAAAATGAATAAATTTTCCTCAGTATTATAATCAGGCCAAGGAAATGAAAGGAGAGTATTCGATTTTAAATTAAGAGGAGGAATATCAAATATTGTAATTATAAATTTTCGCTGGATATTTTTAGGAAGATGCTTCTCTCGTAGGTTTTTATTACTGTCCTCCGGCTCTAAACCCGGCATTAAGGGACCTGATATATACACTTGTCCCTTATATTTATGGTATAAAAGAAATTGTTTAAATTCTTCATGCCAAACTACAAATTCTGAACAAATGATTTCACAAAAATAAGCATATGAATCTTTATGGATCATCTTTTTAGTGTAATTAAAGGAGTTCGCACTATAAGCGTAAATAATCGTTTTAACATTCTTACTATTCAATAGAACTACTAACGGTTTCTCAGAACCTATAGAACTTATAGATGTCAAATACGATATGATATTTTGCTTCTGAATAAAGCGATCCCAAATAATCAGGTCTGAGGTAATTGAATTGATAAAAACAAATTCCAAATTTCGAAAGATTAAACTAAGGTCCAACAAAAATTTCAACACATATTTCCAAATCAATAGAAATCGATCAAATCTAGAGAGGAAAATGGAAAGATCAGAATTATGATTGATATAATTTATTCCAAATTGTTTAACAAAAACTCGTTGTTGTTCGGTCAAATGAGGTAAAATAAACAACATGCTTTCTTTTAAATTTGGGTAAAGTTTTATGAGCCATAGAAAACTCCGATCATTCGAATCAAAATTTAGCTCATTTGGATTAATCGAATCATTAATGATCTTAAATTGATGTTTAAGTGGTACATGAAAAAATCGAATCATTAAATTCATTAAAATCGAACAAACTTTAAGCAAGTTAACTATGTACAACTCAATTGATTCAAGAGAAATATTAAGAATATTTAAAATTCTAAAACTTCGTTTAATGATAAATTCTTGTGCCTCAGGAAAAGAATTAAATAGAATCTTAGAATGTACATTTTCAACAAACCAAATATCTTGCAATTTTTTTGATAAATGAAATAAAACAAATTGTACTTCAAAATATAGACAATTAACTTGGTCCATCTTCGGACGAAAATCTGTCGAAAGCAAGTTTAAGACTTTTGTAGATCTTTTTTGAAAATGATTCATGTAAAAGTCAGCTGCTTCATTTCTTAATGTTTCAATTGAATCTTCGTCATAATACTCTCCCCAATCTAGTAATTTTATAAATGGACAGTACATCTTAATCCATTTATTTGAGAATCGCACAATTTGTATTTTAAAGAAGAAAGATAAAGGTAAAACTAAAAATAAATTTACAAAACTAACTCGGTAAAAAATAATCATAATTACTTTACTAACTTTCGACTCTTAATTCAGATTCTGGTCTAATAAATTTCTGCTATCCGTTTTTATATAAATGCCTATAAAGAAGAACAGAATTTTTATTAATTTGAGAAAAGTTACTCTATCAAGTTCCAACTTACTGGAGTCCCTCTGAAGACATTCTGAGATACTCGCTTCCCAACCACTATATCCAAATACTTCGGTGGCAATCCGTATCCTGGTCGGATACTTTTCACATTTCGTTCCGTAATCTTATCGCCCACATTCATATCTTCTACAACATACAATGATCTTCTAAATATCATTGATGCTTTTTCTTTTTCTGTAGGACCATAAGTAACTTTGCCCAAAGACTGCCATGCTCGCTCAGTTTCAACAACAAGTGATTTCAATTCATCTGGTTCCATTGAAAATACGGAATCAACTCCACCTTCTTCTCTATTTAGAGTAAAATGCTTTTCAATCACAGTCGCGCCTAACGCAACACTGGCAACTGCAACCCCAATTCCTAAAGTATGATCCGATAAACCAATCTCACACTGAAAAAGTTCTCTCATATGAGGAATTGTCAAGATATTAGTGTTATCAGGAGTAGCCGGGTAAGTACTAGTACATTTAAGTAAAATCAACTGATTATTTCCAGTCGCTAGAACCGTATCCACAGCTTCAGCAATTTCTTGAATGTTTGCCATACCAGTGGAAATTATAATGGGCTTACCAGTATTAGCCACTTTTCGGATCAAAGGAAGATCTATATTTTCAAAAGAAGCAATTTTATAAGCAGGGGCATTTAAAGATTCCAAAAAATCAACTGCAGTAAAATCAAAGGGAGAACTAAAGCATAGAATTCCCTTTTCTTTGGCACGTTTAAAAATTGATTCATGCCATTCCCATGGTGTATATGCTTTTTTATAAAGATCGTATAAAGATTCCCCTTTCCACAAACTTTTTGGATCTGATATAAAAAACTCACCTTCTTTTTTATCAATTGTAATTGTATCCGCCGTATAAGTTTGCAATTTAATTGCATGTGCGCCTGCATCTGCAGCGGCATCTACTATTTCCAACGCTCTCTCTAAGGATTGATTGTGGTTTCCCGACATTTCTGCAATGATGTAGGGTTTAAAATTATTTCCAATTTTTTGATTTCCGATGATTATTTCGTTCATAATTACTTATTTTAAAATAATTTCATACGAATATGAAATTTGATCATTGATAGCTTCTTGAAAACCCAAGGCTAAAAACGTTTTTCTTGATGCAACATTTTCGTTCTTAACGACACCAAGCACTTTAGTAGGTTTTTGAATGGACTTTTTAATTTCATACATACCCATTTCGATAATTTTCCTTCCGAAACCTTTTCCACGAACTTCAGACTTTAGTGAGTAATTGAGTAAAAGGATTTCGCTCGAATTGACCTCATCAAATCTAATTACTCCAAGAGGTTGAGAATTGAATTCAAAAATATACCAGAATGGACAAGTTAAAAGTTTTTCCTGAAACCAAGTCTTATGTTCATTAATCGTTATCGACTTAGTTGAAAACGAATTTGTTCTTACAAGTGGATCATTTGCCCAATCAAAAAGAATTTCCAAATCTTCAATTTTCACTTTTCTAAGTGTAAATTCTTTGTCAGACATTATTGAAGATTCCATTTAACAATGAGTTTTTGAAAAATGATTTTAATTTCTTATTTAAATCTTCTCGAATCTTTCTATCTTGATTTTTCTCAATTAACTCCGATAGATATGCAAGCGCTCCTTTTGAAGTTATCTTTTCAAAAAGAATAATTGGAATTCCGCAATATTTATACCATGTTTGAACATTTAATTTTTGATTTTCAGCTGTTTCAATTATTATCATAGGAACTGCACACTTTGCCAACTCATAAGTGGTTTGACCTCCAGCTGTTACTGCTAAATCTACAGAAAGCATCAAATCACGCATTTCACTTGCACTCACTCGCAAATGCAACTTTGTATTTCTATCCGTTATACTTTTGATTTCTTTAATATTCTGAAAAGAAGAACCTACAACTATTTCTTTTTTCCATTCAGGTTTTATTTTAATCAAAACTTCTAAAATTTTCGGGACTAGATTTAACTGGTCACTCCCTCCGAGAGTGACCAAGATTGACTCTACTTTTTCACGAACATTAGGAAATATAAAGTTTTCACGGTAAGGCTTTCTAAGTAGGACATATTCAATTCCGGTTAGAACCGTATTTTTAGTCCCATCATAATTTATGCATTGTCCCCCAAGACCTGGGTTAAGAATTATAGATTTTTCTGGATAAGGTATTCGATTCGTATCGTCTATACAAATTAGTTTCTGGGTTTTTTTGTTAATTGTCTCATAAATCTGAATATCTGCCAGATAAGAATCTACAAAAACAATTTGAGGATTTTCTTGATTTAAAAAATAGAAAAGCATTTCCAGATTCTTCCAATCTAAAACTCGAATTGGAACATTTATTTGCCCTCCCAGCCCGGTTCCATCCGTATGTAGAACGATTTCCACGTTACGTTTAGATTCTTGAAGAATTTCTGCAAGTGCAATACATCGACTTAAGTGACCAAGACCTGTAAAGGTTAGACATTCTGTAAAAATAAAAACTTTATCTTTCAAAATTAGGATTTAAATTCGTAGTTTAAAAGTTTTAGAATCTATCTCAAGATCTTATCGAGTGCAAAAGAATTTACAAAAACTTACACAAGATCATTACAAAAATAGTATATTATATCTTTCAAATATTATTTTGAAATATTCCAAATCATTTCTTTGAAATAGTTTATAACAAAAATTTTCCTAAAAATCTGTAAACAAATCATAATATGAAAATTACCAATTTTTATTAAAATTCAAAATAATATATTCCAAGGTTTTGAGACACAAGTAATTAATTAAATAATTGTTTTATAAAATTCAGGAATACGATCTTGTCTTGTCAAAAACTTATTCCTAAAACTGAGCAATAGTTCCTTTTTAATTTCGAAAATATCAATCTCACTTGAGGTAATTTCTGGAAAAATAAACTCTCCATTTGCATCAACTACAATTGAACTTTTTTCATACTCTATATCATTGCCATCTATACCAGTACGATTTACACCAATGAAATAAGTCTGGTTTTCAATAGCTCTCGCTTGCGATAAAATTCTCCAATGAGATTTTCTATATTCTGGCCAATTGGCAATGTTCACTAAAACATCACAATCTTTTGCAAGAGCAGAATAAAGCTCTGGAAAACGCAGATCGTAACAGATAGTAAAACCAAAAGTCAAATTTGACAATGTTAATTTTGATAAATTTCTTCCACCCTCAAAATACTTATTTTCTGTTGCAAAAGAGAAAGGATGAACTTTATCATAACGTATTCTTTCTATTCCATCTTTAGATATAAAAACTAATGTATTAAGCGCCTTATTTTCTTTTTTTAAAACCAGACCAAATACGATTGCTACACAATTCTCTTTCGCAAGTTTCTGGAATGTATCAATAGAAGGAGAATCGCCAGGATCTTCCGCAATCACTTCTGTATTCATCGAAAACCCTGTTAGAGTCATTTCAGGAAATATAACTAAGTCAACACCATATCTAACAACTTCGCATATTAAATTCTTACAATGCTCTAAGTTATATGCTTTATCTTCCCATTTGATATTTAAAGATACTAAAGCAATTTTCATTTTTAAATTTTCTTTCGAAATACTGGTTTTATAGGAGGACCGATTAAAAAATTATCCGTAGATCCTGATTTTATAGCTTGTAAGTAAATGCTACAAGATTCATCAAAAGCCTGAATAATATGATCAATTTCTGCTTGTTGATGTGACCATGTAGGATAAAACATTCCTTGGAATAAAACTCCTCTTGCAATCATCTCTTGTAAAAATAAAGTGCGAAAATGATTATCTGGAAAACCAGATGAATTTTTACATCCTAAAATAAATAGACAAGGAAGTCCCATAAGTTCAAGATAAAGTTCCAACTGATGATTCTTAATAATTAATTCTAAACTTTTCCTAAGGACTTCTCCTCTTTTCCAATTATTTTCAATCATATTATTTTCTTTGAATGCCTTTATTGTAGCAATCATAGCAGCAAGACCAGTTGTTTCGGCGCCATGAGTAGTAGATATTAGAAAAAGCTTATCTTCGCCTTCCTTTTTTATTCCACCTAATTCCATAATCTCTGCACGTCCTGTTAGTGCACATGCAGAAAATCCATTTGCAATTCCTTTACCCCATGTAACTAAATCTGCCTTTACCCCGAAATAATTGTGAGCACCTGTTAGACCCCATTTAAATCCTGAGATCATTTCATCCAAAATAAAAATTACACCTTTTTCCTTGCATAAAGCTGCAACTTTATGTAGAAAATTATTCTCCGGTAAATCAAATTTCATCGGCTCCATAATCAAGCACGCAATATCATGATTCTTATCAGCGAATAAGGCCTCAACAGATTCAAAACTATTATAACTAAATAAAGCAGTCATTTCAGCAACTTTAGAAGGAATACCTTTATCGCAAGGAGTTGTTACTATAAACCAATCATCATAACTAAAAAAGTTATGTTCTTTAGCAATCGCAACTCGGTTCTTGCCAGTAAACGCCCGAGATAATTTAACAGCTGCTGTTGTAACTGTTGAACCATTTTTAGCAAATTTCACCATATCCCCTGATTGAACTGTTTCTAAAAATAATTTGGCTGCCTCTAGTTCAATTAATGCAGGGCGCTGAAAATTCGTTCCCAAAAAAGCTGCGTCTGCTACAGCTTGAGCCACTGGTTCAAACCCATGTCCTATTGAAACCGATGTTAATCCCATACTACAATCAATGTATTCATTATCATCTAAATCCCATACATGAGCTCCTTTACCACGAACAATTACGCTAGGAGCATTCAATGGAAATTGATCATCACCCTTTGAATAGGTATGACTTCCACCTGGAATTAATTTATGAATTTCTGTAGAAAATTCACGAGATTTTTTGAATGTAGTTATCTTATTCATTACAGAATTTTTTATGAAATACTCTCTTCTATATTTCGACAACTTCTACAAATACATAGTAGAATAACCAATTTCAGTAAACTGATATACAAGTTCTTTTAATTTCGGATTTGTATCTAAAAATTTAACAATTTCTGAGATAGGTATTCGTGGGACTAATTCTTGAAAATGACTATAAATAGTTCTGCAGAGTGATAAATCCTCTGGATTATCTACGGTTAATCTAAGATCAGTTCTAACTAATTCTTTAGGTGGGTTTAATTTGGTAATTTTAAATTTAGAATGATTTTCTCTAATATAAAGTGTACAAAGTTCAGATCTATGCTTTGATTCTCCTTTTTCATGAGAAACTCTTAAAGCTTGTAAAGAAATAATTTCAAATCCACATCCATCAATAATACCGTCCATAAAAGTAGCATCCGAATTTTCCAATTTATGTATTTCCCAAGCTTCTTCTACTTTTTCAAAAAAGAGGAAGGGAGATTCGCTCGTAATACGAAAAATGTCAGTCGCACCAACGATCTCACCTGCCTGAATCAGGCGTGATAGGACATCATTCTCATCACCAGTAATAAATCGAATATTCTTTTCATTTGCAATCCGTTTGAAAATTTCATTTTCTAAACCTTCAGAAATACCTAATACAATTTCGTCTATGCTTTTCAAAGTACGTAAGCAAGAGATAATATTATCTATAATTCGAATACCATTTTGGACATTTAAATTTTGAATTGGTTTTGCGTATAAACGAGAACCTTGATTTCGACATGCAATAGCAGCAACAAGTTTTCTTTCCATATTCTCTTTAAGTTATATCTTCTTTAGTAATAGGAGTATTTGCTCGGATATCTCTTTTCGCAATCTTTTGATACACGAATTCAAGATCATCAATATAGTTTTCAATCTTACTTCTTTTTAGCACTAATTTATCGGAATCAATTTTTTCACCTTTTTTTAAATCTACTTTACTAACTACATGCCTTCTTATCATCTTTCTATATTCTTTTTCAGATTCACTCATCCCGAAATCATCTACTTCAAGTGCTTTTCCCATCGCTTCCGAACAAGCTCTGATTGTTTTTACAAAATAAAGAAATTCATCTGGATTTAAAGCAGATTCATGATCTTCTAATTTCATCGTTTTCCCCAAAGTCAGATGCTTTTCGATTACAATAGCTCCTGCCCCTAATGCAGCCGCTGGAATAGTATTTTTTTGTCCGGAAAATGGATCAGCATGATCTGCAAATCCAATTGACACATTTGCGAACGAAAATACATCTTTCAATATTCTTATTCTGTCAATTTGGTTACAACTATCTGGTGTAGGATAACCTTGATAACCTAGGAGCACTACCACTCTTTTTTGAAATAGTATAGATAAAGCTTTTCTAATTTCCGACAGATAAGCTCCTCCAGCTCCTAGTAGAATATTAGGAACCGTAGATTTCGAGACAAGTTCAAGCAAACCTATGTTGGTAATATCTGTGCCATGCAACTTTATAGTTGATACATTCATTTTTTCGCATAACCTAAGACTCCTCTCACCGAATATATCTAAAAAAAGTTCAATTCCCAAATTTTTTGCATAATTTGAAAGTCCAAGCCATGTTTCTTCACTCATTTCTAAAGAATGAAATAAATCATAATATTTATAATCAGGAGTTGCTAATTCATCTGCAAAGACCAATTGAAATTTTACTGCATCTGCGCCGGCCGTCGCCGCTGCTTTAATTAATAAACGAGATTGATCGATTTTGCCTTCGAACCCTTGTGCAACTTCTGCGATAATTTGTAGACTCATTGGATCCTTAAAATATTTAAAACTTATTTTAACGCGAATTTAGTTTGATACGCACGAAAAAACTTAAAGTGCCAGTTTTTACATTGGATTTTATTTTTTTCCCTGAAAAATCAATTTTTACAGAATGATTTTTTTCACTAAAGATATTTTAAATTATTATAAAATATTTAAGTTATTTTATAAACAGATTTTTAAACTTAAATCAGTAAAATCTAAAACATCTTTTAAAATATAAGAATTTATGTAAAAGGTTGAATAATGGGAGTCTTTTTAAAACCCGTAAATTAACAAAAGAGAAATAATGCCATCTACATTGACTTCCTTCCCAAATGGTCCAAAAGACTATTTCTTTTAAAGTTTTAGACAGACCTTTAATTAAAACCGTTACCACTTTGATGGATCTATTAGATTTTCATCATTTGAAAACAATTCGTCTGGAAGTTTTATTATTTCCTGTTTTATTGCTATTACAATTTCTTTAAGATGTTTAAGATTATCTACACCAACAATTATCTTACTAATAGGCTGAATCTGAACCAAATAACCCAAACAAACCTGCAAAGCTGATTGATTGGTTTCATTTAACCAAGTATGCCATTTTATCCAGAGATCTTCCCATTTTTTAAATTTATAAGGCAGTTCTTCTTTTTTCATTAAAAGAAGCCCTTGCAAAAAAACAGAACGGATATGAATTTCAATTCCACATTTATCTAATTTATCTAACCATCCTGAATTTATCAAACGCCGATCAAATACATTCATAGGAGCTTGGACTATATCAAAGTTAAAATTTTTAATCAAATCCTCCAACTCAAGAGGATCATAAATCGAAATACCGATTTTTTGTATTAAACCTGACTCTTTTAGTCGAATTAATGCTTTATATAATCTTTCTCCATTTTCACCTAACAATTCTCTCGGACGATGCAAAAGTAAACTTTCAAGATTACTAATTTTTAAAAGCTTAATAGATCTTGATATTGAATCGTCCACCCATTTTTCTATATCACCAGCTTTATTTGTTGAAACTGAAGGAAGCTTAGTACAAATTTTTAAATCGTTAACACCTATTTCACCCAGAACCTTTTCGCTCTCTCCATACAAGATAGCCGTATCTAGATATTTGATTCCTGAAATTCTAGCAAAAGATAGGATTTCTTCTGCTTCTTCAAAAGTAATCTTCCCTTTCTTATTTGCGATTCCATAATTAAAACCAAATTGGGCGGTCCCCAAGCTTAACTTTTCTACTTTTTGTTTTTTAGTTAAAAAAGTTTTCATAAAATCAAAAGACAATAATCTTAAAATTAGATTATTGTATGGAAACTAATAGTTTAATATGACTCACTAAATAAAAGATCTATTTATAGAGATCCTCACTGAAGTTACCCAAAAATCATACAACCAATATAAGTTTTTGGATAAATTCTTTCGGGGACATTATTTGCAATCTTTTATGAGGTGGAGATAAATTATAGTCATCAATCTAATTGTATATTTTCAACATAATCTCTTCAGCATTATTTAAGTGATTCACATAAACATAATCTTTTTTGAATGCATTTTTCACCTATTCCGTTACTCTCTAGAGAATAAGCAGGAGTACGACAAACTTCAAATCTCAGAGCTTCAACAAAAGTCATAATGGCAAAAGCATTTATATATTAAGAATCGTTGTCAGATAAAAACTGAGTCAAAGGAAATTTGGAATCATCAAATCTTTACTTCAAAAGCGTATTTCTAATTATCTGGCCATCAATATCAATGGTTGAGGAAATATAACTTATAATTTCTCTATCATGGCAGTCCATGACAAAAGCCAACCAAATAAGTCTACCATCCAATAACGTATCCCTAAAATATTAGAATACCATTTTGTATTAGAAGTTATCTCAAAATAGTTTGGTGATTTTAGAGCGGCGGCTTTAAATACTAAGCGAGATCTTTTAGTTTGTTCAAAGATATGGGAACTAACAATTGAAATGTAAAAAACTTAATTGAGAAACCCGTTCGTTTATAAAGCGATATAATGGGAACCTACCACATTTTATTGGGGTTCAGGTGATTTGTTTTGAGGCTCTGAGATAATACTCATCAGAATGTTGATTTTTGAAATAGGTTCTACTTTTTAATGTGATACTTTTCCCTTCATGAGTCTGTTTCAATCTCGGAACATTCCTTTGTAAAAGTAGATTTTGTTCCTTCATGATTCAATAGATTCGTTCTTACTTTGGTTGATCTAACGATCGCCGTAATTCTTAGATACCCGTAAGGTTCTATCATAGCAAATGTCTTTAGTCGTTTGCAAGATATGTTTTGAATTCGCTAGTCAAACGTTTTGTTCGGCGAAGGCAATTTTTATAGTAAAAAATTGATCGAGAAACACCTAATGCGGAAGCGATTCCTTGTCATTGAAGCCTTCGATTTCTTTCCAATGATTTTTGCGAGATCAGTTTTTTTACGAACAAGGATGATCGCTTCTTTGAGAATCTCGTTCTATTCTGTCTTTCTTCCAAGAAAGTACTCTAAATTTTTAATTCGCTGTTCGAGCTTTTTATACTCTGATTCAGGAACCAAGTTCTCTTCATTCTCGATTCCTTTACTATCTGCTCCTTTTCCATCTAAGTCTATTTTCTTCTTCGCTGAACAGAGGCTATCCCCTTATAACCCTTTCATTCATAATAGTTCTATTTATGCATTATTCCCATTACTTAGAAACTTACTCACATTTATGATTTTAAGTGGGTAACTTCCTCGAATTAATCACTAAAATAATGTCTGATGCCCAATTGGAGTGATTAGTCTATGTACAACTTCTTGTTGTTGTTCTTCCGTCAAACTTGGATACATAGGTATGCTGATTGCTTCTGAATAATATTGCTCCGATTCCGGAAAATCCGATCTATTATAACCCATTTTTTCATAATAAGGTTGCCTATAAACCGGGATATAATGTAAATTTACTAGGATTCCAGCACTACGAAACTGTTCAAAGACTTGCTTATGGCTTAGATTAAATTCCTTTAATTTTAAGCGAATAATGTACAGATGAAATCCTGAATAACTTTCAGGATTTTGCCAAGGTGTAACTACGGGCTTATCGCTTAATAAAGCATTATATTTCTCAGCTATTGTATGCCTTTTTCTAATAAATTCATCAAGTCGTGACATTTGACTTACACCTAATCCCGCTTGTATATCAGTCATTCTATAATTGTATCCTAATTCTAATTGCTGATAATACCATGGACCATCAGGGGAATGGGTCATTTCCGAAAAGTCTCTCGTAATTCCATGACTCCTTAGCCTGTACATTTTTGAATAAAGTTCAGTATCATTTGTCAAAGCCATTCCACCTTCTCCGGTAGTAATAATTTTAACCGGATGAAAACTAAACACCGTTATATCACTATATTTGCAATTTCCAATGGGCTCATTTTTATATGTTCCGCCAATAGCATGGGAAGCATCTTCAATAATTTTAAATCCATATTTTTTTGATAAAATATAGATTTTATCCATTGGGCAAGATTGTCCGGCAAGGTGAACAGGAATTAATACTTTGGGTAGTTTACCGATTTTTTCAGCAAGTTCCAATTTCTCTGATAAACGATCTACGCTTATATTGTAAGTTTTCGGATCTATATCAACAAAATCAACAGATGCACCACAATATAATGCACAATTTGCAGATGCGACAAACGTAATAGGACTCGTCCAAACGATATCACCCGGCCCAACATTTAATGCGATACAGGCAATATGTAAAGCTGATGTGGCGCTATTCACCGCCACTGCAAATTTAGCTTTACATTTTTTGGCGACTAGCGATTCAAACCTTGGGACCATTGGTCCTTGAGTTAAAAAATCAGAACGTAGAACTTCATTTACAAGATCTATATCTGCTTGTGTAATTTCTTGTTTCCCGTAAGGAATTAATGTCATATAGATTTACTCAGACTATCAATCCCTGCTTGAATAGTAGGCATTGATACATTTAAAAAACCGACAACTTTATCAGTCGAAAGACTCATATCTAGTGGTCTAAGCGCATTTAATTGAATATCTTGAATCGAAATGGGACGAATAAGTTCAGTTGATTTATTAAATGACTTTGCTATTGATATTGCAAAGTCATATTTTGAAATTCTTTCACTCCCTACTGTATGATAAATTCCTTTCGTTTTTTTTTGTATAAATAATAAAATCACTCTCGCCAAATGATATATGGAGATTGGAGTGAAAAATACATCATAAAATGCATTAATTTTTTCATTTCTATTAAGTGAATTGATAATCCAATCTGATAACGATTGTCTCCATTGTAAACCAGGTCCAAAAAAATTCGTCCTGAGGATTAACGCTTCCGAATTTACAGCTAACACTGCACGCTCTGATTCAGCTTTTGTTTTTCCATATATATTCACAGGACAGACTGGGACATCTTCAGTAACCATCTGCATTGTTCCATCCCAAAGATGATCTGTTGAAATATGGACCATCTTTGAATTTATCTGTGATGCTGTTTGAGCTATTACATGGCTAACATCTATATGAATTTTTTTTGCAAGAGACTCATTTTTCTCGCAATCGTCCACATTCGTAAGTCCAGCACAATGAATGATATAATTGGGTCGAATCTTAGTTAATAAATTCTTAACCGTATCGAAATCTAAAAGATCGATTTCAATTTCATCTAATCCGACTATTCCCAAAGAATGAGCTTTTCTTAAAGCTATAACTTTATTTCCATTCTTTAGAAAAAATCTTGAAAGATGATGGCCTAGCAAACCACTTGCGCCAGTAATTAAAATTGTATTTAAATCCAAATTCTTATTTTAAAAAATAAGCTACTAAAACGTAACTTTTTCTTATTCTTTAAAGCTTTTCGTAAAAACAATTTTTGAGAATCAAAGAAAATTAATTTTAATTCTATCATTTTATGTTTTGTCAACCAAATCTGGAAACAATTCATTATAAGTCCCTGTTCTAAAAATTTTTCCAGATTTTAGTTCAATTATCTTATTACAATTTCGTAAAGTTGTTACTCTATGTGCAACCAATAGAACAGTTAGATGCTTTCCCAAACCTTCGATTGCCTCTATTACTGCTTTTTCGGTCTCGTTATCAAGTGCACTTGTAGCCTCATCAAAAATAATCACTGAAGCCTCTTTATACAAAGCTCTGGCTATACCAATCCTTTGCCTTTGTCCTCCTGACAAACGAATTCCCCTTTCCCCAACAAAGGTATTGTAACCATCTTTTAAACTCATAATATGTGAATCAATCTGCGCTTGTTTAGCTGCCATGCGCACCCTATCAAAATCAATCTGATCTAAACTGATTCCGAAAGCTATGTTTTCAGCTATTGTAGAATCTGACAAATAAATGCTTTGAGGCACATGCGCAATGTTTGCTTGCCATGCCCTCTTCATAGTATTAGAATCTATAATTTGGTTATCTACAACGAGTTTCCCTTTAGAAGGTTCTAATAGAGCCATAACGATATCTAGTAAAGTACTTTTCCCACTACCTGTAACTCCTATAAATCCGATTCGATCCCCATTATAAATATTAAAACTTAGATCTTTGATTACCCAAGATTGATCAGGATGGTATCGAAAAGCAAGATCTTCGATACGAACACAATCACTGAACTTTAGAGGTTTAATATTAAGATCTATATATTCAGGGATGTTTTGATCTAATAATTCCAAAACATCCCAAAATGCTTTTTCATTACCTTTAATAGTTACCCAAGATTGGTACACTTGCTGTAAAATAGGTAAAATTCTCTGAGCTCCTAACGCAATTGCACCCAATAAAGGTAAAACTGTCACCAATCCAGAATCACTACGAGAAAGGAGATATGCAAAAATAGCTAGCAAAATCATTCCAAAAGACTCTATTAAAAATCGAGGTGATCCACCAATAAATGCACTTTCTGCACTAGCACGTCTGAATTTCTGATCTGATTCTTCAAATATTTTGCAATAAACTGCTTGATTTCCATCAAGTAAAATATCTCTAACCCCACCAAGTCCTTCTTGCAGTATTTTAATTACTCGGGTGTATTCTTCGGACTTGATTTTACCTATGATTGACAATCTCTTTCTAGTTACATATCCAATGATCCCATAAATCACTCCAAATCCAATAAAGACTGAAATTGAAATAGCTGGATTAAATAAAATAAGAGCAATCAAAATCGTACCAATAATCAATATCCCCCCCAAAGTATTAATTATCGGAAGAATTAAAGCTGGCACTAAACCACTCGCCTTCTCTAAAATCCCACCCATGATCTCACTACTATTTCGCATTACATGAATTCGATAAGGTTGGTACAATGTTTTACGATAAATATCAAGACTTAGATCAGCCCCAGAAGCAAAACTTAAACGGTTACCCATCCATAAAACGAGGAGTCTAATTAAACCTGTAAAAATTGCAATAATGATAAAACCTAAGGTTAAAGGTAGAATTAATTCTTGGGGATTGAAAATTCTCAAATACTCTTTTATTGGCTGAATATATGGCATATCAAATACTTTCTCAGGAGTCGTCAATACGCCTAAAAATGGAATTACTGCACCTATACTTACCATTTCAGATAATGATGAAATAACTAATAAGACCAGCAGTATTCCAAATTGTTTATGTCTTCGACTAGACAAATAATTCCAAATACGAAATATTAAGTAAAACAAAGATTGTGAATAATTCATCGTAGATTTATTGCTTATAAATCTTTTCAAGGTTACGTATATTTAATTTTTTATGATTCGTAATGTTTTCTGCAAAAGTGTTTAACCCATATTTAGTCAGAATTTTTGAATATCGATTCTTATTCATTGCCCTTCCGTTTATTTTCAAAGATTTTCTTTTATTGCTTAAATCTTTAACAGATCCGAGTTGACTGTAACTCTTATAAATATTACTTTCATGAAATAAAGGTAGATATGCCTTATAGGAACCTAAATATTCAGCACAAAGTTCTTTAATCAATTTTATGTATTCAAATCTTTCAGATAGATCTTTAAACTCTGTCGAATATTTCTTATTTAATTGTTCAAATATCTGAATGCATAGATGAGTCTGCTCTGAAATTAGAGCAGCAAAACAATATTTGATCAGCCTAACAAATGACCACTTTGAAATTTCGGGTTTTTTAAGATAAAAAGCTTCGCCATCCAACAAAAAGCCTTTAGCCTCAAAGTCAATAGGGGTTAGACAAGAATGGTGTGGATCATAAATTTTTAGATCCACAAGTACAAACCCCAAACTTATCAACAAATTATGTAGTTCAGGAAAATTTTTCTGACTTTTATACATTTCCATAAATGATATTTCAGTATTTACAAAAATAGCATTTTGGAAAATATTACTAGAGAATTTTATAATATCATATTCAGTACCTTGAGTATCAAGAGAAATAAATTCAGGATACGGAATATCCATTTTTTTAATGGCAGAAGACAATTTCATCGATTCAATTTTAAATCTCTTTCTAGGTTCTAAAATTTCTTTTAATCGCATTGCCCCAAACTTCGGACTATTTCTAACGAATTTATAAAGTTCTTTATTTGCTCTAAGAAGAGAAGATGCATGTGGTTGTTTAGTAATTATAAATTCTTCTGTTCCATCGATATCTGAAATACAAAATGGCAAGACTTCAACTTTATCAAACCCTTTTACAAAATCACTATTTATTGCTTCTTCTATACAGCTATTATCTGCATCATACATTGTCAAGTGTACACCATCACGTAAACATTCAGGAATATTTATTGGAAACTTCCCTCCTCTTCCTCCAATATGATGATAATTCACTACATAATTATCCATTACAAATCCCTCCAGAAAACTAATAGAGTTGTTGAAAAATTCCATAATTCAAATTAACAAAACCGTTTCAAACGCCCATTTTAATACAGCAGAAACGGATAGAGAATTCATTTTTCAACAACTCTAATATTCTTTACAAAGCTTATTAACAAAGTATTTTAATGAAGATAGTTGCGAATACTAGAAGTTATCTCAAAAATATTTTGTCTTTGCTTAAAACGCCGATTCCAATCATTTTGAGATAGGCTTTTAGTAGAAATATAACAATATAATTTTCGAATTCGAATTCAAAAATATTTTTTTATTTTAAAAGTACTAAAACTTGGCAAAATAAAGTAGCACTTATCTAAATCATTTCCATTAAAGAATTTATCCACCCAGAATTTTTTGCACTTAACACAATAAGAATTTAAATGTAACTTTATTATTTAGAATTTACCGTAAAATCTTAAGCGCCAAAACTACTACAGATTTCAATCGTGGAAACCTTTCAAAAATCCATAAATCACCAGAGTGTATAAAGATTAATAAAAAACACTTATTAGAAATTTATAAATCTCATTAACACAAATAATAAGTCGGAGAATGTATTCTTTTTGACATCTTTTAACATTTCTTCAGCCTGATTCATATAAAATAACCGAACTACAGAACCATCTACTTTTAAATCTAAAAAACGTTGATTACATTAAGAACTTGCCAATATTTAAAAATAACTTAACAATTAAATTCAAGCAATATAGAAGTTAGTTCCACTGGAACCAGGGATACTAAGACAAGAAGCAATTTTTGAAAATTAGTTAATTTTTTTAGTAAAAACTGATAGGTGAATATTGTCACTATACCTCCTATATTCATAGAAATAAATATAAGAATTTTTCAATAACTATATTGTAAAAAAAATTAATTCAACCACCATTTGTTTTTACGTAAATAAACTGCCCCATATCGACCTCTTATTTCTCCATGAATTTTGCTATCTTTAGGAATTATTGTCCAAAATTTTTTCTGTAATTCATCATCTTCAGGCTGAACCTGCCAACTTCCTTTTAAACGCTCAAACATTTCTACAACAGCATCATAAATTTCTTCAGATGTATTTTCAATTAACCTTATTTCATTATTAATATATTGACAAGAATCAAAAAAAATATGCGCATTCCTTGACACGATTTCCTTTAAAGTTAATTCTCTATTTTCATTAATTGAAAAATATTTTTTTGAAATAGTGATATAACGCTCAGAATAGGAGTATATATATCCAATCGGCACAAAATTCACATATACTATAGGCTTTCTAAAAATAAAAGGTATAGAATCCCATCCCGAGCCCATAGTTAAACAGAACTCACATCTTGCACCAAGATAAATATCCATAAAATCACTTCGCATTCCGTTTATTGCATAATCAAAAACATTTTTATGTTCAAAACAAAATTTATCTTTTACTTTCGAACCCATTCGAAATACATAATATCCCGAGTCGACTAAAAACTTAACTGCTTTTTCATAAGCATTGATATTAGTATTTCGATAATTGTGATAAGACCAATCATGATTAGAATCTTTTTCCTTTGTATAAAGGTTATCCCTAGCTAAAATTGTAACAAATTTTGCACCTTCAGGTAAACCCATTTTTCTCAACTCAGTTTCACCAAATATCTCTTCCTCTCTAGTAAAGTTTATATGTACAGAATAGCGATCAATAAAGTTATATAAATCGCGTCCATTGTTTTTCGGGATTAAATGATATCTACCTCCAGGAATACATTTATTCGCAAACAACAAAGGACGCACTATCCAATATGGCCAAACTGAATAAACTCTTTTCCACATTTTAGCCAATTGCTTATTTGTAATATATTCACCCAAATACCAAATATCAAACGTTTTGAATGTTGGTTGATTTATTCTCGCTTCTTTATATGCCATCATTAGTTCCGGCGCAATTGCAAACACGCCAAATATTTCCGAATGCAAAGTTCCGAAACGAACCGTAATAATTGGTCGTATAATCCTTATTAAAATTATAGTTAAAATCGCTATAACATAAAAAGGATTAAATAATATTTCAAACAAACGCTTAATTCTACTCTTTGTTATTACTTTAAAATACACTTGGATAAATCTTTTAATATCAAACATACAAATATTTTCACTTTAAGGAAATATTATAGAGCTTTACCGTCATTTTTTATATGAAAACGAGTATGTACAAATGTTTTGCAAGATAATTACGAAATGTTTCAATTAAATTCTTTCTACGTTTTATACAGTCGTCCCTGAAAAATTGAGATTTTTGACGAAAAGAAACAAGATTCAAATTGAAAATAAAAACAATGAAGAGATAAGATTTTCGAAATAACAAAAAAAGCTTGAATGAGCTTAAAGAAATTAAACCCAGCAGCGGATAAGATCGCATCGATACGATCTCCTTCTTTACCTTTGAGAAAATTTCGAATTATATTGTGATCGTGTTTCAGATGAGAAATAACCGGTTCAATGGCAGATCTTCTATTCATCCACATCCTTTCCCAACGAGTCATTTTCTTTCTGCTTTTATTGGAAGGATAAACTTGAACATCTTTCGGATGATGATCTTTTCCTTTGTAACCCGTCGAGCGCCAATAGATTAGTATGTTTCTTGAACGTAAGACAGTTCCGAATGTGATATTCTTGAATCGACGGAGTCAAAGAAGGCCGGTGGCAGATTGATCGCTCTCTGAACTAATGCATCGGCTTCCTATGGGTCGCTCTGCAGGGCTTAGACCCCGATCCATAGATGAATCAAAATCGGTCACCGCAAACCAAAGTGTGGCGGCTTAAACAAAGCCGACCGCTAAGGAAACTCAGCATCTTCGCTCTTTATGAAGATGCTCAATAGGAGTTTGGGTATCACAACTCGGGCTTGTTAAGAACTCCACTTAAAACTTTAGGAGAAAGAAATGGAAAGTCAAGAAATCAAATACGTAGGAATCGACTGTGGAAAAAAAACTTTAGAAGTCATACGAATCGGAAACAACTCTCTTCATCAAAGACAACAATTTTCAACAACAGAAATTGGAATTTCTAAATTGATAAACTGGCTCAATCCAAATGATGTAGTAAGCTTAGAAGCAGGTTCTCAATCTTTAAAAAGAACAGATAAAGAAGACTCTCTCAAGATTGCGAGACTCATACAACGTTTTCCAATAGAAGAATTGCCGGTCGTTCCGATTCCAAACGATAAAGATCCTTCGAAAAACGTTTAGATCTGTTAAAAAAGGACATTTTTATGGGAACCCTTACTTAAATTCAAACCGAGTCTTCGAAATTTTGAGACGTCTACATAAACCTCCTTAGGACGAAGACCAACAATCTTTTTCATCTGATTGATGGCGTCTTCAAAGTATGACCGTCATACGGGTTGTCATGCAAGGCTTGAACTCCAACAATCCAATGAGATTTACCTTTAGAAATACATTTCACTTCCGGAGCATGAATACTATAGATTTTATTTTTGCTATTTTTACTTTGTGTTAAGATTCGTTCAGAGATTTCTAAGAGGGATTTAAGTCGCCTATTAGGATTTTCTGCAAGATTCATAATTCAGGTCGACTGCTTTTATCGGCGTAATACTTTTCGAATTCTTTCTCAAATTTTTCCCAGTCTATCTTCTTCGATATTTGATACAACGGATGTCTATGATTGAAGATCTGATCTATTACGAAATAATTCACTTTAATTCTGTTGTTTTGAGCTTTCTTCTGATTTCATTTTCACTGCGTTTTTGAAATCTTTTTCATTCTTTCTGGTGATTTTGTTTTTAAGTTTTTCTCCTTGCATATAGCATTTTATTCGCGTTATTCGCTATTTAAACTTTTTTCAGGAACAACTATTTTAGAAGAGTTTTTTACACTTAACACAATAAGAATTTAAATGTAACTTTATTATTTAGAATTTACCGTAAAATCTTAAACCCAAAACTAGAAGCCATCTCAAAAAAACCTTAGGAGTAAAATCGCGCATCCAAGAGCGATAAAACCGTCGAAATTAAAATCATAATATTCATAGCGAACAACAAGTCTTCTGAAGTTTTGGAGCCATGCAAAAAGGCGCTCGATTTTCCATCTTCGTTTGTAACGTCTTAATTCACGACGATCGTGTGTTGTTTGTTTTCTACCCTTTCTATGCGGAGCAATAACCTTTATTCCGTAATTATTCAAAATGTTTTCATCCAAACGATCGCTATCATAGGCTTTATCACCGATCATTCGTTTCGGATTTTCATCTATAAAAAGATTCTCAAGCGTCTGTTCCACCAACGTGACTTCATGGGGCGAAGCATTTTCCGTGCAAAAGGCGATAGGAAGACCGTGGCTGTCTCCGATTGCCATGATCTTTTGTATCCTTCCCACGCTTTGTTTTGCCAACTTTTGGCCCCCTTTTTTTGCAGGAACGAATGTCCCCGTCTATGAATGATTCTTCTATATCTATTTCTCCGCGTTCTTTAAGATCCTGAGCCAAACTACGGAGGATATTTCGCATCGTTCCATTTCGGTTCCATTCTTGAAAACGACGATGACAGGTTTGATAGGACGGATAACGTTCCGGTAGATCATTCCATTGAGCCCCTCTTCGTAATATCCAAAGAATGCCGTTTAAAATTAAACGAGTATCACAACGAAGACGACCTTTACCGTCTTTACGTGGGGCAGGTTCGATAAAGAGAGGTTCTAATATATTACATTGCTCGTCGGTCAAATTCATTCTTTCAAAGGATTTTATTTTCTCCTCAAGTACAATTAAAAATTAATAGTAATTATCAAATGCCGGTTTTTGAGATGGCTTCTACTACAGATTTCAATCGTGAAAAACCTTTCAAAAATCCATAAATCAACAGAGTGTATAAAGATTAATAAAAACACTTATTAGAAATTTATAAATCTCTCATTAACGCAAATAATAAGTCGGAGGATGTATTCTTTTGACATCTTTTAACACTTCTTCAGTCTGATTCATATAAAATAACCGAACTACAGAACCATCTACTTTTAAATCTAAAAAAGTGTTGGTTACATTAAGAATTTGCCCATGTTCTAAATTTTGCCAATTCGGAGGAAGTTCAGTTTCATCGATCTCTTCAGCGTGTTCAATTTTTATACATAGGTTTTGTTTACAGTATAAATTTGCATTAGGGTACGGCGAAGAAAATGAACGAACAATTCTTTTTATCATAGAAGCAGTCATTCTTGGATCTAAGATAATATCATCCTCCGTTCTTGTCCTCCAGTAATTCCCTTCATTGTGATTTTGTAAAGAACCTGGAAAATCAGGATTTGTTTCCAATATTTTCGCTAATTTTACTACACCATCATAAATAGCTTTATTCATTCTAATTACAAGATCATGAATTCGTTCTAATCCAATTTGAAATGGAATCTGGAGTAAAATTTTTCCAGAATCGACCCCCTCATTCATTTCAAAAAAAGTAACAACCGAATTAGGAATACTTAAAACAATCATCCAGTGCAAAGGATGACGTCCTTTATTGAAAGGTAAAGGAGTAGGATGTGTCCCAATCAATTTTTTTGGAATTGAAATAATTTTTTTAGAAATAATTTTTGGCCAAGTAGAAATTATATAATCCGGATTTAACTTAGTAATGATTTCTTCAGATGAGGTAGCATTTAAGTCTTCAACTTCAAAATAAGGAATACCATATTCCTTCTGACAATAACTTAAATCTATAGAGTTGTTAGGTAATTTTTCCTTAGGAAGTGAAAATACTCCTACTATACTTTTTCTAGAATCCAAAAGTGCCTTAATACATTCACTAGTAGCTTGTGAAGCTCCAATAACAATATATCTTTCATCCATAAATCTTTTTAATTTGTTCAATAACAAATTTTATATTATCAATTTTCTGGGATGGGCCACTAGGTAAGTAAATTCCCTTAAGACCATATTTCCTAGAATTTGGAAAATCTCTATTTCCCTGTGGAAAATAAGAAGCTTTATCCAAATCAGGATAGAATGGTCTCGAATCAATTTCGGCTTTAGAGAGATTTTGAATGAAATCTTCCCTATCATTTGCAAGATATTCAATATATACTGGAACTTCTCCAGCCTCAATTTTGACAGGAATGCAGTTGATTGGAAGACCTTTTAAACCTTCTAAATAAACTTGGTATATCTCCTTAAGATATTCTATACGTTCTGGTAATATTTTAAGCTGCTCAATTCCAATAGAAGCAAGTATGTCAGTAAATCTAAAATTAAACCCTGGCATAGCCCATGTTTTAGGATCTTTAACATTCTCTACTCCATGCGTTCTAATAGCTCGAAGTTTAAAAGCAAGATCCGAATTATTTGTAACTGCAAAACCACCTTGCCCAGTAGTAATCGTTTTCGCAATAGAAAGAGAAAAGCATCCTATATCCGATTGTGTACCAAGAAATCCCCTATTATTTTTAGATCCGATTGCTTGAGCCGCATCTTCAATTAAACATATATTATTTTTTTTACAAATCACTTGTAGTTTTTTCATATCTGCAGAACGACCATTTAAATGAACAGGTATAATAGCTTTTGTTCTAGGAGTAATTCTTTCTTCTACTTTTGTTACATCTATTATTGGCCTATCACTCTCCACATCAATAAGCACAACTTTTGCTCCAAGTAAATAAGGTGCATGAGCAGTTGCAATCCAGGTACGATTAGGCACAATTACCTCATCACCTGGCTTTATTCCAACGGCTAATAGAGCTAACAAAATTGCCGTACTTCCGCTTGACGTCGCAATCACATATTCAACTCCTAGGTATTCAGACAGATCCCTTTCAAATTGAGCAGTAACGGACCCCTGACTTATATTTTGATTTTTAAATGAATTTACGACCCTGTCTATCTCTGCTTTTTCAAACGAAGTACGCCACCAGTTAATTTTATAGTCAAGCATAGGTAATTAATTAATCCCTCAAACAAATGGTGAATTAAGAAATAACCTCTTTAATTTCGGGCAAAGGACATATCAATCTAACTTTCTTTCCTTTTAATTTCATTTTTATTAGTTCAAAATATCGCCAAGCCAGCACTAATACAACATCGTTAGATTCGAATTTTAATTTTTCGGAACTTTCAACAGGAATATTTAATCCCGGACTAAACGTTCCAATTTTACCTGGATTATCATCTATAAGGTAAGTTAAATATTTATCTAAGCCAAAATGATAAATAAGCGTAGTGGATGTAGCAGAAGCACCATATCCGGTAATGGTCTTATCTTTATATTTATTGAGTGTCTCCAGTAATCGAATCTTAATTATATTAATTCGATTCTCCCATTCTTCAAAAAATAATCGATCTATTTTTTTCTTTTTTTCCTTTTCAGTAAATATAGCTACACTTTCATCAATAGAAAAACTTGAATTCTCTCGTGCCCAGAAATATCGCAGAGAGCCACCTTTTGTTGGGACATGAGTAATGCGAATCAACTTCATATTAAATTTTGAGAAAAACTTTACAAGGGGGAGTATTGAAAAATATGACAAATGTTCATGATAAATAAAATCAAAAACCATATTTTCCACCATATCTACGAGATACGATGACTCAATTACAAGCACTCCATCTAGAGCCAGCATAGAAATTAACCCTTCCGTAAACAAATACAAATCATCAACATTTGCATATAGATTATTTATTGTGATTAGATCAGCTTCCCCATAATTATTTTTTATAGATACTGCAAGATCAGGTGTAAAAAATTCTGGTAAAGTTTTTATTCCCTTATCAGTTGCTTCTTGCGCTGTTTTATTAGATGGTTCAATACCTAACACACGGCAATTTTTCATTTTAAAGTAGTTTAGTAGAGTTCCATCATTACTCCCAATATCAATAACAAAACTATTTTTCTTTAAACCTATATCTCGACTTACTTCATCGGCATAAGACTCGAAATGAGAACTAAGCCCTGAAGAGCTAGTCGTCACATAAATGTAATCACGATAAATAATTTCCGGATCTACAACACATTCAATTTGAACAAATTTACAATCTACACATTGAAATAAGTCCAAGGGATAAGTTTGTTGTTGTCGTTTTTCTTTTACATAAGCATCACACAATCCTGTTGGCGTAAGACCTAACACTTTGATTAAATGACTGCTTTTGCAAAGTCTGCATTCCTTTTTTAAATAGTGACAATCCATCTCTTATAGCTCCTCCTGCACTTTTCTCATGAACTTTGATACCTCGAGCGTATTCGACTCCTCGGGACTCCAAGGGGCATACTGCGTATCTGTTTTAAAAAAGGGGCCCTTAGTTATTTCCAAAAACACTAACCATTTTGATTGAATCAATAAAGAATGAAACTTGGATTCTCTTATTGAATGATAAAAAATATCACCTGACTGAAATGCTCCCATTTGAATACAATTTTCAATCTGTCCATCATCATAAAAAGTAATATACTGAGCTTTTCCTTCAAGAACCAACATTGATTCAGGTTTTTTTAAATGTTTATGTGGTCGTACATACGTATCCTTTGAATGAACAATAAACATTTCATGAAGTGCTTCTGAAGAATTACTATGTGCGCAAAATCTCACTCGAGTTCTTTTTGCGCTATTGGCAAGCAAGATTAGCTGATTAATATCTTCTCTATTTAAATCAATAATAGAACTCGAGGAATGATAGACTTCCTCATTATATTTTTCTTGTAGAGTAAAATCAATCATTTATCATCTCTTCCCAAAATTCAGGCAACAATCTACTTGGTGGAAGAATAGAATTATAAGTGATTCCTTTATTAAGTCTTTTTGTTAAAACTCGATTTTCATTTTCGGTATTCACACCTAATAAAACATGATCTATTTTTTCCGAGAGTTTGTCAGAACTAATTATTTGAAGACGGGAACCTGGAACATAAAGGTTTTGCTTTTCAGTTTGATCGTCTATAAAATAGGACAAATAATTTTTAATATCCATAAAATTTACAAAATTTGCAGATCTTGCACCACAACCATACATTACACTTCTTTTATATTTACTTATATACTTAGAGAATTTTTCCTTAAATATCTTAAACATTTTACCATATCTAATAACTTTACCTTTTCTTGTGAAACTAGTTTGCTTTAGTATTTTTCCGCTTTTTTGGAAATAAGCAATAATCGTCCTCCCTGAAAATAAAGTAACTTCATAATGTACTAATTTGTATCCATAAAAAGAAAAAAGATTAATCAATGATTCTATGGTAAAATAATTTACGTGTTCTTCCCATAAAGTGTAATCCAAATATTCTAGATTCCAATCCGAATCAGGAATTTCAACAACTAAAGCACCATCATCTTTAAGAACATAATTTATCCCCGAAATGAAATCTTCCAAATCAGTGATGTGTTCAAGGACTTGCCTTGCAATGATAACATCAAACTTTTCTTTCCCAGAAAGAAAATTTAAAGCATATTGATATGTCCAAAATACATTATATACTTTATGTCCCTTATCTATAGCTATCGTTGATGCATCTAGAGTAGGCTCTATTCCATAAATATTTTTATAGCCTCGCAATTTCAAAAAATCGATAAAGCTACCATCATTACACCCTATTTCTAATATCTTCTCTTTTTTTTCAAGACTATAGATAGCTTCCATAACTTCAACCAAACGTGGAACATGCGGTTGATTTTTCCAGCTACTAATTGTAAAATAATTCTTATATAAAATCTTTGGATCAATAGGATCCATGATTTGCATAAAACCACAATCTTCGCAATAAACCAGTTCAAAAGGAAATTCCAAATAACTTTCATCTTTTTCTTTCAAAAAATTATTCACGATTGGATGTTTGCCAAAATGGATTAACGTATTTAAATGTGGTTTTTTACATAATCGACATAAATTCATAATATTCCTTTCATTGAAACTTCTATAACTTTATATTTTTTTGAATGTATATTTAAACATGCTTAAACTTAAATCGCAACTTCCGAAGAATTTAATTGCAATTAAAAGTTTTGATTTAATATCAATGTTTTAATTTTAGATTTATCAAATAAAGTAGGTAGAGAGACAGGCACATCAATCATATTAATTCTTGCAGAAATAGCTCACTGACATTTATTTCACCTGATTGTATCAATTCCATGACTGCAAAGAAATCATCAAAATGATACGCAAAAGCTCTTCCAAACTGAACACCATATTTTTGACTCAGAGTATTCATCATATCCTCACTTATTCTTGACTGAGGAAATATAATAACCTTGCGTTTATTAAAGCTAAATGATAGTTTTTCTATAATTTCTTCTTTATTAATAGTATAAATAATAATGTCAAAAAAATTATTAAATTCATCAGTGAGATTAAAAAATTCATCATTTTTTAAAATTCTCTTTGCACCAAGGCTATTAGCACAGTCCATTCTCTCTTTATGTTTTCCAATCAAAGTAATCCGACTATAACCTTTCTGGATTAAAAAACGTAAATCTGCTAACGCCATTGGACCATCTCCCACTATTAAAATATTAGCATCTGGATTAATCCATTTTTCAACTTCTATAGCAAGTCGAAAGCCACAACAAAGATGTTCTAACAAAGCACCTTCCTCATAATTTAGTTTTTCATGCAATTTAATTATAAATCGTTCATCCACAATGATCTCTTCTGCAAAAGATCCCTGTAAATCATATCCCAGCGATTTTTTTCTAATACAATCACGATAATCACGATTTTTGCAAAACTCACACTGAAGACATCCAAACATTGGAAACACTGTGACTTTTTGTCCTACAATACTTTTATTATTGTAACTCTCAATAATCTTACCAGCAAATTCATGTCCAGGTATCTGTATCTTAGGTCGCATTGGTTTATTGATTATTTTTAAATCAGAACCACATACTGCAGATACAGCAACTCGAATCCGTACCTCATGATTTTTCAGTGGAATTAGTTTTTGAGTTTTTAATTCAAGCTTACCAGACTCGATAATTACAAGACTTTGCATAAAATCGTTAACTATAACTATAATAAGTTTCCATATTGGTTTCAGGGGAATCAGAAACTTTAACATTTTTTTTGCCATCGGCGTGTCCACTGATTCTAACCTTTCGAAACATATCCGTCATCCGAGTTCGCATCAAAAGACGACCCAATGCATCTATTGAATCTTTACCATAAATCCTGGTATATGATTGATATATTTCTATCTGTTTCTCATCAAAATAAAATTCAAATTCAAGAGGCTGAGATAACTTAGACTTTCTCGGATCTGTTCCTTTTTTGATATTAATCAATGCAGCAAAATCAAAATTAAAAACCTTTTTATAAACTTCTTCATAATTGAGAACATTCGTTTTACGTATTCTGATAAATTCATCTAATTCATTCAAAAATAATTCAAATATTTGATCCCAAACATTCCGTTTCTTTAATAATATCTGCATTTGCTCTTTCATAAGAGAATGCAACTCATCGCGACAAAGAAAAAATGCTTTTGCCTTGGCCTTAGACATTTCATTAGTGCCATCTGAATTATTAATAAGTTTATCAAAATCAAGAATAACATGCTTTTTTAATTCTTGATATGATTTCCAGTACCCTGTTTTGTTGTCTTCTCTGAAACTATCAAATAACTTTTTTAATTCTGGACTAAATTTATTACGTTGCTCATAAATTTGCATTAAGAAATCAAACCAAGAGTAACCTAGCCAATCACAAATATACCAATACTCCAAAAATGGGCTACCATTATGAAGTATTTCAACAACTAAGTCAATTTCACGACAATCCAAATGATCTTTATAAGGCATTGATTTAGTAGCTATACAAATTTCTTCCGATTCTACACTAATAAACTCTTCGTTAAATAATTCATATTTCCCGAATGATCGTGGCATGATTCGGTAAAGAGTTTCCATTTTATATTTTTCCCTATTCTCAGGAGTATTAAGCTCTGACTGAAATAACATAATTAGTTGATACATTCTGACGACTCCAAGCCCAGCATCAACAGTATCTTTCAAACTTTTTTTATGTTTTTCAATTGTATCTCCTGGAAGCCCTAAAATCAATTCCGTTACGGTAGTCGAATCTTGTATTTTAGTTGCGTCGGCAACACCTTTAAGAGACTCAATTTTTATATTACTTCTTTTGATATTTTCCAAAACCTCTTCATCAGTTGATTGTAGAGAAGCAAATACAACCATAGCCCCATTAAGCAAAGAAGCAACTTCAATTACTTTTTCCTTCTGATTTTTACCAGTAGCAGTTAACAAGCTCTTCGGATAACCATGACTCAACTGGAATTGAGCCATTACCTTTGCCTTATCAATATCTTGCCTATACATTCCAAAATTGGCATCGCTTAGATTTAATATCGTTGTATTTTTAACATGATTAGCAATGTAAGCAAGTTCTTGAGAAAAAAGTTCATTATGAACTACTTTATTATAATAACTTGCCCCTTCTGAACACATAGCACAGGTAAATGGGCAACCTCTAGTTGTTGCTATTAATGGAATCAAACTTGTATCCCAAAATTTATCCATTAATCCTAAAAGATAAGGAGAAGGAAGTTCTGTCAGTGATTTTACACGAGGGGTTAATTCATTACAAATTATTTTATCCTCATAAAGATAATCACAACTTCCTAATACTTCGCCGGCTGATTTCAAAGCTGAAACATTGAAAGAATGTTCTTTTAATTTAAGAAAAAGTTTAGTAAATGAAACCTCTCCTTCTCCAACAATATAGAAATCAATTTTCTTATATTCCTTCCAAAATCTTTCTTTTTCTAACGAGCTTAATCCATAATTTGGGCCTCCAAAGACAATTACTATTTCCGGAAACCTTTTTTTGATTCTCTCAGCAAAATCGTATGATAGATAAAAATTCCAAGAATAATTTGAAAAACCTATAATATCTGGTCTCCGTTTTTCCAGGGCAGCAGATAAATCATTTGGAAATTTAAATATCTCAATTTCAACTTCATCAGCATGATGTGCCTTTAGGTAAGCTCCAACCATTGCTACTCCATATGGAAAAACATCAGATGAAATCACTGGACCTGTATGTGTTAAATCAACTAAGAGCCGGTCTCAAAACTGGTTGTACTTTTGAATCGTAATTATTTACTTGTGAAATGGACAAATATTATTCAGAGATACCGGATGGACTTTGGAAACAAATAGCCCCATTGATCCCGAAAGAAAAGGTAAATCCGAAAGGAGGTCGCAATCGAGTACCAACACGATTAGTAATGGCCGGTATCATCTATCGAATGAAAACAGGCTGTCAGTGGCGTGCCATTCCGAATGAGTTTGGATCTGGCCAAACTTGTCACAGAAGATTTCAAGAATGGGAACGAGCAGGAGTATTCAAAAAGATTTATAAATCTATTTTAAAATATTATGATGTAAAGAATCAGATAGCATGGGACTGGGCTTCGATGGATTCGGCAATGGTTAAAGCTCCCAAAGGGGGAGCTTAACTGGGAAAAACCCTACAGACCGTGCCAAATTGGGGGTTAAACGGCATATTCTTACAGATGGAAATGGAATTCCTTTGGCCATAACATTGAGTGGAGCCAATGTTCATGATAAACACGCTGTAAAAGATACGTTGAATTCAATCCTGATTTTTTCCGGTAGAAGAAAAAAGAAACCAAAACATCTTTGTTTAGATAAAGGATATGATTTCAAAGATATAGAAGTTTTAATCAAAAGAAGAAACATTCAATCTCATATTCGGAAAAAAGGTGAGAAGCCTCTCATTGGTAAATATAAAGGAAAACCTAGACGATGGGTCGTTGAAAGAACTAACAGTTGGCACAATCGATTCAGGGCTATCCTAATTCGTTGGGAAAGAAAATCTGAAAATTATCTTGCATCTCTTTATCTCGCAAGCTCTATCATTGCTTTTAACTTTTTTGATAGGTAGTTTTGAGACCGGCTCTAAATAGAGCAGTATTTTTGAACGCATATTTTATAACCTCTCAAATGGGTATCCATTGTTATATTCTAAACTAAAAATAATTATCCACAAAAGAATGAAACTTATCGATAAAATACTATCATAAAAATATTTACGATAACGTATTAGTATTTAGGTATAAAACAGGATATCAGAAACGATAAACGACTTTATAATAATGAGCTTATACACAACAAAATAAATTTAAATTATTTCTATCCATTTAAAATTTATTAATTTTTTTACCATGCGTTAGTAAAAAATGCAATCTTTAATTAATAGAGTTGTTGAAAAATTAATTCTTGATCTGTTTTCAGCTGTATTGAAATGGACAATTGAAGCAATTTTGTTGATTTCCACTATGGAATTTTTCAATAACTCTAATTTAGTTAATCAAAATGTTTTCCATTTCATTGTAGACATACATTTTAGTCTCTCGTAATGTTTTTTATTCACTAAAAAACAACTAATTTGTCTAAATTATCATAGAATGAATTTCACTACTTCATAACTTTTGTTTAAAATTTTTTTATTTTTAATTATTTGATACACTATAAAGACTTATTACAGTTTCATATTCATTTAACTTAGATAAATGCTCTCTCATTATTTCCTTTAAATGCCACGATTCACTCAAAAAATATAAACTCATAATCCCCAGTATAACCGAATTCACGGTACAACCAGATCCATTCGGAAACTTCTAATAAAGATTCTGCGGTTAAAGCCCAACATTCTAGATTAAAAAGTTCTTTTTCATTTCTATAACTTTCTAACATTAAATAACCGTCTTTACCAACTCTTTCCATTTCTTTCAAAGCAGACTTAAGTTCAAATAACTTTAAGTTATGGAAGGTACCCAATGAAATGACTAAATCAAATTCATTATTTCCAAATGGATAAGGATCTTGAGCTTTATACTGGAATAAGTAAGGCTTTACTTCTTCTTTTGCATTTTCAAGACCATAAACTGAAGAATCAAAACCTATCACCTCAAGTCTAGGTTCGATTAATAACATTTCATAGAGTAAAAAACCTTTTCCACATCCCACATCTAAAACCTTGGATCCAGGTTTAAGGTTGTAGTCTTGAATTAAAGTTTCTGCAACTGGCTTCCATCTGCCGGGAATATATTTGTATCCACCGTAGCCAAAACGACGATCTCCATCCCAATAATCAAAGCCGTATTCTTTCGCCTTGATCATACATTCTATTTTATTATCTTGCATACGAGCAAGATAATCTCTCTGAGTCGCTTTGTGAAGCGGTGTAACTATACTCTTAAGCTTTCCCATTTTTAATCATCTATTGAGAAAAATTTTATCTAAGAAACTTTTAATTTTATAAAGATTTTCACTAACGCCTGGAACTAAAGGAAGTCTCTCATCCAATTCTTCCCATAAAAACCATTTCATTGCAAGACCTTCATTTAAAGTAAGAACGTCTTCTTGCACTTCAAAATAAACTGGCAAACAATGATTACACGTAATTTGTTCGCCTCTCCATTCCCAATGAAATAGCTCTTCTCCAATACTTCCCGGAAGACATCCAAGTTCTTCTTCTAACTCACGACACAATGCATCTTTAAGATTTTCACCGGACTCAACCTGTCCGCCGAAAAAAGTCCAATAACCTTGAAATATGATTCCCGGAGTATAATCACGTTGCTGCAATAAAATACGTTGATCATCTCTATAAATTAAAGCTTTCACTGCATGGCCAATTGAAGAATTCATAAATCAATAATTCAAACAATCAGGTAATATAAGTTTAATTTTCCAAAGATTTTCAATACGCTCCATCTCTTCTTGGTTACTCAGTTTTAAACCTTCTACTGCAAAATAGCAAATTTTGTTAGATGAAAGAATACGATCATAAAAACGTTTTCTATTTTCCAAATCGATAGGAAGCTGAAATAGACTATATAAAATAATTCCCTCTAAGTTTACTAGTTCGTCTAAAACTTGTTCCAAAATCAAATGACAGTTTTCCATCGCATACTCAGTTGCGCTTAATAAATAATGTAAATCATTTCTCTGGCAGAAATCTCTGATTACGATATTTTGAACGTGCTGTGGAACTCTTTCTCCTAAAAACGGTCGACTAAAAATGTATCCCCTAACCTTTTTCATTTTACTTTTGGAAACTGATATTCCATTCCAATTTTAGAAGTAGCGCGTAACGTAATCGGTTCAAAAAACTCTCCCAATTTTTTATCACCATAAGGAGTGAAGACTGATTTAAATCTACAGTTCATAGACCATCTTGTATCCGATTCCTCGTTCACTCTATTCCCATGAGGATAACCTTGATCAAATAAAAGTACTTCTCCGTATTTAACTTCCAGCCATTGAACATCTTTGGAGATTGATTGAAATAAATCTTCACTACTTATTCCTGACTGATTTTTAAAATCAGAAATTAATTTTTTAGAAGAATTAGGTGGAAGTAAATACATAGATTTTGTTTTATAACAATCCACAATAGGCAACCAAACCACAATCTCATAAGGGGAATCTCCGGACCATGTATCCGAATGAACTGGGAGAAGAGAACTATCATCCTTTGGAAATTGAATACTTAAATTTACCCTTAGCTGCATGGACAATTCATTACCAACTAACGTTTCTAAATAAGGTTTAGCCACTTTATAGTAATGATAACGAAAATCTTTTAAGGAATTCATAGATTGAATTACTTTCAAACGAAAAGAATTCAAATCACTTACGGAAACCTTTTTATGAATTTGATTGAGAAGAATATCCGACGATTCTTCTTTAGATAAACCTAAAATATTTCTAACTATATTCGCTATACTTTCTTTGATCCAATCTAACGAATTGAGATCAGCTGCCTTTTGAATGGTATAACCATTCCGAATATACTCATCTGTTATTTGCTGTTCATACTCAGATAAAAACATATTTTTTAATTCATTTTACCGATATATTTAAAATTTTCTAAATAATTCCTGTTTATTCTAGAACGATTTAATAAATGCGAAAACGATTATAAAGAAAATTCTAAATGAATTAGAACCTTACAACCTAATTTATCAAAAAAACATCGAATTTAAACTTGATTGTTAACAATTAAAACCATAAAATTACAAACAATTTACTGATTTTTTTTACACTAAACTCACATTAAATGTAAAATTCACTAAAATACTTGAGCAACGAACAAAAGTCATATAGATTTCAATAACCATAAATTATAATATTTTTAAATATCTATACTTAATTTAATAAAAAACTTTAAAAGTTGCCATGACTATACTTTCAAATCGAATTTGCAAAATCATAATTAATTAGAATTGTTGAAATTAGTAAAACCGCTTCAATTGCTGATCTCAACAAAACGGAAACAGATGAGAATTAACTTTTCAACAACTCTATTATAAATAGAAAGTAGAAATGTTATTATAAACGGACTTTAAATACAAAAATTGGTTTCAAATTTTGAAAATATAATTTGAAACCAAAAATGAACACTTTATTTTCTAATACGGATCGTATCTTTCATAGTTTTAACTAAACTATCTTTGTTAATTCCAAAATAATTTAGTAAAGATTCCTGACTCCCATACCTTTCTGAGAATCGATCTGGTAGACCGATTCTACGAATCTTTCCGGTCTCGTTCGGAATTTCATCATTGCAAAATTCAAGCACCGCACTTCCTAATCCACCAATTCGAGTGTGCTCTTCTACAGTAACAATAGCAGAAACTTTCGGAATCCATTTTTTAAGAATTTCTCCATCTAAAGGTTTTACTGTATGCATATGAATCACTCCACAATTTAGGCCTTCCGTTTCCAATTGCTGAACTGCTTCTAAAGCAAGTTGAGTCATAACTCCAGTAGTTATAAATAAACCATCCTTACCTTCTTTCATTACAATTGCTTTTCCAATTTCAAAGCCAAGTTCTGCTTTACTGATTACCTTATCTCCACCTTTTGCCAATCGTATATAAATCGGATGAGGCCAATCTAACGTTAAAGGCATTAACCTTTTCATTTCTTCAGCATCACAAGGAGCAATAATAGTCATATTTGGGAGAGCACGAAGAATTGCGATGTCCTCAACAGCAAGATGGGTAGGTCCAAGAGGAGCATATACGATTCCTCCTCCATTTGCAATTAAGCGAACAGGTAAGTCATGTAAACATAAATCAACCGCAACTTGCTCGAAACATCTTCTGGTAAGAAAAGTAGCAATCGTATTCACATAAGGAATATAACCTTCCATCGCCATTCCTGCAGACATACCGACGATATGTTGTTCACTTACTCCTTCCATATAAAAACGATCAGGAATATTCTGTTTCATTTCATCCAATACGCCTGCACCTAAATCAGAACCTATATATACAACCCTTGGGTCCTGCAATGCCAATTGATAAACACTTTTTAAGCTAGTATTGCGCATAATAATATATTGTAACCTTTTAGTTTAAACTTTGATACATTGCAGAGAACTCTTCTGGAGTTATTTTATTTTTATGATGCCACTGCGGATTTCCTTCAGCCATAGAAAACCCCTTTCCCTTTATAGTATGCGCTATAATAGCAGTCGGCTTCGTTTTATTTAATGGCAATTTACTAAATAAACTTTTCAATTCTTTAATGTTATGACCATCCACTTCTTCAATAGCGAAACCAAAACTCTTCCATTTATCCATTAAAGGTTCAAGATCTAAAACTTCTTTGGTTAACCCATAAGACTGTAATTTATTATAATCAATAATTACCGTTAAATTTGATAAAGAATGTTTAGAAGCACATAAAGCAGCTTCCCACACGGCTCCTTCGTTAATTTCCCCATCTCCTGTAATTACAAAAATTTTATGATCTTTCTTTTTAATTTTTGCAGCAATCGCTATTCCAACCCCAATCGACAATCCATGCCCTAAAGCTCCTGTCGAAGCCTCCACCCCCGGAATTTTCCCTTTTTCAGGATGTCCCCCAAGTATAGAATCGGATTTGCCAAATGTTCTTAAAACATCGAGTGGAAAAAATCCCTTATCCGCAAGAATAGAATACAAAGCTAAACAGCCATGACCCTTGCTAAGAATTAATCGATCCCGATTTTCCCAATTCGGTTTTTCAGGATCATATTTTAATATATCATCATAAAGAACTCGTAATATTTCAATTAAAGATAAGGCCGGACCAATATGGCCTCTTTTTTCTGATTCCATCATTTCAACTATAAATTTTCTTAATTGTTTGGAACGACCGTCCATATGTTTTTAACCTTTTTCAATCTGCGTATAAAATTTTTTTTGAATATATTTAAATAAATGAATTGATTTACCTAATTGTTTTTCCAAAATTTCAACTTTATGGTTTTGTTTATTACTATTTGCTAAAACTCTTCTTATCCATATATCTTTTCTAAATTCATTTAATAAAATCAAACACCAACACAATGAATACATAGCCCAAGTAACTTCATATTTTTTCTCCAGAAAATCTCCAAAAATAGAGAACATACCGTTTTTCCAATAGTTTCTTTCATCCTCTTGTAAATTCATAGCAGGATGAAAAGATACATCTACTATCAATTTAACGGGATCATCCCAACCGAAGTATTCGAAATCTAAAAAAATAAATTCTCCATTTTTATTTTTTAGCATATTATGAAATCCAAAATCAGAAGGACTTAAAATTAAAAATTCTTTAGGTATCGGTGAGCTATAACTTTCTTCCCCACCCCATTTCTTTTTTACCCATTCAATTAAAAAATCTTTAAAAGGTATTAAGTCCATTTCTAAAAAAGATTTCAAATCTTTATATAATTCGGTTGCAGGGTAAAGTAATTTCAATCTACGTTCAATCTGATTCTCTATATCTAGACCAGAAAAACAAGAAGCGGAAGCTTTGCTTATTTCATTAGGTAAATCGGATTTTGCAATCAAACTTAAATTCTTCATCATATCAAGCATTGCATCCAACCCTGTTTTAGATGAAGATAGAATTTTTTCGCCTTCAACCCAACTATATACGCCACAATTGAGTTTCTCATTATAATAAATTGGCTCAGGAACATTCTTGATCAAATTTTTATGTAAAAGTCTAAACCCAAAAAATTCTGAATTCAGTCTATTATGCTCAGAATCAGACGGATAAAGTTTTAGAGCAAATTTGGCTGAATCTAACGTTTCTAAATAAGCTATTCTAGAATTACCCTGTCCTTCACACCAATATGCATTTTTTAATTCAGGTAAATTGAATTCATTTTTAAAATAAATCAAATCTTCTTGATTGTATTTTCCTAAGATAGAGTGTTCTATTTCATTCCAATGATTTACTTGGTTAATATTTCCTTCTTCAAAACCATACGAAGTTTGATGAGGATCAAAAAAAAACTTCTTTTGAATTTTTGCTAGAAAAGGATGAATTAATATTTCTTTTAGATCATCGATAAAATAAGAATAATTTTCTCTTTCTATTCTTTTTACTTTTTCTTCTTTTGCATCATGAAAATAAACATTCTGCACAAAACCTGTTTTATCAGTTTGATAGAGCCCTTTTTCGATAAGAAATTTCAAAGCTGCTTCTCTTAAAGATATGTTTTCTTCATCATAATGCCCGTATTCTGTTTTATGACTGACTATATCTACTGGAATCCCTTTCTTTTTGCATCTCCATAAAAATCTATAAACGCCAGGATAAAGCTCTGCACAATGAATATAACGTCCATATACCTTTCCTTGTAATCGCTGCCACTTATTTTCTCCGCCCTTAGATTCTCGTAAAAACTCTCTAACTTCTAGTTTAGTCCCAAACCAATTTTCTGGAATTAAACCTATCTTTTTACCCACAAAGGCAAATGATTCATCGTAGGATATAATCGTATTATCTAAATCAATTCCTATCTTCATTTACGATTCGTAGAAACGATTAACCGCTTGGGCAATTTTATGTAAATCAACATCCTTCAAATATTGATGAATGGGCAAAGTTAAAATTCGACCCGCTTGTTTTTCCGCTACAGGAAAATCCCCCTGTTTATATCCAAGGTTTCGACTAGCGGGTTGAAGATGGATAGGGATCGGGTAATGAATGGATGTCTCGATTCCCTGTGAAAATAAATGATCTTTTAATTCATCTCTTCTTTCGACCTGTATTACGAAAGTATGATAAGTATTAAACTCTAAAGGTTTATCTTCTGGAATGAAAACGTTTTTTTTATCCAATAAGGTTTTATAAAGTTGTGCATTCTGACGTCTCTTTTCAATAACTTGTGGTAAACGCATTAAACGGAAGTTTAAAATCGCCGCCTGAACTGTATCCATCCTCGTTACAAAACCAAATTCACCGACAGTATTCCTATCAACTAAACCATGATTTCTAACCCTACTCACGGAATTATAAATTTTCTCATCGTTTGTTGTCAAAAATCCACCATCACCGCAAGCATTTAAATTTTTTAAAGGATGAGTGGAGAAACACCCAACTTTACCAATAGAGCCGCTAAACTTACCATCATATTTAGAACCAATAGATTGTGCTGCATCTTCAATTACGGGTATAGAATATTTATCTGCAATTCTCATAATTTCATTCATCGCGGCAACTCGACCAGTTAAATGGACAGGCATGATCGCTTTTGTTTTAGATGTGATAGCCTTTTCCAATTTCTCCGGATCTAAATTCTGATCCTCCCCGACATCAACGAATACAGGTTTCGCTTTTATATTAACAATCGAAGCAGTAGAAGCAATAAAAGAGTTTGGAGGAGTAATCACTTCATCGCCCGGTTGAATCCCAAGTTCTAAAAGCCCACATACGAGCGCATCAGTTCCACTATTCAAAGCAACAGCGTATTTCACTCCGCAGAATTTTGCAATATCCTCTTCAAACTTTGCGACTTCTTGCCCACCAACATACTGACCTGAGCCTAAAACAGAATCAAGAATCGGAAGCAATTCTTCCCGTTCGTTTTTCCACTGTTCAACTAAATTTATATAAGGAATGTTTATCATCGGATCATTTACTTAGAGTAGAACTCTTTTACCGTAGAAACAACGTAATCAATTTCTTCCTTTGAAAGATGTTGATCACAAGGAAATGTGATGATCTTTTTCGTATGTGCGTCAGTTACTGGAAAATCACCTTCTTTATATCCATAAGATGCTAACGCCTTTTGTCTATAAATTGGAATCGGATAATGTACCTTAGCCTCTATTCCTTTTTTTACACAATAATCCAAGAGATGATCCCGATTCTCTGCAAAAACAATATATAAATGATAAACAATTCTAAAATCTTTAGGTCTTGGAGGAAGAGTAATTTGAGGAATACTTCTTAAATGCTCATCATAATAATTCGCATTTTCAATACGTTTATCTGAAATAACCACCGCATTAGGAATCAGCCAATTGCCAACGACGGCTTGTATGGTATCTAATCTGGAATTATATCCTAAAATTTCAACGTTATCACGATCAATCAAACCGTGATTTCTAAGTAATCTTAGATTTTTTGCAAGTTCTTCGTTATCCGTAACAATAACACCCCCATCCGACCAAACATTCAGATTTTTTAAAGGGTGAAGGGAAAAAGCCCCCGCACTTCCCCAAGTCCCAGCTTTTTTGTTCTCGATTGCCCCTAGAATAGACTGACAAGCATCTTCTACTACAGGAAGGTTATACTTTTTTGCAATCGGCATCAATTTTCTCATATCAGTCATATAACCCGTGAAATGAACAGGAACTATAGCTTTCGTTTTTTTACTAATGGCTTTCTCCAATAAATCTACATTCATACAAAAAGTATCATCGCAATCTACGAACACTGGAATGGCTCCTAGTTCAGCAATCGCCCCTACTGTTGCTACAAATGTATTTGCTGTTGTAATCACTTCGTCGCCAAATCCTACACCAAGAGCTTTTAAGGAGAGTTTAATAGCATCCGTACCCGAATTCACTCCTATAGCATACTTTGCGCCAATTAATTTAGAAAATTGATTTTCAAATTCAATTAAAGGTTTTCCTAAAGTAAAATCTCCTGTTGGAACAAACCTTTTTAATTCATCCCAAAGATCATCGCAATTTTCAAATTGTTGTTTTAAATATGAATATCTTACTTGCATTTTAACTTACCTTAAACTTATAGATTGCATACGTTTTATATTAAAATATTTTTCATCTGTCAGAGAATTTGGGAGAAGACCAGAATCAAAAGCTTTCTTTAAATCCTCTGCTGCCAACTTAATAGAACGATTTGCACGAAACCCCAATTGATTGTAAATCTTATCGGAAGAAATATGGTAGGATCGATTATCGTTTGTAGGAGTTGTAACTAACTTTACATCTTCTCCGACAACTTCTTTAACCATATTAGCAATTTCAGAAACCGTAAAGTTCAAGTAACCGGCGTTATATATTTCTCCGGCTATTTTTTCTTTTGGAGCGCGTAATAAAACCAAATAGGCATCGACCATGTCGTCAATATGAATATTTGGGCGAAGTTGCGCTCCTCCAAATACGGAGATTTCACGTTTGTGATATGCTAGATTAGTCAAAATGTTTACTACAACATCCAACCTTTGTCTAGGAGAATATCCACAGACGGTAGCAGGACGAATCGTAACGGTAGTAAAATTATCCGTCTGATATTCGTTTAATATTTTTTCGCAGTCTGCTTTGAACTTGGAATAATCGGTAAGAGGTTCTAACGAAAAATCTTCCGTAACATTCGGTTCATCTTTAATTCCATAAACGGAAGAAGAAGAAGCATAAATAAATCTTTTGACGGCGTGCTTTTTGCTAATTTCAACAAGAGGTCTAAATGCGTCTAAGTTGATTGATTTTCCTAAATTCGGATTTAACTCAAAACTTGGATCGTTGGAAATACATGCAAGATGAATAACCGAATCATGGCCCGGAATCGTTTGATTCAAGAGATTTTGATCTCGAATATCTCCTTTAACCTTCGTTAGGTTAGGATGTTCTTTAAGCACATCTTCTCCATAGATCATAAGATCAAGCACCGTTACTTTATAACCTTCCGAAAGAAGGCGAGGCACAAGCATGGCCCCGACATAACCGGCGCCGCCTGTTATATAAATACTTTTAATATCTTGATTCACATTTACCTCAAATTCTTAATATAGTTTTCCAGTTTCTGATGAGAAACAGGTATATTTCCAATTGTTTGAACAGCAAGTGCCGCCATACAAGCGCCAATCGCGGAAGCTTCCATCAAATTTGCACCGGAACACATGCTAACCGAAATAGCTGCCAATAATGAATCACCCGCTCCAGCCACATCTACTGGGTTGGAAACTAAAGCAGGAAAGTGTTCTCTTTTCTTAAAATTGCCTGGAATATCGTTCGAATACGCAATAAATCCTTCTGCGCCCAGCTTAATTAGTAAATTTTTGGAACGCGTTTTCTCCAAAAGAGTATTTGCAATCCATTCTACTCCGTCTTCATGATTTCCTAAAGCAATTCTAGCTTCTCTTTCAGTTGGGCATAATAAATTAAAATCTTCAAATTTAGCAATATTACCAACTTGACTACTACACTGTAAATCCCCAAAGAGCAAAATGTTGTTTTCCCTTGCTATTGATCGAATTTCAGTAAGGATTCTGTTAGTTATCACTCCATATACAAAGTCACAAACTAGAATTCCGTCGTAGTTTTGCGCAATTTTTTTCAATTTTTCAATGAGTTGATCTTCAATTTTTTTTGAGAGAGAATGTTCCTTAAGACGGCTGACTCGAAATAGTTTTTGATTTTCAACCATATAACGAATTTTGAATGTAGTAGGACGACTACCATCGCCGATCAATTGCACGTCGATACCTTGTTCTTGTAAGTTATTGCTTACCAAATTTGCATTTTCATCTTCACCTACAACGGATAAAAAAGTACAATCTGCACCTAAAGCTTTTACGTGTGCGGCAACTACACCTGCTCCGCCAACAAATTCCCTAGTTTCTAATTCTTTAACTACAAGAACCGGGGCTTCGGCGCTAATCCCAATGGCATCACAAGCTACATACTGATCTACTATAGTATCTCCTATGACAAGGATTTTAGAATTGGAAAATTTCCCAATGTAAGTTATGAGCTTCGCGAGATCGATTCCTTGTCGTTTGTTTGCCTGAAGAAATAAATGTTTTCTTTCCGATTCAAGATCTTGTTGACTGCCATGAAGTAAATCAGCGCTTGCATAATGAACTTCTCCAGCATGAAAAATAACTTTCCCGTTTTGTTTTTCGATGCTATAAACCGCAGCTTTAATATCTTCACGATGTGTATTTTCAAGCTCTTTTCCCAAAACTAAAACAGAAGGTTTGATATGGAGTGATAAGTCTTCGAGCGAAATCTTATCCAATACGTAAACTAAGTCAACGAAATGTAAAGAAGCCACACCTTCCGCTCTTTCCATTTGATGAAAGTATTTGCTTCTTTGAGATTCCGCGATACTTTGATCTCCTAGAACCGCAACTTTTAATTTTTTTCCAAGACTTTTAGCATATTGTAAAAATCGAATATGTCCCGGATGTATAACGTTAAAATGTCCATAACAAAGAACTAAAGATTCTTCCAATGGGCTTTCACTTAGTTGTGAAACGTCCCCAAGAGATATAATTTTATGAGAATTCGGAATCATAATATTGACTGAATGGATTGATGAATCGAGTTCGATAAAAATTCGGTCTCCCATTCATCTAAATTATTGTTTTCCGGGAAAACAACTTCCTTTTGAGCCTTCGCCAAAGCCTCTAAATTTCCAATATCACGCATTATGCCTTTGTTTTCCCAAGTGGCGATTTTACCTAAAAATTGAGGCAATACCTGATTGCTAAAATCATTTACATATTCTCTTTCTATAATCCAATCTAAAACTTCCGGTTCAATCAAGTAGATGGCGGCATTTGCCAGATTCCCCGGAGGATTCTCCACTTTTTCGTGGAACCTTTGAACGACTCCATCATCATCCAGTTCCACAATCCCGCAACTTTTGGGAGAATCAGTTCGAAACGTCATCATCGTTATAAGAGAACCCTCAGGTCTTTTCAAAAAATGAAATTCAACAAAAGAATCAAAATCGCATAAACAAAGATTATCGCCGTGAACCAAAAGAATTGTTTTCCCTTTAAAAAAATCATAGTTTTTTTGAAGAGTTCCCGCAGTACCTAATAACTCCGGTTCGTAGACAGATTTGACCCAATCCTTGTATTTTGGTCTTTTTAAAAAAGAGGATACAACCTCACTCAAATAATGAAGGTTTACCAATACTTTAGAAATTTTTAATTGAGAGATTTGATCCAACCAAATTTCAAGCAAAGGTTTCCCCGAAATCGGCATTAAACATTTGGGCCAAAAATCCGTAAAAGGTTTTAGTCTAGTTCCAAGTCCGGCCGCCAGAATCAAAACGTTAATTTCGTTTTTATGAATTGGTTTCGCCAAGATACTTAAACCAATCGGATGTAGCCTTTTCTATTTTGTCAGGCGTCCATACTGGAGCTTCTCTCCAATAATCTATATTCTTTAATAATTCACCAATCCCCGTCTCTATTGAAATTTTAGGGGACCATTTTAAATCTTTTTTAATCTTAGTAATATCGGCAAAAGTGCTATCCGGTTCACCAGGTCGTTTCGGAATGTATGTAACTTCTCCTTTCAAAAGTTCTACAATTCGATTCACTGAAATCGTGGCACCACTTCCAACGTTATAAATTTCACCTACTTTATCACTTTGTGAAGCAGCAAAAACCGCTTCCACAACGTCTCTCACATAAGTAAAATCCCTAGTTTGTTTTCCATCCCCAACTACAGTAAAAGGTTTCCCAGCCAATTTTTGAGCTAAAAAAACTCCAAATACAGCACCATAAGTTCCGGAAGTTCGAGATCTAGGTCCGTAAACATTAAAAAACCTTAATGATAAAGCGGGAAATTTATAAACTTGCGCCCAGTGTATGACCAATTCTTCCCCCATCCTTTTTGTAAGTGCATATGGATATTGAGGTAGAATTGGTGAAGTTTCAGGAGTTGGATAAAGCTCCGGAATTCCATAACACGAAGAAGAGGCGGCATAAACAAACCGCTTCACTCCGTAATGTCTACTTGCTTGAAGAACATTTAGAGTACCAGTTACATTGGATTGAAAATAACCCTCTGGATTTTGAATACTAGGAACGATATCCGCGAGCGCCGCAAGATGAAATACATAATCAACTGATTGAAACTTTTTAATCCAGTCTTCTTGGATAGATAAATCACATTCAACTAAATCAATTTTTCCTTTTACGTGATTTAAATTAAAAGCTCTTCCCGTGCTGAAATTATCTAGAACGGTAACCTCAAATTGATTTTCTAATAGAAGGTCTACAAGATGGCTTCCAATAAACCCTGCCCCACCAGTAACTAACGCTTTCATTCTAATTTACTTTACTCCACACAACCATTGCATACACATATGCCCTACAATCACTTGTAAATCTTCAGATATTTGCATATCATTGATCGGAAAGTGGATTGGATATTTTGCCAATTCCTTACATTTACCTCCCGAAAACCCCAAAATCGCATATGTAATCATTCCTAACCTATTTCCTACTTCGAGCGCCTTTACTACGTTAGGTGAATTGCCACTTCCAGAAAGAACGATTAGAACATCACCTTTATTCGCTTTTACCTCTAATTGTTGAGAAAAAATAGTATCGTATCCTTCGTCATTGGCAAGACAAGTAATAACGGCAGCATTCGCAGGTAAAGCTTCCACACGAAGTCCTATTCCATTTTTTTTATCGATACCGTAATTAAAATCATTTGCGAGGTGAATTGCATTTCCGGCACTTCCACCGTTTCCACAAAGGAAAACTTGTTTTTTAGTCTCCCAAGCATCTTTCAATGAAAACGCAAGACGCTCTATTTCGGATGCTCTTTCGGGAACAAGAACCGATTGAAGGCGGTTAATATATGCATTGTAATGGTCTAACATCTGCTTTTCCTCTGATATAAAGAAAAAATTACTAAATCAGTGATCTAACTAATAGAGATACTTCTTCGCCAATCGAAGGAGAAGAAGTAAGTCCAGGACTTTCGATCCCAAGTAAATGAATCCAAGGACGATTTTCTGGATATTTTTTAATTACAAAATCAGCAATTGGTTTATTATCAAAAAATAATCTAGGTCTTAGTCCTACGTAACCTTGGGTTAAATCTTCTTCAGTGTAATAATTCGTAATATTCTTTAAAGAATTAAAGAAAACATCTCTAGACGTTTGAAATTTATAATCCGTTTTAGATTCAGCCCAATTAGAATTTGGACCTGCGTACGACTCACCATTAAGATGAAACGTATAATGAACACCTAATGCAGTACTTGAATAAGACGGAAGAGGATAAACTAACTTTTTAAATGGAAGTTCTCTTCTTAAACGGTAATACTCACCTTTATTCGGACGAATTTCATATTTTAATTCTTTCAACTGCCTTATGAGCTCATCTGAATGAAGCCCTCCGGCGTTAACAATACAATCGGCCTCAATTTCTTCCATTCGGCCTGACTGTGTATCGCAAAAAAAAGGAATCTCTTCTTGAAAAAGAAATCGTTTGCCTTTAATAAAAGTGACTCCAGAATTTTCACATTCCCTCCAAAGTATTTTCAAATAAAGAGAAACGTCCACTACTCCAGTTTTAGAAATGTGAATTGCATTTTCCCCTAAAAGGAAAGGATATTTAGAGGTAAGATTTTTTATATAATATGTATCCCGAATATCATATTTTACAGATTTATAATAAAGTTCATCTAACTTTTCTTTTTTTTGCAACTCAATAGAAGAATCTTCTTTAACTCCTGTCGTGATTATCTTACCACAAATACTATAAGGGACATTAAATTGATTAAAAAACTCTAATGATAGTTCGTAACCTCTAAGACAGTGTTTTAGTTTTTGAGAATTTTCGGCATAATAAATCCCTGAATGTAAAACCCCTGAATTTCTCCCACTGATGCCGTCGCCCCTATTTTCTGATAAATCACATAAATAAACATCTGCTCGGGTGTTTTTAGAAAGCTGATAAGCAACCCAACTCCCTACGATGCCAGAACCTATTACTAAGATCAAATGGTTAATACATCCTTCATATTACCGTTTTATAATCCTCAAAAGCCAACCGAATACCTTCCTTCAATTCAACTTGATGTTTCCATCCCATTTTATGAAGTTTAGAAACGTCTAAAAGTTTACGAGGAGTACCGTCCGGCTTTGTAAGATCGAAAGTTAAAAGCCCCTGATAACCCACTACTTCTTTAACAACTTCAGCAAGTTCACGAATACTTACTTCGATGCCACTTCCGACATTGACGTGTTCTCCACCTTTCGGATCTCCGGTCACGTCATAATTCTTCATTAAAAAAACACAAGCACTTGCCATATCGTCTGAATATAAGAATTCTCTTAAGGGTTTTCCGGTTCCCCATACTACAACTTCTGGAAAGTTTTTAATTTTGGCTTCGTAAAAACGACGGATTAAAGCGGGAAGAACATGAGAATTTTCAGGATGATAATTATCCCCAGGACCGTAGAGATTGGTCGGCATAACGGAAATAAAATTTGTGCCATATTGACGATTATAACTCTGACACATTACGATCCCCGCAATTTTAGCAACCGCATAAGGTTCGTTAGTCGGTTCTAGTTTACCATCTAACAATTGGGCTTCATCCATTGGTTGTTTAGCAAACTTAGGATAAATACAGGAAGAACCTAGAAAAAGTAGTTTTTTCGTTTTAAATCGATAACACGCGTCTATAATATTATTTTGAATTTGAATATTAGAAAAAATGAATTCAGCTGGATACGTATTATTAGCGTGAATTCCGCCTACCTTTGCAGCGGCTAAAAAAACGTATTCGGGACGATTTGTTTCAAAGAACTCGTTGACTCTGGATTGTTCCGTAAGATCCAATTCCGCGTGAGTTTTACCTAAAATGTTTTCATAACCTTCTTTTTTTAAAACGCGTTCAATCGCAGAACCTACAAGTCCTTTATGACCGGCGATATAAATCTTTGATTTCTTTTCCATCGCCTTTATTGTTCTCCGATTTCCTTTTTCAACTCCTCAATTTCTTTTTGAATCTCTTCGTATTCTTGCATTTTCAATTTCAGATAACGGACGGTAACACGAGCTTTTTCTTCGATTCCGGTCGGAGTTAAAAAATACGTGTAAGCAAGTTTATGTTTACTATTTTTGAAGTTTTTTGCCTTGATCCATCCCTTATCTATCAATGCTTTTAGACAATAGTTCACCTTTCCTAAACTGATTCCTAAAATTTCGGAAATTTCTCTTTGATTTACTTCCGGATTTTCTTCTAGAATTCTCAGAAGTTTGTGTCTCAGCGCATCGTCCATTAAAGCATTAAAAAAGAATGAATTGAATTTGGAAAAGAAGCTAAAAGAAAGGCTTTTAGTATAGCTTCGCCGGGTCAGTCCCAGTTGTCGGGAAATCTGGGTTCATCAAAAAATGAATGGGACATTCTGTCAAGAAAATTCGTTCAACAATTGAACAGATCATTTTTTTAACACCTTCTAAATTGAAGTAACCTCAAAACTAACTTTTGGTAAGAAACGATACAACAAAATACCGTCCCAATATAGTTCACACTTCAATCCTGTGAATTCAGAGTAAGAAAGTCTAAGTAAATCCGGCGTTGCCGACGGACATTTAGTTCTGGTCAATAAATTGTATGCAAGAAACTTAATATAATATATTGTTTTAGTTTCAATATAAAACGCGACCTGTCGAGCGACCGTAGAAGCGAGACACTGAGTTACTTCGAGCGACCGTAGAAGCGAGACACTGAGTTACTTCGAGCGACCGTAGAAGCGAGACACTTTAGTTACTTCGAGCGACCGTAGAAGCGAGACACTGAGTTACTTCGAGCGACCGTAGAAGCGGACACTTTAGTTACTTCGAGCGACCCGAGAAACTCAGCGAATGCCTCTCTAAGGATCGGCATTCAGGAAAGTGTTTTGCTTGAGTTCAAACGAGATCCCTTTCGCATTGGATTTTATCGAACCTACGAGAAACGGCGCATTGGGATAAACGTTTAAATACTCGATTCTCTAGGGATCAATAGAACCTTATAGAAGTTTTATATTAGAAACCTCTTGATGAATTGTGCCTATCATTTGAGGGAAAATAATTAAAAGCTTGTTCCAAAACCTGAACATCATTACTCTAAGACTAAAAACGAGTAATTTAAAAATTACCGAAAAGTTTACAATCGCTTAGATAAGACGTAATCTGTGGTACCTTTGATAGTTTATTAGGAACTTATAAAGTATTATCTCTTATATATACTACTCGAAAACATGAAAATGGTACCCGAAATTAACCGTCGATTTTACAAAAATACGGAAGTCCTTAAAAATTAAGTCTAATTGTTAGCTATTTTTAAAGGAGTAGTATATTCTAACTTTTGAAACAAGCTCACGATAGCATTACTTTCATACATCCGAAAATATATATAGGTTTTAGGAGAATTTTTAATAAAAAATGAACTACTATATTTTAGAAGAAGTAACCTATCATTTAAATGTTCCTTATATCGGAGATTTACCAGAAGAACTAGACAGGATTGATGTAATGACAGGTAAAAAGATTGAAATTCTAAATCTTCCGATCCGAGTTCCAATCAGAATAGATTACGAAGACGAAATCGTATATCCAGATTGATGACTGCGGATTTACCATTGTTCTCGGAAAAAATGCGGAACTCTCTGGACCGGATCGGAGTAGAAAACATTCAATATTATCCGGTAGAACTTTTTGAGAATCAAACCGGTGAAACAAAAGCAAATTACTATATGAGTATTCTGCCGATAAGTGTAGAATGTTTAAAAAGTGGAATCAATAAAAGCCCCGCCGGAAGATTGATTCTAAAAAACCCAATCATTGATTCCACAAAAATACTAGGACTTAGACTATTTCGTTTAGGAGAAGAACCCAGTTTAATCATTATTGATTCTATAGTAAAAGATACACTCACAAATGCCCAACTAAACGGAGTATCATTCATTCCATTGGAAGAATACATGAGCTCTTAAAAATCAAATCCTTTCACTACTTAGACTAATACCTTAGAACATTCAAAACTTTGAATTTAGCCAAGGTTTTATAATAAAACTTACGATACTAAATTTAAAAAAATATAATAGAGTTGTTGAAAAATGAATTCTCAATCTTGTTTCTGTTTCATGAAATAATCTATGGAAGCAGTTTCATGAATCGCTTCTATGAAATTTTCAATAACTCTAATGTTGTTAGAACCACTCAAAAGATTGTTTGAAACATTCATACGATCTATATTACTGATCTCTATAAAATTGAGTACCGTTAATTCTATCAAAAAACGCTGATTCTATGTAAAATAGAAGGTACTTTATTATATAGTTATGAGCAATCTCCATTATGAAATTTTTCAACAACTCTAATTTTTTTATAACCCTGAGTAAAATGATTCGACTCATTTTTGGCAAATATAACCAATTCCGTCTTTTTTAGTAATTTAAAGACATTTGACTTGAGATCTTCTCTATAATTAACGTGAGTTCGGCATAACAAATGCGAAAGCGATTATTATGCTGCGATCCATAGTGAGCAGCATTGAGTTTGAAAAATTCCGAAGGAATTGGAGCGAAAAGAACTCAGTAAAACGCTTTTTACGAAAGCGTTAACTCAGCGTCTCGCTTCTACGGTCGCTCGAAGTAACTCAGCAAAACGCTCTCTATGGATCGCGTTTTAGGTCGTGAGCCATTTTAACTATGAAATTTGCGAACTGCGACGACAACCCATAGGGAGTCGTTGCACTTGAGTTTATTATTCGCCCCAATTTTCTTACGTCGAACTCACGTTATAATTAAATTCTTTTTTTTTGAATATTTATATTCCTTAATAAATATTGAGACATTCTTCTTTTACAGAAGTAGGATAAAACACCCTACTTTGAATTAAATTTCTATTCTAAAGATAATAGATAATTTAAGTCGTATATCTGTTCGGAAAAGAAAACTATGAAACGATTTTACTTCCTTTTGTTTACATTCTTTCAAATGTGCACCACTAAGGTGGTAGGCCTACCTGATCCCGGACCAAACGATCTTTGGATGCAACTACTCATTCGTGATAAGATCGAAGAAATCATGGATAAAGAAGATTTATTCGATACAATAACCTATGAAAATTCGAATAACTTAATATTAAAAAAAACTTTACTACTTGGAGCGCCTAATTCAAACACTATTGGTAGAAATTTAATCGTGGACGAAAGAGGTTCCATCTATATCGCAGGAGAAACGACCGGAGGGATTTATAATGCTGCACCCGTTGGAATTCGAGACTTAATTTTCGGAAGATATGATTCTCAAATGAACCCAATTGTAAACGGTACTCGGCAAATTGGAGGCGCAAGAATAAGTTTAAACGTACAAGACATTGCAGTCGACTCGAACGGAAACACGTTTATTACCGGCAATACCAGAAATCACTTCAGAGGCGCTCAACTTTTTGGAACGGATGACATGTTTCTAATCAAATTAGATTCCAATGGAAATGAACTTTGGGGGATACAAATAGGGATTGCAAACGCTTCAATTTCTCCTGAAAAGATCACGTTAGACTCGCTTGAAAATGTTTACATAACCGGAAGATCATCCGGACCTTTCGGCGGCCTTCTAAGTGGACCCAACGGATTTATCGCCAAGTTTAATAGTGTTAACGGAAATCAAGAATGGGCAAATCAAATCGCATTTCCACAAGCATCCAGTTTTCCAAAAGGACTCACTTTCGACAAAACGACAAATACAATTTATGTAGCCGGAATCACTAGCGCAGACTTTAAAAATAACAAGATACCCTCAATTGGAAACAATGACATTTTTATTTTCAAATATGATTCCCAAGGGAATCGTCAATTTTTTGCCCAGCTCGGTACTGCCTCTAAATCCTTAGGGGACCCATCCATAACTGTAGATTTATCCGGAAATGTTTTTGTAGGTGGAACGAGCAACGGTCGTTTTAAAGATAAATTAACTGGAACGAGCTGGCTTGGAACCATAGCAAAATATGATTCATTCGGTTCTCTACAATGGGTTCAACAATTCGGTCCCGATAGCGCTCCTCCAAAACAGGCGGTGATCCGTTCTATCATAACCGATATATATGGAAATATTTTTACTACGGGTCATACAAATGGAAATATCTTAGACGGAGGAGATAATTCTTTAGGAGTTCAAGACGCATTTATTACAAAACACAATTCATCCGGACAAATTCAACGGATGCAACAAATTGGTATTCCCGGTGCAACCATTTCCGGAAATGGACTTGGACTTGATCCACAAGGAAATCTCTACGTTATCGGAGATACAAACAGAGGAATCAACGGAACCCCTATCATTGGAGCGAATGACATGTTTCTTATAAAATATAGATAACCATTTTTTAGAAGTTTCTTCAAAGGAATCATTACTTTCAAATCCAGTTTTTCGACCCAAAGTAGATTTGTTTAAAACATCCTCAATATCACATAACTTGAGTTATATAGTAGAATATCGCAGATTTTGAGATAAATCCCCAGTTAAAAAGTAAATTTTTGAATACTCTATTTTGCGATTCTGAGTAAAATCATTTTGTTTATTTTTAACAAAGTACAGCAACGAATTCTATCTTTTTCACTAATTTAGAAATATTTGACTTGAGTTCATTTCTATATCTAAATTCTTTTTTTTGAATATTTGAATTCACTAATAAAATTTTGAAACATTCTTTTACTATAAAAATAGGACAAACCACCCTACTTTGAATTAAATTTCTTTCCTAAAAATAATAAATAATTTAGGTCATAACACCAGCGTTGGAAGAAAACTATGAGAAGATTTTACATTCTTTTATTTACATTTTTTCAAATGTGCACCGCTAAGGCAATAGGTATATCAGATCCCGGACCAAACGATCTTTGGATTCAATTATTTATTCGTGATAAAATTGAAGAAATCATGAACAATGACGATCTATTCGATCTAACAATCTATTCAGATTCAAAAACATTTGAATTAGAACGGACCCTGTCTATTGGGGCTCCTAACGCAAATACTTACGGTAGAAGCCTAACTGTGGACGAAAAAGATTTTATCTATATCACGGGAGATACGGACAGAGGTATTTATAACAATTCGGCAGCGGCCTCTGGAAATCGGGATCTCATTCTTGGAAAGTATGATTCTCAAATGAATCCGATTTGGACGAAACAAATTGGGAACGTAGGTACAACTTTGCATGCAGCCGATATTGCAGTCGATACGAACGATAACGTGTATGTAACCGGCAATACGAACAGGAATTATCCGAGAGCTCTCACGGGCAAGGTAGATCTGTTTTTAATAAAATTCGATTCCAACGGAAACCAAATTTGGTCTAAACAAAAAGGTATTGCAAAGCATGAAACTATACCTCAAAAAATGACGTTAGACGCTCTTGGAAATGTTTATATAGTCGGAAATTCAGACGGACCTTTGGGAGGTCCTCTGACCGGATGGAACGGATTTATCATTAAGTTCAAAAGTAACGGAGACGAGGATTGGATCCGTCAAATCGGAGTCGAAAGAGCGCAAAGTTCTTCTAAAGGAATCACTTTCGATAAAATTACAGGTAATATTTATATAATCGGTATCGGAAATATAAACTATGAGACAAATGCACCCTCTAGTATCGGAGACGAGGACATTTTTATTTTTAAATACGACAGCAATGGAAATGGCCGATTTTTCGCTCAACTCGGTTCTGCTGATACATCATTTTACGAGGCTTCTATAACCGTAGATCCATTTGGGAGCATATTGATAGGCGGATCCAGCAATGGCCGATTCGAAACAACGTTAGGCGGAACAAATAAACTCGGAACCATTATCAAATACGATTCACGCGGCACGTTACAATGGGTCCGTCAATTCGGCCCTATCGGCGGCTTTTTGCAAGAGACCCAGGTCAGTTCTATCATTACCGACAAAAGCGGAAACATTTTTACAACTGGTTCTACCAATGGAAATATCTTGAACGGAGGGAATAACTCGTTAGGAAATAGCGACGCCTTTCTTACAAAGCACAATTCATTCGGACAAAACAAATGGATGGAACAAATTGGTAATCCAGGAGCAATAATATTTGGAAACGAAATTGCAAAAGATCGAGAAGGAAATCTTTACACGATTGGAAATACAAACGGAGAAATCAACGGAACTCCAATCAATGGAACAAATGATATGTTTCTTATAAAATATAGATAACCATTTTTTAGGAGTTTCTTCAAAAGAATCATCACTTTCAAATCCAGTTTTTCGACCCAAAGTAGATTTGTTTAAAACATCTTCATTATAAGGTGAGTTAGATAAAAATACGAAAGTGATTATTATGTTGCACTTGTAGAGGAACTCAAGCGAAGCCTCTCTAACGATCTGCTTAAGGAAGCAATACATTGGCGTTTGCTGAGATCTGCAAAGAGCAATCGATAGAAGGTCCCACAAGTTGAAAGAAGATTTTAGAATCAGAATTGAACTAAAGCACAACGCTCTCTATGGATCTTGTTCTATAATAAATTGAAACTAAAGACGATTGTTTCCTGTATGCAATTTATTGACCAGGGGCTAAAGAACCCAGTCAGACTGCCTAACAGCCAGGGATTCGCCTAGTTTTCTTACGTCGAACTCATATTACTTTAAAAAGTAACGAACATCTTGTTATACTAAACTCTTTCGATCTTGTATCTAAAAATAGAAATCTTTTTGTAAATGTGGGAACTACCACTTTAGCCTCCCCAACAAAAATTGCCTTAGACAGGAATTCGTAAAAAACGTAGTCTTGATAGTAAATACGACATAATTTATGGGAACTCTTACAAATAGTTAAGACCCTCACGTTGATAGCACAAGAAGATAAGAAAAAATTTTCTAAAAGTATAAGTTCCCACAATTTTAAAATTTGGTCGTAAAATCTTAATTTGTGGTAGTTCCCACGTTTTAGAAAGCGATTCGTAAAGTTCTAATCCCAACTTTTTTCAGAAAAACAAATTATGAGCGAACTCATATATTACTAAGGCTCCAAATCTCATTTTTTCTTTTTTTAAAAAATTAGCACTCAATAAAAAAGATTGCTAATTTTTTAAAAAAATGCTGGAACTTTTTTTACATTTTAGCACTCTAAGTTTTAGATTGCCAAAAAGAGGAATAAACAATCATGAACCAATTTAGAATCTTTGAAGACCTTCATAAGTTACAGAATCAGTTTTCCAGTCTTTGGGACCCGTTTTTACTCAATGGTGGAAGCGCTTACCCCGCTTTGAACATATATAAAGGAAACGACTCCGTGACGATTACGGCACTGATTCCAGGAATCGATCCGGAAAAACTGGAAATCACCGTAAGCGGAAATCAACTCCATCTGAGCGGAGAAACTTTTACAAAGGAACCAAAAACGACCCAAGATTCCAATCGAGTAGAAAGATTCCATGGAAAATTTCGCAGGGTCTTGGAACTCCCGACAGAAGTGGATTCCGAAAAAACAAATGCAGAATTTAAAAACGGAGTTTTGACTCTCACCCTACCGATTCGGGAAAGTGTAAAACCACGTAAGATCCAAATTCAAACCAACTAACAGCGATTAGGAGAAATACAATGACCAGTGCAGTTTTGAATCAAAAAAATCATTCCGACCAAGAGAATCAAACTTCTGAAGAAACACAAAAAGAAAGAGTAAGAATTCTCACTCCCAGAGTGGATATCTATTCCGACGAGGAAAATATCTATCTACTCGCAGACCTTCCAGGTGTAGAAGAAAAAGACGTTCAAGTCCAATTGGAAAAGGATCAACTGACCATCTCTGGAAAAATTTCAAGTAAAGATATTCAGGGGGAACTTAGATATTCTGAGTTTCGTACAGGAGAATATAAAAGGGTTTTCACTCTTACAGAATCTGTAGAAGAGGATCGTATCTCTGCGGTTTATAAAAATGGAGTCTTAAATCTGACTCTTCCAAAGAGAAAACCTCTTACGAAAAAAATAGAGGTTCGTTCCGAATAAACTTTATCCGGCGGTGTGTTCATTTTCCAAAATTCCGCCGCCGGATTTACTTTTCTAGATTTGTTTAAGAGATTAAAATCACGTTTAACAAAGACACATTATACTACCTGAAGTCTAAAACCTAACACTGAAAACCCCAAATCGTTTGGGGTTCTTTTTTTATATATTTTTTTAAGGCGAACCCAACTTTCTTTTCTAAGTATATTCTTTTGTAAAAAATAAAATGTAAATTTTCATGAGCAAGACCCTATTGGAACCGTTTATAGTATTTCAAAACTATATAATAAAATACCAATATTCTACACTCAAACAATTCTCTATAATAAAAATTAAATCGGAATTGCCTTTCTAAGGAATCACAAATTCATATTCTTTTATGAAAACATTCTTTCTACTTATATGTTCCAATCTTTTTATGACTTTTGCTTGGTACGGCCATTTAAAGTTTTTTCACGGTTGGAGTTTACCTCTTACAATTTTTCTAAGTTGGGGAATTGCACTTTTTGAATATATACTGATGGTTCCCGCAAATCGAATCGGATACAACGAAGAGGGTTACAGCACGTTTCAACTCAAGATTCTGCAAGAGATCATTACGATTAGCATATTTATACTATTCGCTTCTTTAGTTTTAAAGGAAAAAATCAAATGGAATCACGCGGTAAGTTTTCTTTTGATCTTGGCCGCGGTAGGATTTGCTTTTTACGATAAAACACATTCTTAGTCACTTGTTATCAAACCAAAATGGTTATAAGATCGTTACTTACAAAACCAGTTATCTCAAAAATCTAGGAACTTTTACAAATCCAAATGACTGATTTCAGAATTTCTAAAAAGTAATAATTCGGGTGCTTCCTAAGCTTGAATCCATTTGTAAAATAAAACGAAAATCGTATAAAGCGCAGGCCGGGCTTCTCCTCTTCGGTCAAGTTATTGTGAATTCCAAACCAGATTCAATTTTCATAAAATACCAATAACTTGATCCTAAAACGCACATTTTTCAAATGTTCCGACAAGAATGAGTCTTTTTACTTGCAAAAAGTATGTTTTTCTGATAGAGAAAAATTTTCCGAACTTCTCCACCTGAATTGCGACCCATGGGAAGCAATTCATTGAGTTGCCCCACCCAAAAATAAGGGTGGGCTCAGTTTTACAGAGGATTTGTCGTAATTCCCACAGATTTAATATTGAGATCCAAATACTTGTGGGGTTGTTATGGTAGAAAACGTTCTACTTTAGTTTTACCGCATCGATCCCTTTCGCGTTACGCCCTGCTCACGTTAACTTAGAAAAATCTCGTACTTATTTCAAAATTTAGATCCTCTGTTAAAAAACAGACTTTTTCAGATTATAATCCCAAACGAAAAAAACACGAAAAAAGAGTATTATAAACAGATGATCAAAAAATCGATTCTTATTTGTTTGCTCCTTCTCATTCTCAATGCTTGTAATAGCAAAGAAAATAAAGAAAATTCAAACGTAATTTTATTTTTACTTTTACATATAAATCAATTAGCAAATGCAGATAAAGCTGAAGATTATAATCGAGATGTGGAAATCATCTCCGACCGAATCATACCTGACACATTCAACGAGATCCAATATGAAATCGCTCCCGTAAATGAAATTCAAAATTATAGGAATTTTTTAGACCTGGAAATTGAAAAGTATCCCCGAGGATATTGGATTAAAGGAAGAGCGGAAAAAGTAATTTTGGGAAAAAATTTAAAACTAAACGGACAAAATATCGCAGCGGTTCCAGACGCATATCAAAAGGTTTTATATCTTTCTATCAATGGAACCGGAACATCAACACGAGACTATTTAATCCACGTAATACATCACGAATTGAATCATAACGTAGACTTTGCTCATTATGGAGATATGCGAAAGATACTATCAGATTGGAGCAGTTTAAATACACCGAGTTTTCAGTATGGAAATGGAGGTGCCGAAGCCTATGCAAACCCCGGCATTCCTTGGGCTGCTCTTACAAATCCAGTCCCCGGTTTTATCGATCTTTATTCTACTTTGACTCAGGAAGAAGATAGATCCGAACTCATGGCAGTTCTTATGGGAACCGAAAATGAAAACACAATTTTAAAAAATACCTGTGCCGTGGATCCTATCGTTGCGAATAAAGTCAAAAAGTTAATTTCAATTTTAAATGAATTTTGGCCTTATAAAGGTAACGATACCTACTGGACCAGAATCAATTCTGAAACTACCTGCGACTAAATGTTTTCCAAAAGATTTTAATGAATCTTTGATAATTCATTAAAATCTTGAAATATGCAATCAAATTCATAAAATATAATTTAAATAAAACAAATATACTTAGCTTATAGAAAAGTCTGATTCTGAAATTTTTTAAAAATGTTAATCGTGTTTTTACCTAGCTACATTAACGTGAGTTCGACGTAAGAGAACGAGAACCATTTTCTAAAAGAATACAATTTTAGAATTTGCTCGTAAAATCGTGATTTACTGTAGTCTTCACATTTTACTGATCTCAATGCCTACTTCAAATTTTTATCGCAAAACACTATTCTATTTCAGTGCAAAGTATTAGGTATTTTATTATATAGTTATGAGTAGGAATTGATCCGTAAAATTCGGATCCAACTTTTTTCGGATAAATGAATCATAACCGAACTCAAGTTCAGTAGATCATTGTACGATTACAAGTTTAGAATTTTCTGAAATTCTAAATCTATTTTTTTGGAATCAGGTTTATGAGGGAATCGATACGAATCTCAAAAAAAACGTCTAATTTCTTTCGCGATAGTTTTTCCGTCCATTCCTCCCGGAAAAGTCATTAAAATCCTATTTTGATCATCTAAAACATAAATAAAAACGGTGTGATCCACAGTATACCCTCCTTGCGTGTTGACTTTTTTAGACACGGCTCCAAACGCACTCTGCAAAGAATCTAGTTTAGATTTTTCACCCGTTAAAGCGACAAACCTTTCTTCAGAAAACTGTTTTACGTATTTTGCAAGTAGAGACGGTGAATCCCTTTCCGGATCTACACTGATAAATACAGGAGTCAGTTTTTTTCCCTCGTCTCCTAATTCCTTAACGGCCAAAGACATATCTATCAATGCTCTTGGACACATATCCGGACAATGCGAAAATCCGAAATAGACTAGTTTGAGTTTGCCTGGGATTTTGCTTAAAGGAATTTCCAAGTTTTGAGTATCCTTCAAAGTAGTCTTAGACCATTCTTCCACAAAAACAGGTTCTTGAATTCCAGCCAATCTAGATTTCCATACTTTCCAACCGAAAAAACCTAGACCGATTCCCAAAAACAAAACTACTACAAAAAGAATTCTTTCCTTCAAAACTTTCACCTAGATACATTATACGTCATTTCATTCATTTGAATCCGTGTAAAAAATAAAAATAGGGTCGATCACTCTCGATCTAAAACTTTACACATCAATACAATCTATATAAATCCACGTTAGAATTCTTGAAAAATTAATTTTCTTCCGTTTTTTTCATTAATCACTCACGTTATATGTCATACTGCAACGATCCAACCCATCGCACCCTTCTCTGCCATTTTTGTTTGGTGAGGATGAAACATATACCTTCCTCTTTTAGGAAGAGTAAATTCTAATATCACCCTTTCCGTTTGCCCAAGTGTAACTACGTCCGTATGATCATCCGGAACGAGTCTGGTTCCAGTTCGAAACACGTCAAATGTCTGTGCGTGTAAATGAAAAGAAGCGACCGGTTCGTATTCGCACATGTTTGCAATATAAAGACGCACCTTTTGACCAACCGGAACTTTAATTGGATATCGATCGTAAAAACCGGCCATTCCGTTCCAACAAAAAAGATCATTTCTCCCTTTGTCTTCTAAATCCCATCCAGAAAGAATCAGCATAAATTCATGTGCAGCTGTACGTCCTCCGGGTGGATCCACGATCAAACCACCGTAAAGACCTTTTGCCATATGACTAGCCAATGGAGGAACGTGACAATGATACGGATGAAATCCGATCGGACCTGCAGTCAGTGAATACGTTTTTTCACCCCCAATCACTACAGGATCCCAACCGTCTTCGTTTGGATCATGACTTCCATGAAAGTGAATCGAATGTGGATGTTCGGAATCGTTTCTAAGAGTAATTTCCATCCTCTGTCCCAGTTGGGCTCGAACCACAGGACCGGGAACAACTCCGTTAAAAGTCCAGGCTTTGACTACAGTATTGTGTGCAACCGTCAAAGGCATTTCTACAATGCTAATGTGTTGTTTTAAGATCGGTCCCGAAGAAACTTCTAAATTCTTCAATTCCATCCGATTCAAAAAAGCGGGATCAATATGAAAAGGAGGATGCACCATACTCCCGTAAGAATTATTCCCTGGATTTCCAGGAACGGAAGTTTCTTTATTAACTCCTACGATCCCAGGTCGTATCTTACAAAGCAGACCACTCTTTTCGTCTCCGATCGAACTGATTCCTGCTCCGGTGGCCAAACCGGCGCCTCCGATTCCGATCCACTTGAGAAACTGTTTACGATTCAACTTCTTTTTAAAATTTAGCAACCGAAGTGACTAAAATGATCAGGGCTAAAATTCCAACTCCTCCATAAACGAGTATGTTTTTTAACCAAGAAGGAATCTTAGATCCACCCGCAATGAGATAGGCGCCCGCCCCTAAAATTGGAACCAAAAGAATCGCACCAGTCCAGATAGAACCGATTTTGGAATCTACATCCTCTCTTTTTACCAGATCCGAAAGTGCCAAAGGTGCAAGAAGTGTGTAGAGTATAAACGGAAAGTAATACCCGTAAAAATTGAATAATAAAGCAAAAAATCCAGGGCCGCCTATAACAGTTTGTTCCATAATTTTTCTCCTATAATTATTTCTGAATATTTTAAAATACTCAACTGATTGTTTTGGTTCCTACTCCGTTCATCAAAGAAATTCCGGTATAAGCCAAAAGTAAAAAGAATACAACCAGTCCGCCCCAAACTAAGGTTCTTCTAAACCAGTTTGGATATTTATTTCCACCTATTATCAGATAAACCGCAGGACTTAGAATCGGAATGAAAAGTATTGTGATTATCCAATAGATTTTTCGGATTAACTCCAAATCCGTTCTATCTTTTAGATCCAACAAAGACATAGAAGTCCAACAAACATAAATCGCAAACGGAAGTAAAAATCCCAACCAATGATAAAAAAACGGGAAAAGGCCAATCGGTTTTACAAGTGTAATTGCACCGGTAGTAGGTGCGGGTTTTCTAGGAACCGTTTTTAAAATCTCTTCCGCTTCTTTAGGAAGTTTCACTTGATTTAAATCCAGATTAAAATCTTCAAAGGCGGTTAACGCAGGTTTTACAGGAGCCGCATTTCCTAAAGGCAAATTCAATTGAGGACCTGGAATAGGCTGTTCTTTGTAATTCCCGGAAGGAAATCTTCCGCCGGAAGCCTGAACCATCAAACCAAGAGCACCTAACATCATAGAAAGATCCCCTCCCATCGGAAGCCGGATCCAAGAACCACAACCGTTCCATTTTTCTAAAAACGCTGGAAGTTCCGTTCTATATTGGTTATTGGAAAAACAATTTCCGGTACTCATAGGACCAACCAAAGTAATATCCGCTCTTCCTGAGTTATAGACTATATTGTCTTGAACTACGTTGTTATGAGAAAGCCAAAAGTTTTCATCTAAGTTAGGAAGAATTACAATTCCATTGTTTTGATGTTCGACGACTACGTTCTTTCGGATCACATTAGAAAGACCTCCCGCGATCAAAATACCATTTCCAAAAGATGGATATTCTAAAGCTGCAATCGGAGCCTTAGGATTATTGTTATTATAGACTAAGTTTCCTAAGATCGTAGTTTCTCTTTCAGGAGGAAGTAATTCCCTATCTAAAGTATTCGGTGCAAGACCTACGATATTATTCTTCCAAACGGAACCGATCAGATAGAGTTCTCCTCCCGCATTGGTTCCGGAATAACCCAAAGCGTTGTGTTCCGAAACAACGTCATAGATAATCGCCTTACACGGATAACACTGTCCTATATAAATTCCAGAATCGGGAGAACCGGAAGCATAAGAATGTTCAATTACTCCGTTTACGGAATCGAACGCATAAATTCCGTAGTCACCGTTGTTATGTGCAGTGAGATAAGAACCTCTATATCCTTTTACACCCGTCCAATAAAAGCCGTTTAACGTAGCGTTTCTAGCGGTTAAATTTTCGATTACAACTCCATCCGCCGCGACAACCATGATCCCGTTCCCTCTTTGAAACTGACCGTCTATGATTACTTTGTTACGATCCACTCCTCGAATCGTAATCGAAGGAGTTGTCACAGTCACTTCCTCCCAATAAATACCTTCGCTAATCAAAACGAGATCGCCAGGATTTGCCGCATCGACAGCATTTTGAATCGTAGGATAGGAGGAAGGAACCTTACGAGTCGTTCCCGAAAATCGAGAAACGTTTTTCCAAAATTTACCTGATTTTGCGGCGGGATTATAAGGAACATTTCCTACCACAATATCTCCCACCATTCCATTTTTACCGTCTGGAGTTGCATGAAAGGAACAGAAGTAGGGAAAAACACCTTCTTTTGGAAAAGAAACTTTCGTTTTTGTTCCTCGAGACATGACTATATTTCCAAAAGACTTTTCCGTAGACCAATTTTTATCCACCGCAATCGCGTTATGCGGATTGTTTCCGGAATTGATAAATTCCACAATTCCACCGACTGGAATTTTCTGCATCGGAGGAGAAAAAGAATTATCAATCATCAATACGTGTGCAAAACCATTGATTTCATCTTTTTTTTCTCCGGAACAAGCCGAAATTAAAATCCCGAATAAAATTCCAATCCAAAGTAAAACGAACCAATAAACAACTTTTGTAGTTTCAAAATTTAGTATTTTCATGAACCCCCCTGGGCTTTAAGGAATTTTATTGTATACTGAATCTGAGGATTGTTCTGAATAGGACTGCACATTTACATTCGATCTCAAGAAGTTATAAAGTTATACGGTAAAAGTAAACCTTCTCAAACTATCAACGGCTTCAAAATCTATTGTTTTCAGAATAATGAGCACAAGCTCACATATTTCAAAAAACTCAAGACAAAAATAAGATGAGAAAGATTTTTCCAGAACCGAATGGAACGTTTGTTATTTCGCAATCGGAAAGTTGTAAATGTTCGGATCGACATGAATCTTCTTTCTCATTTCGAAAAATTATTCAAACTACACTCTCATCGTTCTACACACTTGAGCGTTTGGAAAAGAAACGTCATACAAATCATTTTGATTTTAGTTTCTTGTTTCGGTTTTTTAATCTATATCCCGAGTGTATATTTAGCCTGGCAACAAGGACTAGGAGAAGTAGTCATCTTAGACACTCTCTCCCTTCTTTTAGTATGGTTTTTATTACTACTTCCAAATCGATTCTACAAACCTAAATCTTACTTTTTAGTATCCTTAATTTTTATCTTAGGTTGTTTACTTTATACTAAAATCGGTTTAGGCGGAGCAGGAATTCTTTGGTTATTTTTAGTTCCCGTTTTTTGCGGAATTTTTTTAGGCCGCGTTTTTACATTTTGGAGTTGGGTGTTTACATCCGTTTTTGTTTTTTCAGGAATTCTTTTTATTCATTATAAAATCTGGACCGGATCCATTACTTACTTTCAAGTTTTTGTAATAGGAGCTAACTTTACTTTTTTATGCGGGATTCTTACGTTTTTAATATTAGAAATCTTAAATGGAATCCGAAAACAAAAACGTTTATCTTTAACCCACAAAGATACAAATAGAAAACTTCAAAATAAAATTTTCACTTACGCGGAAAAAGAATCAAAACTAATAGAATCTTTAAATTATAAAGAAACTTTATTTAAAGAAATACAACACAGAGTGAAAAATAATATTCATTTGATTTTAGGAATGTTGAATTTAGATCGAGAAAAAACAGAATCAGAACCCGCCAAAAAAGCAATCGAGTCGGCAATCGATCGGATTCAATCCATGGAAATCGTTCAGGAATATTTATTTTTAAACGATTCATACAAAGTCGTTCAAACCCAAGAATATCTAGGTGCATTAGTAAATCATATTTTTCTTTCATACGGCCCAAACGACGGAAGTATTCAAGTAAATTCTAATATAATAGAAGCCTTACTTTCGGTCGACAAAGCGATTCCTTGCGGATTGATTTTAAACGAACTCATGATCAATTCTTTTAAACACGCTTTTCCAGAAAATCGTAAGGGTAAAATTACGGTATCGTTTCAAAAATCGGACTCCGGGTATTTTATTTTAGAAATCGCGGATAACGGCATTGGAGAAAAGTCCGAAAAAAGTAAGTCTATGGCAGGGATGAGTCTAATCCAAGCGTTTTGCCTTCAATTAAGAGGGGAACTAGAGATAGAAAAGGAAAACGGATTTTTAGTTCGAGTTCGTTTTTTTTCTTAAACGTCTATTTCAATTTAAAAAACCATAAACTTAGAAAGTTTACGAAAACCAAAAATGTAAGTAGCATCGTTTTAAAAGTCTCTTTCTAAAAAAATGGCGTACGATTTGGTTTGTCATTTCTTTGGGTAAATTTTGTATGGATAAACATTCTTTTTTTCGAATTTACCAATGCCTCTAATCAACGATACGACACGATCATCCTTGGAAATCCTGGATCTTGAATTTGAAAGAGAAGTCTATTGGAACCGATTTTTAGAAAGAGCCGGTTTGATCGTGGGATACGGCGCTTATCTGGTTTGTTTTGTGATCGTATTCGGCTTAAAATTAGAATCTGTAAAATACGCTTCCCTATTTTATCTCGGACTTTTTACCAGAGTATCCAGTCTATTGATCGGAAAATTTTACGAAATCCCTATGGTATTTCGTAATCTATTCTCAGAGAACAAAACGTTAGTCGCTCTAAGCATGGATTATATACAAACTTATAGAGAAAAAACTTTTAGGCGTCTTGCGGCCAACCTATTTGGAATGAACGATTCCTCTGCACTCTACAAAGCCAACGAAGAAGAACTTTTAGAAATGATACGTCCTAAAATGCAGAAACCCTGGAAAAAGGCGGGGAAAATTTATTTTTTCTTTATTTATATTCCGATTACGTTTGTTCTAATTTGTATTTCTATTTTAATGTGATCGGTTTTAGATTTAGTGAAAAACGGATTCCTATCCTTTTTAGTTATTCTTTCGCTTCTTTCCTGTAAGATTGATTCTTCTAATTCTAATCTAAGTACAAAATCTTTTTCCGAAAAAAATCTCAACGAAAACCTTTGTGCGATCTTAATCAATCAAACCACAAACAATAAAATTTACTTTCAAAAAGATGAATGTTTTTATAAAACTCCACCTTCCTCTTTGTTTCATCCCGCCTTAGCTCTCATCTCCGTAGAAGGAGGTTATCTTAAAGAGAATCAAACACTTTTTTTCTGGGATAAAACCAGATACCCTTATATCCGTTGGCAAAAAGATCAAAATCTAAAATCCGCTTTGGAATATTCCGTACATTGGTATTTTACAAATTTATGGAATGATGTAGGACCGGAAAAAGGAAAACCACTTTTAGAAAAAATAGGAATCTTTCAGATTCCGAACACACGAAATTCTTTTTGGTCGGACGGTTCTTATACGATTTCACCTTCCGAGTTTGTAGATTTTTTAATCCGACTTCAGGAAACTCCTCCACCTATTCGTAAAAAGTCGATTCACACCGTTTGGGATTTGTTAAAAAGGACTCCAGGCTCATTCTCTAATGCAACCGGAAGCCACGATCTTTCGGGAGACTGGAATGGAGTGGAAGACTATAGATCTGATTCTGCGTTTTATTATACACAAGAAGAAACCAGTTCCTGGTTTTGGGTTTCTTTTCAAAAGTCTAATATTCGATGGCTCTTACTTACTCGTGTCCGAATTTCGGAACAAGTTACAAGTCCTTTGAAAGCGGCGGAACTCGTTTCTAAAATTCTCAAAGACGAATCCATCATTCCTTAAACGATCCTAAAAAATCTGAATGACGAAACAGGAATTCGTTCCTACAATGCCTCCGAACATGAAAAAAATATCGCTATTTTATATTTTTCTAATTTTCTTATTCATTCTGTCCTTAGGTTTTATACTACAGTCAGGACAAAATCTGGAACTGGAAAAGGAAAATTTTCATTCTTCCCAGGTTCTATTATCCAAAAAGAATCTAAACATACCAGATAAATCTTCAAAGATAACCTTTCCCAGACCAGGCTTTTTAGATTTGGAAGCAATAGGAAAAATTTTTTCCGGACATCTAAAACAACCAATTTCTAGACTTCTACTTCAACTGATAGTGATTATACTTTGCGCCAGATTTTGCGGAAAACTCGCTACTATTTTAGGACAACCTTCTGTAATCGGAGAAATACTCGCCGGAATCCTTCTTGGACCGTCTTTACTTGGTTTGATTTTTCCGGAGGGGTTCCAACTTTTATTTCCCAAAGAATCCCTTTCCACTCTTCAAATCCTAAGCCAACTCGGTCTTTTACTTTTTATGTTCGTAGTAGGAATGGAGTTGGATCTAAAAATTCTACGGAACCAAGCCGAGTCTGCAATTGTAATTTCCCATTCAAGCATTATGTTTCCGTTTCTTTTAGGTGCGGGACTCGCCTATTTGATCTATGTACCATTGGCTCCCGAGGGTGTGGATTTTATTGCATTCTGTCTTTTTATGGGAATCGGTATGAGTATCACCGCCTTTCCGGTTCTTGCCAGAATCATTTTAGAAAAAGGTCTAACTAAAACCACGTTAGGCAGTCTTGCACTCACCGCGGCCGCTGCAGACGACGTGACCGCTTGGTGTGTATTAGCGATTGTAGTTACGATCGTCAACGCAGGTTCTTTTTCCTCCGGGATTTTGATGATCGTAATGTCCCTGACGTATATGTTCGTTATGTGGAAAGGGATTCTTCCTTTGATGAAAAGAGCCGGAAACGTATACACTACCAAAGAATCCATGACAAAATCGATCACTGCGTTTTTCTTTTTATTCATTTTTATTTCTGCCTGGATCACGGAAGCGATTGGAATCCACGCACTTTTCGGAGCATTTTTAGCCGGGGTAGTAATGCCGGATAAAAAAGAACTCAGAAATAATCTGGTGGAAAAAATTGAAGACTTCAGCCTTACCGTTTTACTTCCTCTTTTTTTCGCATTTACCGGACTGAGGACTCAATTCGGTCTTTTGTCAAGTTCCGGTTTATGGCCCATTTTTTTCCTAATTCTTTTCGTAGCCGTCTTAGGGAAATTAGGTGGAAGCGCCATAGCTTCTCGTTTATCCGGTAAAAGTTGGATGGATTCTTTTTCAATCGGAATCCTTATGAATACCAGAGGCCTTATGGAACTAATCGTACTCAATATAGGTTACGACTTAGGAGTATTATCGGAAGAAATTTTCTCGATGATGGTACTTATGGCTCTTGCTACAACGGTTATGACCGGTCCCGGACTTAAACTCATAGAGATCTGTTTTACAAAACGAGACATTACTGTAAAACCAACTTTAAATTCAGGAATTCTAATCTCCTTTGCCCAACATACGAGGGGTTTAGAACTATTAAAGATTGCTTATGGACTTTTTCCAGAAAAAAAGAAAGAAAGAAACGTTACAGCCGTTCATTTATCTCCTGATTCTAATATTTCCGAATCCCACGCGGAAAAATACGAATCCTTGAGTTTTACTCCTCTAAAAGAACTTTCAAAAGATTTAAATGTAAATCTGAGTACGATTTATAAAACCTCTACGAATATTACTAAGGACATTGTTCGAATCGTAAACGAAGGAAATTATAAACTACTTTTGATAGGTGCGGCGCGTTCTTTTTTTTCGGATGATATTTTAGGTGGAAAAATTAGAACTATACTGAATGAAACAAATTGTAATACCGGAATTTTATTTTCCTCTCAATTACAAGACATCAAAAACATACATATCTTATTCGGTAGAGAAAAAGATTTAGAACTTCTTCAGATCGCCAAAAGACTAGCGGCAAACTACAATTCTAAATTGTCGATCGTGGATCTAAACGGTTCCATCAACCAACCCCAAGTTAAACAGAGTCTCAAAAAAGAAAAAGTAAAAATCCTAACTCCAGTAGATTGGAAACAATTCGATTTGATTCTTTGTGATTTGGATATATGGGAAAATCATTCCGAATTTAGAGTCGACGAACTTCCAAAAGGTGGAGGGCTTCTTTTAATCCGTTCTACGGATGGTTTTCTAATCGAAGCTTAATTTTAATTTTATCGGGGTATTCATTACAAATTTATAATTTGCCTAAGGTTTAGTTTTTTAATCTGGGTCGAACTCTTAAAAACGTTTTGAGTAGACATAAAAAATAAAGATTAAATTCTAATTTTTATAGGTATGAAACGAACGATTCATAGGATTCATTTTCGAGATTCTAGAGAAAAGTTTCCTCTCGATTCGGAATCAGTGGATTTGGTCCTCACATCTCCTCCTTATCCTATGATAGAAATGTGGGATGAACTTTTTTTCGGTTTTTCTAGAGAAATTCAAAAGAATTTTCTTATCGATCCCAATCTTTCCTATGAACAAATGCATTTCGAACTGGATAAGGTTTGGAAAGAATCGTTTCGCGTTTTAAAAAACGGAGGTTTTCTTGTAATTAATATTGGAGACGCCACACGAAATACTGCTTTCGGTTTTAGAATTTATATGAATCACGCAAGGATTCTACAAGGTTGTAATTCGATCGGATTTCAAAGTCTTCCCGGTATTCTTTGGAAAAAACAAACCAACTCCCCTACTAAATTTATGGGCTCAGGCACACTTCCTGCTGGTGCGTACGTAACCTTAGAACATGAGCATATTTTAATATTCAGAAAAAATAATAAACGAAAATTTTCCACAAAATCAGAACGACTATCCCGTATGGAAAGCGCTTTTTTCTGGGAAGAACGTAACTTTTGGTTTACAGACGTATGGGATTTTAAGGGAAAAAAACAAGGTTTAAGTTCTCTTCTCGCTGGCAGAGAAAGAAGTGCAGCATATCCTTTAGAACTCGCCAATAGAATCATACTCATGTATTCTCTCAAAGGGGACATTGTTTTAGATCCTTTTTTAGGAACAGGGACCACTACTCTGGCCGCAATCGGCAACTGTAGAAATTCGATCGGGTTCGACTTAGAACCGGGTTTATCAAAGGTTCAACTTGAAAATCTACACTCTATTAAAGATAAATTGAATCGAATTATAGAAAAAAGAAAAAACGATCACGACGTTTTTGTGCAAAACAGACAAAACGAAGGAAAATCGTTTCTTCATTTTAATCAGAATCTTCAAACACCCGTAGTGACCAAACAGGAAAAGTTTTTAAATTTAGAAAGAATCGCCAAACTTTTTCGTAATTCGGAAAATGAAATTGAAGCGGAATATTTTCCCTTACTCCAAACAGAACTACTTCCACAACTCGAATCGATTCCTACGGTTCATCCATAGCTAACGTGAGTTAGGCGTAAAAACCCATAATTCTGAAAAAAGTTAGAATCTGAACTTTACAGATCGATTCTTTAAATGTGGGAACTACTGCAAAATTTCATTCGGAAAAGTATGATTTTACTACCCGGACACATGAAAATAGTACCAAGTTATTAACGGCCGAATTTACGAAAAAAATAGTAGTACTTAAAAAATACCACAAATTCGGGATTTACTGGATTTTAAAGCAGGACCAAAATATTCAAATTTTTGAAACAATCTAACCCAAGTATTCTATTCATGCGTCCGAGTAGTAAAATCGCAAAAAAGATAAAAAGAGACGTAATCTGTGGGAACTAACACAAAATTTAGGTTTGTCTGTAAAATGATGTGGGAACTCTCACAAAGTACGATTTTACAAACAATTCTTAAAATTGTAGGAACTCATACTTTTAGGAAATTTTTTCTCAGCCGAATTTTAGCTAAAATGGGATTTAAATTTTGATGATACCCGCAAAACAGCGATTTTGTGTAAAAAATCGGATTGGACGATGATTCTTTTGTATTTTATAGTAGTTCCCACATCTATTTTTTCTTACAAAAATTATTTAGCTGATCAATAGAGTTATCCAACAATATTCGATCTTTAAAAATTAATAAATCTTCATAAAACCCACTAAAACTTTTATGCACATATAAACTGTAGTGTAGAAATTTGATTCAAAATCATTAACTGAAAATTAGAAAATTTTTTATAATTGTACATCGTCTCTAATATTTTAATGACACCTAACATATATTTAACGAAGATCCGTTTTTTTGGAAACAAACGTTAACCGATTACATTTTTCACAGACTTCTTCAGGAACAATTCCCCATCTCATCAAATAGCCAAATACAAAACAACCCGCACAAAAACCTATACAAGATTCTAAAACCGCAAAAAAGACTAAAGTTCCCAGTACGATCTGAAACGCAAAAATCTGTCCTTGGGTAAGAAGTATCAAAGAAGTAAAACTAAATAAAAAACCGATTCCCTGTGCAAATCGTTTGGGCGGTCCTGCTACAATTTTGTTTCCCAATTGAAACCCTGGAACGATCCAATGGATTGCAAGTTTTGCAAAAATAGAAAATCTAGGTCCGTATAAAACACGCGCGGTAAATCCATACAACAAAACAAGATTCAACCAAATCGATTGTGTGAAAAGAGTTGTAACCGATAAAATCACGACAAGCCCTGCCACCGATCTAGCTGCGTATTCGTTGACCGTATCCGGAAAATTCCCAATTTGAATCATAAAAGTTCCCCTCGCTCTTAGACAATTATAACCTCAATATTTAGACCTGATAACTGTATAAATCATCGTTTCCAGTTTTAGCAATTACTTAAATTTTTGGCGAGTATATTCATTTTTTTTTATATTCAATAAAAATTCACGACCTACAATTGTGTTATACGGTTTCAAAAAATACTATTTACACGTTTCTGTGTAAATTTCAATTCCGCAAAACGTTCATTCTGCATTCTACAATGTAACAATCAATACAGAACTATATAAGTAACACTCAATAAAAAAATCTTTCAACTCTAAGCTTACAAGGCTTTCCTGGTCTTTTAAGAGATAAGCCAAAGTTATGATTGATAAACTGATCCGCGCTTCGATTAAAAATAGAGCCCTGGTTTTGGTTCTGACCTTTATGGTAACCCTCGTAGGAATTTATAATGCATTTTATCTTTCCATTGACGCGATTCCGGACGTGACCAACGTTCAAGTTTCAGCGGTCACCTCTTCTCCCGGTCTTTCCCCTCTTGAAGTAGAACAGTTCATTACGTATCCTATCGAGATGGAATTTACGGGTCTTCCTAACGTCACCGAAATCCGTTCTATCTCCAGAGCCGGAGTCAGTTCGGTTACGGTAGTTTTCAAAGACGGAACGGACATCTACTTTGCAAGACAACTCGTAAACGAAAGAATCAAACAAGCAGAAGCAATCATTCCTCCCGATTATGGAAGACCGGAACTTTCTCCCATTGCAACCGGTTTAGGGGATATTTATGAATTTGTACTTACCTCGGATAGACATTCTCCGGAAGAATTAAGAACTTATATGGATTGGGAATTGTCTCGTGAAGTCAAGTCCGTAGAAGGAATCATAGACGTGAATATCATCGGCGGTCAAGTACGTCAGTATCAAGTTAAGATCGATCCTAGAAGACTCGCGGTTCACAACCTTACTCTTTCCCAAATTTATGATAAATTAGAATCCGCGAATCAAAATACGGGAGGAGGTTATATTTCTAAAAACTCGGAACAAATCGTAATTCGAGGAGAAAGTCAGTACAAATCAATTGAAGACTTAAAAAACACTGCGGTCACTACCGCAGGAGACGGGATTCCTCTTTTACTCGGACAAATCGCGGAAGTAGAAATCGGTCCGGCTCTTCGTTTTGGTTTAGTCACCAAAGACTCTCAAGGAGAAGTTGTAGGAGCCACCGCCATGATGCTCATGGGTCAAAACTCTCTTGAAGTAGTCAAAAGAGTTAAAATAAGAATCGAAGAAATCAAAACAAAACTTCCTCCCGGAATGAGGATCGAAACCTTTTACGATCGTTCCGAATTTATCGGAAGAACATTAAGCACCATCTTCACCAATTTGGCGGAAGCGGCAATTTTAGTGATCATCGTACTCATAATCGCTTTAGGAACCGTCAAAGGAGCGTTACTAGTCGCTTTGGCGATTCCAATCCCTATGCTTACGGCCACCATCTTTATGAACGCATTTGGAATCGTTGGAAATCTGATGTCGTTAGGAGCGCTCGACTTCGGTCTGTTAGTTGATGGAACAATCGTGATGTTGGAGTCGATTTTACACGGATTCATTTTAAAACGTTCTTTCTACGAAATGCAGACCAAATTAGAAGATAGAGAACTAGCCGCAGAAGAAATTATCACGGACGCATGTGTGCGGGTTGGACGTGCGGCGGCGTTTTCGGTTGCGATCATTCTACTTGTATATCTACCTCTGATGAGTTTAGAAGGTGTAGAAGGAAGAATGTTTAAACCGATGGCGATCACCGTAGCACTCGCGTTAGGCGCCTCTCTTTTATTTTCTCTAATTACGTTTCCGGCCGCAGCAAGTATTCTTTTTAAAAATCCTGTATTTCATCATAGTAAGTATTGGGATATAATTACGGAAAAATATAAACTTCTACTCAATTTCGGAATGTCCCGTAAAAAGGAATTTTGTTACGCAGGAATCGGAGTAGTCGTCTTAGCGATGTTACTCGGTTCCACTTTGGGTTCTGAATTTTTACCTAGAATTGACGAGGGTGAAATCGCGATCGACATCAAACGACTTCCTTCCACTTCAATCAATTATTCCAGAGACACAAACTCGGATATGGAGGCGGTATTAAAAAAATTTCCAGAAGTAGTCGGAGTTGTTTCTAGAATGGGTCGAGGAGAATCCGCGGCGGAACCGGTTGGTACCGACGAAGGAGAAGCCATGGTTAAATTGAAACCTCGTAAAGAATGGACGAGCGCTAAGGACAGAGAAGAACTGATGACTAAAATGAAAGATGAAATTCTTAAGTTCATTCCTTCGAGTACGATCAGTTTATCTCAACCGATCGAAAACAGAGTCAACTCTCTTCTCTCCGGATCCAAAGCGGACGTGGTTATCAAAATCTACGGAGACGATCTGGTCAAACTCAAAGACATCGCCGCAGAATTTGCAAACAAACTCAAAACGGTTCCCGGAGTAGCAGACCTAAGAGTTCAAAGGGTTTTAGGTCTTCCTCTTGTGGAAATCAAAGTAGATCGGGAAAATATGGCGCGTTATGGAGTACAAGCAGAAGAAATTTTAGCAACCGTAGAAGCGCTTCGACTCGGCAGACAAACCGGAAAAGTGTTCGAAGGTTTTAAAAGATTCGATCTTGTAGTCCGTTTGAAAATAGACGCTACCGATCTGGAACAAGTAGAAAACATTCCGGTTTTCACATCTTCCGGTTCCACCGTTCCTCTAGGACAGGTTGCAGAGATTAAACTTGTGGAAGGTCCGGCGGCCATTTATAGAGAATCTCTCAAAAGAAGAATTATGGTAGAAACAAACATACGAGGCAGAGACCTAGTTGGTTTTGTAAACGAAGCCCAGAAGGTCACAGAAGAGATTGAAAAAAATCTTCCCGCCGGTTATAGAACCGATTGGGGCGGTCAGTTCGAAAATTTCACTCGAGCCAAAGAAAGGTTGGCCTTAGTAGTTCCAATCGCACTCGCAATCATTTTCTTTATGCTTATGGCGGCATTTGGCAGCATCTACTACGCGTTAGGTGTTTTTATCGTGGTTCCTCTCGCCGTTTCGGGTGGTATCATCGGTCTTGTGATCCGAGGTCTTCCGTTTAGTATTCCCGCGGGAGTCGGTTTTATTGCAGTGAGTGGAATCGCAGTTTTAAACGGAGTCGTCTACGCTTCTACTCTTCGGGAAGAATTAGAAAAAGGCGCGTCGATTGCAGACGCAGTTTATCTCGCGGGAATTCATTCCCTCCGTCCAGTGATGACTACGGAAGTGATCGCCGCGGTCGGTTTTATTCCGATGGCAATTTCCACAATGGCTGGAGCAGAAGTACAAAGACCTCTTGCAACCGTAGTGATTTTTGGAGTGATCGTAGCGACCGTTTTTTCTAGGGTACTCCTGCCGATTGTGATGGAATATCTTTTGAACATTTACGAACACCAAGAAAAAAGAAAGTCCGCTAAACGTAGACTTTTAGAAAAACGCGCCTTTGGACATCATCAGTTTGCTCATGATAACAGCGAGTGGTTACAAACTCATTCTGAAACTCAAGAAATTGTTACGGAAGAAGATACATCGGAAGTAGACGTTAAAGAAAAATCCAAATCTAAAAAGTCTGGTAAAAGAACAAAAAAATAAAAATAGAAAATAGCACCGGTAATATGTAACGTTTTAGTGTACACTTTTAAACATACATTTCCCAAACTCAATTTGAGTTTTTACGGATATGCATTTTTTGAAATCTTACTTCATATAAAAAAGAGTTTTCGACGAACTTTCCACCCTCAAGATAGACGAAAGAGGACATAGTTGTCCTAGTCGGAAACTTCCATGCCAGCCCAAAAACCGATCGTTTCACTTCTGGATCATAGTAAAGATCCATTCAATTTATCTATAGCTACTGCAAGAACCTGTTATTCTTCCAAAGGTATCCTTCTTCCTTCCGATATGACTATCTCCGAAAAGTCGATAGAAATCCGAGACAAAGTCGCCAAATCCACTAAAAAAGCGGGACATCTAACCACTCGTCAACATCCTCAGTTTATATTTACTTTGGACAAAGTATCCAGACAATTCGTTTGGTCTTTTCTACATTCACATCCATTTTATAATTCCGAACAAGTTTCTCAAAGATATGTGGAAGTAAAAAAAGAGAATTACTACGTTCCCCCTGAACTAGACGGAAAACTTTTGGAACTCTACTTAGAAGCCGTAGATTTTGCAAGTCAATCTTACTTTTCTTACACGGAAACGCTCCATCCTTTTATCCAAGAAGAATACTTTCAAATCTATAAGGCTCGCGCTAATTATCCAGACAAATGGCAAACTCCAATCAAAAAGAAATGTTTAGAAGTAGCACGTTATCTGCTACCTCTGGGAACATTTACATATCTATATCATTCCGTTAATGGACTTACTCTACATCGTTACTATAGATTGATGAATTCCTACGACGTTCCAAACGAACAAAGAGCGGTTATTACTGAAATGATCAATCAAGTTCGAACAATCGATCCTTTATATGCGGACGAAATGGACGATCCAATTCCTCTCGAAGAAACCACAGAGTATCGTTATTTCGAGTCGATGTTCGGAAGTGGTAAAAGGGAATTTCATCCGGAAGCCGCTTCTACTTTTGTAAAAGAATTTGATTCGGAATTAGTAGGAAGATATTCCAGACTAGTTTCTCATTCCTCCAACGGTCCGGAAATTTTGGCACAATCGGTTCGTTCTATATTAGGAATTTCTAAATCACTTCTTAATGACCAAGACGCCATCGATCTGGTTTTAAATCCCGCAAAAAACAGACATCTTACTTCTACTCTAAACGAAAGTTCCATGAGTCCGATCACAAGGGCTCTTTTTAACGTTCAGTATTCTTTCCAAAAAAGGATCTCACACACCGCAGATAGCCAAGATCAAAGACATAGAATGGTTCCTGGAGGAAGACCTGTTCTCATGTCTCAATATGCGGGTGTTCCTGATTATATAACTCCTTTTGTAGTTCAAAAATATCCTGAACTCAAAGAAAAATACGACTTAGTTCATAAAGAAATTTTTGAAAAACTAAATCGTTTTTTAGAAGCGGGAGGTTCTCCCGAACACGGAACGTATCTTTTGCCAAATAGTTTTCCAATTCGTTTCTACGAAAGTGGGGACCTACTCAACCTTCATCATAAGTGGAGATCTAGAACCTGTTATAACGCTCAAGAAGAAATCTTTCAAGCCTCAGTGGATGAGCTGACGGACCTAATGAAAGTTCACCCTCAGATAGCAAAATGGATCAAAGCACCTTGTTGGATCCGTTTACAAGGAGAAGTCAAACCTTATTGCCCAGAAGGAGACCACTACTGTGGTACTCAGGTTTGGAAACGAGAGTTATCCGAATATTCCAGAGTGATTTAGAATTAGCAATTCAACGTTTCGATTTTAAATTTTCATTTCTATTTTCCAAAAGTTTCCGCGTTTGATTTTTTATTCAAATTTAAAGAGAATCATCCTATAAATGTTGCGACAAAACGTCGATTAACACAAGTTAGGCGTAAGAGATTTTTTTTATAAAAAACTGATTTTTCCATTAAAATCAATGTAGGAACTCTCACAAATCGTGAATTTACCAGCTAAATCCTAAAATGTAGGAACTCTCACAAATCGTGAATTTACCAGTTAAATCCTAAAATGTGGGAACTCTCACAAATCAAAGTTTACCAGTTAAATCCTAAAATGTAGGAACTCTCACAAATCAAAGTTTTACAGCTAAATCCTAAAATGTAGGAACTCTCACAAATCAAAGTTTACCAGCTAAATCCTAAAATGTGGGAACTCTCACAAATCAAAGTTTTACAGTTAAATCCTAAAATGTAGGAACTCTCACAAATCGTGAATTTACCAGCTAAATCCTAAAATGTGGGAACTCTCACAAATCAAAGTTTACCAGCTAAATCCTAAAATGTAGGAACTCTCACAAATCGTGAATTTACCAGCTAAATCCTAAAATGTAGGAACTACTATAAAATACAAAGAACCATCGTCCAATCCGATTTCTACACAGAACGCGCTGTTTTGCGGGCATCATCAAAATTTGAATCCCATTTTAGCGTAAGTTCGACTGAAAAAAATTTTCTAAAAGTATGAGTTCCTTACACCAAACTCATGTTAAATGAATCATTGGGTATTTTATTATATAATTCTGAACAATAGCAGATTTGTGCGTGAAATCATCGTTTTGCGGCCATCGTTCAATTAAAAATTCATTATATAGAAATTTCATAATCCAAATAAACTTTTTAAGGAACAAAATCACTTTTTTATCCAATAATAACCTTTCTATAAAAGTTTACGATTTTTTAAAGTAATAGAACATAAATTCAACTTGAATACTTATCTCTAAACTTTAAAATCAATCCTATTTGAATATTATACAAAACGTATTATTGATTTCACACTGTAAATATAAACTCTAAACGTAAGAGTTTCTACATTTTTAAAATTTTAGAATCAAATCTATATGAGTTCTAAATTGAAAACAAAAAGTTTTCGTTTTTTTAATGAATGTGAATTGAAATACTTATTTTTATAGGAAACTTAGACAAAATAAAAGCCCCTTTAGATAAAAGAGGCTTTTATTCAATTTTGATATTTAAGCAATCGTTACTTCTTTGGAAAGATAAACGTCTTGAATCGCATTTAAAAGAGAAACTCCATCTTTCATCGATTTCTGAAAAGCCTTTCTTCCGGAAATAAGACCCATTCCACCCGCTCTTTTATTGACAACCGCCGCTTTCACCGCATCGGAAAGATCATTTTCTCCGGACGCTCCTCCGGAATTGATCAAACCAATTTTTCCCATATAACAGTTTGCCACTTGATACCTTGCCATATCAATCGGATTGTCTGCTGATAACTGGGTGTACATTCTATCATCTTTTTTACCGAATTTTAAATCCTTAAAACCACCGGCAAAAACTTCAGGTAGTTTTTGTTTTACAATATCCGCTTGAATCGTTGCACCTAGATGATTCGCCTGTCCTGTAAGATCCGTAGCCAGATGATAATCAATCTTATCTGGCTTAAAAGAATCATTTCTTAAATAAGCCCAAAGAATGGTAACGAGTCCTAGTTCATGCGCTCTGTGAAATGCATCTGAAATTTCTTGAATTTGGCGAGAAGATTCTTCGGAACCAAAATAAATCGTAGCTCCGACCGCAGCCGCACCCATATCAAACGCCTGCTCCACATTTGCGAACAAAATTTGATCAAACTTATTTGGGTAAGAAAGAAGTTCGTTGTGATTGATTTTTACAATGAAAGGAATCTTATGAGAGTATTTTCTAGAAACAAGACCTAAAACACCGAGTGTAGAAGCGACCGCGTTACAACCACCTTCGATTGCAAGTTTTACTATATTCTCCGGATCGAAATAGGCCGGATTTTTTGCAAAAGAGGCCCCGGCGCTGTGTTCAATCCCTTGATCCACTGGTAAAATAGAAGTATAACCGGTTCCGGCAAGTCTTCCGGTATTAAGAATCGATTGGTAATTTCTAAGAACGTTGTTGTTTCGATCACTTTTAGAAAGAACTTCGTCTACATAATTCACTCCGGGAAGACTTAAAGATTCCTTTGGAATCGTTTTACAAGTATGGTTTAAAAGAGAATCCGCTTCTGCACCCAGGGCGGTTTTGATTTTATCAATCATTCCTAAGTTCCTTTGCTCGATTTAAATGTTGGATACAGGTTTTTTTACTCCACCTAGTTTTTCCATCATTTTTGGTTGTACATTTATCAACCCAATCCAATTTTCAGGGCTTTCAATTTGTATCTGTTTGAAATACTTTGATTTTTTCTTCCACAAAAATGAAATGAAAATCAATAAACAAAATCAAACCTTGAAAAGCAGAATCACTCCAAATCGAATTACTCATCTTAATATATTAGAGTACTATAACTTTCGAAAAGAACCTTTATTTCAGAAACAAAATTTTAGATACTTTATTATCTAGTTATCAGTAGTTCTAAAATCACACAAGTTTTCAATTAAATCATCTATCTCAGTCATACGTTTGTATCTACTCATACTATATATCCAATCTAATCATTTACATTTCAATAATAGAATTGTTGAAAGTGAAAATTAGCAAAACTGCTTCAATTACCGTTTTACTCATAACTATATAATAAGTACCTAATATTTTACATAGAATCAGCGTTTTGTGATAGAATTAAAGGTGCTCAATTTTATAGAGATCAGTAATACAACGGAAACAGATAAGTTTGTCAAAAATACTTTCACAAGAGTTTTCAAACCTAAAATGATTCTACACGAATTTTTTAAATTTATATTTTCCGCAAGAGTCCCTCTATCGTATTTTAAAAAAAAAGAAATTTAGTTTAATTTTTAGAAATTATTTTTCCCTAGGTTTGATCGGTTTTCCCTCAATTTTCCTACGTTTCGGGTTTAGACTTTCTTGGATATCTCTTGTTTCAGTGTTAGGGGTATATTTCCTTTAAAATAGAAAAACACATTCAATTTCGTTTTAAAAGTTATTCTATTGCGTTATTCGGTTTAGAAGTAGTAATTCTTATTTTTTAAATTGTTAAAATCGTATTGAAAAGTTTCTAACTCTATAATTTTGTTTCAAAAATCAATATGAAATTTAGAATTTTATCTCATCATTTTTTTAACAAATTAATCTTAATCTTTTTTTGTTTTATTTTCGAATTACAATCACAACCCGAAAAAACGAAAATTCATCTAAATCTAATCGAGGCTTTAAAAACGCCTAACGAAGTACGAATTCTTGATTTGAGCAGTAATCGACTAACGACACTCCCCAAAGAAATAGGACAACTAGTTAACTTAGAGAGGTTGTATCTACTAAACAATGAACTTACCACTTTACCAGAAGAAATTGGGAAATTAGAAAATCTAAAAACTTTGGACATTACAAGAAATAGAATCTCTACTTTTCCAAAAGAATTTTGGAAGTTAAAAAATTTAGAAGTGTTGTTTTTAAATGGAAATAGACTTTCATACTTACCCGAAGAAATCAGAGAATTAAATAGATTAAACGTGTTAAATCTAAATGATAATCAACTTACTACATTACCTAAAGAAATAGGACAGTTAGAAAATTTATTAACCTTGTATTTATCAGGGAACAATCTTAATTCTCTTCCTAACGAGATGGGACAGTTGAAAAATTTAATATCTTTGTATTTGTCGGGTAATAAACTTATTTCTCTTCCCAAAGAAATCAGACAACTAGGAAATTTAGGAATTTTGCATCTTTTCGATAACGAATTTAATACTTTACCTGAAGAAATTGGAGAATTAGAAAATCTAAAAATTTTAGACATTTCTAGAAATCGATTCTCTACTTTTCCGAAAGAATTTTGGAAGCTAAAAAAATTAAATGTGTTAAATCTAAGTAATAATCAACTTACTACCTTACCTAAAGAAATAGGACAGTTAGAAAATTTATTTATCTTACATCTATCAGTTAACAAGCTTAATTCACTTCCTAATGAGATGGGGCAGTTAAAAAATCTAGATGTGTTGTATTTAAATGGAAATAATCTCTCAAACTTACCCGAAGAAATCGGGGAATTAAAAAAATTAAGTATATTAAAATTAGATTCGAATCAACTTACGATCTTACCTAAAGAAATAGGACAGTTAGAAAACTTAGTAACCTTAAGTTTGTCCAATAACAAACTAATTTCTATTCCCAATGAATTAGGACAGTTAAGAAATCTTAGTTTACTAAACTTACGGTATAATCCAAATTTAAAAACAACAGAGGAGAATATCAAAAAATTATTTCCGAATCAAAAAATAAGAATCGAAATTTCCCCTTAAAAAATAAATCAGATCAGTTAGTTATCCAATACTTGATTAAAAAAATATATATGAAAAGTAAAATCATTCATTTCTTTTCAACTCCTAAACTTAGTATTTTGAATTACAAACCTATCCTTGTCTCAGCATCAGGTCACTCGACAGGATTTGCAGGAACAAAAATTCAATTTATCTAAAATTTTATAGTTAAGTATTTTATAAATTAATAAAATACTGATAGGAATTACCTATAGTCTACAACAGAAAGAAAAAGGTGGATTTGAGTTTCTATAGTCTCCGAAAAATCAATTGGATAAATTTCATAATCTACTTTTAAATGCTCTTTTGCGTTTTATATCCAAATTTGTCAAAGTTCTCCGAAACCTCTGGCTTCTCGTTTTTGTAATACTAGTTTGTTTTCTTTTGGAAATTTTCTCGGAACAAGTCCAAGAAAACTCATGAAAACACCGGCTGCTTTGAATCGTTTGAAGTCATTTACTTCACTAAGTAAAAACAACTTTTGTGGTAAATGCTTGATCTAACCACGCTTTTGAAACCCAAAAGGAGGTCATTTTGGCTAAATTTAAACTGGAAGTTGAACGATAAAATCCCAACCAGATTCCGATTTTTTAAGAAGTAACTGTCCTCGGTTCGCTTGGAGAATTCCATAACAGACCGAAAGTCCCATACCAATTCGAGAATCATTTGAACGAAAATTTTCAAAAGGTTCAAATCTACTTTCTTCGCTCAGATTCAAATCTAGATTTAGTTTTCCGGAAATTAAAATTTTAAGATAAGAAGGGTCCGCAGAATTCAAAGCGGCTTTCAAATGAATCAAAGCCTTTTTTTGATTTTCGGAATAGTAATACAGAATATTATAAAGAACTTCACGAATTTGATTCGGACGAATTGAAATTTCCAAATTTTCTGGAATTTGTTTTTCCAATCGAATTTCTTGTAATTTTAACATCTCGGCGATCATATCCTCCACAGAATCAACGAGTTGTTTTACGTTACACCGCACCGGTTGTTCTGGATCTTTTTTGGAAAATAAGACCAAGTTACGAATGATCGCAGCAATTCTTTCACCTTGTTCAATGATAAGCCGGGCATAATTTTTAGTCTCAGCGTCTCCACCTTTATGATTTTGAATGACGTGTCCGTAATTAATAATTCCCATTAAAGGATTATTGATTTCATGTGCTAAACCTGCCGCAAGTTTTTGGATGGATTCTAATCTTCTTTCGGATTGAATGACTTTTTCCATTTCAGATTTTTCTTTTTCGGAAATAGAAAGAGCCGTAATTTCAGAAAGCATAATGATAGAACCTACAATAAATCCCTTCTCATCTCTAACCGCAGAAACACGAAAGGCTACCTGAATCCTACTTCCATCATTGCGAGTCAATAAAGACGGAATGTATCTCAAACGATCAGATTGCATCGCACGAATATTTTCTCCTTTGTTAGTGGAAAATCTTAAAACTTTTTCCCCATACTCTCCCTGAACTTCAGAAAGAGACCAACCGGTAAGATACTCCGCGGTGCGATTCATAAATAAAATTTTTCCTTCTTTATCCAGAGAAATTGCACCCTCACCAATATTTTGAATTACATCTTTAAATTCCTTTCCTTCTTCTTTAGCTTTTCCAAATCTCTTTTGTTGTTTGAGTGCAATCTCGATAGAATTCTTAAGAGACGTAGGCTGAAAAGGTTTCGAAATGTATCCAAATAAAGAAGCTTTATTTACAGCTCGATTGAAGGTTTCTTCGTCTGCAAACGCAGTCATAAATATAACTGGAATGTCCATTTTTTTTTGGATTTTTTCTGCGGCCTGAATTCCATCCAGTTCACCTTCAATACGAATATCCATTAGAATTAAATCCGGATTTGTTCGTTCGGCCATTTCCAAAGCTTCGTCTGCGGTTCTTGCAGTTCCGGCTATTTTATATCCTAACTTTTGGAGAGAAAGTTGAAGGTTAAAAGCAATCAGCCATTCGTCGTCTACGATTAGGATAGAGGGATTGATAAAATTCATTCTTAATGGCAAGAAAGATTAGATTCTATCTGAATTGAAAACCTTTTTTCATCTAGATTTTAGAATTCTACTCGAACAGGCCTCGAATTCAAAAGATATTAAGTTCTTGTTTAGAAAAATTCTTGAACCCTATTCCTAAAGCCATTAGGATATATCTTATGATCGAGAAATTTCGATCTAAGGTTCTTTGTAAAACAAAGAAATAATACGATCCAATCGAATTTTAGTTTTGGACAAAGCAAGTAAATGGATAGTTTATAGATATTTTATAAATTTAATTTATAAAATGAGAAAATAGAAACATGAATTCTTTACAAGGCATTTCGTTTTCATTCCTTGAGAAACAATCTAAATAGAATGATAATAACCAAAACGGAGAAAGTAATGTATATAAAACAAATCCTAGCAAAAAAAGATAGAAAGGTATTATCAGTAGAACCGGAAACCTTGGTAATGGATGCGGTCAAATTTATGACCAAATATGATATTGGATCGGTGATCATTTTAGGAGAAGGAAAGCTCAAAGGAATTTTTACGGAAAGAGATGTACTTCATCTTTCGGCGGAATTAGGTCTTGATTTTTTTAAAAAATCGGTTTCGGAAGTAATGACAACTTCCATTACAACGATGACTCCAGAAGACGATGTAGATGAACTTCTTTCCATTATGCTCAAAAAAAGGATTCGTCACATGCCTATCTTAGAAAACGACATTTTGATCGGAATCATTTCTATCGGAGATGCAGTCAAAGCGAAGATCGAAAAAACAGAAGAAGAAAATAAAAATCTCAAACAATATATGTACAGTGAAAACGGATTTATCTAAAATCGCGACCAGTTTAGAATAAAACCTTCTCACATAAAATAGAATTTTTCGAAAATACGGGAGACTCTTGTAAATTTTTACTTTTTTTCCGATTGCAATAAACAAGACCCGAGTCAAATTAGAAACAGATTAGAAAATCTTGAATTTTCAATTTTGTAAAAAGAAAATTCGAACTATAAAAATTGTAACGTTATGAAATTCATTCTTTTTCTATTGATGACCTATCTGGTGTATCGTTTTCTTTCTCGTTTTTTTACATCTCCTACACAACAAACCAGTTCTCATTGGAAAACGTTTTACACGAATATGCATCAAGCTCCAAAAGAAAAAGACATTTCCAACCAAGCTCGTGTAATCGATTCCACGTCTCTAAAAGAAAAATGAAAACGGTTCCCGTTTTTCAAAAGTTGACTGTCCCTTTTAAGATCTTTTTTTTCTCTTTGGTTTTCAGTATTACCTGGGCTTGTTTTAAACCTACCGGAGAATTTGGTTGGGCGTTACTCGATGAGGAAAAATTCAATATCATCGAAAAAAAAATTATGACCGTAGAAGAATATACGGTTACAAGACAAAATCTGATTTTCCCGGACGACAAAACGATCTGTTATATCTATCGATTTTCCAGATCCGTTTCCGAGTCTACGGAAACCTACGTGAGTTTAAGCAAATTTCAACTCGGATATAACGAAATGGACGTTCTTCGGAAAAGACCAAATCCAATTTCTCAAACGATCGAAGGTTCTTTTCAAGGACTCAGTCCCGGAAAATATCTTCTCAAAGTCGCCTATGAAGGAGATGTGATCGACGAGGTAGAATTTTTAGTCCGATCTACACGAACCCCTTACATTGAAGACACACCCTCATCGGTCGATGATATAGAAAAAGCGATGAAGTAAGTAGGAACTACTACTTTTAAAGGGGTTCTCTTTTGATACCGTCTTCTAAAATTTTATTGATCCTATCTATATTCTTTAAAGAAAGATTGATTTCGATCGGATTTCCTATCTTTAAGATACTTTCGTAGATTTTTCTTGCTGCCAGAAAATCTTTTTCTTCCTCTAAAAGAATCGATAATCTTTTCATCGCCAAAGTAACCGGAGTAGAATTCAATTTAGTTCGAATCAGTCCAAGACGACTTGTAGATTCCTGAAAATCCAAATCTTTCAAACGATACTGAGCCATAGTAGAATCGTCCGTTTTTTCCAAAAGATTTCTTTTGATAGAAAGAATTTCTTTTTTAAGATCCGAATTTTTATTCTCTTCTACTTTATAAATCTCTTTTAAACGTTCATAAGAACGAATAGCCGAGTTCAAAGAAAGTTTTTCTTCCTTTGGTTTTTTACGATACGAATACAATTTAGAAATCCCTAATTTTGCGAGAAATTCCTGACGATAAAGTTCACACATCTCCGAAAACGTAAGACCGGAAGTTTCGGGACTAGTACGTTCCTTCAACCAAATTCCATAATAAAAAGCGGCACGTTCTAAATCCCCGGTTCTATTTTCAAAAAAAGAACCAAGTTCGTACGAAAATTGAATTCTCTTTTTAGAATTCGCTTCCGCCTTGTAATAGAGTTCATAAAAGGAAGAAGCCAAAACATTCTGTTTCAGTTCCGTATAAAGAGAAGCAATCGAAAAATAGATTTCCGCAAGTTTGGATTCTTCTATCTTTTCGTTTCGAGCAAGTTCTAAATACTTTTTATAAAAGTCGATCGCCTTTGCTTTTTTACCGGAAGATTTAAGTTCCTTTGCAAGATCTAAAACCGGCTCTTTCATTGTAGGATCCAATTTAGTAACGAGTTCCCAAAGCGCCGCAGTCGCATAAAAATCAGTGTTCCGTTTATAATCAAACAAAACGAAAATCCCGCTCCCGGCAATTCCTAAACGATTTACAACTTTCAGCCTTTCTTTATTTTCGTTTTCCGATTGTTTTACCAGTCCGGCCAAATAATAAATTACTTCCGCGTCCTCTTTGGATTTTTTACTTCTAAAAACTTCGTAGGAACCCAACTTAGAATCGTTATATTCTTTTTGTTTAATTTTAAGATCTATTTCGGATTGTTTGATTTTTTCCCTATAATTAGAAAGATCTGTTTCGGTTAACGTTTTTTCGTAACTTTCTCCGTTTTGTCCTAGTTCCGTAATTTTAGTTTCTTTTCCACGTGCAAGATTTGCCTCGAACAGATGATAAAAATCTTTGGAACTTTTGAGATCTTTTTTCGATTTTTCCAAATTTTCAATGGATCGTTTATGAGAAAGTGCACCTTGTTTTTCAGTCGGATCGAAAATTTCAGCCAACCTTCTTTCATCTAAATATTCTTCTTCGGTATGACTAAAATCCCTGTAACGAATCGCGGCAAGAGCGGATTCGATCGCTTTTGCATTTTGTTTTTTTTTGTCGTATTCTTTAGAAAGAAGCATGTGTAGTTCAAATAAAATCGGTGAATCTCTCATCATTCCAGAAGGAGTGAGTTTAGAAAACATATTTAGAATCAAAAGTCGGATCGTGTTTCGGTTTGTATTTTCATCGAAAATTTTTCCGAGTCTTTTTTCTTCTTCCATTCTTCTCGAATCTATAAACTGGGAATAATATTGGCTCAAAACCTTTTGAATTTCAGAAATTGAGTCTTTGGAGGGATCTTGAATAGATTGACGCAGACCGTTTAAGTCTTGTTCGGTGATCTTTACGGAAGGAGGATCATATAAATTTTTGGAATCGTATCTTCTATCTTGTTCGTCCGCAAAAATAGAAAATACTCCTAGGTATAATAAAATAAAAATCGTTGATTGAATTGAATTTAAAAAGCTAAAAAGACTTAACCCAAAACCGTCTCGATCGGACCAACTCCGATTTCGGAAATTGTTTTTTTCATCCGACATTGTTTCCTAATTCGGTTAATTCTTCCGTTCCCAAAATCTTTTCTATGTCTATGATGATAATAAATCGATCGTCTTTCTTTCCGATACCTGTGATATATCTTCCCGAAATTCCTTTTACAGAAGGTGGAGGAGGATTGATGGATTCTGGTGGAAATAGAACCACGTTAGCTACCTTGTCTACAATAATTCCTACGGATTGTCCGTTTACTTTGACCACGATTGCCCGATCATAAATCATTTCTCCCTCTCTAGGGACCGTAAGTTTAACCGCCAGATCTACCATTTTGACCACCTTACCACGTATATCCATAATCCCCGCAAAATAAGTTTTTGCTTTTGGAATTCGGATTAAATTGTGAATCTTAATGATCTCGTCTACTAAGGAAATAGGAATCGCATATTCTTCATCTCCCAAGCTGAACAAAATGTATTGGTGGTCTATTTCGGATGACATGATTTACCTCAATACCGGGTATATCCGACGTAGTAAAAGTAAGATCCAAGACTCATAAATAGAATTACTTTTACAAAGAGCGGATTTCTTTTTCTCAGCATCCAGTCTAAACCACCAAAAAGCAAACCGAAAACGGCAAGAGAAAATCCAAGCGTATAGAAATCTGTATATGCATAATAAATTCCGAGCGCGGAACAAGCACCTAGAATCAAGTCTTGAAGTTCGCTCCAAAATCTTTTTTTAACACGAATGATCCAAGGTTCTTTGTATTTCCGATTTCTAGAAAAAATCCTTTGCCATAAAGTTTTTTCTCGATTGATTCCAAAAATATGGTCGTATCGAGTTGAGTTTTCCCAAGGTCTGTGAGTTTGTTCTTCTACATGACCTAAAGGTTGTTTAGAAATTCCATACAAACCACCTAGTGTGTTTAGAAGATCCGGATCTGGTAAGCAGGAAAACACTTCCTGAAACGGAGCGAGTTTAGAATAGATAGGAACCATTCTTCCGCTAGAAAGATCCTTCTCCTGAATTACCTCTCCGTCTTTAATGGTGGTAATATAGATCTTTCCGTTTTCACTTGCAATTTCGAGAGTTAAACGGACTTTTTTATCGTGAAAGTTGAGGTCTGCTTGGAGTATATCTCCGGATGGAGTTGTGGCAGAATACGATTTCGTATAACCTTTCGCAGGTGGAGTTTCTTTTTTCCACCATTTGCGAAAAATTGAATAATCCTGAAATGAACCCATACCAATTTATCGGTAAAAATAAAAATGGGCTTAACGGTCTTAAAATATTCTCTAGTTTGATTCCGGGATTTTGATCCCGGAGAAAAATCTACGGATTACTTTTTCTTTTTATGTCTGTTCGCTCTTCTCTTTTTCTTTCTTTTATGAGTAGCGATCTTTCTGCGCTTTCTTTTTTTACCTGAAGGCATTAAAGAACTCCTTAGATTTTCCTTCCTGTCAAAAAACTATTCTGTGTACTTTTGTAAAGTTTTATTTTTACGAAGCTCCGAGACCAGGTTTTTAATATCACCTATTCCTGATTTTGTACTGATAAATAAAACGTCTTCCTCTTCTACAACGATCAAATCGTTTACACCTAAAACGGCTGTAAATTCTTTGCGAGTTTGAGTGATATTTCCAGAAGACTTGTGAAACAAAATCGTCTTTCCCATATGTCTGTTTCCAGACTCGTCCCCTGGCATCACCCTTTCTAAAGAAGTCCAAGATCCTACGTCATCCCAACCAAAACTTGCCTCAACCATTTTGATACGAGAACTTCTTTCCATAATCACTATGTCCACAGGATCAGAAGTAACAATCTTAAAAGCCGCGGCAAGTTCTCCCGCTTTTTTAAAAGGAAATCGTTCTTTAAGAGGATCTAAAGTTTTAGGAGAATGTGTTTTAAATTCTTCTAATATTATAGAAGTTCTCCATAAAAAAATCCCTGGATTCCAATAGAAGGTTTTCTTTTTAATATATTTGAGTGCGGTTTTTACGTCTGGTTTTTCGTAAAAAGATTTTACCGCAAAACAACCGTCAGTCGATTTTCCAGCCTCTATATAACCGTATCCTATTTCAGGACGATTGGGTTTGATTCCTAGTAAAACCAGATGATCCTTTGTATGTTCTAAAGCCTTGGAAATTGTTTTTGTAAATTCCTTTACCGGATGAATCCAAGCGTCCGCAGACAACACTACCTGCAGTGGATCACCGTATTTTTCCTGAAAATATAAGGAAGCAAGTGCAATGATGGGAGCCGTATTTTTTCCTTCGGGCTCTATAATAAAATTTTTTTCGGGGAAATTTTTTTCCTGAGTCAAAATCGATTTTTTTAAACTCGCGTTAGTTCCTATATAAATACGATCTATTGTAGTAATTGTAAGAGCTCGTTCTAAAGTTTCCCGTAAAAGTGTTTTATTAGAATATACTTTCTGAAGTTGTTTCGGTGTGGAAATTCTAGAACGAGGCCAAAAACGTTCTCCCTTTCCCCCCGCCATAATCAAAACTACCGGTTTGTCCTGGTTCATTCTACCTCTTTGGGTTTTTTAGAGTTCTTTTTCTTTTTCGAGGACGGAACTTCTCCTAAAATCATCTCCGAAGGAAGTAAAATCACTTCTATGTTGTCGGATAAACTTTCATAAAGAAGAAACTCTTTCATATCCGGATTTTTAGTTATAAAATCCTTGGTTTTTTCCAAACGTCTAAGAAGCGAAGAAATTTTTGCGTCTTCCTCGATCTTATGAGCCTCCGCTTTTCCTAAGGCGGTTGCAAGATCCAATTTTTTTTGAAGAATCAGATTCTGATTTCTGTAAACGCCCGTGATGAGCGCAGGTTCCGGAACCTGTAAATCTAAAATTCTTAGATTCAAATTTTGGAATGTTTTTTCCTCGGAAAGTAGTTCCGAAGAAAAATTTGTCTTCAGATAATTGTCTAAATTGATTTTGAGGGTGTTCGGATTCGCTAAAAATTCCTCCACTTTTTTGCGGATTATAGAATATACTATTTTTTTAATATACGAATCTATCTTTTCTTGTCCAATTCCCGCGGCTTCCAAAAACTCAAAAGCCTTGTTCGGATGTAAAGAATATCTAACTTCAAGAGAAATCCTGATTTTTCCTTCCGGAGAATTTTCGGGAAACATTCCAGAAGAAAGATCTATGTTCAAGACTACATTAGAAATTTTAGAAAAGATGGGAAAACGAACCACTGTATACTTCCAGGGAAGAATCGTTTTCCATTCGAACACATAACCGGGTCCAGAAGTATAATCTAATAATTCTTCGGAACTATCCAATACAAGAAGCGACTCTCTTTCTTTGAGAGTATGAATACAAAGATAAAAAAAAGCCGCGAAGGTCCCAAAAACGAGAACCCAAAATAACTTAATCCAAAATCGCATTATCCCTGAGCTGCATCTTTGTTGTCTTTTGCTTCCTCGGTGTAGAGCTTAATGATTTTGGCGGGAATGATCGTGGAAATAGCGTGTTTATAAACGAGACTCTGTTTATTTTCCTGTTCGAGTACGATCGTAAAATTATCGAAACTTACCACCTTGCCTTTCAAGGGAACCCCGTTCAGTAGATAAATCGTAAGATCCAATTTATCCTTACGGGCAGTGTTTAAGAGTTGGTCCTGTATATTGTTTTTAGCAGACATCTTTTTTTATTTCCGTTTATTTTATATGTTTGATCCGTTCCAGCGCCTCGGACCGATCCATCGATTGGATGTAGTTTTCCTTTCGAAACCAAGTGATCTGTCTTTTGGCATAATTCCTGTGAGATTGGCTTAAATCCGCAAGGAATGTTTCTACATTGGAGTTTCCTTTTTTATTTTCAAGTGCAAAATTATAACCTAAAGATTTGAGTCCGGGACAAGATTCTCCGTATCTTTCTCTAATTTTCCAAGCCTCATCTGCCATTCCTAAATCAATCATCTGCTTGGCTCTTAGATTGATTCTTTCATAAAGTTCTTTTCGATCCAGATCCAAAAAAATACCCAGACGAATTTCCAGATCGTATTTATAAATCGCGGAAGTATTCGGATCAATTTTCAAACGAGACCATTTCTCTCCCATCAAATTGACTTCTAAAGCCCTACCCAATCTATAATCGTCCCCTGAAAATATTTTATCCAAAGCTTCCGGATCTAAGTCATTCAAAAGTGTCTTTTTTTCTTCTAGATTCATAGAAAGAACCCGTTCTCGAACGGAAACACTGATCTCCGGCACTGGAAACATTCCAAACAAAAATGCTTTTAAATAAAAGCCAGTGCCCGCAGTAAAAACAGGAATTTTACCGGAATTTAAAACCTTTTGTAAAGCTTCTTCCGCCATTCTATTATAGAATCCGGCGTCTATACTTTCTTTAGGGGATAAAACTTCCACGAGATGATGACGAATTTTTAACTGCTGCTCTTTTGTAGGAGCAGCAGTTCCAATCGACATTTCCCTATATATTTGTCTGGAATCGAAAGAAAGAATCTCGAACCGAGTAGGATCCAGTTCGGTTATGAGAGAAGTTTTACCCGCTCCGGTCGGAGCGGCAAGAATCAAAATCGGAAAAGTCAAAGAAGAAGATTACTCCTCCTGTTCTTCCGCATCATCCTCTTCTTCCTCCAAAGCTTCTTCCAGTGGTTCTTCGGTGAACTCCATTTCGTCGTCTTCAACTAAAGCATCTTCTTCTATGACCTCTTCTTCGACGACTCTAGGACGAACAGTACGAGTGCGTGCAACTGGACGTTTATTTTGATCCGCTCCACATTTAGGACAGATCTTTTCTTCTTTGTTAAGATCGTAAAATTTGGTAGAACAAGTATGACAGGTCCATTTTTTTCCCAGAGGATTGAGGGAAGCAGCAACCTTAGACCCGGAAACTTTTTTCGTACTTGCAGGTTTAGATTTTGTAGAAGGACTCGATAGAGCCTTTTTGATGATCTCAACTTTCTTTTTTGCCGATGCGTTCCCTTTTTTGGGCGCAACTTTTTTTGCAGTCGCCTTTTTTTTAGCGGCGGCCGTGGCAGTTTTTTTGGGCTTAGTCTTTTTGTTATTTGCCATCGGAATTGACCATGTTATGTGAGAGGTAGCGACATTCAAGCAGAAATAATTGTAGCCTCTTACTTGAAGGACGGGCGGAAACCTTAACCGATTTTTGAAAAAAACGCAAGGAAAGAATCTTTTGATTTTTCTTTTTTTCGATTTTTAAAAATAGAATTTTTTCTTAAAAGATAGTTTTTAAAGCCGAGCTGACGTATTTATATTTTTAGGTATTAAAATACGATCTAAAAAATAGAGTTAGCTCTACTCTATAACTATAAATCGAGTGTCCAGAAATTCATCGCCTCAAAATTTATATTACTCTATTTCGTAAAAGATTAGTAAAAACGAATTTACGTTTCTAAACCGTATTTAAGGGAGAATCCAACTTTGAAAGTCAAACTCAGCGTAAATATCAACAAAATCGCAACCCTACGCAATTCAAGAGGGGGGAATATTCCAGATCTATTATATTTTGCAAATTTGGTTTTGAAGGCGGGGGCGCACGGAATTACGGTTCACCCCAGAGAAGACGAAAGACATATTCGAAAAGAAGACGTTTTTGTTCTAAAAGAATTCATTGATTCCTACAATCGAAAGAATAATACAAAAATCGAATATAATTTAGAAGGGGAACCTTCTCACCGTTTTTTGGATTTGGTTCTAAAAACAAAACCAGATCAGGCAACTCTCGTTCCAGTAACCCCAGGAGAAATCACCTCGGATCACGGATTCGATTTTGAAAAAGACATGGAAATCCTTTCCGAATATTCTAAAATTCTAAAGAAAGATAAGATACGAGTTTCCCTTTTTGTAGAAACCGGCCTGAAAAACCTGAAACTCGCCTCTTTTTCTGGCGCGGATCGAGTAGAGTTTTATACGGGTCCTTTTGCAGAAGCATTCGATCATTCTCCTCAAATTGGAAAAAAACGTTTTGAAACCGAGTATGTTCCTGCCGCCACTGAAATTCTAAACCAAAAGATGGGAATCAACGCAGGTCATGATCTGGATCATGAAAACTTGAAAATTTTTTCCAAACTTCCAGGTCTTCAAGAAGTGTCCATCGGACATAGACTGATTTCTAGAGCCTTAGAAACCGGAATCGATCAAAGTGTTAAGGATTATCTTCAAGCTCTTTCGTAAGATGTCTAAATCCTTCAAAACCAGGATCTCCTTGAATCAAATAAAAGGCCGCTTTTTTGAGATTGAGTGCCAAATTTTTAGAGTGTTGATTTTTTTGAGAAACCTTTTCTAGACTTTCTTTGAACTTTTTCAAGTGTTCTACGGCTTGTACTTTATTTTTGGATCTTACGGATTGTCTGAATTCCCTCCAAGTTTTTGTGACTTCCTGATTGGGAATTTGCATCTTTTCTAAGGTTTGTCTACGCACAGCACCACTTACATCCCAGACTTCTCGATACGGATGTGAATTCTCTAGAAATTTATAATATTCTTTTATATAATTTACTTCACTCGGTTTTAAGTGAACCAGAGATTCCGATTCTCCCACACATTCCGCAAAAATCCCTTTTTGTAAGGATTCCTTTCCGATTTCTTTCAAAGCCGCCAGTATGATCAAATCTGAAAGTGTCTCATTCTTTTTTCCTTCTTTACAGTTTTTAATCGCTCTGAAGTATCTCTTCTCTACTTCGTCTACGGAAAGTGCTTCTCCCTGTTCTAACTCCAAATGATACGCAATCTGAAATACTTGATCTCTGTAGAGGCTATCAGACGGATCTGCTTTTCTGGCTCGAAGCGCGTATTCCAATGCTTCGGAATAATTTTTTGAAGAGGCTAAAAGTATGGAAAGATTGTAACAAGACAAAGCCCGGTCCGGATGTAAAGATCTACAACTGGACTTAAGTAGCTTAATGGAAGTTTCCCTTTCTTCTGGAGTTCCGTAAAATTCCACAATCGCCTGTTCTTGGACCATCTCTAAGGCAAACCTTCCGGAACCGGGCATGGAAACAGTTGAACAGTAAAATCCGAAAATCAATAAGATAAAACTTACGTTCCAAAGAGATTGACACTTTAAGATTTCAATAGAGAATGAACTGAAAATTTTCTGAAAGGACATGAGTTTGAAAAAAGGATCTACCGTATTTTCGTTGTTACTTTCCACTCTTTTGGCCATTTTTATCCTATTCTGCGAGCCTACATCCGGCAAGTCCCCGGTCAAGGCGGACTTTACACTCAAAGATTTTGATAACGTCGTGAGTCACGTTTCCCGTTATTATATCGACAAAAACATCGATAAAAACCGAGCCTACCGAGAAGCGGCGATCTACGCTCTCTTATCTCTTCCTCATTCCATTTATCTTTATCCGGAAAGTTATTTCAAAGAAAGAGATAAATACGAAGAAAAAGACGAAATTTTTCCAGGTAAAACGTTTAAAATTTCCACAGACGATTCTTTCATTCTTTTTGATCCGGATTATGCGGAAGTGGAAAAAATCCGAGATCGTAAACTCAAAGAAGACGCAAATAAATCCAAGGTTAGCGACGAAGAAGTTAAAAAGATCGTAGAAAGAGAAAAGATCCGTAAGAACGTTCTCGCTTCTAAATGGGAACGAACTGGTTTTAGTAAAAAAGATTTTGATAGAGTACTCGCATTTATAGAAACCAATTTAGATAAGTATAAGGATTCTCCTTTAAAAGATCCTTTTGGAGAATCTGAAGAAAAATCCAAAGAACCGTTTACAATGAACGACGTGATGCTTGCGGCGGCAAACGGTTATCTATCTTCTTTAGATCCCCATAGTAACGTTTTCTTAAGATCCGCTTGGGAAGAATCCATGGCCAAAATTCAAGACGGAAGTTTTGAAGGAATCGGTGCCATTCTTTCCGGCGGAGGCAACAAAGAAGTTGTAGTGGAAAATCCGCTGGAAGGAAGACCCGCGGTCAACGCTGGAATCCGTTCCGGAGACGTGATTCTTGCAGTTGATGGAAAGTCGATCAAAGGAATTCTTTTAGACAAGGTAGTAGAAAAAATTAAAGGTAAAAAAGGTTCTAAAGTAGCGCTTACCATTCAAAGAAAAGGAGTTCCAGGAACCTTACACATTGAAGTAGTAAGAGATACGATTGAAATCAAAAACTTAAGTAGTAAACTCATCGAAGGTCATGAACATATCGGTTATATCAAACTCACCGGTTTTGTGAAGTCGGAAGAAGGCCCTTCCGTAGATAGAGAAATCGTAGAAAAATACAAAGAACTAGATAAAGAAGCTCAAGCGAAAGGCACCAGACTCAAAGCGTTGGTTTTAGATCTTAGAAATAACGCAGGCGGTTACTTAGACCTTGCAATCGACATTGCGGATATGTTTATCGAAAAGGGTCTGATCGTTTCCACCAAAAGCCCGAATCGTAGCCCCGAAGACGCTTACGCAAAGAACAAGGACATCACCAATTTACCGTTAGCCGTTCTAATCAACGCTAAATCCGCTTCCGCTTCTGAAATCGTAGCCAGCGCGATCAAACACCATGGAAGAGGAATTTTACTAGGTGAAAGAACCTTTGGAAAGGCTACCGTACAAAAGTTAATGCCTTTAGGGAACGACTATTTGATCAAACTTACACAAGCTCGTTATTATTCTCCTTCCGGAAACACGATTCAAGTCGTAGGAGTCAAACCAGACATAGACATTTCCTCCGAAGAAGACGGTTCATTTCCGTTTCGATTTAGAGAAGAAAATATGTGGAACCATCTTTCCGAACTTCCTCCAGAAGCTGAAGAAAAAAGTTCCTTCGACGTGAAGAAGTTAGAAGCCTGGGTTCAAAAAAACGGAAAGGCACCTGAGTTCATTGCGTCCCATAAAAACGATCCGATCAAACCGGACTACCAATTGATCCGTTCCTTGGATTATATAGAAGCCCTACTCGCCACACAAAAAAAGAAATAACATGCCCCGTATCAAAACGGACTTTTTAGTCCTAGGGAGCGGAATTACAGGTCTTTTTGCGGCCTTAAAACTCGCTCCCTATGGCTCCGTAATCATAATCACAAAAAAATCGGACTACGAATCCAATACAAACTATGCACAAGGTGGAATCGCTTCCGTATTTGCGGAAGGAGACAAACTAGAAGATCACGTAAGAGACACTTTAGAAGCGGGAGCCTGGCTTTGTGATCCCGCGGCGGTTCAAGTTTTAGTGGAAGAAGGCCCTCCTCTAGTAAAAGAACTTTTAAATTATGGAGTTCCGTTTAATTTAGAACCTTCCGGTAAATTTGATCTTTCCAGAGAAGGAGGACACGGTAAAAACAGGATTGTACATGCACACGACAGAACCGGAAGGGAAATCGAAAAAACCCTTTTAAGCGTGGTCAAACAAAATTCAAACATTCAAATATTAGAATATCATACTTTAGTAGATTTAATTACTCCACATCATCTAAAACGAAAAGGTCTAATCTGTTACGGAGCCTATGTCCTTTCCAACCATACGGGAGAAGTGTTTCCTATTTTGGCAAAAGAAACAATTCTTGCCACCGGCGGTGCGGGTCAGGTTTACTCCCATACTACCAATCCTAAAATCGCCACCGGAGACGGTGTCGCTTCTGCATACAGAGCGGGTGCTCTCATTAAAAACATGGAATTCTATCAATTTCATCCCACCGCACTTTATCACAAAGACGGAAATTCTTTTTTGATCTCAGAAGCGGTGCGTGGTAAAGGAGCAATTTTACTCAATCGGGACGGTGAAACGTTTATGAAACGTTATCATCCTATGGGTGATCTGGCTCCTAGGGACGTGGTAGCAAGAGCCATAGATTCAGAGATGAAAAAAAGAGGGGAAACTCATGTTTGGTTGGACGTCACACATCTTCCTTCTTCTCAGATCAAAGAATCTTTTCCTTCCATCTACGAAAAATGTAAGGAACTGGGAATTGACATCACCACCGATCGGATTCCGGTCGTTCCAGTTGCTCATTTTTTATGTGGAGGTGTAGCTTCGGACTTAGAAGGTAGAACTACGATTTCTAATCTTTCAACAGCAGGAGAAACCGCATGTACCGGTGTTCACGGAGGTAACCGCCTTGCTTCTAATAGTCTTTTAGAATGTCTCGTATTCTCTAATCGGATCGCTCAGAGAGTTTCAAAAGAAAGTCCGGAATTTACTAAAGCACACGATGAAATTCCTTCTTGGAACAAAGAAGGAATGGTCAACACGGAAGAATGGGTTTTGATTTCTCATGATCTAAACGAAATTAAAAATACGATGAGCAATTACGTTGGAATCGTCCGTTCGAATCTCAGATTGGAAAGGGCAAAACGTAGAATGGATCTGATCTACGACGAAGTAAAGGACTACTACAATCGAACCGTGATCACAAATCCACTCATCGAATTGCGCAATTTGGTAATCGTCGGAGAACTGATCATTCGTTCTGCACTTGCCAGAAAAGAAAGTAGAGGTCTTCATTTTTCCACAGATTATCCTGAAAATAGAAACCCTTCTAGAATAGACACAGAAATCAGAAACGAAAAAGTTCTTCTTTAATTTGGAAATTGTAGGAACTATTACAAATCCGGGTTTTACAGTTAAACTCTGAAATTGTAGGAACTATTACAAATCCGGGTTTTACAGTTAAACTCTGAAATTGTAGGAACTATTACAAATCCGGGTTTTACAGTTAAACTCTGAAAATGTAGGAACTATTACAAAATCCGGGTTTTACAGTTAAACTCTGAAATTGTGGGAACTATTACAAAATCCGGGTTTTACAGTTAAACTCTGAAAATGTAGGAACTATTACAAATCCGGGTTTTACAGTTAAACTCTGAAAATGTAGGAACTATTACAAATCCGGGTTTTACAGTTAAACTCTGAAATTGTGGGAACTATTACAAAATCCGGGTTTTACAGTTAAACTCTGAAATTGTGGGAACTATTACAAAATCCGGGTTTTACCGAATTTTTTTCCGAAGGAAGGCGATAGCGTCCACTCACTATCTTCAGAACGCGTGACTAAAATTGACAAAGAGTTGTTTATCTTCTCTGGAAACTGCATAGTCCATCATAATGATCGTGGCTTGATTCCAAGCAATTCTAAGACCTAAACCCTGAGAATATTTATAATCGGTTAGACCCGCCTTGTGTTCATCGTTCCAAACCCTGCCAAAATCCCAGAAAGGAACTAAGTTTAATGCGAAGTATTCTCCCCCGACTGAAAATGCCCAAAATTTCCAACGAATTTCCAACGTACCAAAACCCATCGCACGTCCCACAAATCGATCCTGTTTATAACCTCTAAGCGTTCTAAGTCCACCCAAACCGGAGACAGTGTTTTCCGTGCCCCAAAGATTTCTATATTCAAAAAATGGAACATTCCCATCCGAAATCCCAAAACCAAATCTGGAAGCCAAAACCAACTTTTCAAACGTCTTCGGAAACGGACTATAAAAGAACTTCGCATGTCCAAAATACTTCTGAAAATCAAAATCAGAACCAATGGTTTTAGAAGCCTTCTCATAAGTGCCTTCCAAAAAAACACCAGAGTTCGGGTCTGGTTCAAAATCTCTCGTATCATACACAAGACCAATCTTAGCAGTATTTACAAATCCTCCGTGATAGCCTAAAATTTTTCCGGCTTCGGCGTCTTCGGTAAGTCTGGTTTTAGCATTTGGGATCTGCCCCGAATTACTCAAAGGAGTTCCTTCAAAAATCGGGTCCACCGACTTTACAAATTTTCCGTCGTTCACATGTACAATGTTATTCGAAAGTCTAAAACCAGCCACGAGCCTTACGGTTCCGTGAAAAAAAGACCGCTCTGTACTGAAGTTCAACTGAGGAGTTTGGATCGTATAACGGTTGTACATACGATCTGTCACATTGAACCCAGGACCGGAGGGAATTCCTGAATAAATCCTGCCTCCAAGTTCAATCGGATCTCCAGGACCTCCCGGTCTTTGGTATTGAAACGTAGATTCCTGTAAACCATACTGCCCGTTCGTAACCTGTGGAGCGCCTGGTTGATTTCGTTCTTGATATGTCAGAGGTTTTAACGTGGATTCTCCTACACCAAAATATAAAGTAGTAGGAGTGATCGTAAGTAAAGCATCCGCACGAAGCCTCCACTGTGTATTCGCTACATAAGGCATATCCAAACTGAGCTGGTGGTATTGAGCATTTTTTGTCGTATTAAAATACTGCGCGAAAAAACGAAGTCTATATGGAGTATATTCAAAAAACGGATCACTTTTTTTTCCGTTATTATAGCCGTAAACTCTGACTCCGTATCCGATCCCTTCGTTCGGATCAGAATTGATCAAAGGAAGTCCCGTAGGATACCAACCTTCTTTTTTATTATCCAAATCTTTTTTACACATCTGTTTGGCCCGATCGATCGAAAAAGGAAGATCCTTTCTTGCTTCTGGCTTGTCACAACCCGTAAAGTTTTCTTGGGCAGAAATTTTTAAAGAAGAGATAAAAATACATCCAGAAATTACAAAAATTGTAAAAAAGGATTTGTAGAAATTTTTTAAACTCCACTTTCTACTTTTGCAAAAAATAGGAATGAAAGATCTTTGTAGTTTTAAAATCTGATTATCGTTTTTCATCTATTTAGAATCAAAAATTTACAATTATTCATCAAAATCAATCTAACAATCTTTTCATTTCCGGTAAAGTATTCAAAAACTTCCTAAAGTCGCCTTTAAAACCTTTTTATAACCCGGATAATGTGATGAATTATCCTCTAAAATAGATCTAAATCCTTCTAAGATCCTATTTTAGAAAGTTAAAATCCCGTTATACGAAACACCTTTTCTAAGACAAGTGAAAAGAATTAATTTCTACAACTTATCTCAAAACAAAACCGCTAAAAAATCTCTCTCGCCGTAACAATAACGAAGTACGGCAAGTCTTTCCAAATTTAACATTCTGTCCAATTTTAACGTGAGTTCGACGTAAGAAAACCGAGGCAAATCTGGCTTGCCACGGACAACCCGAACCGGGTTCTTTAGTTTTCGTCAATAAATTGCATACAGGAAACATAATACACCAACCCTGTTTCGTTTCAATTTCAAACACAATCTGTCGAACGAGCGAGACGCTTTAATTACTTCAAGCGACCCGGAAAACTAAAGCGAATGCCTCTCTAAGGATCGGCATTCAGGAAAACGTTTTGCTAAGTTCAAGAAGTGAAACGGCTTGAGTTTGAGAGAGCGTTCTGCTTGAGTTCCCCCACCATCGGTGTTAATTCACGTTAAGTAGTAAAATCTAAACAACATACCTATTTCAAGTTTAGACAGAACGCAAAAAGTTCCCCATACAAGCACTCTCCTAATTTTTTTTATCAATCTTTGGATGAAACATACTCTACTTCTATTTAGATACGCTCATAAAAATTTTTTGACTTCTCAATAATTAAGGAAGACTTCGAACGCATCGGACAAAATTTCGATTCGTTTTTGCAAAAGCCATTTCTTCCCCAAAATGAGAAGCTTCAAAACTAATTGTATGAGCCGTATCCACAGTTCCTTCCTTTGCCCAAGAAGTCCAATAATGGTCTTCTACAGTATTCGGAAATTTCAAAAGAAAAGAATTCAAACTTCCGGAAGCGGTCAAAGCCTTTAACTCCGGTAAGTTGGGAAGTCTCCAATCGGAATGTCCTGCAGTACGATCCTGAGAACAAGTATCATAGGCTTCGCTCGTTCCGGAAAATCCGGAAGTTTGTCCAACTAAAACCTGCGGGATAGAAATGGTATTACAGTCGCTCAGATTGAGAGAACAATATTGAAAAAGAGAAGCGCCGTATCTTCCTATGATCGTAGAAGCATCGTTGATTCCTTCACAATCGTATTGGCCGTTTTGTCCTACCCTAAGAGCCTGCCCCTGTGTACAAATTTTCCACATCAACCTACTCGTTGTATCGGTAATCGTTCCGGAAGTAGTATCCACCGAATAAGGATTAAAAAATAACATACCTGCAAGTAATACTTTCTCGTCCTCGTTGATAAAACCTAAAGTAGTATCGTCCGGTTTCTCCTCGCAATTTACAAAAAAAGAAAATAAGATATAGAATATTAGAATATACTGATATTTTTTCATGATTCCCTCAGAAAATGTGGTTAAAGTTCATAAATACTTGTTTGTCTTCTTTGGAAACCGCGTAGTCCAACATTAAGATCGTACTCTGATTCCAGGCGATTCTAAATCCCAAACCTCTGGAATATTTATAATCCTTAAGCCCCACGTTATGTTCGTCGTCCCAAACTCTACCAAAATCCATAAAAGGCACCAGGTTAAGAGCAAAATGTTGTCCGGCTATGTTAAAATCGAAAAACTTCCAACGAAGTTCTATGTTTCCCCATCCCATTGCTTTACCGGTAAATCGATCTTGTTTATAACCTCTCAGAGTTCTTAGTCCTCCGAGACCAGTAATTCCACCTTCTGTAGACCATAAATTTCTATATTCGAAAAATGGTGCATCCCCTTCGGTCAAACCAAACGCCCCTCTACCCGCAATGACTAGTTTATCAAATACTTTTGGAAACGGACTGTAGAATAATTTAATCTGAGTAAAATATTTGGAATATTGAAAATCAGATCCAAAGGCTTTAGCAACTTTTTCATAAGTCGCTTCCACAAACATTCCTCGGTTCGGATCTGGTTCCAAGTCCCGAGTGTCTAAGACCAATCCAAATCGAACCGAATTCACATTACCGCCGTTAGCTCCTATAATTTTTCTAGCTTCTGCATCTTCGGTTACTTTTGTTTTTCCGTTGGGAGTCATACCGGAATTACTAAAAGGAGTTCCTTCCGTCAAAGGATCCGTACTTTTTACAAATTGACCGTCGAAAGTTTTGATTATGTTCTGAGAAACCCTAACTCCAGCGACCGTTCTAACCAATCCCCCGAAAAAGATATGTTCTCCACTGAGATTGGCTTGTGGGGAACGGATGTCATAGCGGTTATACATTCGATCCGTGACCCGAAACGCATCATTGTTCGGAAAACCAGAGTAATTGGTTCCTTGAAAATCGACTGGATCCCCTGGACCGCCAGGTCTTGTAAAATAGATATTTTTTTCTCTTTCGTGGTAAGTTGCGTTTCTTACGACTTCACCTCCCGGTTGATTGCGTTCTTGGTAGGAAAGACTTTCTAAGGATTTCTCGCCTATTCCATAATATAAAGTATTTGGATTTGTATCGTAGATCAAATCCCCTCTCAGTCTCCACTTGGTATCAAAGACATAAGGAGCATCAAAACTGATATCTTGGTACTGTCTATTTTTAGTCGTATTAAAATACTGGGCGAACATTCTAAATCGATACGGAGCGTATTCAAAAAACGGATCGGATTTTTTACCGTTATTGATCAAAAATACCCGGACCCCGTATCCAACACCTACGTTCGGATCGGAATTCAAAAGAGGAAGACCGGTGGGAAACCAACCTTCTTTCTTTTTACAAATATCTTCCGGTCTCAGACGTCTCATTTCAGAGATAGGAAAGGGTAAATCCGTTCTTGGTTTCCGTTGGACATCGTCCATAAATGCCAACTTAGAACAATCTTCTTGTTGTCCATAGGCGGCTCCGGTCGCTACAAAAAGCAGACTGATTGCAAAACTTACGAATATCAGAAATTTCTTCATGGATTTCCTGTTTCTATATTTCAGAACCAAACGGAAACGGTTCATGCATATACTGTCAATTTGATTTTTCAAAGAATCTCAGAAATAGATTCGATCGACATTCTTTTATTCATAACACTTGGTATGATATTGATTACAAAAATCCAAATCCAACAGGAAAGCAACTTTTTATCACAAACCTGGGAATATTGAGTTTGGATACTTGCTTTGAATGTAAATTCATCCCCACGATTCATTTTTTTGAAAAAAATTAGAATTTAGATTTTGAGAACCGATTCCTACTCAAAACTATAGAACAGAGTACACAATCCAATAGTTTACACTTCAATAAAATTGTTGAAAGTAGAGATTCACAAAATACTCCAACGACCGTTTTCATAAAACAGATAGAGAATCAACAACTCTAATCATGTAAATTCTATATAATAAAGTTTGAGTATTGCCGGACCGCATTTTCAGCTCCGATCAACAAATTGAGGAAACAAAATCTTTTTCTGATTTAAATTGATTATAAAATGCGATCCGTCGAACGTTCCATGGAGAGTCCCACAAGTATTTGGATCTCAATATAAATCTGTAGGAATTACGATAAATCCTCTGTAAAAAGATCGACCCCGCCCGCGTTTTGAGTGGTGGTGGGAAAATTTGAAAGATTTTTCTCTATCAGAAAAACATACTTTTTGCAAGTAAAAAGTCTCATTCTTGTCGGAACACTTGAAAAATGTGCGTTTTGGATTCCACAACGCGACCTGTCGAGCGACCGTAGAAGCGAGACGGCTTGAGTTACTTCGAGCAACCTAAAACGCGACCCTTAGGAAAGCGTTTTGCTGAGTTAACGCTTTCGTAAAAAGCGTTTTGCTTTAGTTTCCAACGCGACCCGGAAAACTCAGCGAATGCCTCTCTAAGGATCGGCATTCAGGAAAGCGTTGTGCTTTAGTTCAATTTTGATTCTAAAACCCTATTCAACTTGTGGGGTGGTCTCAATCGCTTCGCGCTGGATAATACCAAATTCACTTTCTCTTTATTTTAAAAATGTGGGAACTCTCACAAACCACGATTTTACGAACAAATTCTCAAATTGTAGGAACTCATACTTTTAGAAATTTCTTTCTCAGTCGGATTCACTTTAAAATTTTCGTAATAGTCGCAAAACAACGGTTTTGTGCAAAAATCAAATGGAGGATGTCTTTTTGTATTTCATAGTAGTTCCCACAATTTTCAAAGTTAACAGGTAAATCCACGATTTGTGAGAGTTCCCACAATTCTAAAGTTTCGTGAAAAACACTGAGAAAGAATTCAGAACATCGCTTCTGAATTCGTGACATTTCACAAAAAGTTCTTTTTACAGAGAAAGAAATTTTTATCGATCATTTCAATTTTCGATTTTTACGGATGAATACTTTTGGATTGAGATAACCAGAAGGATTTCTACTATAACCAGGGCCTGTCGGAAGCAAAAAATCATCCCGCATTTCGAAATGCAGATGTGGCCCATAACGACCATTGGCGTCACCGATCCTACCGATCACTTTGCCTTTTCGAATCCGATCTCCTTTAGAAACATTTATCTTAGAAAGATGTGCATAAAGAGAATTGATTCGTTTTCCGTTGGGAAGTAGATGAGTCATCATAATTACGGTTCCCCAACCGGGCCCTTCGTCACCTACAAATTTCACGATTCCGTGTGAAACAGCATAAACCGGATCTCCATAGTCGTTTCTACCGACCGCATTCCAATCCTCACCTAGATGAAAATTTTTTCCAAAAGGTTGTTTGTCTATATAACCCTTTGCGTTCGGTTTTCCAACTGGAAAGTCAAAACCGTCGGAAACGTATTCTTTATGTTCAGAAAAAAATTTATCAATGGAGTCAAGTTCAAGTTCTTCTCGAGGAGATTCAAAGACTTTAGGGATTTCTAATTTACTTTCTGAATAAAGTATAAAAGTAAAAATCAGGCTTTGTAGAATTACACAAAGTCCTAAAAATTTTTTTCGAATCTTTTTTGCCACAGTAAAATCACTTTTCATTCTATTAGAGTATTCTAAAAAAAAGGGCTAAAAAATACATTCTAAAAAAGCAGTCCATTCGGAGTTTAAAAACTTTTATATCTTTGCAAAATCGAGGGTTAATTTTGGTACTATTTTCATACGTCCTCTTAGTAAGAATCTTACTACTGACCTATCGTAAATTTTTATTGCAAAGCCCTGTTTCAGCGTAAAATATTGGGCGCTCTATTTGATAATTAGAGTTGTTGAAAAATTCCATAGTGAAGATTCGTAAAATTGCTTCAATTGTCCATTCAATCCAATACAAACAGATCAAGAATTAATTTTTCAACAACTCTATTCTAAATAGAATTTTACAGAAAAATTCCTAAATATGGTTCAAATTGAATTCATAAAATAGGAGATGCAAATCTACGGACAAATTGAATCTTTAGAAAAATATTCTTGTTCAATTCAAAACCCAAATGCCTAAGTCTAAAACGAATTCAAAAAAATTTCAAATCGCTAATTTACTTCCAGAACACAGAGAAGCCTCAATCGAACTCGTAAATCAATTCTTTCGTCTAATCAACTCTTTACAGTTAGACGGAATCTTTAAAATTCGCCCTCGTGCAGGCACAAAGATGATAGACGTCTATCTTAAACTAAAAGGCACCGGAAAAGTATTACTTTTAGGAGGTTTTTTAGGAGATGAACTTGTTTCTCTTTTGATAGCCAGGACAGAAGACAAACCTTATTTAGAAGAACAGAAAACTCTATTCATCGATCTGGCTGTAACCAAACGAGGAAAACAAAAATCAGGTTATATGAAACCATTGGTTTTAGCATGCGAATCTTGGGCAAAAGACCAAGAATTCAAAAGTATAGAACTCAGAGCCATAATAGAAAACGAAAACGCAGTTTCATTTTGGAAGGCAATGGGTTACGATCCTTTTTATATTCGATTTAGAAAATCGTTTAACGTAAATTCTACTTAAAAAAACAATCCACTTTTTTCAAAGATTCAAAACATCTAAATAACGTAATGTGAATTCAACGTAAAAAAATCTGGGCGATCCAGTTGCTTGCCACAGGTAAGCCGAACCGGCTTACCTGCTCTGGTTAATCAAGTGCATTCAGGAAACATTATATAATAATCGTCTTTAGTTTCAATATAGAACGCGATCCCGTAGATGAATCTAAATCGGTCACCAGTGTTGTAACTTAACAAAGTCGACCGAGTATAGAAATGCTGGTGTTATTACCCGACTTTGTTAAGCTCTTCTGTCTCTGTCATTTCAGGAGAAAAGAAATGGAAAGTCAAGTTATAGGAGTCGATTGCGGAAAGAAAGGTATAGAGGTTGTTCAAATCAATTCGGAGAACTCACTCCAATTTAGCACAACGGAAAATGGCATTAAAAATTTATTATGCGACTTAATCTGTGGGAACTCCATTGTTTTTAGTCTTTAAAAATTAAGATCAATCATTTCTATAAATGAATGTAGGAACTATTACTTTTAGAAAAATCTTTTTAGTTTTTCTTACGTCGAACTCACGTTAATTTATGTAGCAACCATGGAAGCAATATTGAGTTTTTTGTTCGCCAAGATTTATTTACGATTAACTTACATTGTTTTAAGACGAACGTTCGCTGATTATAATTTAGAGCCTGTAAAATTGAATAACGAATTTTATTACTCGGACATGCCAAAAATTAACGGGAATTTTTTTAAAGATACAGTAACCTTCGCAAAATTGCACCAAACCTAGAATTGTTGGTTTTTTGGAAAGGATTTTACATTCTAAGTTTTGAAACAAGTATATATAGTATTCTTTTCATGCGTTCGAGTAGTAAAAAAATTTTTCTCAGTCGAAATTACGTTCAATAAGATTTTCGTAATTTTCAAAACGCGTGACTAAAATCCACAAACATTTGAGAGTCCTCTTTTGATTTTGCAAAGTCTATCAAAATTACAGTGGCTTGATTCCAGATAATCCTAAACCCACTTCCCCAAGAATGTTTATAACCTTGTAAATTGATTCTTTTTTCGGAATCCCAAACCCTACCTACGTCAAAAAACGGAACTAAACTCAAGGTAAAAAGTTCATCAAAAATTTTGAATGTAGCAAATCTCCAACGAAGTTCAGCACTCCCAAAACCGACCACAGGAGCGACAAAACGATCTTGGCGATAACCTCTCATCGTTTGAAGACCACCGATTCCGGTCATAGGTCCGTCTAAACTCCACATATATCTTACTTCGGAAAAAGGGGCACCGGAAGAAGTGTAACCTAACGCAACTCTTGTGGCGAACACCAATTCCTCAAAAACATCTGGCAGAATCTTATAAAAATATTTTGTCTGAAAAAAAATCTTATTGTAGTTAAAATCGGAACCGGTGCGTTTAGAAACGTTCGCTACATTCAATTCTGCTAATATACCTCGATCCGGGTCTGGTTCAAAATCCCGAGTATCATAGGCAATACCCGCTCTAAAATAAACTATATCTCCTCCGTTGTATCCTCGGATTTTTCCGGCTCTATAATCTTCGGTAAGTTTTGACTCTCCATTTGGAACCGGAGTTTCCCAGATACTTCCGGCAAAATATGGATCTTTAGAAGGATGCCAAATTCCGTCGGAATGACCGATCATATTTCTGGAAATTTCATTTGCAATCACCCATTTCCAAGCCTTCCAAAAAGTATAATCGATTCCATTAAAGAAAGTAGTAGAATTAAACAAATACTGGTTATAACCCTGATCGCTTACCGTTGGAGTAATTTCCGAACCAGTGCGGGAAGGACGAATGTATGATTGAGAAGTTTCGTAGGCATCAAAACTTGCATTCCCTACCCGACCAATCCCAGGTAAATTTCTAGGACTATAAGACAGAGATTGAAGAGAGGATTCTCCAATTCCAAAATATTGAGAATTAGGATTGTAATCCAAACTAAGACTACTTTTCCATCGAAACGCAGTATTTAAGATATAAGGAGAATCAAACTGTATAAAATTATTTTTAACTCCCTGATTAGTTTGAAACAATTGAAGAGTAAGTTTACTTCGATATGCTTCATACTCATAATATAGATCTGTTTTTTTTCCGTTAAAAAATAAACTCGCTCGAATCCCACCTCCTTGTCCTCTTACAGGATCCGAACTCAATAGTGGAATCGCTGTTACATACCAACCTTCTTTTTTTTCTGCAAGTTCACCGGGTTCCAATTTTTTTCCTTCATCCAAAGGAATCCGTGCTTCGGGTAAATTTCTAAGCCCCTCTCCAAAAATCGGAAACAAGTTCCAAATAAAAATCCACAAACCAATCCAGTTCCAAAAAATCCGATTCATAATTTAACGTGAGTTCGATTTATAATAATGAGAAAAGCATTTTCTTTTCTAAGTAGAAGTTCTTTATACGAGCAAGGCCAATTCTTTTACAAAAAATAAAATTCATTACTTAATGAATAGAGTTGTTGAAAAATTCCATAGTTCAATTAGCAAAACTGCTTTAATCGACCGTTTTCATAAAATAGAAATAGATGAAGAATTCATTTTTCAACAACTCTAATTTATTCTACTATTAGAAACCTCTTTGAGTGTATTCTGCTGTAAATCCAAGGTCATATCTATAATTTCCTTTTGAGTTTATTCACCTAATAACTGTAAGATGATATCTATAGCCAACTTCTATTAAGAATCGAAAACATTTGCCTACCACTCTCAAATCTATTAATTCTATATTGAGAAGAATTCCTAAAAAATGAGATTCCAAATGTGAACTAAAACATCTATTTTAAAAATCTATAAGAACTCCGCAACCCTTTAGCCTTTTGAGTCTATTGAAATTAGCCATAAAGCTTTACACAAAACCATACAAAGTCGATTTCGAATTTGAGTTTTAGATTTGTTCCCATGAAAGTTCAAAACCGACCTAATTGGGAAACAGACACCAAGTTATAACATAACCAGTATTTATAGAAAAAGTATGTTAAGATTTTTTTATATTCCAGACGAAAAAAATTGAATTCTTAACCAAGCTAAAAAATCCTTTCTCTACTTAGTTTTGATATAAATTTTTCTCTAGGTTTGTTGGAGCCTTTTTCAGTGAGTTCTTATATAAAGACATTGATTTCTTTTTCTATTTTGATCTTGGGAAGCATTGGTTGCGTCCAAGGAAATGGAAATTCAATGCCATTTTTTGCATATTTAGACTTTAGCAACCGTAGCGCAGATTCTCCTTTTAACGTTTCGCAAATTTCTCCCGGACCCAACGTCACTGGAGTTTCTTTAAACACATCGATCCAAGTCGGTTTTAGTCAAAAATTAGATTCCTCCAGTATTCAACCTCAATCAATTCAACTAACACAAGGAAATACGATCATTCCAGGAAATCTCACTTCTACAGAAAAAACTCTTTTATTCAATCCAACTTCTTCTTTAGCCGCATCGACGGTCTATTCCGTTAGCATTTCTAAAAATATAAAGTCCACGGATGGTTCTTCTCTTTCAGAAGACTATACTTGGAGTTTTACTACCAATACAATTGTTGATTTAGTCGCACCAGACGTATCTTTAAGAACTCCTAACATAGGCGCCAATTTAGTTCCCAACAATACTTCCGTTCAAATTGCCTTTACCGAAACAATGGATTGTGCTTCCATCAACATTGCAAATTTTACATTAAGAAATAACGTTACTAACGTATTAGAACCTAGTAATGTAGTTTGTTTAGGATCCGTTGCCACTCTTACTCCTAATAACCCTCTTGCCTTTAATACAGTTTATCGTGTGGATATTCTTTCTACGGCAAGAGATCTTGCTAATAATCCTCTTGTAAACGCATATAACTGGACTTTTACGACTGGTTCGGCCCCAGACTTAACCGCTCCAACCGTCTCTTTTGCAAGCCCCGCTCCTAACGCACAAAATGTTCCTATCAACGAAACGATCAGTATCGCTTTTAGTGAACCTATCAATTGTGCTACGATCGCCGGAAATATCGTCTTAGATGACAATATACTTATTCCCGGAACTGTAAATGGAACTCCAGGTTGTACAGGCACAACCGCATCTTTTACTCCTTTAGGAAATCTGACACCGAATACGAATTACACAGTCACCATCTCAAACGCGGTTACGGATTTGCAAAACAATCCACTCACACCTAGTACCTGGACTTTTACGACAGCTGCGGCTGCAGATAATATCCAACCTACGGTTACTTTTACTGTACCCTCCGCTAACGAGAACGGCGTAGGAACCAATGTCAATCCTATGGTTGTTTTCAGCGAACCTATGTTATGTGGTTCTGTGACCTCCGCGTCCTTTCGACTAAAAAGACAGGCAACTGGTGTTTATCTGACAGGAAGTGTAAATTGTTTTGGAACTTCGGCTACTTGGACTCCAATTCCTGCAAACCCATTCACTTTTAATACCACTTATACTGTGGAAATCGATCAGGGAGCATTAGATACTTCTAATAATCCTCTCGTCGCAACCAACTGGGATTTTACAACAGGTCCAGGACCTGATCTAATTCCTCCCAGTGTCGCCGTCGTTACTCCCGTAAACGCTGCTGTAGGCGTTCCGATCAACGGAGGTGTGAGCATCGCTTTTAGTGAAGCCATGAATTGTGGAAGTATTTTAGGAGGTATCACTTTAGATGATGATCCTACGACTCCGGCTACTGTGATTCCAATCAATATCAATTGTAACGGAAATACCGTCTCTTTTGCTCCGGCAATTCCTCCACTTGCGTTTAATACTACTTATACGGTGAAAATCGCAAATACGGTTACGGACAGCAATAATAACGCATTGAATGGTGGAAATTACGTTTGGTCTTTTACAACAGGCGTTGCACCAGATCTTGTCCCTCCTCAAGTTTCTCTTGTAAACCCTGTTCCGGGAGCAGCCGGGGTTGCTACAAATACAAACATTACGGTTGCATTTAACGAAACCATCAATTGTTCCACCTTAAATTTTACGGTTAATAACGGAATCAACGGTACTGTGAACTGTTCAGGATCCTCTGCTACCTTTGTTCCTAATGTAGGAACTCCTCTGAATGCTAGCACAAATTATACGGCAACAATCGTAACAGTAAATGATATTTCAGGAAATCCGATCGGTGCCGCGTTCAGCTGGAATTTTACGACCGGAGCTGCACCAGATGTAACTCCTCCTACGATTACGATTCAAAATCTTAGAAATAATTCTATCGTAGAAAGTGGTTTCGTAATCGGAACGGCAACAGATGCGGGTACGATCGCTTCTGTAGAAATTTCTTTGGATGGTGGGGTTTTTGTGCCCGCAACCGGAACCAATCCTTGGAAATTTCAACTTCCTTCGGATGTAAATACTTGGAAACAAAACTCTCAACATACGATCATCGCAAGAGCCAAAGACTTAGCCAATAATAGTACAACCACAGCAACCATTTCGGTTCGAAAAGGAAACAATAAGGATATAAATGGAGACGGATATGTTGACCTTGTATCTGCAGAATACGGACAGGGTTTACTTTATATATTTTATTCTTCCGGAAACGCAGGAATGGCAATTACAAACGCACAATCCGCAAGTAGGATCATTGTAGGAGTTGCAGCGGAAGAATTTGGAAGAACTGTTTCTATGGGAGATTTAAACGGAGATGGATTTGCAGACGTAATCTCTGGTGCTCCTGGTTGGAATGGCGCCCAAGGTAGGGTCTATATATTTCATTCTTCCGGAAATGCTGGAGTCAATATTTCCTTTTCCGGTTTTGCCACTAAAACAATCAGTGGAGCCAATGCGGGAGCTAGATTTGGAGATAGTATTGTTACAGGTGATATAAACGGAGACGGTTACTCGGACATAGCATCAGGAGAACCTATTTTTAACGGTTCTCAGGGTAGAGTTTATGTATTTCATTCCGCTGGAGCCGCTGGAGTTGCACAAACGAACTTGGCTGCTGCAAATTCTACCCTCACAGGAGAAAACGCAACGGATCGTTTCGGATATTCTCTAAGCGTAGGAAATATGAACGGAGATAACTTTGCAGATCTTGCAATCGGAGCACCTGGTTATGGCGCTGGCGTAGGTGGAGGATTTGTAGTAAACCAAGGTAAGGTCTACATACATCACGGAGCAGTTGGTGGACTAGGAGGAGTAATCACAAATCTTACCAATGATAGCGCTGGAAACGCAGGGGAATTTGGTATCAGCTTATTTGCAGCCGATTTTAACGGAGATGGAAATTCCGATCTTGCAATTGGAAGCCCTGGTTTGGGAGGTGGATTTGGAAGAGTTTCCGTATTTACATCCGCAGGTGCAGGTATCAATACGTCTACGATTGGAAATGCTCCACTGATGATCAATGGAACCGGAGGCGCAAACGCATTCGGAGTTTCTTTAACTGCACAGGATCTAAACCTGGACGGAAGACCAGATTTAATTTCCGCAACCATAGTTCCCAATAGGGTATTCGTTTTTCACATGCCGGGCGCCGGACCGATTGGTGGATTTCTAACCACAGGCAACGCAACTACACAAATCACGAGCCTACTTGCAGGAATTGGAGTTTCCGCAAATGCACCTAAAACTCCTATTTCCGGCGGAGACATCAATGGAGACGGATTTCCAGATTTATTTGTCGGTGGAGGTTCGGATAATATTTTTATTTTTCATTCTTCAACGGCTGGAATCGGCTTGTTGACAAATACTACCGGCACCGCCGCAGGAGCAATTACCAGTTCAGGGCTTGCCAATGGTTTTTTTGGATGTAGCGTTTATTGATCGGAATTTTAGTTTCTAGAATCCGTTTTTAAACCAACAACGAAACGATTTTCCAAACAGAAAAATTAAATGGAAAATAACGTATGGATCATGGTCGATGAAAAACAAAAGTTGGCCATAAGGAAATCTATGATTCATTTTTCTAAAAAAAAATTAAGATCTAAACTTTACAGATCGATTCCTAAGATGTAGTAAACTTTTATTATAAAGCCTTTATAGATTTCTTTTTCAAAACTCTAATATACTCTTTTGGGATTTCAAAACTCATAGTTTGAAAAGCACTTAAAGAATATTGAATAGATCTTCCATACAAAATCAGAGCGTAAAAATTATTTCCGTCTCGATCAAATTTTTCAGCCTGATCCAATTCTTCTTTAGCCATTCGAAAGTAAGTAGCCGCTCTTTCCTTCTGAAACGTAGTCATTGAAATTCCAGGACTTCTTTTCTTTTCTGAATATTCGTCCGAATAAAATCGAATCAGATTTTTAGCTGAAACTTTTCCTTCTAAGGTGAAATCGGAAGCAGTTCTAAAAAGCGCCCTTTCTAAAAGTAACATAGACTTTTCTTTTTCCCGAAGAGATTCAGAATGCACCGAATTTTGAAAACGATTATTTAGAGAAGTTAGTCTGCTCCAGTTTTCTTCCTGATTTTGAAACGGAATCGATTTTCTAGATTCTTCTAAAATCCGAATTTTCTTTTCGATCGATTTTTTCTTTTCTCGAAACGAAAGAGTTCCCGAGTCCAAATGATTCTGCAACAACACCAATACAAACAATAAAGAAAAAACAGATCTTACTTTTTTCAAAAACATTTCAATCCTATTCGTATTTTAGAATATACTTAATTTTGTGTTTTTGCAGGAATAGGCGGTAACGTTTCTTTTTGAATCGCGTCACTTGTTTTAATTTCTTCGTTGCTCATATCCATCATAGAAATCCTTCCGGAAGTGATAATACCGTAGTTGTCGTCGTGTATTTCAAGAATATCGATCGGTTTATCTTTGGCTTCTCCGGGAGGTACAATTTTTCTTTGGAGCAGATCGTTATCAATATAATTGATCAAAGTATTTCTCACCTTTTCGTAATCGGTGATACTTTCCTTTTCCACTTCGGCTCTCATATCGTCTAAATTTACGAATTGATATTCTGGTTTATCCTCGGTTGGAGTTTTGGACGCAATCATAGCCAAAAGAGCAAACTTTCTGGCTCTTCGAGCAATTTTGATCCCTTCCCCGTGTAAAAGAAGTTTATAACGAAACTGATAAGGAGCGGAGTTATACGCGATCGTAAAATGATCTTCAGAACTTTTCAGATCCCTAAAACCTAAACGAAGTAGATGTTGTGCAATCTTATCATTACTTCTTACGATTAAAGGAGAAGCGTATTCCAAAAGTATTCTAGAGTTTTGAAGATATTGTTCGTGAGTCGCTTGATAAAGATCTTTCATCTCACCCTGCGCCCCTCTTAAGTTTTTAAAGGAAAGACTATAATTGCTCTGAAAATACAGCATGTTACCATTAAAATCAAATTGATTTGCCTTTTTCAAACTGTTGTAAGAAGGAAGTGCACCTAACTTTTTAAATAATTCTACTTTGTCCCCGGTTCCAGTAGTCGTGTTTCCCGCCTCCGTCTTAGTATTGTTAGGCGGACTTGAATCCGAATTTGCAGACTCCAAAATTGGCGCCAGGTTACTCACACATATATTGATGAATTTAAGATTGGTTTTATTTTCCCCAATTAAAATCCCTAAGTTGATCTGATCCGGCGAAACCGCCCAAAGCAGTTCTCCGAAAACTAATATAATTACGATCAGTATGGTTTGAATTTTAGAAAGCATGGTGTTCTCTATCTTTCAATATCGGCCTACTCGATTTTTTTCACTGAAAAAATCACAAAAAATACCACTCTTTAAAGTAGAATTTTATCGTGTAACCCGATTTAGCTTTTCATTTTTTACGGATAAAAACGGCCATTTGGATCCACAACAAACAAAATAAAATTGGTATATCAATTATTAATTTTCGTTTTGCCCGAAATTTCATTATCCTTTAGACTTTTGAAAATTTTTATTCAGAATCTACCTAAAACTCTTCGACCAGTCCATAAAAAGGCGTCCGTTGAGTCTTATAAATACGGGAACTACTATTTTGAAATTGAATCTAGGAGATAACTAAAAACCTATATAACGTGAGTTCAGTATAACATACAAAAGAATTTGAACGTGAAAACCACACAATCTATGGAAATAAACTACCACATTTAGATTTAAAAATTCATTTTATAGATTCGAATTTGTAAAATACGAAATCGGATTTAAATAAAACATTTTTTTCCATCCCTCCCTATCCTGATCCACAAGCCAGACATAAGGTAAGGGGGTAATGATCGAATAATGTAAATGTAATGGTTTACCGATTGCGTTTCCAGTATTACCAACGATTCCAATGACTTCTTCTCGATTGATCCAAGACCAAGTTGAAATTTTAATTTCCTTTAAATGCGCATAATAATGAAACCTCCATTTAGGACCGAGGATTAAAATTACATTTCCACCCATTGAAATCTCGCCACAAAAAATAACTAAACCTGAGGTTGCAGAAAAAATCTTCTTTCCTTGTTTTGCAAAAATATCCACACCTTTGTGAGTCCCAGACCGCCCCCACGGATAAAACCAAAAAGATTGAGGATGATAACTAGAACGATTTGCACCCTCCACCGGCATTGAAATATTTTGCGGAAAGACAAATCCAAGAAATACAATCGTTATGAGAAGTAAGAAAAGAGAATTCTTTTGTGTCATTTTAAAATTTAGATTATTTGTGAATAAAAAATTCAATACTATTTTAATGTGATTTAGATATGTTTTATAAAATCGAGCACTACATTTCGTTGCAGACTTTCAAAAAGCAGTTCGACTTATTTAACGTGAGTTCGATATAACGCGAAAGGGATCGATGAATGAACTAAAGCACAACGCTTTCCTGAACTCAGCGTCTCACTCTCCATGGATCGTTCGACAGGTCGCGTTGGAAACTCAACACAACGCTTTCCTAAGGGTCGCGTTGTGGAGTCAAGTTATTGAAATTAAAGAAATTGAATGTATAACTATAGCACACAATAACTTGACCGGCTCTAAAGAGCCTGTTCCCGTTTTATCTTTCTTTTTACAAACCATTGGCGGGATTCGACCCAATTTTCTTACATCGAACTCACGTTATTTAATTTTCTCAAAAAAAAATTATATCAAATATTTATAATATTCTTAAGTTATAATTCTAGAAATCAATTTTTATTTTTCCGAATCGTCCATCCGGTCCAAGCGCAGGCAAGGGAAATGATAGGGCTACATAAATTTAAAATAGCATACGGAAAAAATACAACCACAGGAACTCCAAGCGCGGCTGCCATAAAAGAACCACATGTATTCCAAGGAACCAACGCAGAAGTCATCGTACCTGAATCCTCCAAAGCCCGAGAGAGATTTTTAGGATCAAGACCATGCTCTTCGTAGGATTTTTTAAACATCTTACCCGGCACTAAAATCGAAAGGTATTGATCCGAGGAAATTAAATTTGCAGAAATACTAGTAAAAATCGTTCCCGTCAAAAGAGATCGATCTGTATTCGCATATTTTAATATACCTTTTGTGATTTCCTGAATCAAACCGGCTCCTTCCATCGCTCCCGCAAAAAACATAGCCGAAAAAATCAGCCAAACCGTAGGAAGCATAGAAGCCATTCCTCCTCTCGAAAGTAAAGCATCCGTAAGAGGGCTTTGACTCTTAATCGAATTTCCTTTAGAAGCGGCGTTTAAAATCTGTTTGTAAATTTCCGGAAAGTCTAATTCGGAATGTTGTAAAAAAACTCCGGATACTACTCCGGAAAGAATTCCCGCAAGAATTGAAGGTATAGCCGGAATTTTAAAATAAATCATTACAAAGGTCAAAATAGGAGGAATCATCAAAGCGGGGTGGATTCGAAAAGATTGTTCGAGCAAACCGATCACCTCGTTTACCTTTTGATCCCCACTTTCAGAACCAGAATAATCCAAACCAGTCCAAGTAAAAAACACAATCGCAATACAAAAAGCGGGGATCGTAGTATATAACATATGTTGAATATGCGTAAAAAGTGGAGTTCCAGCGATCGAAGAAGCCAGATTAGTCGTTTCCGAAAACGGGGAAAGTTTATCTCCAAAATATGCACCCGATACAACGGCGCCCGCGGCGATTCCAGAAGGAACGCCTAACGTGGTTCCGATTCCCATCAACGCAACTCCTACGGTTCCCGCCGTAGACCAAGAACTTCCAGTAATTAAAGAAACAACGGAAGATAAAACACAAGCGGTTACCAAAAAGAAGGAAGGTTTTAAAATTTTTAATCCCCACACAATCATAGAAGGTACAATTCCGGACCAAATCCAAACTCCTATTAGAGATCCGATCAATAGAAGAATGAGCACAGGTTTTAGTACATTTTTCAAAGATTCTAAAATTCTTTCTTCTAGAACGTCCCATTTTACTCCAAGACGAATTCCAAGTAAACTTGCAACCGTTCCGGAAAGAATCAAAAGCATCTGCGCGGGACCATCCACGGTTCCATTTCCAAACACAACTCCCGCATAACCGAGTCCCATCACAAGAACGATTACAGGAATAAAAGATTCGAACAATCCTGGATTCACAAAAAATCCTCCGGAATAGGAGCCGTAATTTTCATTTTTTTATTTGTGACCGGGTGATTCAAACAAACTGCATACGAATGTAACGCTTGTCTTTTCATTCCCAACCGAACGACCAGATCTGGATTTTTTCCTTCTATAAATTCTAAAAAAACTTTTTCGTCTTTTCCATAGAGTTTATCTCCAAATAGCGGAAAACCTAAACTAAACAAAGTAGCTCTAATCTGATGCATACGCCCCGTAATCGGCCTGCATAATAAAATAGAATGATCCTCTTGGTTTAAAAGAACCGATCCCATTTTTTCATTCTTCGTATTTTGAAATTGAAACTCTATTTTAGAAAATTTGAATTTTGATTCGCGCCTCCTATCGAATTCAACTTTTTGAAAGTAAGTCAAAGAAATCTCCTCCTGCTTCTCCATAATAGAATTATCAAATAGATATTTTTTATTTCTTTTTAAAAAATCAAATTTTAAAGGGACAAACGTTCTCTTTTTCCTGATTTTAGAAGAAAGGTCCGGTTTTAAAATACCATACGCCGATTTTCTTTTGGGAAAATCTCCATATACTTTTGTAATATAATATTTTTGAATATTCCCTAAACTAAACGATTTAGACAAACTGGAAGCAATCTCCGAGTTTTTAGCGAACAATATCACGCCCGAAGTTTCCCTGTCCAACCGATGTATCGTAAATAAATCTTTAAACTTGCCAGATTCCTTTAAAAAAGTGAGAAGATTTCCTTTTCTATAGATTCCAGCGGGATGAACCGGGAGATCACCTGGTTTATCAATCGCTACAAAAAACTCGTCTTCATAAAGAATTTTATAATCGTTTCTAACCGGAGGTTCTTCCTTTTGGATCGGATGATAAGAAACTAAATCCCCTTCCTTAAGAGAAACTCCCGGTTTAACCGTTTTACTAGAAACAAGGATTCTCCCCTCGGTAATTTCTTTTTGCCAAACCGTTCTAGAATGATAAGTGAATTTTTTAGAAAGAAAATGATCGAGTCTAGTTCCGGATTCTTCTTTAGAAATTAGAACCTGAAGTCGTTCAGATAAAGTCCCCACTTCTTCTTTGATGGAAATAATAGGATCGATCAAAACAAAACTCAGGTTCGATTTTCCTTGGAATCGATATAAGTTTGAATCATATTTTCTTCTCTTTCGTTTAAGTTAAAAAATTCGCAACCGATTCGAAACATTTTATCCGTGTTGGTGATATTTCGTATTACCGCGCGAAACGTTCCCTTATTTTCCGCAGAAAAATTGATGTCAAATAGAATGGTTTCTCCTACTGCAAAACTTCTAGAAAAGAAAATAGACTGATGATGAAAGAAACCTACTCCTTGCATGGATATATTGTCCACGTTACATTTCTCTTTGGATTCCTGAAAAAAACCGGAAGCGATGATTTCTTTAGAAATCGAGTTCGCGGTAATATTAGCGGTATTGAAATCGCTCGCACTCAGTTCCTTATCCGAAAGAATCTGAACGTAACCCAATGGAGTATAACCTTTATATCGAATCATGATCGAAATTTCAGAAACGATACCTGATTCCAAGTTATTTACAGCAATCAACTTTTGATATTCTGAAAAGGTAAGAAATTGAAAACCCGCACTTCCATCTGATTTCGCATAACGGTCCAAAACGTAAATCGGCTTATCAAAATTGTACATCAACCTGAGTCTGTTATCCATTTTGTCCGAAAAAAAGATACTGGAAAGAGGATAAGTTTCCTTGAGAAGTTTCGCGTGTTTCTTAACGATTCCGTCTATCTTTTTATCGGCAAATCCGATCGCTTTCCTAACCTTATATTGATTGATGATATTCGTAAGAGTAATTTGAGATCCCGAATCTATATGAACTCTTTTTTCAGTTCTCTGAGCGATAGTCACTTGAATTACACTCGTAAATAAAAGTTCCACACTGTTTGCAGGATTGTGAAGTTCGACAGTGCAAAAAGCCGCAAATCTATGATTATTATGAACTAAAAACAATTTTCGATTTTGTTCGTTAGGAATTCCAGGAGGAAGGGTGACTACAATTCTAAAAGAATCTTTAAGACCAGCTACTCTTACGGGAAGTGGACGATTGTCTACGAATATCACTACGGGAAGTCTAGTAAAAAGAGATTGAAGAATTTTATGAATTCCTTCTGCGTCATTGATAAACTTATCCATGATTCTTTCGTCCGAACACGACCCGTAGATTTACGGTTCGAATATTAAACCGTAAATTTTAAGTTAGTAAAACGATTTTCTCATTCAGTCGGAGAATTTTCTTCGTCAATTTTTTTCCGAAAGAGCAACTCCATTCCAATATCTTTCAAAGTTTCGGTTCCAGTAACATTCATCGACTGCAAAAGATTATCAGTATATTGTGAAATTAGAAACCGAACTCCGGCAACTCCACCCCCAACCGCAAAAATCGCCATTGGTCTTCCCACTAGAACCGTATCCGCACCCAAAGCGATCATCTTAAATACGTCCATGCCGCTTCTCACTCCACCATCCACCACAATCTGAATCTTATCACCTATAACATTTCTAATTCCAGAAAGAACTCTAGCGGTCCCAGGCATATCGTCTAAAACTCTTCCACCGTGATTGGATACGACTATACAATCCGCACCTGCATCGATTGCAAGTAGCGCGTCCTGTGGGGTCATGATACCTTTGACGACAAAAGGTAACTTAGTAAAAGAACGAATTTTCGCAAGTTTAGAAACATTTCTGGTAATCGAGGAAATATTTTTCAAAGTCATCGTCTTAAAATTGACCGCGTCTACGTCCATACCGATCGCCAGAAGACCAGATTTTTCGGATTCTTGAAATCTTTCCTTTAAAAGAACCTCGTCTTCTCTAGGTTTACAGATCAAAATCGCGTCTGCTTTCGTTTTACGAATCGCTTCCAACATAATCAAATATTTTTCCGGACTGGCACCATCACCTAACCATGCTAAGGTTCCAGAAGTCTGACATCCTTCTAATAATGTAGCCGCAAACGTAAACTCATCCATAGCGCCGTTCATATTCGTAACGGCTCCGGTCATTGGAGCCGCCATTACAGGGGTTCTGAATTTTTTTCCAAGAAAGTGAGTTTCTGCCGAAGCCCGGGTATGTTCTCGAATGTATTTAGGAAGAATCGAATATTCCCGTAGTGCGTTGATATTATCCTGGAAAGTAAGCATTTTTCCCAAAGCGCCCATTCCAGGAACCCCAGAAGCACAATCGGTTCCGTCACAAACTTTACAAACCCAGCATACTTCTTTTCCAAAACGTAATCTGGCGTTTTGTTGAATTTCTTTTTCGGAAATAGAATAGAGTTCGTCACAAGTAAATCGAATCGTGTTTTTTACTTTTTCAAAAACCTCCTCGGCTTTATCTAAAGTATCCGCACTGATAATTACGTGTCCCGTCTTTTCAATGTTATTCGTAGGTTCTTGGATAATATCACCGATCTTATTCATAAAAAATAGATCGTTGACTCCTTCTATTTTACGAGTCTCCTCAATTCCATCGATGGAAATAAGTTTTCCTCTAGGGGCCAAAAGACAACGTTCTATGGAAACTCTATTAGCGGTAGGAGTTAGATTGTCCGGTTCTTCACCTAACGCGATTAAGATGGCGGCCCGATTTAAGTTAATTCCAGAAGAAAGAGGAAAGGTAAACGCGGACATAAAACCGCCTGACAATCTCGCGGCGATTTCTCCTACCTTAACTCCGTCCGGGGTGACTTTAATATCCCCCTTCCCGGCTCCAAGAGTAATTCCAAGAGCCTTCATACTTCGAAACATTACTTCTTCCACTTCTTTTAAAATAGAAGGACTCAAAGCGGAAGGCATGTTATGCCCCATCTCTATAAAATAAGGTTCTCTTTCGATAATTCTATCTGCAATTCCAGTGATTACAAAATTTCCGTTCCAAGTGAGAGCATCCACGGAAACTTCCGGACCGGGCATATATTCTTCTAAAATCATCTCTCCCGTAGGAGAATATTTTTTTGCGTGTTTAAACGCGGCTTGTAACTCTTCCCTATTTTCTACTTTGATAACTCCTCGAGCACCCATGTTGTCGGCGGGTTTCATTACGAGAGGAAAATTCAAAAATTCTAATGCGTCTCTCGTATCAGAAAGACTCCATACAGGAGCAAAACCGGGGAGAGGAATTCCAGCTTTTTTCAAACGTTCCCGCATTTTTACTTTGTTAGAAGCGGCTTCCGCGTCCACGTATCGAATTCCGGGAAGATCGAGAGCGTTTGCAACCGCAGCCACGGTCATACTCGCATCGGTTCCGGCGGTAATCACTCCGTCGATTTTGATTTTAGTGGCGAGTTTTTTGGATTCTCTCACCATTCCTTCAATATCTTTCGTACTCATCACCATAGGAATGTCGCAAATTTTCATACCAGGAGCTTCACCGTTCATATCTGCGACTACGGTGGTAAGTTTCATCATTTTAGCGGTTTGAATGATGGGGACCTGTAAAAGCCCCCCTCCTACGATCAAAATCGTCTTTCCAGTAATTTTATGACTTAGAGACAAAAAAGAAAATCCTCGTTCAATTTAATACAGAAATCGCAGGTTCCGTAATTCGCATTTGAATGCTTCCCTTGGAGATAATTCCACCTAACAGTAAATAATCGGAGTCCAAAGGATAAAACACCGCGGATTGTCCAGGAGTCACTCCTCTTACATCTTCTAGGGGATGAACGCTAAGTCCTTCTTTCATTTTTGTAATATTACAACGGATCGGAACATGTCTGTAACGGACCTGAACCCTACATTCTAGAGATTCTCCCTCGTTCAAAGGAGCAAGTCCTTGAAAGTTTAGATCGATTACGGAGAAAGATTCGTTGTAAGTTTCATTCTCTTCTCCTAATATTACGGAACCGTCATCTTCGATCGAAATTACGTAAAGAGGGTTTTTCCAGGCGATTCCCAGTCCCTTTCTCTGACCGATCGTAAAATTTTCACGACCCTTGTGTTTTCCTACGATACGACCGTCTTTCAGTTTAAAAAAACCGGGAGTAAACTCTACGTTTTTCTTTTCCAAAAATTTTCTGTAATCGTTCTCCGGAATAAAACAAATTTCTTGAGACTCTGATTTATCCGCGACTGAAAGCCCCATCCTTCTTGCAATTTGCCTCACTTCCGGTTTTGTCATTTCACCGAGAGGAAAAATTACGTTTTTAAGATTTTCTTGAGAAAGTCCGTACAAATAGTAGGCCTGATTTTTTCCGGTATCAATCCCATTGGCAATCGCGTAACGCTCTCCGTTACGCGCAATCCGGGCGTAATGACCGGTTGCAATTTTATCGATTCCGAGCGCCTTGGCCTTTTCAAAAAGAGCTCCGAACTTCACAAAAGTATTACATTCCACGCAAGGATTTGGAGTTTTTCCGTGTTGATAGTCTTCTATAAAACGATCGATCACTTTTTCTTGGAATACCTTTTCCATCTTGATTACGTAAAACGGAATTTTTAAGGAAATACCAACGTCCCTAGCGTCTCGAATATCCTCCGGAGAACAGCAGGATTTTTTAGTGGTATCACAGGCAGGAGTTTCGTATTCCCAAGTTCTCAGATTAACTCCGATCACTTCGTATCCATCTTCCATGAGCAAACCGGCGGTCACCGCGCTATCTACCCCCCCACTCATCGCCACTATGATTTTTCCTTTGTTCATCGGTCTTTCCCTACTATACCTATAAGACTCCGTTTCATGTCCAAAAGAATTCTATGTTTGTTCAGCCAGTTCACACCTAGAACACCTTGAATTCTAATCCCACTGGAGGGCTTCGAAAGTTCAACCGGAAGTCCAGAAGGAAGAATTTCCAGATCCTCAACACAAATAGACGTCGGAATCAAACAAAGTTTACGAACAAATTTAGTTCGAATGTTTACAACCTTTCCTTGAAAATTTAATACCGAGACCGATCTGCTCGAAAAAGTCTCTTCTACAATACCGGGTAACGGATTAGGAAGTTCCAAAACGCTGGGCTCGGCTCCGGTATCTAAAATTAGAAAAGATTTATCTTGAGTACCGTAATTGACTTCCAATACGGGAAGACCGGAAACAAAACGTAGTGGTTCCGCATCTCTTTCTAGTCCATATAAATTTGAGATTGAGGAAAGTTTTCCGTCCAAAATCTCCAGAAAACGGATCTGAGTCGGGTATTCTAATATTATAATTTTATCATATAATGAATCAATACCAATAATCCCGTCCAATTCCAGATGGCCGGAAAAGTTATGAGAATACACGGTTATATCTTTAAAAATAGGAAATACGTTGTGAAACAATTGGATGGTTTTGGTTTTTCGGTAGGAATCATCCTTACCTCCCGGATAAGAAACCGAAATCCTTTTTTTGGAATCCAATTCCGTAAAGTATCGTTCATCCAAAAATGAAAATCTAGAACCAGTATCCACCAAAAAACGAAGAGGTTTTTGATCCGGTGAGAGAGAAAGTTGAATAAAACGAAATCCGCTTTTTACATAAAAAGGAAGAGTTATTTCCATTCCCCCCGAAATCGGAATCACTTTCGTTTTGGAAGGAATGAAAGAACAAGAAAGAAAAGATAAAACTACAAATATCCTCAGGTTAACTTTTTGATACATTTTTGATTGGAACATCGTGTGTAATCGATCACGCAGTCCCTATATTGGATTCCCGTAATCGGGTCCGCAGGTTTATATTCTATAAAACAAGAATACGGAGAGAAATCAAATTTTTCTTTCCCGAGAGCCCTATCTTGGATTCGTTTTGTGAGTTCTTTTTCTTCAAACTGAGTCAGGGGGATTTGGTACAGAAGAGGATTTTTTTCCATACTGTACTGATCGGCATATTTTCCAAAAAGAAAAGTTTTTCTAGAATTTATTTCAAAAACTTTTTTTAAAACCAGAAGGATCTCTAATAAAAACGTCGGCCGGAAATTCAGAAAAAGTAATAGTTCCTACACTTTCAAAGTTTAACTGCAGAACTATAAAGTAGAATGCCGAAACGAGGATTCGGCTCTAAATTCATTAGTATTCTATTATATAGAAATAAACTACAAAATAAAATCCCCTACATTCATTTTTATTTTTTACTATAAAAACAAAGATTTAAGAAACGAATTCTTTCAGTGGAACCTTTGCGTTAACAAACAAAAATCCTTTTAAAATTAGATTCAAAAAACTTCTATTGAAATCCAAGATTAAATGTTTGGTTTAAATCCTAGTTTTAAAAATGGTCATCGAATTCAAAATTTATTCTATAACAATAGTAGTTTTCTCTAATTTTCTTTGTAACAAACAGTACGATTTTTACCGGAATGTTTAGCCGTATAAAGCGCCTTATCTGCTCTTTCAATCAAATCTCTGTTATTTCTATCCTTAGGCCAAAACTCAGATACACCAACCGAAAGAGTAACCTTTAAATCGGGACCTCCGTTTGGATTTTTCACAGAACTGGATTCTACCGCTTTGCGAATCGTTTCCCCCATTTCGTATCCTCTTTCCAGATCCGCACCGGGCATTACCAAACAAAATTCCTCTCCTCCATATCTCGCTGGAATATCGTGTTTCCCTGCTTGACGGATCAATTGTTTAGCCACTTCGATTAAAACCTGATCTCCTGCCTGATGTCCATGAGTATCATTGAACTTCTTAAAATTATCCACGTCTGTGAACAAAAGAGTAAGATAGGATTTTTTCTTTCTGCAACGATCCATTTCTTCTTTAAGTTTTGTCTGAAAATAATGATGTACTTTAAGTCCGGTCATCATATCTACCGTAGCGAGTTCGTAGAGTCTTGAGTTTTCCACCGCAATTCCGGCAAGAGTAGAAAGAGTTGTTAGAAAGTCTCTATCCTCTTCTTGGACCTCATTCATGGTCATTTTCTCTCCTAGAACCAAAAGTCCATTCACTTTTCCTTTTGCGTTCAATGGAATGATCAGATCGGCTCCGATTCCTCTCAAAAAATCTACCTCGTTTACAGCCCTACCCATATTCTCTTCGATTTGATTTACAGTCATTGCTTTCATTCTAGTTTCTAAAAATTGAATCAAAGCAGCATTTGTTTTAATTCGAAAAGATTTTTCGTTTTCGGAAAGATCAAACCCTTTATAACTTGGATCCAACTCGAAAAAATCGGAATCCGCTTCCGGACTGACATAAATCGCAGCCTGTAGAGTCTGAAGCTGAGCAAGACAGATATTTAAAATCGCATCCATTAGATATTTATAATCTAATGTGGAATTTAAAGCTTTACTAATTTCTAATAATTGTTTTTGATCATAGATTTTCTTTTCCAGATATTCTATCATCAAGGGATCGTTTTCTTTACTGATCAAACGGTTGGTTCTCCAGTCTCTAGATACTAAGGGAGTATTTTCCAATTTTACGCCGAACATATCCGGCGATCTTTTTCATTCTTGTGATTTCTTTTTTACGAAGATTATCAGACCAATTTTTCATAAAAATCAATTCTTTTTGTCGATTTATTCTTGCTTTCAAGACCCATCCACCAATACTTGCCCGTAGACACCGCGCGGTGGAGCAGCTGGTAGCTCGTTGGGCTCATAACCCAAAGGTCATAGGTTCGAATCCTGTCCGCGCTAGTGTTTTAATCCTTCCACTTTACTTTTCAAGATAAATTTTAATCCAAAGAGTTAATTTCATCTATAACAACAGCTTTTTATAAAAAGTTTGCTTTCTTTTTTATTTTTGGAATCAAAATAAAATCTAAATTTTCGTTTTATATCTTTTGATTCACAAAATTAGTCACAAAACACTATTTTTTCTAAATCACTAAATCTCAATTAACGTGTATCGTGTAAGGAATTCATTTTTCTGAAAAAAGTTGAAATCTAAATTTTGTAGATCAATTCCTAAAATGTGGGAACTACCACAAATTAGGATCTTACGAACAAATTGTAAGAACTCATACTTAGAAAATTATTTCTCATTTTCTTAAGTCAAACTCACGTTAATTATATGAAAACTCATACAAAACTGTAAATTTATCGTTTTGAATTATCCATTGTTAAAATGTGGGAACTCTTACAAGTTACGATCTTATATTTAAAAGTAGTTCTTCTACTTATAATACTACGAACGAAATTCACTAACGTAATTCGATGAACTTTTATAAAGCTGAATTTTTCCGTAAAAAGTTAGATGTGGGAACTACCACAAATTTGGGTTTTACAGATAAATTTTGAAAATTGTAAGAACTCATACTTTTAAAAATATACTTTCTAATTTTCTAAATTCATTTATGGGTTTTGAAACCCTTGTTGAAAGTAATTTCTACATTTTTATAAATTTTAGTATATATTGAAAAACAGATCCAAATGAATTAGAAACAAGTATATATTTTTTGTTTAAAAGATTTTAAATTCCTAGTTCTTTAGAACGATTCGTTGCCGCTTTCACCGCCTCTAAGACCGCATTGTTAAATCCGTTTTTTTCTAATTCCACAAGTCCAGCAATGGTAGTTCCGCCTGGGGAAGTTACCTTATTTTTCCACACTTCTGGATGAGTTGTCGGATCTTTTTCTCTTTCCTTTCTAAGAAGCTGTGCAGAACCGATTACTGTTTGTATGCTAAGATCCAACGCCTCTTGATATCCCAAACCGGAAAGAACCCCACCTTCTGCCAAGGCTTGTATAAATTTAAAAACATAAGCCGGCCCCGATCCGGAAAGTCCAGTAACGGCATCCATGAGAATTTCGTTGCTTAGTTTCACGGAATGTCCTAAAGGCTGAAAAATCTCGGAAACGGTTTCGTATAACTCTTCGTCTCCGAAAAACCCGATCGCGCCTTCAGAAACTAGTAAAGGTAAATTGGGCATTACCCTTACTACCCTGGATCCCGTCGGAAGATTTTTTAGAATCGTATCGATATGGATTCCAGCGGCAACAGATATAATTTTTTTAGGAACCTTGATTTGTTTTAAAAGTTCGATCACCTTTCCAGGTTTTACACAAACGAGTATTAAATCGGACTTAGAAACAAATTCATCCCAGGAAGATATAAGTTCTATTTTTTGATTGGAAGTTATATAAGGATCGTATCCCAATAACTGTGTCGGATAACGTTCTTTAAGAGAGAAATAAATAGCTCCTCCCATATTTCCGCAACCAGCGATTCCTATCGTATATTTCATATCAGTTTCTTTCTCCAAAAATCGCACTTCCGATCCTGACAAAGTCGCTTCCTTCTTCGATAGCGATTTTATAATCTCCAGACATTCCCATAGAAAGTTTCGCTTCCGGTATATAATCTTTTTTGAATTTAGAAAGTTCCCGAAAAACTTCCCTGGTTTTAATAAGATCTCCATCCGAAGGCCCCATTACCATGAGTCCCTCTAACTTGCAGTAAGTATTAGACAATTTTTCTTTTTGTTTTAAAAGTTCGATCAGTTCTTTTCTTTCGAAACCGTGTTTTGTACTTTCTCCAGTTAAGTTCGTTTGTAAAAAGTATAAGATCTTTTTTTCTTCTTTTATTGCTCTAGTTAGAAGTTCATTTACGATCCCAGCACTTCCCACTCCGTGCGCGTATGAATATCCTGAAAACAACTTTCGCAAAGTTCCACTTTGAACCGGTCCGATATGATGTAAAATCAGAGACTTATTTTTATTTTCCAACCACTGTGAAAATTTTTCGATTCCTTCTTGAATTCTATTTTCACCGAAATGAACGACTCCACATCCAATCGCTTCTTTGATTTTTTCGATCGGTTGAAACTTAGAAACGGCTATGAGAGTAGGAGGATTTTCTGGTCTGAGTTGTTGAAGTTCCTTGTAAATTTTTTGATAACTCTCTAAAATTCCCATATTATTCTTTTATTTTTAGTCTCTCCATTTCCCTTTCTAACTTTTGAACCCTTTTTTCTAAACTTCTTCGATCTACTTTATGAGTTTTATGTTTTTTCTTTATATGAGAAATTCCTAATTTTCTTTCTAAACGATCTACCCTGTTCTCTAAGGATCGAATTTTTTTTCCAATTTTAGAGGTAGAATGTTTTTTGATCTTAGATTTTTTAGGGGAACGCCTTTCAGTTTTCCGATCAACTTTTTCAGGTTTGTCTTCCCAATCTTTCATCCTTTCCTTTTTTGGTTCTTCCTCTTTGTAGACGTTTGTTTCCTCTTTGGATAGTGTAGTCGAAACTTTCGGTGTTTTTTCTTTAGCTCTTCCCTTATTTACGTTTTTATATTTATCGTTTTCTTCCCTCAGCTGCTCTTCAGGAATCACACCTTGTTTTGTTTCTTCAGGCCATTCTTCTTGAACCGCTTTGTTAGGTGGTAGACTTTCAGATTCATGATTGGAAAATTCTCCTGGAACTTTCTTTTCCGTCGGAAGAGTATTTAAATCGTTGTGAGACTCTGAATTCATCTCCGGATTTAAAATCACTCTGTCTATTTTCGAGTTGTTTGAAACTTCCTCACTTTCCTTCTTTTTTAAAAATTTAGAAATATCCTCCCGGAAAAGATAACTATAAACAATCAACGATCCTAGGAGTAAAACTAAGATTCCGGAAAGTAGAATTTTCAACTGGTCTCTTCTCATGGGTATACCTGTTTTTTAATATCGGTTTTTAGTCTGTTTTTAAGTCTCATTTTCTCCGAATAGAATCTTGTGAGAATATTGTTTTTCTCGGTAATCTTATTCGCCCTTTGTTTTTTGGAATCTGCTCAGATAGAACTTTCCTCTTCTCCAGTAAAAAGAGACGAAGATGAAATGAGCCGAGTTTTGATTTTAGAAAAGATACTCTCGGATTGGAAACAATACAATCTTTTTCTTGTGGATTCCTTTGAAGGTTCCAGGCCTTGGGAAATTTATAGAAGTGTTTCGTTTTTAAACGAAATTCGTTTTAACTCTCAGATCCCGGAGAATTCTGCCTTTTCTAAAGAAAGAGAATTTTATCCTACTCTTTCTACTACAAACGACTATCGCTCTATGATGGTTCAGACCTTTTTCGAAAATCCGAAACACTCACATTTAGAAATTCGTCCGAAAGAAAAAATCAGATTACCAATCGGAATTCCTACTCGAATTTTTTTTTGGATGTATGCCTCTTCCCAAAACGCAAAATTAGAATTAGTTCTCCACCAGTATAAATCTAAAGAAATAGTAATCGATTTAGTAGATTTGAGTTTTGAAGGTTGGAAACGGATCGAGAAAAAACTAGAGATCCCAGCTCAAAACATAAAACTGAATCGAAATCTACGTTATCCGTTCGAAGTTGCCGAAATTCGTTTGATCCCCGGTCCGTTTCAGAAAAAAGGAGAATTTGTTTTTTATCTGGATCGTATGGGTATTCTAATCGATACAAGAGATGAAAGTTATCCCGGTGCGGAGATCAAAGATAATTGGGGTACTGGTCTCTAAAAAATTCTCCGAGTTGGGAAGTTTTTTTCGGATCGAATTGAAAAGTATCCCATCCCATATAACCAGCCGCCTCTACGTTAGTCGCATTGTCGTCTATCAACACATAACGCATTCCTGGATAATCAGTTTGAATCCATTGAAAATATTCCTCCGCCGGCTTTCTAACACCTAGTTCACAGGAAAAATACAACTGATCAAATTGAGAAAATACTTCCTGCATTTCAGTAAATTTTTGAAGTTCTTTATACCAGACGGAATAATTACTTGCCAGTACTAGTTTATTTCCGTTTGCCTTGAGTAATTTTACAATTCCTACCGTTTCCGGTATCAATCGCACTTTGCTAAACATAAGTTCTTTGATCTTCTTAGGATCCGGTAAATCACCGTTTCTATATTCCGGCAAATAAAACCTTTCTAAAAATTCTTCTTCTTCAATTTGTCCTTTTTCAAATTCTATAAACGCGTTTCTTTCTCTTCCCTGGATAAATTTTTCTCTCGATTCGTTTGGGAGCATTTTATAGAGTGCAGAATGGAAAGGATCCTTAATTAAAGTATCCATCAAATCGAATACAAATAAAACCCCGCTCATAGAACTATGATTTTTCTTTATCAAATCCTGACGATCCTTCTTCTGATTTTTGTTGTTCCGATTTCTTTCTTATTTCCTTCCGTGAGACTTTTTTTTAGAAAACGTTCTGCAGATAAGAAAAAAATTCTTTCCAAGCCGTTGAACCTTTCCGGTAAATATACTGTTTGGTTTCATGCGGCTTCGGTAGGCGAGTTGGACCAGTGTAAGGCTCTTGCACTTGAATTTAGAAAAAATGATCCGTCTGCATTTTTAATTCAATCCGTTTTTTCAGACAGCGTTCGAGATTCTCAATTAGAAGCATTTCCGGCAGACGAGACTTTTCATCTTCCGATCGATCTTCCTTTCAGTTATAACTGGATTTTCTCCCGTTTTCATCCTAAGGTTCTGGTTTTGATGGCTTGGGATACCTGGCCAAATTTAGTAATTTCTGCAAATAGATTTAACACCAAAGTAGTGTTAGGTTCTGCGGTGATCGGAAATCGTAAAAAAGGGATTATGGGCAAATTGACTAAATCCGTTTTTAAACATCTAGATGGAATTTTTCCTTCTCACGAATCTTTTTACGAAATTTTTCGTTCTTTGGTCCAGAACAAAATTCCGGTGAAGGTGTTAGGCGATACTAGATTCGATTCTGTTCTGAAAAAAATCGAAGACAATCCTAAAATTTTTAATAAACCTAAAAATTATCCGTATTCTAAAATTATACTTTTTGCATCTACTTACGAACCCTGCGAAAACTTAATCGTTTCTCTTTATGAACTCATTCGATCAAAAAATCCTGCTTTGTTGGACAAATTTGCGTTTTGGATTTTTCCCCATAAAACTTCTCCCGATAGAATTGTTTCTATAGAACACAAACTCCAAGACACAAATATAATTTACCAAACCTGGACCTCCACTCCTTTTGAAAACATGACGGCTCAGACAATCGTATTTGATGTGTTAGGAGTATTAGCATTTGCGTATCAAGCAGCAGACTTTGCCTATGTGGGGGGTGCGCTTCACAATAGAGTCCATAACGTTTTGGAACCAGCTACTTTTGGCCTGCCTCTGATGACCGGCCCTAAAATTTACAACTCTCCCGAGGCTATGATTTTGGAAAAATCGGGTGGTCTGTTTGTCGTTTCCAATGCACAAGATATTTTCAATGTTTTGAATATTCCTGAAACTGAACTTTTGAACATTCAAAATCGAAATCGAGAATTTGTTCAAAAAGGCAGAGGAGCCGCGAAAAGGTTATATGAAGAGATTCGGAAGTTATAATTGATTTAAACGGACTTCAATTTTTTCGTTCTCAATTCCTATCTTATTTTTCGAATTTTGTGGGAGTTCCTACAGGACGTGCAAACAAAAATTGGTTTGACTTTATGCAATTTCTCTGATATCGGGTTTTCTCCGAAAACTTCCTACAAAGCCCACCCTCGGGCGGGGCATCGCCTATTTATGGAAAAATTGTCGAGTTCTTACAACTGGCGGTGAACGTTTGTGGCTTACGGCACATTGTATCTTGGAGCCAATCGTACAAATTTTACCGGAACATCGATCTTGACATTCTAAAACTTCGCCAAACCTAAAGTGATCTTATAAACTGAACTGATATTTCAAACAACAAATCGTATCCTTTAGTATCGAATTCTCATAAATATAGGAAATTCAACGTGAATTCAGGTCGTTTTATATTCAAATGCAGGATGCTTAAACTCGATGTTTCTTCATAAACGAATTCGATTTTTTTGTTTTTTTATTTTTCTTTTATCTTTTGCAAATTGTCTCACCGCAACATTGCGTGAAGAACAAAAAAGAATGTCCTTTTACGAATATGAACGCCCGACTCTAGAGGGAATTCGAATTCTGCAAGACAGGAACTATCCAATATTAGAGCTATCTTATATAAGAGGAAACGAAAAAAAATTCAGTTACTATTGTGCACCTTCTCCCCAAGGGAACGATCAAAAAAAGGATATATATATTTACGATGTTCAATTTCGCAGATTCGAACAAACATGTGAATTCAAAAACGAAGATTCAAATCAGCCAATCCGGGTAGAAAAAGCGGAAAGAAAATTGTTTCTTTACGATGTTGGTACGGCGATCAACGATCTTCCTTGGTTGGACAGCGACGACACAAGTCTAACCATCTATCGCGGACCTTACCTAAGCAAAAAAATTTCGGACGTCAAGCAGGCTTGGACGGTAAAACAGCGTGATTTTGATTTTAAACTTTGTATCGCGGATTCAAAAAATAGAATTGCAGCTTTAGATTGTTCAAAACGCGAATACCAAAACAAATATGATCGTTTTAAGATATTAAATGTCTGTATTATGGCCGAATTCGACTGTTCGCAACAACCGAATTCGGAATCACTTTCTTTATCGAAAATTCCTAAGTCTCCTCCTACCTACTTTAGCACCACGCGAGGTTGGACTTACACTCACTCTCGGGACAAAAATTATGCGATTTGGCTGTCGCCTACCCAAATGATTTCCCCGATCGTCCTTATCAGTTTTGATCCATCCTTTAAAGCATTCTCTCCTACAAATCTGGTCGCCTATGGATTGAGTTATTTACTGTATCCATTTACGATTGTGATCGATGTTTTGACCACCCCGATTTTAATAGTGTATTTTACATATGCATTTCGGAATTTCGATGGTTTTTTCTAAGTTTAAATTTTTCTAATATTCCAATACAGCATTCGTGTTCCCAAATCATTTACGCTTGCTTATAAAACTAAACATGTTCTACCTCATCCCTTCTATCCTTTTTTTCAATATTCTCAAAATCGAATTTTGAATATCTCTCATCAAAAAATCTCCCCAAATAGACGCGTAAAAGTTAAAGTGAGTCGATAAGCGGTATTTACTTCGAAGATGAAGAGTTATAATTCCTGTTTCATTCGTTTTTAGATTTTCTTTATATTCTAATTCATATTCTCCTTGTAAAGCGTCGAAATATCTCCCTCCGGGTACTACATGAGAGTCTAATGTTGTTAACGGAATCAGATTCGGATCGGCCTTGATTTCGAATTTCAATTTTCGATTTCGATTCCACTCTGTGATAGTTTCATAAAATACTAATCCTTTTTCGAACCTCGCCTCTCTAACTCCTCCGATTCCTTCATAAGAAAGAGTAGCTTCAATCGGTCTGGGAAATCCCATTCGGTAAAAAAAGCCGGCTTCCGTTTTTTCGAGCTCGGGTATGCGGATGATGTTCTTCCAAATTTTTTCGGGTGTCGATTCGATCGTAATTTTCGTTTCGACGAATCTGATCTCGTTCGGTAATTCCCAATAAGTTTCGAAGTATCCAGTTATAAAAGGAAAACTTAAAATACCGAACACAGTAAGTAAATTCATTCTATGTCCCGGAAAAATATAGAACCAAATTCCCACTGCAATCCCACCCGCACTTGATAAAACAAGATAAACTGGAGCGCCCATTGCCAGACAGATGAGGCCTTCCCAATTTACCAGAAATGCACAATACATCGAAATAATAGTAGGTATCCAAGGATAAAAAATACGAAACGGAATCGGCTGTGGTTTTTCTTTTTCCAATCCATACACCGAAATAACTCCAATTAAGAAAGGAATCACAAAGAATCCGCCGTAAGTCATAGTCATTCCTAGATTTTTCAGGGATTCAATTTGAAATATATACTGTACAAAAATTGCATATAAGACGGAAATAATAGGAAAAATTATAATAGGTCGTAATAACAAATATAACATACCAACCAATAGACTTTTCCTAATTGAGTAGTCAGCTAAAAAAAACGTTTTGATACTTTTCAAAAACTAAAATCATCTCGAATCTGATTTCAATGTAAGAAACCCAATCTTGTTTATCAGTTTTAGTTCAAATTATTAATTTCTTATATTTTTTTCTTAATTTTTTTTAGAATCAAGTCCTTCATTTGTAATTTAATGAACCGTTTTGGATATGGACCTTCTTTTACTTTCTTCTCAAAAAAAGATTTTATCCGCCTTAAATGAAGGAGAAGTCGGCTCCGACTCTCTTTTAATTCCTCTCAGCTATTGGAATCAATTGAATTCGATTCAGAAAAAAGCTCTTTCTAAAAAACTTCCTTTTTTGTTAGAGAAATATACTAAATATATCTCTTCTTTAAACCGTCTGCATTGGAGAGCCGGAAAAATCAAATACAACTGGGGAGTTGGTGAGTTGAAGAAAATGACCATCCATGTAAATACTGGAGTTTGGGCTGTGTTAGGTGCATTGGCCGCTGCACATGGAGTTTCCAGGTGTTTTCTTTTTAACTATCTTCTCTGGTTAGAAGAAGTAGGCGTCGGAGATTCTATCGTAGACACGATGAACCGAGGAGTTCCTCAGTTCCATAAATCTTACAAAATGATCTGGACTTTAAATCTACGTAAAAATCAAATTTCCAGGGAGTTATTCTTCGAACCCAACCCGATTGCAAGCGAACATTCCTATTTTTTACCAGAACCAAACTTTTAAAAACCACTCAATCAAACTAAAACGAAAAAAATATAGAACTTCAAAACGCGTGAGCGATCGAGATGAAAATACTGCAATGCACCATTGATCATCTATATGCAACGTTGCAAATCCAAAGATTCTGGATTTTAGACAAAATCAAATGGTGCTTTGCAGATTGTAATCGAGAGCGCGACCTGTCGAGCGTTCTTAAAATAAGAATCCCACCTTTAAGACGTTATCTGGTTCATCAACTCCAATTGCTCGACAGGGCACGCCCTGTTCTGATCCGGTATTTCAAAAAATTCAACTTTCAAAACAAATCCATAAAAAAAGCCCTTTCTGCTTTTTGCAAAAAGGGCTTTCTAATTTCATAAAACTGTAATTTAGATTTTTTTAATGAAATATCCTAAATATCAACCCGCCTTGTTGAACGAAAAATTCCGCAAAAACTAAGCTTGTGATCGCCATCAATTTGATGAGAATATTGATAGAAGGTCCGGAAGTATCTTTAAACGGATCTCCTACGGTATCACCTACAACCGCGGCTTTGTGTTGATCCGATCCTTTTCCGCCCGCTTTTTTCTCAATGTATTTCTTTGCGTTATCCCAACCTCCTCCAGAGTTTGCGGCGGAAATTGCAAGTACAACACCCGCTACCAATGCTCCCGCAAGTACTCCGGCAAGAGTTTTCACTCCAAAAAGATATCCTATCACTATCGGTGTTAACAAAACGAGAAGCCCCGGAAGAATCATTTCTCGAAGAGCAGCGCTCGTAGATATATCCACACAACGTTTGTAGTCCGGTTTATTTTTCCCTTCCATAATCCCTGGGATTTCTTTGAATTGTTTGCGAACTTCCTCCACCATATCTACTGCGGCCTTTCCTACCGACTTCATCGTCATAGCAGTGAATAAGAAAGGTAGCATCGCTCCAAACATCAGTCCTCCAAACACTTCCGCGTTTAAAACTTCAAGACTTGTAGTATGAGTTCTTGTAATGAAGGCTGCAAATAGCGCAAGAGAAGTCAAAGCGGCGCTTCCAATCGCAAATCCCTTTCCGATCGCCGCAGTTGTATTTCCAGCCGCATCGAGTGTATCGGTTCTATCCCGAACTTCTTTTCCAAGTTCCGCCATTTCCGCGATTCCACCCGCGTTATCCGACACAGGTCCATAGGCGTCTATGGTAAGACCAATAGCGATCGTAGATATCATTCCCAATGCAGCGATCGCTATTCCATACATTCCAGCAAGTAGGTTCGCCGTTACAATCGTAATCACAAGAAGAATCACGGGAATCACGGATGAATGATATCCGAGAGACAATCCGTAAATGATGTTGGTCGCAGCTCCTGTGTTAGACGCTTCCGCCACTTCTCTTACAGGTTTATAAGAATGTGAAGTATAATATTCAGTTACGATCCCTATAAACATTCCGGAAAAAAGTCCAACCACCATCGAAATGTAAACGTCCCATTTTGTGATTGTTTTTCCCGCAATTTCAAAAGAATCCACCATGAAAGTTTTTGTTACAAAATACATGATTCCCGCGACTAGAAGCGTAGAAACCCAAAGTTGAACTTTAAGTGCGGATTCCACATTTCCACCTTCTTTGACTCTTGCAAGAAAGCTGGTTAAAATAGAAGCTGGAATTCCAAATGCGGAAATCAAAAGCGGATATAATAGTGCGTCTACAGATCCGGAAAGAGCCGAGGCAGTAGCACCAATTACAAGAGCCGCACAAGTAGCTTCCGCACACGAACCGAATAAGTCCGCTCCCATTCCAGCCACATCTCCTACGTTATCTCCTACGTTATCCGCAATCGTGGCCGGGTTTCTTGGATCGTCTTCTGGAATTCCTTTTTCCGCCTTTCCAACTAAATCCGCTCCTACGTCTGCCGCCTTTGTATAAATTCCGCCGCCTACTCTTCCAAATAGCGCCACAGCGGAACCTCCTAATCCAAAACCAGCTAAGGATTCCATGAGAAAATGTTTTTCTACATCTGGATGCATTCCAGTAAAAACAAGAAAAAGTACGATCATTCCTAAAATAGCCAGCCCTACGAGTCCGAATCCCATCACGGCTCCGGAATCAAACGCAACACGGAACGCTTTAGACATGGATGTCTTAGCGGCTTCTGCGGTTCTGACGTTTCCTGCAGTTGCAATTTTCATTCCGATAAAACCGGAAATACAGGAAATCAAAGCTCCCGATACAAAAGCAATTGCGGTATGAACTCCGTCGTTAAATCCTTCCGATCCAGGATTGTCTAACAATAGAACGATCAATACTGCCATAAAGGCAATAAACAGGGAAATGACTTTATATTCCCTTACGAGAAAGGCCATAGCTCCTTCGGAGATAGCGGATGAAATTTCTAGAAGCTTTTTCGTTTCTTTTTCGTTACCGCCTAAGGCACCTACTTTGATGGAAATGACTTTTAGGGTATAAACCACAGCAGTGACGATCGCCAAAATAGACATGGCGATAATTATCGTAACTGAATTCATTCAGTGAAACCTCTTGTTTTTTTTTAATGTTCCGATGTTTAAAAAGATGGGAAGAATTCTACCGAACAGACTGGCTGGGAGACTGCTATCCACTTGGCTCTTTTTTTTACTTTGCACAAGTTATTCAACGGTCTACGGGAATTCAACCTTTTCTTATTCGGAACTACTCAGACAAGCACAGGAAGAATTAAACCGGCTCCGATACGACGAAGCCCTTCAAAAATTAGAAATCGCGGATTCAATTGGAAATAAAAATACGGCGCTTTACTATGAGTTAGAAGGAAGGGTCTGGATCGGTAAAGGAGATTTAGTTACCGCTTTGAAAAGTTTTGAAAAAAGTATTTTACTCGATCCAAATCATTCTTCTCTGATGAACGAAATTTTTATCGGTTATGAAGAACTCAATAAACCCCTAAAAGCATTCCAATTTGCAAGACTCAGTCTTTCTAAAAATCCTGAAAACTCACCTCTTAGATACAAGGTTCTTGTTCTCAGTTCAAGACTTGGAAATTTAGAATATTACGATGAGACTTTAAACTGGATCCGAAAGAATAATCCCTATAAAGAGGATTTAGCCGCAATCGAATCAGAAATAAACAATTCTTACGAATCCGGAAGAATCGACGATACAATTTCTAAGTGTAGAAAATTCCTTCCTTTTTTTCCTGATAACTTACTCCTTCATAAAATTCTTCTTTTATCTTTGAGGAAAAAAAAATCTTCCGACTTGATCCAAGCTCTTTTAGATCGTGCCTCTATTTTTCGATCTGAACCTATCTTCGCCTACGAGTCCGCGTTGGAATTCCTACAAAATAGAAAGTTCAACGATTCTTTGGCTATGTCCAGACGAGCCTTTTTTTTAAGTCTCAAAAAAAATGGAAAGCCAGATAAAGAAATCCTTTATCCTCTTCATAGAATTTACAGGCATCAAGGTTCTGTTACAGATATTCAGGCGATTGAAATTCTTCAGGACATTGTGGAAAGTGGACGGAAGATCGACCCTGAATTTTTAGATTCTAAGCTCAACCAAACCGGGTTTAACCGAGAACTTTTACTTTTTTCATTGTTTTATCTTCAAATAAATTTTGGAAGTAGTTCCGACCACAAAGCGCAAGAATGGAAATCACAGTTTGCAAAAATCAGAAAAAAACAAGAAGAGGAAGACCTTTCTAAAATCATTTCTCCTTTTACTTACGATTCTGAAGAATCTTCCTTTTTGTTCGAAAGATAGCGCAACCTTTAAGATGTGTTTTTTTAAACCGAATGTGATCGACCTACCCCAAAATTAGTTTCACCTTTCTCTTTGAGAGAAATAAAATTATTAGATTTAAAATGTACCCATTTTCTACTTTTGAATATGAGTTGGTTACTAGAAAAACTTTTCCTAAAAGTAAGAGTTCCCACAATTTTAAATCCAATCTGTTAAATTCTGATTTGTAAAAGTACCCGCAAATTTTAGATAACCAGAGAAAGCACAAACCTTACTTCTAAAAGTAAAGACTAAAACAAATTCAAAAAGTAATTTAAAGTCTCAAAATCTATCTTAAATTAACGTGAGCCAGACATAAGAAAAAATTTTCTAAGAGTATGAGTTCCTACAATTTTAGGATTTGTTCATGAAATTCATGATTGCGGTAGTTTCCATATTTTAAGAATCGATCTGTAAAGTTCAAATTCCAACTTTTTTCAGAAAAGTGAATCATACTGAACTCACATTAAATTATAATTTCAAAATATTCTCGTCATAAAAATCAAATTGATTAGATTTAAAACACAAAGTGAAAATAATATAAAACGTCAGAACCTTTTTTTGTTTTCATCTTAAAGAACTAACATTTTCATTTAGATACAATCCTATTCATACAAATTAAAACGAATCATCTCACTAATAAATTTTAGAAGGTTTATTTTTACTTTACTTTGTATTTAAAAACTTTTTCAAAAAACACTTTTTTGTTAAAAAATTTCAAAACCTACTCCTTATAGGTGATTCTCTATTTACAAAAATATCACTTTTGTTATTATAGACCCGCCGGACATTACTTTAGAAATAATTGCAAGTAACGTCCGAGAATAATCAAACAAGAAATCCAGGAGAAAAAATGAAACTCAAATCACTACTTTTCATTTCTTTCATGACGATCTGGGCAGTTCAATGTACAGGAGTCAATGCTATGTACGTTTACGGACTTCGCCCCAATACAAACCCAACCAAAGACTATGGATTCATGTATCCTATCATCTCTAAAGGTGGAATGATTGTACATGATGGCGTAATCCCAGGTCAACTCGGAGACAATACAGAAAAAACTTCTATTGGAAAGGCTTGTTCTAAAAACATCCTATGGCTTGTGTCTTTTGGTGATTCTTCCATCGAAGCTGCAAAGGCAGATGGTAAAATTACAAAAGTAGCGAGCATTGAATACGAACAACTTGGAGTTTTGTACGGTGCTATCTATCATAAATTTTGTACTGTCGTAACCGGTTCAAACGCAGCTATAGAAACGAAAACAGATGCAAAATCTGCTACCGGAAAGAAAAAATAAGGAAAAAGGAAAAAAGGATCTTATGAAAAAAATCATCATCCTGACTTTAGTCGCCCTCGGCTTTTCGGTATTTTTATCGAATTGTGCCACTGGTCCTCAACAAGGAATGCTCGTTACATCTACAACCTTCCCAGGGGAAATCAATCGTTCCAACGAAGTTCCTACTGCTAAAAAAGCAGAAGGTTGTGCTCATAACGTTCTGTATCTAGTAACCTGGGGAGATGCTTCCGCGGGCCAAATCGCACTCGACAATAAAATTTCGAGAATCGCAACTGTAGATCATTCTACTTTTTCCGTTCTCGGACTTGTTTATAGCAGCTATTGCACCATCGTAAGTGGGGAATAATTAAAATGAAAAAATTTATCAGTCTGATTGTAATCTCTCTCGCGGCGTTTGTTGTTTCCAACTGTGCAACAAGTATTTTTCCAGCGTTGATTTTCAACTCTTCCAGCTATCACGTATCCGGAAATCCTATCGGAGGTCCTACGGATACAAAGATTGTAAAGAGTGGAAAGTCATGTAACCACTATTCGCTTTTGACATGGTATTTCTACTCCGGCGGAGAAGGAAGTATTGCAGAAGCAATGAAAGACGGTCAAATTACGAAAGTTGCTACCGTTGATAAGAGCACTTTCGGAATCTTAGGACCAATTTTCTCGAAAGAATGTGTAGTGGTTTACGGAGAATAAAAAGTAAAATTAACTTTTTAATTTTCGTATAAGTACAAAAATCAATTTTTAAAAACTCATTTCCTACGTATTACAACTTAAGACAATGAGTTTTTAAGTAGAATTCAATCTTTTAAATCGTTTGAGTATCTTCTTATTCAGTAAATAATGATGCTCAACGGTTTCAAATTTCTCCTTTTATCTTTTAGAACTATTTCTCAAAAGCGTGAAAACCTCATACGAGAAATTGGATCACGGAAAATATATTTAAAAATTTATAATATGGGTAAAACTATGGGAATCGTCACGTTTTACCGAATATTCAAAAGGATTAATTCCAAAATTCTAGTTTAGCGCATAGATTTCGTAGTTCAATTCTATTACTTCTTGAATTTACACGTTCATATAAGAATCCAAAAAATACTTGATTCTAACCTAAGTTCGACATAAAGAACCCATGATCCTGAATCTGAATTTTACAGACTGATCCTTTCAATGTAGGAGCTACCACAATTTATAAAATAGAAGTTTATAATAATTGAATCTGTCGTATTCAAGTGCGGGAACTATCTTAAAACTTAGGTTTGTCTGTAAAATAATATGAAAATTATTACAAATCACGATTTTACAAACAAATTCTAAAATTGTAAGAACTTATACTTTTAGAAAAATTTTTCAACCGCCGAAATCACGTTATTTTAATGTAAATTCAGCAAAAGAAAATTTAGATGAATAAAAAACTAAACCTTGGACTCAACAAAACGCTCGTCACGGATCGCGTTTTAGATCGTAGTGTTGCTCGTGAATTTCATAGCTTAAAATAGCTAACGACCACACTTCAAACTTAGTAATACCAAGCTATAGAAAAAAAATATTCGCTGAGTTTCAATGGCTGGTCACTCTGCAAGTATAATAAATCACTTTTACATTGGTTATACAGAAGAAACATTATTATTTTATAATGCCGACAAAACAGATTTTACTGATTATACACTGATCATTGAACACTTCGCCTATATTATAAGACGCAAAAATTCTGTTTCAAACAATGGATTTGTCCAAAGCAAATCCTTTTTTTGTAGAATACACATTTTTTAAAATATACTAATTACCTAATATAACTCCGGAACAAGGAGGCATCTTAAATTGATCAAATTCGTTATGATCGAAAGAAATTGTAGAGAAGAAATATTTTCTACAGTCCGTAGGATTGGAAAAAAATTTGGATTTTTTACCAAAATTAAAAACGACTAATTTACGTTCCTTACCAAATTCCCTTAAATAAACCAACATATCTTTTGGAACGTTTTCTTCGATCAATCTCAAAGAACCTTCTTTAAGAGCAGAACTTCCATTTCGAATATGAAGAACGTTTTTATACGTATTTAAAAGAGAATCCGAGTCTTCCGATTCGATCAAAACGTTACGTTCTCTATAATTACCGTGAACACGAATCCAAGGTTTTGCTCCTTGAATCGTAAAACCAGCGTTTGGTGAATCATCCCATTGCATCGGAGACCTTGCTCGATCTCGAATGATAACGTCTGCAAGTCCCAACAATTCGGAAAGTGAATCTCCTAACCAGCGATAGATTCTTGCAAGAGGATCCTGTGCCTCCGTCAATTTAATCGTCTCATTGGTCATTCCTATTTCTTCCCCATAATAAGTGACCGGAACTCCCCTCGCGGTAAATTGGAATAGAGCGACCAACTTTCCTTTTTCAAGATTATTATTGATTTTCATCATATAACGTCTTTGGTCATGGTTTCCAAAAACGTATGTGGGAACGTTCGGATACGGATATACTTGTTCCATTTTCTTTACAATTCCCTTAAAAAAACTAGTTTTGAACTTTAACAACAAGGTTTCAAATAGAAAGATTAGATTCAGACCGTCTTTTTTTTCGCCTAAGTAGCGTTTGATGATATGATCGTCTCCGGCTACTTCTCCTACCGCAAAACGGTCTCCATCGAACTCATCTAAAACGGATCTAAGTTCTTTCGCAAAAGCAAAGTTATTCGGATGATTCACAGTATGAACCCTACTCTGAAAATAACCGTCGTGATCATTTTCCGAAACGATATATTTAAATCGAAATGGGTTGTCCCTAAAATATTTGTCCTTATAAATTGCGTGAAAAATATCCAGACGAAAACCATCCACTCCCTTCTTAAGCCAAAAACGCAAAACGTCGAACATCGCCTTTTTGACTTCTGGATTGTAATAATTCAAATCGGGTTGAAAATCTAAAAAACTCGCAAGATACCATTGATCCGTATTGGAATCATAATGCCACGCCTTAGGTGTCACAAACGAACTCCAATTATTAGGAGGTTTATTTTTTCCTCTCCCGTCTTTCCAAATATACCAGTCTCTTTTGGGATTATCTCGGCTAGAACGGGATTGTATAAACCAATCGTGTTCAATAGAAGTATGATTCATCACCATATCAAAAACGATTTTCATCCCGCGCTTATGAACTTCCTTTATTAGCTTTTCTGCATCTTTTATAGTTCCGTATTCCGAAGCGATCGAGTAATAATCGCTTACATCGTAACCGTGATCCATTTGAGGGCTTTTATACAAAGGAGATATCCAAATTGTTTCAAACCCAAGATCTTGAAGATAATCCAACTTAGAAATGATCCCTGGAATGTCTCCTATACCATCCCGATTACTATCCGCAAAAGAGCGGGGATAAATTTGGTAAATCGTGGTTTTTTGCCACCACTTATCCAATTGATTGGGCGATTTTTTTTTGGAAGTTGATTTTTTAGAAGTCATATTTACTCGAGCTTTAATGGAATCAAAAATATAAGAATGAAGACTGTCAAGGCTGTATTCCGACAAATCTAACTGTCGATTCAGCTCCAACGAGTATCTATGACCAAAGTTTGAGTTAAAAAATTAATATTGTAAAAAGATCCCAACTCAGGCTGATATTTGAAAGAAACTCTTATACTGTCAAAGTTCATTTTAGAATTTTCAAAACATTCTCCCCCTACAACTTGGACCCATGAAATCGAACTTCTACTACGATCCGGAAACCATTCGCAGAATATTGGGATCGGCATCGGGAACTTGGTATCACAAAGAACCACTCATTACTACAATCACCACCTCATCCACAGAGGCTGAAGAAAATTCCCTTTTTGTACCTCTTTTAGGAAACAGAGACGGACACGAATTTATCAGAGACGCAATTTCCAGAGGAGCTACTCATTTTTTAGTCGAAGAAAATCATCCGATTTATAAAAACCTCAGCATAGAAGAGAAATCCAAAGCAATTCCCGTAAGAAACACGTTAACCGCTCTCGGAAAACTCGCGGCTTTTCATAGATCTCGTTTTAATCCGATCGTAATTGCGGTCACTGGTTCCAGCGGAAAAACGACTACGAAAGAATTCTTAGGAAATTGTCTTAAAAATCTAGAAGAACCAGCGTTAGTCGTAACCGAAAAAAATTATAATAATGAAATCGGGCTTCCGTTTACACTTTTTAGAATTTCCGATCATACCAGAATTGTAATATGCGAACTCGGAATGAATCATAAGGGGGAAATTGCAAGACTCAGCCAAATTGCAAAACCAGACTATGCTATCATCACTACAATCGGAACGGCCCATATAGAATTTTTAGGAAGTCAAAAAAACATAGCAAAAGCCAAAGGCGAAATCGTGGAAGGTTTAAAAAAGGGAGGAAAATTATTTTATCCAGGCACAGGAGAATATTCTAAAATACTAAAAAACAAAACTCGCAAACACGGAAATAAATTCGTTCTTACAAAACCGGACAAAATATTTTCTATTCTTCAAAAAAAATCTTCCGGATTCTTATTAGAATACAAAGATAAAAAAATCCAATGGAATCTGCCAGGTGAAAAACTTTTAGAAAACCTTTCTGTTGCTATCACATGTTTGGAAGAAATCGCTACTCCACAAGAATGGATTCAAGAAGGGATCCATACTTTCAAGTCCTCCAATAAAAGACTAGATTTACAAAATGGCAAATATTCCGTAATCAACGATACGTATAACGCGAATTACGAATCCATGATTTCCTCTTTGGAAGTCGCAGATCAACTCGCCGACGGAAAAGAATTTTACGCGGTGTTAGGTGATATGAAAGAATTAGGAGAATATTCCAAAGAGTTTCATAAAAAACTCGGAAAAAAATGCTCTGAGTTTCAAAACCTCAAGGGACTTTATACTTTTGGAACGGATGCTTTTTGGATTCAAGAGGAGTTTGTTAAGCGAACTTCTTCCCCCAGGTTCTGTGAACATTTTTCAGGAACACAGGAAGGACTTGCAAAACTTATTCATAAATTTTTGCAAACGATTCCGGAAGGTTCTATCGTATTAGCGAAAGCGTCTCGAGGAATTCAATTGGAACGTTTCGTAGAAGCGCTTCCGGTTTAATACTTGCAAACAAGTAAATCTAAAGAAACATCTTCCACAGGAGAAAATGTTTGAACACAAAAGTTGCAATCATTATGGGAAGCCATTCCGATTGGGAAACGATGAAAGAAGCGGAGATCATTCTTAAAGAATTTGGCGTTTCCATTCATAAAGAAATCGTTTCTGCACATAGATCTCCTGAACTTATGTTAGAATTTTCTAAATCTGCAAAGGAAAAAGGTTACTCCGTAATCATCGCAGGAGCAGGAGGTGCTGCTCATCTCCCTGGAATGGTTGCATCGATGACAACTCTTCCAGTTTTAGGAGTTCCAGTACAAAGTAAAACTTTAAACGGATTAGATAGTCTATTATCCATCGTTCAAATGCCAGGAGGAGTTCCAGTAGGAACCCTTGCAATCGGAACCGCAGGCGCCAAAAACGCTGGTCTGTTAGCAGTCAGAATTCTTGCACTTCAAGATCCTATACTTTCCGAAAAATTAGAACGGTATCGTAATCAAATTCGAGAAGACGCACTTTCCAAAAACAAGGATTTATTGTGAACAACTCTCGAATGCTTCTTCCTGGCTCCAGGCTCGGAGTGATGGGATCGGGGCAACTCGCAAGAATGTTTTGTTTAGAAGCGGTTTCTTTCGGTTACGAAGTTTCCGTTTATTCTCCCGAAAAAAATTCTCCAGCCGCCGGAGCAGGAGCTAAGGAATACGTATCCTCTTACGAAGACAAAAAAGCTCTGACTTTTTTTTTGGAAAATATAGATGCACTTACATTCGAATTTGAGAATATTCCAGAAATTGCACTTACTACGATAGAAAATTTTTCTAAACGAACCGGACTGATAGTCAGGCCTTCTCCGAACTGCATTCGAATTTCACAAAATCGTTGGGAGGAAAAAACCTACTTTCAAAAAGCGGAAATTCCTACTGTGAAATTTTATCCGGTTTTGACGGAAGAAGAGAAAAAATCAGTTCTTTCTAAAACTAATTTTCCCTGTATTTTAAAAACGAATACGATGGGTTACGACGGTAGAGGACAGGTTCGGTGTAAAACCGAGCAAGAACTATCTTCCGCACTTTCCAACCTCGACAAACTGGATCATATCGTGGAAGAATTTTTTCAATTTACTTCGGAAGCCTCCGTCATCATGGCCAGATTTGAAGACGGCAAAATCTTAAATTTTAGACCTTCTAAAAATGTTCATAAAAATCATATCTTGGACCTTACGTTTTATCCCGGAAATTTCCCCGATAACATAGAAACTAAACTTGTAAACTATGCAAAAAAATTGGCAGAAACGATCAACTACGTTGGGGTTTTTGGGATAGAATTTTTCATCAAAGGGGAAGAAATTTTATGCAACGAATTTGCACCTAGACCGCATAACTCAGGGCATTTCAGTCAAAACTCTGGTACAATTTCTCAATTTTCTCTTCAGCTGAGAACTCTTTGTAACTTACCTTCTCCAGAAATAATTCCGGCCAATCCCGTATCGATGAAGAATATTTTAGGAGAAGATTATAAACCTGAATCTAATCTCTGGAAGCAAACATTAGAAAATCCTTATTATCATCTTCATCTTTATGGCAAATCAGAAATTAAAAACGGAAGAAAGATGGGGCACTGGAATTATTCCGGCCCAGACACGGAATCAGCTTTTTTAAACTGGGATTAACGTGAGCAGAATGTAAGAAAATCTTGGCGAATCCGGCTTGTCACAGCCAGCTAGACCCGGCTCTTTAGCTCTCGTCAATAAATTGCATAAAAGAAACGTAATACAATATATCGTTTTTAGTTTCAATTAAAATGCGATCCATAACCAACCTCACAAGTTGAATAGGATTTTAGAATCAGAATTGAACTCAAGCTGAACGGCTCTCTCAAACTCAAGCCGTCTCGCTCCCTGAACTCAGCAAAACGCTTTTTGCGAAAGCGTTTTAGGTCGTTCGACAGGTTGTGGGGTGGGGCCGATCTTTTTACAGAGAATCTGTCGTAATTCCGACAGATTTATATTGAGATCCAAATACTTATAGGGACGACTATGATAGGGAGCTATACATTGAGTTTGAAGAAAGCGTTCTGCTAAAGTTTTCTCGCATCGATTCCTTTCGCATTATACTAAATTCACTTGGATTAACATATCATTCTCAAAACCGAATATTAAGAAATATTAACACAAATTCTAGCAATAAATTCGTTTTATTAAACCTGATTTTTCTGTAAAAATAAAATGGGGGAAACTCTCTTATTTTTTTAGTTTTTAAAAACTAAAAAAATAAGATCTAATCATCTCAATTGAAGTAGAAACCTTTTAGAAAAAATTTTTTCCTAGTTTTTTCACATAGAATTTACGTTGTTCAAAACCCAAATGGATATTAACTGAATAAAGAATTCGTTTCCAGACTTGAACAAAAAAGCCACAGACCCGAAATCAGAACAATTCGTAAACTTGAAGACAACTATCTTCGGATTTTATAAAGGCACCCGAAAAAATCAAACGTTAGGTTTACCGATAGAGAAGTATTGAAAACCTTCTTTTTTCATCAGCTCTGGAGAATATTGATTTCTACCGTCAAAGATAACCTTATTTTTTAAAAGACCTTTGATCTTTGAAAAATCGGGCTCTCTAAATTCCCTCCATTCAGTTAAAAGTAAAAGAGCATCCGCACCCTTCAAAGCAGAATAAGCGTCCGCAAAATATTCAACTTTTCCTTCAAAATAAATAGAAGACGTTTCTTTAGAAACCGGATCATAAACCTGTAACTTTACGTTTTTATCATGTAATTTTAAAAGTAGAGGAATTGACGGAGCCTCCCTCATATCGTCTGTTCCCGGTTTAAAAGAAAGTCCCCAAACCGCAAACGTCTTTCCAGAAAGCCCAGATTCTCCGTAAAACTTTATAATTTTCTCATAGAGTCTAAGCTTCTGAGATTCGTTGACCTCTTCCACTTTACGAATGATCTGAAGGGGAGCGCCTTCATCTTCGGAAGTTTTAATCAATGCACGAACGTCTTTAGGGAAACAAGAACCTCCATATCCAATTCCTGCGTATAAAAACTGTCTGCCAATTCTAGAATCGGTTCCCATACCCTTACGAACGTCTTCGTAATTTCCACCTACGACTTCACAAAGATTAGCGATTTCATTTGCAAAAGAAATTTTAGTCGCAAGAAACGCGTTACACGCATATTTTGTAAGTTCAGCTGAAACCACTCCCATTCTCAAAATAGGATTTCCGTTTAAGACAAAAGGAGCGTACAGTTGCGCGATTAAATCCCCCGCTTTTTGAGTTTCAGAACCGATCACAACTCTTTCAGGACGCATGAAATCCTCAATCGCTGCGCCTTCCTTTAAAAATTCTGGATTGGAAACCACGTCGAATTCTTCTTTAGTTTCGTTTGCAATGATGGCTTTGACTTTGGCCGCAGTTCCGACCGGAACCGTAGACTTATCAACGATTACCTTATATCCGTTGATGGACTTACCGATTTCCTTCGCTACTGCAAAAACAGCAGAAAGGTCAGAAGAACCGTCCAGTAAAGTGGGAGTTCCCACAGCGATAAAAATAATATCCGACTTTTCCACCCCTTCTTTGAGAGAAACTGTAAACTCTAATCTTTTTTCTTTCCAGTTGTTCAAAACGAGTTCGGAAAGTCCCGGTTCATAAATAGGAATGATTCCTTTTTTAAGATTTACAATTTTAGTTTCGTCCTTATCTACACAAATCACTTGATTTCCATATTCCGCAAAACAAGCACCCGCGACAAGACCTACATAACCGCTTCCAATCACACAAACTTTCATATTGAGAACCAGGATTCCGAACTTTCCGAACTGAGAAAGAAAAATAAATCAATCAAAAGCGTCTTTTTGAAGATTACTTTCCACTGGAAGCCAAACGACTCCTTCAAATTTAGGAAGATCTAAACGCTCCAGCTCAAAGGAAAGAATTCCATCTTTCCAAAGATAATTATTTCCTACGTGATTATCACCTTCGTGTAACGCAATCCCCAAAGAATATTTACCGGCAGAGAAATTCAAAGGAAGTCGGAATTTCGCCGTAACGGATTCCCCAGCTCGGATGTTTTTTAGAGAATTTCCGAGATGAAACGTGTTTGTTCCAAAAACGCGAATTCCGCGGGAATCGTCTATATGAAAACCTACCGTAAGATCTGGAATCTCATTTTTGAATATTACATGAATTGAAATCTCTACCTCACAACCTACCGGAAAAATTTTTGAATTCGCCCGAACCTTGTATTTTAAATCCTCTTCTGCACCACTTCGATTAATTCTGCCTGGAACCTGTTGTATATCTTGTGGTGATGAATTTTTTAAATAAAGTCCTACAAGATCTAAATCCACGGAAAGACTTTCCACAATCGAATCTTTTTGAACCGGAAAAATCGTTTCTTGTTCGGTTCCAGAACTTGCAATAATTTGCATATATTCCCGAAAACCTTTTACAGGATCACCGTTAAAAACCAATTTCCCTTTTTCTAAAATCAAAACCCTAGAACATACCGATTTTAAAAGTTCAAGATCATGACTTACGATTAAAGTCATAGTTCCTTGTTCTTGGAAAGAACGAAAACGTCTCAGACATTTTTGTTGAAAACTTGCGTCTCCTACCGCCAAAGCCTCGTCCACTATGAGAATGTCGGGCCTTGAAAAAGTAGCAAGTGCAAAACCAAGACGCATCACCATTCCGGAAGAATATTGTTTAATTGGAATATTCTTAAATTCTGTTAGACCGGAGAATTCAAAAATTTCGTCCATAGAAGACCGGATTTCGTTCGGATTGAGTCCCCAGACAAGACCGTTGTAGTATAAATTTTCCTCTCCGGAAAGTTCCGGGTTAAAACCAACTCCCAATTCTAAGATAGAACGAATAGAACCGGTTTTTAAAATTTTTCCGGACGAATAGGAAGAAACTCCGGTAAGAACTTTTAAAAGTGTGGATTTCCCAGCGCCATTTCTGCCGATCAAACCAACAATCTCACCCGAAAAAACCTCAAAACTTACGTTTTTAAGGGCGTCGTATTTGACGTCATTTCCCAAAAAACCAAGAGATAAAACATTCAAAATTCTTTGAAAAGGTCCGCTAAATCCAAAGTAAACCTTATTTAAATTTTCTACTTTTAAACTCAAAGATGGTCCAAAATGACAGAATGAAATTTAGAACGACTCAAAATTCCGATCAAAGGAAATAGAATCAAGGAAGGGATAAATTCTTTCCAATGAAAAACCGAAACAAAGTCGTTTAATAAACAAAATCGAAACAGCTCCAACGGAAAATTAAGAGGATTCCAAACGTTGATCGAATATAAAAAACCGGAAGAGACATACAAAATCGGCAAGGACCAAAAAAAGAACTGAGAAATAAGACGAATGAGAGGAGTAATATCCCTTAAAATCACGTTCGCCCTGGCCAAATATCCTTGGATAAAAGAAAGTAAATATCCTACTGCGAACATTATAAAAATCGAAATAGGAAATAGAACTAGATTCAATTCTCCTAAAATACTCAACACGATTAGAACTGGAATCGCTGTCACGGTAAAATGTATGAGCATTTGAATATAAGGAATCCAAAGAAAAATCTCCGGACCCAAAGGAGATCTTTTTATCAACTGTCGATTTTCCGTAAGAATCGAAGTACCTCGAATCATATATTCCTGCAGAGGAATCCAAAACAAAAGTCCGCTGAAAGAGTATCCTATAAAATCGGAAGCAGACTCCGGATTTCCTTTGAGATGAATGAATAAAAATACGATTGTGTAAATCAAAATTAGAGAAATATTTTGAACGAGCATCCAAGAAATCCCAAGAGCACTTCCCGCAAATTGTAAGGCGTAATCCCTCCTTACTAAAACCCAAAGAATCGGTAAATTTTTTAACACTTCGCTCGAGCCTGGAGAACCTTACCTTTCTTACAGGAATAGATCCCGTCAATTCCAAAAATCCATTGATCTAAAAGCTCCAAACCTATATTAGCCAACAAACTTCCGAAATTTTTATAAATCCAAAGATCTTCTTTACTCGGTTTAGAACTGGATTCAGGATGATTATGGGCGATAATTACAGCAGAAGCAGCATCATTTAAAATGATCTTCAAAAGATCCCTGGTCTGCACTCCTACTTCTTCTAAACTACCTACAGCGACAACTTCAGCTCTTAAAACGGCGCCTTCCGGAGAAAGTGTAATTAAAACAAAACATTCTCTGTTTTTAGGAATTAAACTGGTGGCAAGAAAATTGAGTAATTGTTCAGAAGAATAACGTTTTCCTTTCAAAGCCTCCCACTTAAGACGTCTTCCAATTTCTATGGCCGCAAGTAAAGTAGTCGCCTTTGCAATTCCTACTCCTGGAATTTTACGAAGATCCGAGACTTGTTTCTGAAGTAACCCAGCGAACCCTTTACTTCGATGCAAAATTTCTCGACTGAGTTCTTCGATGGGTTGGGCCCGATTCCCTCTCCCCAAAAGTACCGCTAAAAGCTCCCAGTCTTCCAGGGATTCGGCTTCGTATGCGATTCTTGTTCTGGGATCAGGAAAAGGACTCAACTTTTCAGAGAGTTTTCCACCAGACTTCAAATCCGCTTCAGATTGTTTTTACTCAGTTCAGAAAGAGAATCTGAAAACCAGGCCCCTTTTTGAACGAGTTCCCCTTCGAACGCTTCTTCCAGATAATCCGCAAAGGATTTTAGGTTCGATTCTCCCGCACGAGTCCGTTCTTTCCAGTTCGGCCCGGCTCCAGGGAGACCGCTACGTTTTCTCTGATAATTTGCTGATTCTTGCAGAGATCGAATGATCATAGTCTTCTCTCCATTTCCTAATAAATTAGACGACATAAACAAATAAAATAACAGGATAATCCACTAAACAGATATTTACATACTAATCAAAATAGTAGTAAATGTCAACCTAAAATCTTTCTTTTTAAGAATCATTGTTTAGGCTAAAAATCCTTTTCGTCTTCTGCGAGTTATCTTAACCCTTTCTCCGGACAAAACCGTCTGTGTTCTGATTTTTTTTCTAAAAAAATTTCGTTTTTTTTCAAGAAACCGCTCCCTAAAATAATTTCCTCGAACCGCTCTTAGAGTGGGGAAAAACAATTCGTTCAGACCGAAAAATTCTTTCTTAAAGTTCCAAGTTGTATTCGGTTTTTTTCTTTTGAGTTTTGTTTCCTTAAACTCGGAAGAAAAATCCTCAATTTTAGATCCTACGTTTTTTTTAATTCATAAAAACCTGAATCCTTCTTTAGGAGGTTTGTTCGAAACCAGAAAAAAATTTACTTCTTATGGAGCCTGGCTTGAACTTCCGGTTTGGAAACGGGAACGTAAACATTTTTGGAAAACCCATTTTCTCTATAAGAATCACAAAACTTTTTCAGTCGTTCATCAAACTTACGTAGGACTTGAATATTCTTTTGTTCCGGAAAAGAACGACGTTTTACGCCTTTGCGTTTCTGTGGGTTGGGAAAGAGGAGAAAAGGATCTAGGAATTTTCGGAATCCATCTTACGATTCCAGACAAACAAACAGTCCAAGTTTTTGGAAAAATCGGAAAAGATTTTAAAAGTGGTTCTGTCTTTCTTCATTCTAACTTTGATACAGGAATTCAATTATTTTTAGGATTTTCAAGAACTTGGGACAAATCTTATACAGAAGATCAATTCACTCTTGGAATCGGAATTTCTTGGGAAAAAAGTTACTCTTCCTTTTTCTGGAATCAAACGCCGGAAGAAGAATCGTTTTTAACTGGAAAATTTGGAATCACTACTTCCCAACAAGACTTTAAATCTAAAACTCTCTTTCAATCCACAGACGAACTTGGGTCTAATTCAATTTTAAAATCCAAAAATTTAGATCCTAGAAATACAAAATCAAAATCGATCGAAACCTCTCTTTTAGAAAAAGAAAAAACAAATCACTCCTACATAAGTTCGTCTATTCGTAGTTATACGATAATTTCTGTTTCCGTTCAGGAATTATTGTCCGCCGGTTTTATTCTTTCCTCCGCTTTGAAAATTTCCAAGGCGAGTTCCAGTTCTAAAGAAGAATTTTTAAAGTTGTTTCATTCTCTTTCGGCAAAAGAACAAACCAAAATTTTCGTTCTTTTGAAAAAGAAAAATCCGAAACACATTTTCAGAAACTCAATTCTCTCCAAAGATAGAAGATGATTTTTCTATTAAAACGTTCACTTACAATTTTAAAAACGTGTTCTCTCCGATTGATTCCTTATTTTCCATTTTCAAAACCAAAAATTAAATCTGGGGAAAATTTAGTTTTTACTTCTTTAAAACAAATTCAATTTATAAAAAATTTAATTTTTTATTCAAAAAAACGAATTCTATTTTCCGAATATTCCTTATCTTTAAAATTTAAAATCTTTCTATTAAAACTAAAATTTTTTATTTTAGCCCAAAATATATATAAAAATGTTTTTTCTAAATATATTCTAAAGTTTATTTTTAAATTTGTAACTTTCCGAAATTCAAAAGATAGTTTTAGATATAAAAACAGACTTACGTTTCAAAAAAACGACCTTCGTTTCTTTGATTTTAATTTTTTTTCAAAACTTCAAAACAAAGAGATAAAAAAATCAATTTGGTTTTTGAAACGATTTTTTATTTTTTTAACTGTTACTTTTTTATTTTGGATAACCGATCTTTTTGCGGTTGAATCCAGAATCGGAGTTACGTTTGAAACCTATGAATCTAGATATTCTCATTATACTAAAGAAAATTGGTTTTTTAAAACCTCGAATTGTACAATCAATAATGAATCGATTCGGATAAATTTAAACGATAAACACCAAACGGATTCTTTCGGTGTTAGGCGAGGTATTGCTTTACGAAATTCAAAAAATTTTTTTCCCCTTTCAAATTGTTTTACAGGTTTTGTGGAATCTAGAAACGGAAGTCCTTTTGTTTCCGGCCAAATCGACCAGAAATTTTTCAGAGCAAGTTTCGGCCACAGATTCCGTCCTTTGGAAAATTTTTATTTTCTGAGGGATAATAACTTTTATACAGCGTTACCCGGAATCGATCAACCGATTCACAAAGCTGGATTTTTAGGTTTTAAATGGAAAAATTGGTCCATAGGAACGTATTACTCCGAACAAGAAGCTAAACATAAACCTGGAATTTATTTTATTTCTCCATGGAAATTTTTCGAGTTTGCGTATTCACCTGAAATGAAAAAACATTACGCTTCCGTAAACTTTCATTCGGATCGATTCGGTTTTACCGGTCCTAAAATTGTTTCTAGGATTCAAACCTTTGGTCAAAAAAAGGAAATTGACGGTACGTTTTATTCTTCCGTTTCTTCTGAAAAGTTAGAATTCAAACTCACCGGTTATCGGGGAAAAAGCGAAGATTTGTTTGCTCTGGATCCGGATCGAAATGAACTCAAAGGTAAGGCACAACTCGCACGTCTGGGAATCGTTTCCAATTCTTATTTTAGTTTAGAATGGATTCGCGCTTGGAACCGTCCTTTAGAATTCGATTTGAAACGATCCAATTTTTTTCCTAGCGACATTCTACAATTGTTAGAATCGGAAAAAGAATTTCGAAAGGATTTAGATCCTTCTTCAAAACGTTGGGAGATTATCGCTGGTAAGGCTCCTATCTTCTACGATCTTTTTTGGGGAGGAATTCTTTTGAGTCTCAGAAATTATTCAAACGAAACCATTGGTCGCGGAATTTATTACGGTCTCGTTCGAAAAAATTTTACGATCGAAGCCGGTCAAGAATGGAGAATGAACGGTGATTGTATCACCGAAGGAAAATGGTCTTTTCGCCTGAACGAATTTTGGAATTTAGAAGGTGCTTTTTTATTTCAGAAAGAAGACAACAAAACGGATTCTCTTTTTGAAGCAAGAACCGCAAGAGACGAAACGAGTTTTATTTTTACGGATCGTCCCTCTTCTTTTCGTCTTAGATTACTATCGCCTTACATCGCTTTTACGGTCAGCCATTCTAGAAGAAAAGAAAACAAAAACGACGGAATCTGGATCAATCTACAAATACAATTTCCTTTTTAGTTTTTCTTAAAATATAAGTTTTATTATAAGAAAAACTAAAAAGAGACAAGTTTACCCATTTCTAATACAACACTTACGCGCGTTCGTTTAAGATTTACGAAACGTCTTTCAATCAATCCAACTTAACTCTAAATTCTTGGATTAAATGTATGAGAAAGGTCATAATTCCGGAAAAAATATAAAAGAAAATCAATCCATAGATCAACCAAGGCCAACGTTTGAGTCCAATCAATGCGAGTAAAATACCAATTCCAGCAATCAGTAAAAACAAACGAGTAGGACTGAGTTTGGATCGAATCGCTACTTGAGGTTTCGAATAACGTATGTTAGAGACCATCAATACTGCAATGAGTACAAACGCCGCGATCGTGATCCAATGAGGTGCGGAGTTCGCATTCAAAAAGATAGGAAAAAATCCCACGGTCACCCCAGCAACGGGAGAAGGTAATCCCGTAAAAGACTTAGGATCGTGAGCCACGTTGAATCTTGCGAGTCGATATGCCGCACAAATCGGAAAAACTGCCGCGATTAACATTCCGATCGGAAAAAGGTCTTCCTTTCCGAAGACGTCTATTTTGTATTCGCATAAGACCATTTGATACATCAAATAGCCGGGAGCAATTCCGAACGCGGTTAAATCCGCAAGACTGTCCAGGTCGGCTCCTATTTCCGAAGTCGCATGGAGGGCCCTGGCAGCCATTCCATCTAATCCATCGCAGAGCGCAGCGAGTAATATAAAAAATCCTGCAAGTGTATAGGCCTGCAATTCGTTTCCGTTTCTGGACCCTGCTTCCGACGCTACGAGCATCGCACTGAATCCCATCGTGAGATTTCCGAGCGTAAGAGTATTAGGAACCCAACTAAGTTTGAGTTTCATGAAAAAATCTCCTGTCTGGATGGACTGACCGTAAAATCAATATCTCTTTGATAACCTTTTTGAAACAAATAGTATCCCAACGACGCTACCATTGCACCGTTATCAGTACAATAAATTTTTTTCTTGGGAGCAAAAAGTTCCACAGAATTTTTTTCGGCCCAGGCATACAACCGATTCTGAAGAGTGGAATTTGCAAGTACCCCCCCAGCGGCAAAAATACGTTTGATCCCGGTTTTTGCAACCGCCCGTTTAAGATTTCTTTCCACGAGATCAAATGCAGAATTCTGAAAATTCCAACAAATTCTTTCCTTTGAAAGTTCTTTTTGTTTTTCCAACAATACCATCACCGCGGTTTTAAGTCCGCTAAAAGAAAAAGATACCTCTTCTTGTGGAAGATTCCGTAAAAGTGGCGGAAGAACCGGTTTTTCATTTGAAGATGGTTCGTATTCTTTCGCTTTCACTTCTATATGAGGTCCACCCGGATAAGGAAGTTCTAAAAGGCCTGCCACCTTATCAAAGGCTTCTCCAAGGGCGTCGTCCATCGTATCTCCTACCAGTTCCATTCTACCAAACTCATGTAAGATGTAAATGGCCGAATTCCCTCCGGAAAGTAAAAGTCCTAAAACCGGAAATTTTGTGGGAACTCCCTCCAAATGTAATACAGCAAAATGAGACTGAAGATGGCATACAGGTAGGATCGGAATTCCGTATACCATATGAATACAACGAGCCATCTGGGCTCCTACCATCAAAGAACCTGTCAAACCAGGAGAAGAAGTCACAGCGACGTATGAAAGATCTTCAAATTGAATCCCGGATTCTTCCATCGCTTCTTCGAGTAAAAAATTGATTTTTTCTAAATGAGCCCTAGAAGCGATTTCCGGAACAATTCCTCCGTAGGGTTTATGCAAATCGATCTGACTGAAAATTTTAAGACTTAGTAAATCCTTACCATCACGCACAATCCCAATCGATGTTTCATCGCAACTGGTCTCGATTCCCATTCCGATCATGGGTTTAAGATTTTTTTTCTCCGTCTTTGTTAAGACTTAAAATTTCGATCGCCTTACGAAGTTGTGGATCCAGCTCCAAATCCAAAATCGAATTTTCCCCTTCTTGACGAGTTTTACTTTTATATAAAAATCTGGCTACGTCCGCGGAAAGTTTGATTCCTTTTTCAGAAAGATATTTTTCAAAAAGGACAAAGTTGGATTCGGAATAATTCGGATTTTTTAAAAGGAATGTCTCTAACATTTTCTTTTCGGCCATCTTACGAATATAAAAACGATCGTCTTCGGTGGGTTCGATTGGCCTTACAATCACGTCCGGTTGAATTCCTTTTCCGTGAATCGACTTTCCGCTCGGAGTATAATATTTTTGTATCGTGAGCGCAATACCAGTGTTATGCGATAGTGAATAGATATTTTGAACCGAACCTTTTCCGAAAGAAACCGTTCCTAAAATTTTTCCTCTCCCGTGATCCTGCATCGCTCCTGCAAAAATTTCGGAGGCGCTAGCAGACCCTTCGTTGATCAGTACAACTAACGGTAAATTGGTGAACTTATCATTTGCCGCAGTGGAACGGAAAACCCGAACAAGTTCTCCCCCTCTTCCTTTTACGGACACGATGTCTAAATCCGGTTTTAAGAATAAGTCCGAAAGTGCAATCGCAAGATCTAAAAGTCCGCCTGGGTTCATTCTCAGATCTAAAATCAATCCTTCGGCTCCTTTTTCTTTGAGCGAATTTAATTCCCTTTTAAATTCGGAAAGTGTATTCTCCTTTCCCATAAACTGATTGAGTTTGATATAACCTAGTTTTTCTTTTTCCAAAAAAGAAGATCTTACATAACGAATTTTGATCATCTCTCTGACTAAGGTGAGAACCATAGGTTCCTTTTGGTTCTTTCTTTCCAGTTTGATAGAAACGGAAGTGCCTACCTTACCACGCATCAGTTTGATAGAATCGGAAAGAGAAAGGTCATGTGTGTTTTTCCCGTCTATTTCTATAATTCTATCCTGAGGTAAAATTCCAGCCTTCATCGCGGGTGTGTCTTCAATAGGAGAAATGACTACAATCGCACCATCCGCAAAAGAAACCTCCATTCCCAATCCGCCAAAACTACCCCTGGTTTCCTCTTGAAGTTGTGAAAAATCATCCTTGTCCATAAAACGAGAATGTGGATCTCCCAAAGAAGAAAGAAGTCCTCGGATGGCTCCTTGATAAAGTTTTTCCTCGTCTACGGATTCTACATAGTCGGAATGAATAGTGGACAATACTTCGTGGAAAATTTGTAGATAAGATTCTCCGGTTTTAGAAATTCCTTTTACGGTTTCTATCGGAAAGATCAGTGCAAAGCTGAGAAAGGAAACAATTCCAATCCAGATCATTCTTTCTTTATTTTTCATATTCTTTGATCAACGCTTCGTGTAGAGCGGGATTTTTTTGTTTCAGACTCCTGAGTACACTATCTGGATCCAATCGATATACAGAACAAGCTTCCAAAAAAAAGGTTAAATCTCCGGACGGAGATTTTTCGGAAGAGGTCTTGAGATTAGCATTGATTCTTGCAATGCTTACTCTTTCTAAAACCCTTTTTAAATCACTTTCTGTGATTTCTTTTTTAGGGGGACTGCATTGAAATACAAAAAGAAGAAGTACAAAGAAGAAAAATTTTCGTGAATACACTCTGTCCGAAGTCTCAGTTGAGTTTCTCACTCTGTCAATCAGTAAATTCGATATAAACCGATCAGCTTTCCCATGATGGTCGCTTTCTTAGTTTTAATCGGTTTGTATTTCGGATTTCTAGCTTCTAAACGAATCTGATCTTGTTCTTTATAATATACTTTCAAAGTAGCCTCGTCTTCGATCAGTGCAACTACAATCTCTCCATTTCGAGCGATGTCTCTCTTTTCTATGATTGCGATGTCTCCATTATTGATTCCTGCTTCAATCATGGAATCTCCCTGAACACGAAGCGCATACATAGGAACATTTCCTTTAGCCATCTCGTCTGGAATCGGAATATAGGATTCTATATTTTCTTCCGCAAAAATAGGAAGCCCAGCCGCTACTTGGCCGATGACAGGAATACTTGTGGCCTGAACGGGAAGCGATTCCATAGGACTTTGACGAATGAGTTCGATAGCCCTGGATTGGTTCTTTGCGGTCTTGAGATACCCCTTTTTCTCAATTGCTTTGAGATGATCGTAGGCGCCCTTTGCCGTAATTCCAAACTCGTCTCCGATTTCTCGAATCGTAGGCGGAAAACCGCGCTCTTTGATGATTGCTGTGATAAATGCAAGAACAGCCTGTTGTTTGTCTGTCAGGTCCTTCATACTAAACAACTTAGTAGTGAATAAATGCTAAGTCAACACAAAAATAGTAAAATCAAAGCTTTAAATATTCACTTTTAAGAATGAAAGATCCTTTAGAAACAACCTCCGCTCCATCTTTGATACCAGATTTGATGACCACTTCATCTCCCACCGTGTCTCCTGTAATTACTTCAGTAGCTTCAAAACTTCCGTCTTCGTTCTGAAGAAACACAATAGACTTTCCTTCGATTTCATGAACTGCTTCCAGAGGAACTGTTCTTCTTGGTTCAGAACCAGAATTAGCCACCATTCCTTTTACTTTTGCGGTTACGGATTGACCCGGTTTTAGTTTTCCGTTTCGATTGGAAACCATGATTCTAAGTTTCGCGGTTCTTTTGATACTATCTAAAACGCTTCCCACATACGCGACTTCTCCCCGAATTCCGGGAGACTTTTCATCTCCTAATGGATAAATCTGAGCTTCTGCTCCTTCAGAAATCATACCTAGATCTTTTTCATAAACTTCTAATAAAACCATCAGATTGGTTAAATTGGCGATGGTAAATAGGTCTTCGTTTCTAGTCACTTGTTGTCCTTGAACCGCCTTTCTTTCTGTAACTTCTCCATGAATAGGACTTCTTAGAACTAGATTAGAAGAAACATAAACCCCTCTTTCAATTCCAGCGATTTCCGCGGGAGTCAATCCGTAGTTTTCTAATTTGATTCGAGTCGTTTCCACCTCGGTTTTAGCGGTTTTATATTGCATATTTGCAAATTCGTAATCTTTTGCGGAAGTCACTTTCATATCAAAAAGTTCTTTTGCACGATCAGCTTGCAACTTTAAGGCCTCAAGACTGGCCCTTGCTTTTACGTAAGAAGCTTCCACTTCCCCGAGCATTACCGAAGAAAGAATCGCAAGTGGAGAACCCTGACTGACTCGATCCCCTTCTCTCACTAAAACTTTTTTGATTCTGGCTTCTACCGTGGAACCCGCTCTGGCCATACTTTCCGGGTCGTAAGAAATCCTTCCAGGAAGAGCCACTTCGTCAATTGCAGAGATCTCCTTAAGAGAGACTAACGTAATAGGATGTCTTTTTAATATCTCTTCGGATACGGTGAATTTGTTTTTATCTACAGTCGATTGTTTCTTTTCTTCAGCTTTTTTCGGGAAAAATTTTTTATATCCTAAATATCCCGTACTTAAAACCGCGAGAAGAACCAGAATGAATTTATATCTTTTTATGATTTGGATCATAGAATCTCCGAAGTTTTTTAGTCCCTCTCCATTTTTTTTCCGACTGCAGCTTTATAAATCTCAACCGCGTTGTAGTATAGATACAACACTTCATAATAATCTCTTAATACGGTAAGATAATTTTTTTCGGCCTGTAAGAAGGTCACCTGATCGGATGCTCCTCTTACGTAAGCGATCCTAGATTTTTGTTCCAGTTGTTTATTTTTTTGTAATAGATTGATTCTTTCGTACTTTGCGAGAAGATCTTCCCTTGCGAGTAATTCCTTTTTAGATGCCTCGATTTCTTCGTTCACTTCCCTTTTTTTTGCTTCGAGTGCAAGTTCAAATTTTCTATGTTCTTCTTTTGCGGAAAAAACCTTTCCTTGTCCTCTATCGTTTAAGGGAAGCGGGATCGTAGCAAAAACTCCTGCGTAGTGTTCATTACCTTTGATTCTCCATTCTCCTCCTACCTGCAGATAACCTAGGGCCTCTCTTCTTTGAAGATCTATATTTAGTTTTTTCTCTTTTACCCTTTCTTCAAGTGCAGCTATGTCAGGACGGTTTACGGACGCAACCGAAGAATCCTTCAATTTAAGTCCTAGGTCTTCCAAAGATTTGAATTTCATTTCCGTTTTAAACGCGAAAACTCCTTCCGATTCACGAATTCCAGAAAGGATTCTGAGTTCTTTTTCCACAAATTGTCTTCGAACGAGCGCGTCTCGATAAAATTTCTCCACCTGAATTCTTTCCAATTCAAGTCTTTCATATTCAAGAGGAGAAATGTCCCCCTTTTCGACTCGAAACTTAGTCAGTTCCAAAAGATCACTGTAATTTTCGTAAAATTCTTTATTATAATCTACTAAATTAGTAAGAAATAAATAAGCCCAGTAGTTTTGTCTGAGTCTAAGTCTAAAAAGTCTATCAAAGTTATCGAATTCTCCTAAAACCGCTTCGAAAGATTTTTTGGCTACCTTAGATCTAAGCGAAATGATTCCGTATACGTCCAAATCCTGATAAAGCGCGGGGGCAACTTCTGTATTCCCCCCTTGAGATCCATTGGCCCCTAAAATCTGTGGTCCAGAAGATCCTCCTCCGGGCATTCCTATAAACTGTTGTTGATATTGTATGACAGGATTTCGATAAAGAGAAGCAGTGATTACCCTTCCTCTTTCAATTCCCATATTTTGTTTTTCTGCGAGATAAAGAGGGTTATTTGCGACCGCGTATTCGGTTAATTTTTCTACGTCCCAGTCTACTATCTTTCCGGCAAAAGAAACCGAATTAGCAGAGTCTTGTGTCTGGGTTTGTATTTCCTGTAAATTGGGAGACTTATTGGGGTCTGTAGTTGTTTCGGCCCCCAATCCGTTTTTTTTTCTTTCTTCTTCCGTAGTAAACGGAAATTCAAGAGGGATCACCTCCGAGTCAATTTGAGAAAACGGGTTCAGTCCGAGAAAAATACCAAAAGCCAAAACCACTAAAACATTCTGTGAAGATACCATTTTCCCTGCACTTTTTTGAAATATGGATTGATAAGTTCTTTCTCCCATTCCGTGTTTTCTTTAAATCTAAATTTTAATTCGCATTCTGTCATACTTTCATAATAGAACTCTATTTCTATCCCTCCCGAAAGTAAAAATAAATCCCGGACCGTTCTTACGTTTTCGGAGTTCTTTTGTTTTTTCAGTAATTCCCGATCGAAAAAATAAGTCTCGAAATAATTTCCTTTTTTCGAAAGTTCCTTTTTGATTTCTTCTCGGGTCCAATTCCCTTTTAGATCCAACAATAATCCTTCTTTTGGAGAAATCTGATCCGGTAGTTTTGAATAATCTTTTGCAACCGTATCTTCTACAAGTGTTTGGATCAAACGTAGAATTTCAGAAGTATCTTTTTTGTGATCTACTGTATGACCTGCAAGAAATATCTTTCCGGCCCGAATTTCCGGCACTTTTAAATTCGTTTCGGCAAAAAATGTTTCTCTTTCCAATGCAAAACTGCAGTAAAAAGTCAAAATCAGACCGAGCCATAAAACGTGGGAGATCCTACTTTTCTTAGTAGGAAGTTTTTGTTTTGTAAGAAAATTCATTCTGATTTCCAAGTTTTTCAAAGAAACGTATCCGGTCTCTGGAAATCAATCTGAAAGTCTAAGTAAAATTTTTGTTTTTATGAATTTGAATTTCTGAAATTTAAAAACCAGTACCGTAAAATTTAAAATAACGTGAATTTGTTATAAGGAACTATTGCATAAAAATTCCTTTTTTCACAAAAGAATCGAACTACCCCACTCAAACTCTCTGCATATTTATAAATATAAACCTTAGTGACCGAAAAATTTTAAAAAAACAGAATGAATCTAAATCCGTGGGAACTACTGCGAACTGAATCACAAAAAATGAATGTTTAAAAAACTGTAAAATCATCAATATTAGATTTCTGTAGGAACTACCACAAATCACAATTTTACGGATACATTTTGAAAATGTGGAAACTACTATGAAAATTGAACAACTTTGGAACTGCTCGAAAATTCGCAAATTGTGCGATCTAATTTTTGTGGGAACTACTGCATTTTATTAGAAATTTCTAAAGAATTCTTGAGTAAAATTCTTTGAGGTTTCGGAACAAACTTTTTGTAAAATCAATCATTCATTTTCTGGTATTATTTTCATACGACTAAGTAGTAACTGTTGAATTTGTAAAATTGCAGAAGTTTTACAAATCGTAATTGTATGGATGAAATTCAAAAACGAAACAGAGTTCGATTTTAACTATTTCACTTTACTTCTTGTCGAAGAGCCTTTTTCAGAAGTTCTTCTAAATCCTTACCGCTGATTACATTCAACAAAGAAGAATTTTCAGAAAGAAATCGTTTAGCTCCTTCCGTAAACTCAGCGTCTCCAACGATAAACGCCTTATCCAAACTCAATTCGCTCAACTGAGCAATCGTATCTCTTAAAAATATATCCGAAATCTTCGCGTCCTTCCATTTACGAAATTTAAATAAAGAACGAGTTTCCTTATCCGCCTTGTTCAAACCGGCAAGATTGAGACCATCACCTTCCTTATTAGGAACTTCTCTACTGACCGTATAATTCAAAGCCATTACAATTCGAACACAAAGATTTTTGAAATCCACACCTTTCAATTGGCGATAATGATCCAGTACCCCGATTCCAATTTTAGAAACGTCCGAAAGAACCTTATTCCCTTGATCGTCTAAAATTCCTTTGATATGAAAAGATTTAGAAGATTTAAGTCCGGAAAGTTCATAAAAACGTTCTACTGGAAAAAGTTCTCCAAAGATTCTAGCAATCTCATCGTCCAAAGAAAAATTTCCGTTCTTCGCTGTGTCGGTTTTTTTAGTCTCCAGTTGAAATTTATAATTCGCCAGTTCCAAAATTCTTTGGTCGTCTATTCTTTCCGACTCAGCCTCAATGAGATATTCACTGGCTTCTTCTAGTTTTCCCAGTTTTATCGCTAAAAGAGAAAAATAAACGTCGGAATCGATCATCTCTTGTTTCCAACCGTTGGTCCTCGCCATCTCCATACAAAGTCTTGCGTGTTTGAGAGCTTCTCCTAAATTCTTTTGAAGAATAAAACAACACATTAAAAACTGGAAAATCGTATAACGCACGTAGTCGTCTTCGATTGAATCCGCAACGGAATTTGCGATCCGAATCGCCTCGTCGTATTTTCCGTCCCGAGTCAAACTAAGAGCGTATAAAAAACCACCAACCGGAGAAGCAGAATCAAGGTCGTAGGCTTTTGCAAAAAATTCTACCGGATTCCCTTTTCTAAGAATCGCAGAGACCACACCTTTTCCGATAAAAAGAGAAGGAATTTTGATCTTATCATTCGAAATTTTACCTAAGAAACGATCCGCGATCATAAATTCTTTTTGTCCCAAAGCCATAAATCCGATTCGAACGTTTGCTTCTGGATTTTCCGGATCGATCGCTATCGTATCTAAATAGTGAAATAGGGCTTCTTCAAATAAATCCTGTTGATAGTAAATATCCGCGATTCGGTTAGAGACGGCGACCTGGTTGATTCCTTTTTCGTAGTTTCCTATCTTTTTGATTTTTTCTAGATGGCGGGCTTCGTTGACCGTATCCCCTTCCATCGCGTAAATTTTTGCGATCACGTAATGAGCTCTTACGTTGGAAGGAGAATTATCTAAAATGTCCCGAATGATCACACGTGCGTCTACGTAGTTTCCCATCGCCGCAAGCGCCAGAGCCTTTTCAAAAGCGTCTTTTTTGGTCTGAATCAGAAACGATCCAGACGCAACAATCAGAATGATTCCAATGGCGACTAGAATGATGAAGATCATTTTTTTGTTTTTCTTTCAGGTTCCGGTTGGTAAATGGATAAAATCCAGGAAATAAATCCGGGCTTTATCCGATTTTAGGATAAAATCGATCATTTTTATAGAAACAAAGACCAATGGGAAAACTTACCTATTTCAGATTCGCGTATTCTATTGTAAAACGGGATATTACAATCAGTATTCTTCATATTGGATTTTCTTCCCTATTTTGTTTTTTTCTAATTTTCGGGATCTTTCTACTCAGAATGGACAGAACCCCTTCCAACTCTTCTAGTATCGAACTCTTCCGGAATTATCCTCAGTTGGTTTTATTACTCAGTTCTTCCGGATTAGTCTTTATGGCGATTACAAGAACCCTTCTCAGAACCTCCGATGCAGGAATTATGATGGCAGTCGGAGGAAATCGAATTGGAACGGTTCGGCTTTTAGTGTCGGAACTTTGGATCTTACATGGAACCGGATTTTTTCTAGGTATTCTTACCACCATATTTTTTCCACCTTGGGTGGCAGAAGGTTCTAGTTTATTCGATTATGGAAAAGCCTTTTTCATCTGTATTTTTCTCATTTCCGGAATTGGATCGATTCTTTCTTTGATTCTGACATTTTTAGATCCTTATCGATCGATTCGGAGGGGAAAATGATTCTTCGCATCAACAACCTCTCTCGAGAGTATGGAAAATCGAAGGCGGTTAACGGAGTTTCCTTCGATATGAATCAGTCCGACTACGTTGCCATCGTAGGTCCTTCCGGTTCCGGGAAAACCACACTTCTTTCTATGATTACTGGAATGCTTTCGAGCACTTCCGGAGAAGTTTACTTTGATACTACTAAAGTAAGCGATATGAGTAACGGCGAACTTGGAAACTTCAGAGCAAAAAACATAGGACTTATCTTCCAATTTTCCGAACTTCTTCCCCATCTAGACGTGGAAGAAAATATCCTTCTTCCCGCTTTGCTTGTAGGTAAATTCAGTCCGAAAGAATATTTAGAAAAATGCGAATACTTGATTCGTAGTCTTCATTTAGAATCGATCCGTAAAAGTTATCCCAGTAAACTTTCTGGCGGTCAGATTCAGATGACCGCCATCGCCAGATCCCTAATCAACGAACCGGAACTTCTTCTTGCGGACGAACCTTCGGGAGACTTAGATCCAGAAAACAGCGAATTAGTACGAGATCTTCTCTACGATTTCAACTCCAGAGGTCTTACGATTCTATTAGTAACTCATGATATGAATTTAGCCTTTGACGCTAAAACAATCTATGAAATGAGAGAGGGAGAATTTACCCGGGTGGTAAAATGAAATCCTTTCTCGGAATCGATATAGGCGCCGGAAGTATCAAAGCAAGTCTCATCGATTCCAACGGAAACGTGTTAAAAAGTTCTTTCCGCAAAACCGGAGTGGAAACAAACGAAAAACAATTCCTAGATTCTATTTGTGACATCGTATCGGAAATGAAAACTTCCTCCTTGATGGCGGTGGGTATAGGAAGTCCCGGACCGATCGATTCTGAAAATGGAATTTTGATCGAGTCTGCCAATCTTCCGCTTTTAAAAAATGTGGCGTTAGTCTCTCATTTAAAAGAAAAGTTTTCTATTCCAGTATATTATAATAATGACGCAAACCTTGCCGCTCTGGGAGAATACCATTTCGGTTTAGGAAAAGGATCACCTAATTTGATAATCCTAACCTTAGGAACCGGATTAGGAGGTGGTTGGATATATCAAGGAAAACTTTTCAACGGTTATAAAGGAAGTGGAATGGAAGCGGGACACGTTACGTATCTTCCAAACGGCTCCCTATGCGGTTGTGGTCAAAGAGGTTGCACCGAAGCCTATTTTAGCGCCAGCGGATTTTTAAATCGATACAAAGAAAAAACAGGAGAAGTTTTAAATTCTGCGGAGGAATTTTTTGAAAAAAGTAGAAAGGGGGACAAAACCGCATTGATTTTGTTAAACGAAGGAATTGAAGCTCTTGCACAACTTTGTAGAAATCTAATTCATACAATCAACCCGGAGAAAATCGTTTTTACGGGAGGACTTGTAAATTCCTGGGATTTGTTCGGTAATTCTCTACAAAATAGGATCCGGGAATTGATTTTTCCAATTTTTAAAACGTATACCCAAATCCTTCCCGGAGGAAACGTATCCGGAACCTTAGGCGCCGCGGCGCTTTGTATGGAGAATCAAGAATGACAGATCCAAATTGTATTTTTTGTAAAATCGTCCGTAAGGAAATTCCTTCCAAAATCGTTTTTGAAAACGAAGAGACATTAGCTTTTTATGATATTTCTCCCCAAGCCCCGGTTCACATAGTTTTTATTCCTAAAAAACATATTTCCTCTCTTTCTGAAATCGAAAACGAAGATTCCAATCTGCTCGGAAATATTTTATTACAAATCCGTGATATTGCAAAAAATCTTGGATTTGCAGAAAACGGCTATAGAGTAGTAAATAACACAGGAAAAAACGGAGGACAAACTGTATTTCACATTCACTTTCATCTTTTAGCAGAACGACAATTGCACTGGCCTCCGGGTTAAACAAAGGAACTTAACATTGAAACGAATTCTATTTGGCAGCTTAGTCAGCGTATTCGCGCTCGGTTTTTTATTTTCTAAATTGGATCTGAGTGAATTTTCTAAAATTCAGGAACATTGGGAACCTATCTATCTGATTCCTTTTATAATCTCTTCCGCTTGGGGGATCGTTCTATTCTCTTGGAGATGGTATCTACTAATGGGAAAACAAGTCGGTTTCCGTTATGCTCTGCTTTCTTCCTTTATCGGAGTAGGTGCAAATATGTTTCTTCCCGCAAGAGGAGGAGATATTTTTCGCCTATACTTTTGTAAAAAAGAATCTTCTCTTCCATATCCGACGTTAGTAACCGCACTTTTTATCGAAAAAGTATTAGATTTTTCTTTTATATTTTCCGCAGGTATTTGTGCTTTGATGTTCTTAGAAATCAAAGACGAAAGCAGTAATTCTTTTTTTATCATTTCTTCTTTGGTAATCTTAGGAATTTTTTTAGGTTTAATAGCGATTCGTTTTTTAAACGAAACGATCATTAAAATTCTCGCTTGGATCGCGGGTCTTTTTGGAAAAAAAGATTGGTTTCTACATAAACTTGCGCATTACATTCGGGATCTAGGAAATTTTTTAGTTTTTAAAAAATTCATTTTTCCATCTTTTCTAACCGCTCTTACTTGGTTGATTGGTTATGCTTTCAGTTATGCAGTTCTTCTGAAACTAGTCGGAATTCCGATGAATTACGCCGGTATCGTACTCATCATGTTTGCTGGTGCGGTTGGTGTGATGGTTCCATCCGCCCCCTCGGGCGCGGGAGTGTTTCACGCTTCGGTAACGTCTGCATTCGTTTTGATGAATCGAAATGCTTCCGAAGGTTTGTTTTATGCGACCACGGTTCACTTAGCACAGTTTATACTTCAGAGTGTTTTTGCCATTGTTCTTTATCTCTACTGGATCGTGGACAGAAGAAAAAGAGGTCTTGGTAAGGCCGAATTTTCTTTGAAAGAATCGGAAGTGATCGAAGTAGAAAGTAGTAAATAAAAACAGAAATTTATAGAAACCAACATAAAGCGGTAAATCTATTTCCGTCATAATTCCCTTTGTTTTTTATCATGGTGAAAAAGAACAAAAAACTATGAAATCGATTCTGAAATCAGTTCGTTTTAACAAATCAAAAAACAAAAGTTTTGAAAGACTTTATTTCCGATTTTAGAATAGTACCGCCCAAACGTGAAAACAACGATACTACGAACAAATTTTAAAATTGTTAGTGTTTCCAGATTTTAGGAATCGATCTATAAAGTTCAGATTCCAACTTTTTTCAGAAAATGAATTATGGTCGAATTCAAGTTAAATTATAGCGCTGAATATTTCATAAAAAGAATGTAGGAATATTACTACCGATTCATCTTATACTATATGTATCTGTGGAGCTTTGCAAATCTGGGTTTTATAAATCCATTCTGAAAATGTAAGAACCCATAAATTCACTTTTTCGATATCGAACTTTGTTAATTATTGCTTTTTCTAATTTCCTTTTATGATAAACCATTCGCCCCGTAAGTAACACTTTACATTCGCACTACTTGCCTACATTCCAATCAAATCTCTAACCGAAAACTCAGCTACCGTCACTCACCTTTAATATTTACCATAAAAAATAAAAATTCCATTTTAGAAATATTTTTTTCATATTGCAACTAACTTATGTTAAATATTTTTTTATATAAAATAAGAAATTTTAATTCCATATATGTGAAAAAAGATGGAGAAATTTTACATCTTCAAATCTCTTAACTTTCTACTTTCAAATCATTTCGAACCTATTCCCAAAAGAGAAATGAAAAAAGTTACAAATTCAAAAGGAGTTTATTGATGAATTACAAATACAAGTTAGTCGCACTACTCGCAGGGATTTTATTCTTTGTGTCTTGTAGCGAAACCCAAAACGAAAAGGACAATATGTTTTCTACACTTTTGTCCCTCTTGGAAAAAAAAGAAATTCAACCGAATAACAAAAAGGGTTTTCATTACAGCGATTTGGCTTTAGAGGAAGATCCTTCAGATGCAACGAATACAGATAGTGAAAATTTATTACCGTCTAGCCCGACGTATATATTTCTTGCACCGGCACATCATGGAGGGTTAGGAGGAATCTACGGAGCAGACGAATGGTGTATGCGTAAGGTCCCTGCAGATTTGAAAGGGAGCCCTTACTATTCCTACAAAGCACTACTGGCGGATGGTATCAATCGAAGAGCCAGTGTTGCCGGCAACGCAGGAGATGGCCAAATCAACTGGGTACTACAAGCAAATACCGTTTATAGTCAAGCCACAACAGGTACACCTACGATTGGAACTACAAATAGTAAAAAGTTATTCACCTTCCCTTTAACAAATAAAATTCGTCCTGACAGTATCACCGATTTGGGTGGCGTAACTTGGACAGGCCTCAATCCAAATTGGACCACTGCACCTTACAATTGTAATAACTGGACAGACGGAGCCGACATCAATGCTGGAACGATCGGAAATTATAACTCGATTACTTCCGATGCAATTTTCAATTCTGCCCTAATTGTACCAGGACTCGCAACATGCAGTACTGGAGGCAAGTTATATTGTGTGGAACAACTAGCACCTCCGCTACGCTTTTTCAAATATATTTATTTGGCTCCTCTTTCGCCAATTGGTCATAATGGAAACTACGGTGGAATTGCAGGAATGGACTCCATCTGCAATAATGATACAATGAAACCGATAGAGTTACTTGGAAAAGGTACTTACAAAGCAATGGCAGTGGATCAAGCTATAACCATTCCTTCTACTCCAGCCACAAGACGTGCTACTCCTAACCCTGTTAACTGGGTTTTAAGACCAAATACCTCTTATAAAAGACTCGACGGAGCACCCTTATTTACCACCGATGCAAATGGTTTATTTTCCAGCATGACTAACGAATTCGGAGAAGAATCCGAAGGAAATGGTTTTATTTGGACTGGACTCAACTCTGATTTTACTACCGCAACCGGAAACAACTGTAACAATTGGAAAAGTAGCGCATCCAATTATTTAGGTAGAATCGGAAGTGCGAATACTAATGTAAAGTCTGTCGCACTATCTTATACCAATAGACCGTGCAATCAGACCACAAATAGTTCCGAACCGATCCGAATCGTTTGTGTAGAACAATAAATTATTTCTATTAGAAAATCTTCCATTTTGATTTTCTAATAGCTCTGTTAATCCTATATTTCCATTCAACTCTCAACTTTCGAACGAGTATAAAACTCGGTTGGAGATGAGAGTTTTCTTTTATTACCGTTAAAAATTAATGCGAATACCTAAAATCGGCTTGTATTTTCCAAAAAATGAGCCGCCTTAGAACAGTTAAGGCCGAATCAACTCAAAGCGAAATACTTTTCCCAGTGCGATTTTTCATTCTTCGAAAAAACGTACCGGAAACTGTGAATTAGAAGTTGGAGATCAAATTGAATTTAAAAAATGAGCCGAACGCAATTCTTTGCGTGGATGACGAACCGATCATTTTGATTTCTTTAGTGCAAGAGTTAAAAAGGAAACTCGGACACCAATTTATTTTTGAAACGGCTCAAGACGCCACCGAAGCCTTAGAGGTAATAGACGATTTAGTTTCGAAAGGAACCAAAATAGTACTGATCGTTTCCGATTGGTTGATGCCGATTACAAATGGAGACGAGTTTTTAATTCAAGTACATAAAAAATATCCAGAAATTCCTTCCATTTTAGTAACAGGACATATTGAAGAAGGAATTTTTAAAAAGGTTCAACAAGAAGCGGGAACTTGTATGATCATTCCAAAACCTTGGAACTCAGAAGAATTATTAAAAGTCGTCCGAAAACTCTGCTACGATACAAAGTAAGTTTTAAATTAACGTGAGTTAGACGGGGCAAATCCCGCCAATGGTTTGAAAAAGAAAAATTAAACCAAACAGGCGGGACCGGGCTCTTTAGCTATAGTCAAGTTATTGTGTATTATAGTTATACATTCAACTTCTTTAATTTCAATAACTTGACTCCGCATCGATCCCTTTCGCATTATACCGAATTCACGTTATTTAAAATTTTAGAATAGTATAAAGTTCTAACCTATAAAAGTAGGGATACCACGATTTTATAAACAAATTTTAAAATTGTTAGTAGTTTCCACATTTTAGGAATCGATCTGCAAAGTTCAGACCAGCTAACTCAGAGTTTATACAAATCATACTACTTGATTCCTATACAATTAAATACATAAATTTCGAAGTCTATCAGATAGAATTTTAAATAATTTTATTCTATAGTTCCTGAGTAATTTTCTATTACTTACAATTTTTTATAGAAACAGATGGAAAATTCATTTTTCAACAAATTAATAAAGTATTCAATAGAGTTGTTGAAAAATTCCATAGTGAAAATTCGTAAAATTGCTTCAATTGTCCATTCAATCCAATACAAACAGATCAAGAATTAATTTTTCAACAACTCTAATGTTTTCGTATTACTCATAAACTATATAATAAAGTACCTAATATTTTGCATGAAACCAGTGTTTTGTGATAAAATTAATGGTACTCAATTTTATAGAGATCAGTAACAACTATAGCAAAACCTAATATTTATATTTACTACCCGGGCGCATGAAAATAGTACCAAGTTATTAACGGCCGAACTTACGAAAAAAATAGCAGTATTTAAAAAATACCGCAAATTCGGGATTTACTGCATTTTAAAGCAGGACCAAAATATTCAAATTTTTGAAACAATCTAACCCAAGTATTCTGTCCGAGCAGTAAACAGACATTTGAGATCAAAATTTGTGGTATTTTATTATATTACTCCGAAGTAATTATTACTAGAGAGACGTAATTTTACAAAAGAATTGAATTTTAGAATATTCTTGGATTCTTACTTTTAACTACTCTGACGTATAAAAATGGTACAAATTAACTGTCGATTTTATAAAAATATAGAAGTTCTCAATAATTGTATCTAATCTGGAATTGTTGGTCGTTTTTAAAGTAGGTTGTATATTCTAACTTTTGAAACAAGTTCATGATAGTATTATTTTCATATGTCCGAATGGTAATAGATGTTATATAAAGGTTGTTCCCTAAAAACGATCCTTCTTATTTTTTTGCTTTGATTTATATCGTCTAATGTTATATTTAAATCATTTCCTAAATCAAATCTAAAATAGAATTCGGAGTTTATTATAAACTTTGAATTTTAAGCGAACCGTTTTTTCGATTTTTGTAAAAAGTCGATTCTCTTAAAATACAGAATATACGGACATAAATTTTTTTCGGTGGACGATTTATAAAAAGAATGAAAAGTAAATCCGTAATTAAATTAAGATTTGGTTTAAGGGAAATAAAAAATCAAATACGCGTTATGCGTTATTGATTTCAAAAAAACATAAAACTTAACGTTCTAAAATACAAAGTTTTTGATTACTCTTAGGACAAGCGGCAAAATCAGATGAGCATGGACAAACCAAAAACCAATCACAATTCAAGAGTTGCTATTACCGGAATAGGAGTTATCCTTCCGAATACGTATTCCGTGGACACTTTTTGGAAAAATCTTTCCGAAGGGAATTCCCAAATAGATACGATTACCAGATTTCCAACCGACGATATGCCTGTAAAAGTTGCAGCAGAAATGAACGACTTCGACTGGAAAAAGTTCTTACCCGATTTAGACGAAAAACATTCAAAACATTATAATCGGGAAACTTTCGCAATTATGTCCGCGATGGAAGAAGCACGAAGGGACGCTAAATTAGAAAAGGATTCCGTTGATCCGTCCAAAGTAGGTTTTATAGATTCTTCCTCTAGAGCTTCTCTCGCTTGGTGGGAACATGCTTGGAAACTTTATCACGAAGAAAAGGATCCAAACGTTTTTGATCGTTATTCGGTTCTTACTTCTATGGCTTCCAATCCTACAAATCTTACCGCAATTTACGCGAACGTACAAGGTTTTGTAACCACAATCACAGCCGCCTGTGTAGGAGGACATCATGCAATCAGTCTTTGCTACCAGGCGATCCGAAAAGGAAGAGCAGAAGTAATGTATGCAGGAGGTCACGAATTTCCTTTGATCAAACCTCTCATGATGATGTATTCCGATCCGGTAAGTTCCGTTATGTCCTCTGAAAAAGATAATCCTAAATCCGCAATCAAACCTTATGATCGAAATCGAGACGGTTTTATTTTAGGAGAAGGCGCCGCCGTTCTTTGTATGGAAAGAATGGATCACGCCATCGCAAGAGGTGCTAGAATTTATGCGGAAGTTTTAGGAACCTTCAGCTACAACGAAGCGGATCACGCAATGAGAATGGACCTTACCGGCAAAAAAGCTGCGAACGGTTTAAACCGACTTTTAAAAATCAGCGGACTCAATCTAGGAGACATTGATTATTTCTGCGGACATGGAACCGCAACGATCAACAACGACATGGCAGAAAGTAGGGCTCTCAAAATTTTATATAACGGGCTTGCTCGGAATAAATGGGCTCCTCTCGGTTCTATCAAACCGATTTTTGGTCATACCTTCGGAGCGGCAGGAATTATCAACGTTGCGGCAACGGCCCTCATGCTTGAAAAACAAATTCTCTGTCCTACGATCAATCTAAAAGACGTGGACCCAGAATGCGATCATGATCATATCACGGATGGTGCCAGAAAGGTTCGACTTAGAAACGCAATTTCAATGGCCTTTGCGATCGGAAGTCAATCTTCTTTCGTAAGTCTTACCGCACCAGATCTTCTTTAAGGAAAGTAGGATGGAATTCGACAAACTGTATAGACAATACGATTATTTGAAAAAATTAAAATCGGTTCTCTATTACCAAGGTGCAGTAACTCATGAAATTTTAGGAAACCTCACCGAAATTCTAAAAGATAGAATTACAAATCAAAAAGGGAAAAACAAAATCCTAAACGTATTTATAGAAATGGTCCAGAATGTAAGCCACTACTCTTTGGAAAAAGAAGGAGATTATGGAGTTGGTCTAATTTTAGTAAAAGAAAAAAATCATATACTTAAACTTTCTACCGCAAATCTTCTTAGCGAAGAGACTGCATCAACTTTAGAAAAAAAACTGGATCATTTTTTATCTCTTTCGGAAGCAGAAGTAAAAGAATTATATCTACAAAAAATTAAAGGTGAAAGGCCTAAATCCAGTAAAGGAGCGGGGCTTGGTTTTTTGGAAATATTAAGAAAATCTGATTTTCCATTTCGTTCCTCTTTTGAAAAAACACCAAGCGGAAATTTCTTTTTTACTCTTACAGTTTTTTTTCGTTTGGAGTAAATTTCCAAGTTCTGGAATTGGGAAGTATAATTTCTTGAACCTCGATTACGATCACGGAAGTATTATCCTTAGTCATTCTTAGATTTGCTTCTTCTAAAAGATGATAACAAGCTTCTTTTGCGTTGGATGAGTTTTTTAAAATTTCCTCTAAATCGTCTATCTTAATTACGTCCGTTAATCCATCCGTACAAAGAAGAATACGATCTCCTACGTTTAAAGAATTTGTAATATCGAAAAGATCCATCTGAAGATCGGTAGTACCTCCTCCAATACAACTAGTAATGTAACTTCTGGAAACCTGGTTTTCTTTGACCGGACCCGCAAAAGAATGATCGACCGTTATCTTTTGAATCCCTTGGGAAGAAAAATGATAGGCCCTACTATCTCCCATATTAAAGACCAAAACCTTTCTTTTTCCGAACAAAATACCGACTAACGTGGCACCCATTCCCAGCTTTCCGGTTTCTTTAGCATAATCGTTGATTTCGTGATTGATGATGCTGAATAAACTCTGCCAACCTACACGAGATAATTCATCCAAAGGTTGAACCGCCCTTTCCGTCCAGGCGAGTTTTTCAAGTGTCATTCTACTTGCAATTTCTCCGGAAATATGTCCGCCCATTCCATCAGCAAGCGCAAGAATCAAAGGGGCCTCTCTCATTCCCGAAGAAGAAAAAGACCCTGAAACCGTTCCGGCTACAATTTCACCGGATACATACATCGAGTCCTCGTTATGGGAACGAAAATTTCCTTTTTCTGTAATTCCAAAATAATTAACAATCATGGAGAAACACTGAAAATTAAAATACTTTCTAAAATTATATTATAAATATGTGTCATTTATGAAATTCAAGAACAAATCTTTAGTACATTCTTTTTTTTGAATAAGCTATAACCCAATTAGTACGATTTAGTTCTAAAAATAACACTCCTTAAACCAGAATCGTTTCTATAAAATTTCCAATCATATTACAGGTTGATGAGAATTTCACTTAGACAATCCAAATAGAACTAAATTGATAGCTACTTTTATCAGTATATCACTTGGAACCGTTTTGGCAAACGTAGTAGTTCCCACAGATTACGTTTCTTCGTAACTCGCACTTTTTCTTCATCAAAACTTGTGTGATAGTTCCCACAGATTACGTTTTTTAATTTCCAACTTTTATTTCGCGGAATATCCACCGTCCACAGGAATCGCGGTCCCGGTAATAAAAGAAGAATCTTCGCTACAAAGCCAAAGTACGGTTTTAGAAATTTCTTCAGGGGAAGCAATTCTATGAATAGGATGTAATTTTACCAACTGTCTTTCCGCTTCTACGGGATCTTTTGCGAGATGAAAAAGTTCGTCTAAAATTTCAGTCTTTACAGCTCCCGGACAAATCGCATTGACTCGAATATTTTTTTTCGCGTATTCTAGTGCGGCGCTTTTTGTAAGTCCTACAACACCATGTTTTGCGGCCGCATAAGGATTGATTCCAACAACTCCGTTGATTCCAGATATAGAAGAAACATTTACCACAGCCCCTCCTCCTATTTTGATCATTTCCGGAATTTGATATTTCATCGATAACCAAGTTCCTTTGAGATTTACGTTCACCACTTTATCCCAAACGTCTTCCGGATATTCGTGTAAAGGATGGTTGAGGCCCATAATCCCAGCGTTGTTGATTCCGAAATCCAATCTTCCAAATTTTTCCAAGGCGGTATCCACTACCTTTTTTACCTGTTCTCCAGAAGTTACGTCACAGGTTACGAAATATACGTCTCCACCTTCGGCACGCACTTCGGATTCCAATTTTTTTCCCTCTTCCAATCTACGACCACAAAAAACAACTTTAACACCCTTGGAGACAAATTCCTTTACGACCGCTTTTCCAATTCCAGTACTTCCTCCGGTCACAATGGCAACTTTATCCTTCATGATATTCTCCAAATTTTATATTTTAATATTATAACTTACTGATAAAGCTTTAAAATTGAAATTTTAGCTTTTATAGAATCTACTTCAAAAAATTTCCATAAACTCAAAGAGACCCTATTAAATACAGACTTGCAAACCTTCGCACAAATCTAACGTTTAGATTCGGAAACCTGCTTTATCATTTTCGATCAGAATTCAATTTGTGGACGAAAATCGACGATTGAACCATCTCGTTTAAATTAGAAATTCATTTTTTATGGAAGTTCTCCTAAATAATCAAATTACAGATAGTTTTTGTGGGAACTCACATATTTTATTGAAAATTCAAAAATGATTGATTCTAAGATTTTGGGTGGGCTCTCAATTTAGTTTTCTAGTTTTTCCATTCCGAACCCGGATAAGATATTTTTTCAGATGTTTGTCTATCATTTCTAAATCAGATAACTCGCTTTCAATCGAATCGATTTTTAGATCCTGTAGTAAAATCAAAAGGTATCTGAGTTCTTCCAAATGTACTTTCGCTTTTAGAATGTTTTTGATTTTTTCCGAAAGAATCCTACTCCCCCAGGCTCCCGAAATTCGAACCGGCAAAAGAATAGAAACAGAACGGATATGTTCCAGAAGAGAGCCATGTTCTTTGATCACTTCAGCTTTATTTCCAATCCTGTATAATTTAAGAGTAAGACCATGTGCAAAACGCAAAACCTCCAGTTTATCAAAACTTTTACTTCGAACAGAACTTGTCTCCTGAACCATTTCAATCTGAGAAGAAGTATAAACTGGAATTTTTTCTTCCGTAAAAATTTTTCTAAAACCTTCCGGAACAGACACTACTTTACGGATGGAATAATCGAAAAATAAAACCCTAATTTTTATGAGAGCTACTTTCTCTTTCCTTTGATCTTTGGAAAGACGAAAGGTCAGATCAAAAGATTTCTCCCCTAAATTATCTAAAACTACGTCTATCTTAACTTGATCTTTATAGAGTAATTCTCCCTGATATAAAATCCTAGCGTTCGCAAAAATGATACTTTTTCCATAAATATCCGTGACAGAAAATCCTAGATACTGAAAGAACTGCAGATGTGCTTCCATGACTAAATCTAAAATGGACGCAAAAGATACGTGAATATCTAAAGCGAGATCCGTTTTTCTTATGAATAACTCCGTAGAAAAATGATACTTTCCCGGAAATTCTATCTGCATATCTGTCATTGTTATCACTTATCGGCTAACGTGTGAGGGACATAAATTACTTCACGTTATTTGAGTCATTATTACTTTACAATTTTGAAATCAATTTTCTATCAAAACTAAGTGTAAATATATACGACTTTCCTAATTATAATTTCGGTTCTTAGAATACTCTCCTTAAATCGATTCAGAGTTTTGTTGCAATTTATAAAAAAGTTCTTGCTATAGAATTCTTAAAAGTAAAATCTTTCTACCGTTGTAACTTGTTTTAAACCCATTCGACATTTGTAAAAAAAGATTCGCTGTAAAGTATTCAAGATTTACAAAAGAATATCTTTTTTTGTAATAGAATATTACTTTTTTCTTTTAGGCGAAGTATGGGAGGTTCGCTCCTAATCGGAAATTTTAAACGAATCATCTTCACACTGATTGGGAAGTATAGAATTCATTGGAAAAAAACACGAAGATCTTTCAAAATCCTGACGAGATGATCCGTGAAACGGTGCAACCTAAAATGTATCTGCACCTTTCCGCGACCATGTCCAGACCGAATGCTCTCATCTATTCTCTCGCTCGTTGTTTTCAAAATTCAAATCCTGAATTTGTGATTAGTATGGCAGGAATTCATTCCAGCGCACACGCTCTTACAATTTCTAAAGTAGTAAAAAAGATGATCACCGGTTTTGCGGGAGACAATTATCCTAAACCTGCTCCTAATTCATTATACTCTAATTTATTGGAAGGGAAACCGTTCGAACTAGAACTCTGGTCCCTACTCAGTATCGTTCAAAGATTGATGGCCGGAGCGATGCGACTTCCAGGTTTTATCACAAATTCTCTTTTAGGTAGTGATCTAATTTTAGATAAGTTAGGCAAAACGGCTTTTTTACTTCCGGATCCAAAACACCAAGGTATCAACGGCTCCCATTCTTCAAATTATAGAGGTAAAAAAGGAGTGGATTTAGTTTATATTCTCCCTTTAAACCCGGATCTTACACTTTTACACGCTGTGGTTGGAGACGAAGAAGGGAATCTAGTTCTTTGTCCTCCCAGCGGTGAAGGTTACTGGGGAGCGCTTTCCGCCAAACAAGGTGTAGTCGCTACTGTGGAAAAGATCGTTCCTAAAGGTTCCATTCCTCCGGAGCTTGTTTCGATTCCAGGAAATAGAGTCAAAGCAATGTCCATCGCTGAATTCGGAGCCCATCCTCAATCTCTTAGAGTCTATAACCTTCCCGGAATTCCAGCTTTTGCCGAACTTTCTACGTATTTAGACGATTACGAATTTCAGATAGAAGCCAACGAAGCCGCAAACGCCCCTTCCCGTGCAGAAAAATGGTATTCAGATTTTGTAAACTTAAAGGGTGGTCACGCAGAATATTTAGAACGTGTAGGAATTTCTCGTCTTAAAAGACTAAAGCATATTCCCAAAGAAAACAAAGTAACTAAATTAGAGGATCCAAAAACCGTAAACGATTCTGAACAAATGATCATTTTAGCTGCAAGAGCGATTCAAGAATACGTCAAATCTAATGGTTATAAAACGATTCTAGCTGGTATCGGTGCGGCTCATATTTCGGCTTGGACCGCTGCCCGTTTTTTAGAGAAAGAAGGGATTGAAGTTAAGATTATCACGGAACTAGGTTTTTTTTCTATGAAGCCACATACCGGAGACGTTTTTCTTTTTAGCCAACTACATGCAAAAGACTGTACTATGCTTTCCGACATTACAAGTATTTTAGGAACGATAGTCCCGGATCATTGCCTAGGAGTGTTGGGAGCAGCAGAAGTGGATTGGTTCGGCAACATCAACTCCACTAAAACTTCCAAAGGAAAATTTCTAGTTGGTTCGGGAGGAGCCAACGACATAGCCGCGGTCGCAGATTGTATTGTAGTCGCCAAGGCCAACCGAGGAAGATTCGTAAAACACGTAAACTACATTACCTCGGTAGGAGACAGAGTTATGGAAGCGGTCTGTCAATTCGGAAGGTTTCAAAGAACCCCAAACTCGGATCACGTTTTCGAATTCTCTCATTGGATCTCACCTCCTTCCGACGAAGAGATGGAACCTGAAGAAGCAGTTCTACGCTATACTTCCTGGCTTCCTCCTGACGAGGATATTCCTCTCAAACACGAACCTCCCGTTACGGCAGAGGAACTAACCGTTTTACGCGAATTAGATCCAGAAAAGATTTACATAGAACAATTTATGGTATATACAAGACTTCCATAATAAAATGATATTCGAATTTACTAGAGGCCCCTTATGAGTGGAAAAAATCAGAGCGGTATCCAAATCACCGGATTCGGTCACTATCTTCCCGAAAAAATCGTCACCAACGAAGAAATCCGCTCTCGTTTGAAATTTCCAGAAATGCATCCAGCCGAAAAAGCGGTGATAGGCAACATTGGAGTCAACGAAAGAAGAAGGGCCAATGAATCAGAAACTCCAATGTTTATGGCTTCTAAAGTGGCGGAGATGGCTTTAAAAGACGCTGGAAAAAAACCGGAAGAAGTAGATCTTTACATCTTAGCAAACTGGACCGATCGTTATTACCTTCCTGACTTAGCCCCACAAGCCTCTAAACTTTCAGGAACCAAAAATGCACTCTCTTTTGACGTCAGTACCGCCTGTACTGGTTTTGTTCACGGAGTTCAAACCGCTTGTGCTTTTTTAGAATCCGGTAAATTTAAGAACGCACTTGTAATTGGAAGCGAACGTTTTTCCGTCAGAACCAGAATGGGAGGTTATGGAGAATTTACCGCAGGGGACGCTGCTGCCGGAGTTTTTTTAGAACATACCGAAAACGGTAATTCCGGAATCATAGATTCCTTTCTTCAAGACGAAGGAGATCTGGCGGGTATCATTGTAACCGGACCTCCTCCCAATAGTTACGTTAAAAGTTATCCTGAATTAGTCACCAATGCGGCGGATCTTACACTTAAAGCCATGGACAGACTCTTGGAAAAAAACGGTCTAACGATAGACGACGTAGACTGGGTGGTTCCTCATCCCGGAACCGACGTGGTAGTGCAGGACGTTCTCAAAAGGACTCGGTTTCCAAAAGAGAAAATTCTAATGAACTTTGAAAGAGTGGGAAACACTTCTGCGGCTTCCATCCCTATCGTTTTATCAGAATATTATTATAAAGGAAAATTCAAAAAAGGAGATTTATTCCTCACTCCTGCAGTCGGAGGCGGGTTTTACTGGGGAGGACTCTTATTTCGTCTTTAAACGAATATAAGAAAATCAATATATATGAAAATAGACGGTTACGAAATTAAAGATAGAATGAATACGGATTCGTCCACGGAGGTTTACAAAGCCGTCCGTTCAAAGGACAAAACAGAGGTTGTAGTCAAATACATTCCAATTTTAGACGAATTACATCCTGCCGTGGTCAACCTTAGAAACGAATATGAAATTTTAAGTCATCTTTCTTCTGAAAAAATGATTCGCGCATTCGGAATGGAAAAAATTCCGGAAGGTTTTATACTCATTTTAGAGTTCGTTCCCGGACAATCCCTCAAACATTTTTCTCAAAAAAGACCTGTAAACCTAAAAGACTTCTTCAAAATCGCGATCGACCTCGCGGAAAAACTCGGAGAAATACATAATAAAAAGGTAATACATAAAGATCTAAAACCGGACAACATCATATTCAACCCGGACGAAAACGTTTTAAGAATCGTAGACTTTGGAATTTCCACACGGCTTCCCAAAGAAGAAAGTTCCTGGTCCAATCCAAACCGTTTAGAAGGTAGTATTCACTACGTTTCTCCTGAACAAACGGGTAGAATGAATCGCTCCGTGGATTATAGAAGTGACTTTTATTCCTTAGGTGTCACTTTTTATGAACTTCTTACCGGAAAACTTCCTTTTGAAAGCGAAGACCTTTTGGAGTTAGTCCACTTCCATCTTGCAAAATCCCCAGTCGATCCCCGTAAAATCCGAAGCGAAATTCCGGAAGCGCTTTCTCACGTTGTTTTAAAACTTCTTTCTAAAACCGCAGAAGAAAGATACCAGACCTCCGAAGGACTCAAAAACGATTTAGAAATCATCCGAGACAAATGGTTGGAATCCGGAGACGCCCCCGCTTTTCCGCTGGGTTCCACCGATTATTCTCACGAATTTAAAATCCCTCAAAAACTCTACGGTAGAGAAAGCTACATTGAAGCGTTGTTAAACGAATTCAAACGTATGACAGAAACTGGTAGACCTAGTATCGTTTTGATCGCGGGTTATTCCGGAGTTGGTAAATCCTCTCTTGTCAAAGAAATCAATAAACCTCTTACGGAATCAAAAGGATATTCTATTTCCGGAAAATTCGATCAATACAATCGTAATGTTCCTTTTAGTGCAATTATCCAAGTTTTTTCCAATTTGATCGAACAAATTCTTACGGAATCTCCAGAAAGAATCGAAGAATGGAAAAACAAAATCAGAGACACTCTAGGTGCAAACGGAAAAGTGATCACAGACGTTTTACCGGAACTCGAGTTTATCATAGGAGAACAACCTCCAGTTACCGAGTTGGGTCCCCAGGAAAACGCAAACCGCTTTTATTTAGTATTTCAGAATTTTATAAAGATCTTTGCGAACCAAGATCATCCACTCGCCATCTTTTTAGACGATTTACAATGGGCGGACACACCCTCTCTTGAACTCGTCAAAAACCTGATCGAAGACGCTTCGGTAAATTATCTTTTTCTAATACTTGCATATAGAGACAATGAAGTAGATTCCACACATCCTTTTTCGGCTCTGATCAGCAGTTTAGAAAAGGAAGGGTTTCGTTTAGATAAAATCCTTCTAAAACCTTTAAGCCTGGAAAACGTAAATGAACTTTTATCGGATAGTTTACGTAGACCGACCGAAGAAACCATGAGTTTTGCGGAGATAGTCTATTCTAAAACGAGAGGAAATCCTTTTTTCATCAATGAATTATTAAAACAACTTTCCAAAGAAGAAACCATCTCTTATCAAAAAGGAAACCTTACAGACTCTGGAAGATGGGTCTGGAATCTGGAAAAAATTAAAAACACAAATATTTCGGATAACGTTGTAGAATTACTCGTCAATAGGATCAAAAAACTTCCTCCTAGAACCCAAGAAACCCTGAAACTCGCTTCTTGTATTGGAAGTAATTTTGATCTTGCGATCCAGGCCAAAATTTTAGGCGCCACGTTAAAGGAAACCGCAGAAGCACTTATGGAAACTATGCAAGAGGAATTGATCGTTCCTATAGGAGACAACTATCGTCTTGTGGATTCCATGGTGGAAATCGAAAAAAATCAAGATAAGAATTTTCAAATCGCAAAGTCGATTCAATTTCGTTTTCAACACGATAGAGTGCAACAAGCGAGTTATGAACTTTTAAACGATGAGCAAAAACGATCCCTACGTCTTCAAATCGGTAGGATTCTTCTCGAAAACCTCAATGAAAAAACCTTAGAAGATTCTATCTTCGACGTTGTAAACCATTTGAATACAGGTTCTACTCTCATCGTTGATAATTCCGAAAAAAGAAAACTACTTCAGTTAAATCTTCAAGCCGCACAAAAAGCAAAACTTTCCGCGGCTTATAAACCTTCCAAATTGTATTGTGTTCAAGCAAAAGAACTTCTGTCCTCTATTTGTAAATCCGAAAAGGACTGTTGGAATCAAGAATACGATCTTTCCTATGCAGTTCATAAGGAACTCGCGGAAGTTTTATATCTCAATGGAGACTTTGAAGAATCTCAGGAAACGATTCAGAATATTCTAAAACAGGCAAAAACTCCTGTAGAACAAGCAGAAGCGTATAACTTGCTGATGATTGAATATTCTGCACAAGGTAAATACGACCTAGCCATGCCCACCGTTATCAAAGCGTTAAAACCTCTGGGTATAGAACTTCCAACTTCCGGTTTTGATAAGGTGGTCAAAAAAGAACTCGAAGAAGCCAAAAAAAATCTTAAAAACAGAAACATAACATCGTTGTTAGACGCTCCTACGATGACAGACCCGAGCCATATCTGGGCAGTCAATCTTTTGATCAGTGCAATTCCGATGGCTTACAATAAAGAGCCCGCTCTTTTTCCTGTGATCTGTTTGAAGATGGCAAATCTTCTTTTGAAATTCGGGAACCTTTCCGATTCCTACGGTTATTCCTGTTACGGTATGGTTTTAGTGGGCCAAGGTGACTACAAAGGAGCCTATGATTTTTGCGAACTTGCGGTTAAACTCAGTGAGAAATATATAAACTCAGGAGGATATACCAAGGCGGCAAATATTCTCGCCAACTATTCCTCTTCTTTTGTTAAACACTTAAAGTTTTCGGAAGAAATCAATATCAAATGTGTTCAATCCGCTTTAGATTCCGGAGAATTTTTACACGGTAGTTATGCCGCGATGAATGACGCTTCCAACGTTTTATTTCAAGGAAAAAATCTGGAAATTCTAAAACCTAAAATCAACGAGCTACTTAAGTTCGTCAGAAAAGTGAAAAATAATCTTGCAATCGATACAATCCTGGGAACCACACTCATACTTTCCAATCTAAGGGGAGAAACCGGAAGTCATCTTGATTTTTCTTCTACGGAATATCTGGAAAAAGAATATATCGATCTGTGCAACGATCATCAAAGTTTGGCGCCTATCTGCACTTTTAAAGTGATGAAGATTCGTTCTCTTTTGATGTATGGAGAATACCAACTAGCACTTCAAGAAGCCGAAGAAACCAATGGTATGATTCTATATTTAGGAGGTCAGTACGGTCCTTTCGAATATAACTTTTTGTATTCTTTGGCCTTGGCCGCAAACTATAAAAAAGTTTCTCCAGATCGCAAAAAGGAATTGGTTAAAAAAATTCGGGAGAATCAAAAACAACTGCTCATCTTGGCGGAAAGTTGTCCCGAAAACTTTTATCATAAATACCTTCTTGTAGAAGCGGAACTGGCAAGATTAGAATATAAAAACTGGAAGGCAGCAAGAACTTACGAAGCAGCAATTCGAGAAGCTAGAAAAAATGAATTTCAAAACGACGAAGCCCTCGCCTGCGAAAACGCGGCTCTATTCTGGCTTTCGAAAGGAAGCGTAAAAATCGCGGGAGAATTTATCAACGAAGCTTACCACCGTTACGGTCTTTGGGGAGCCAATCTAAAACAAAGTATGCTCAAGTCCAAATATCCAGAATTCATCCGAGAAAGAGGAACTGGTTTGTTGCGAACTCATAGAACAATTTCCAGCACAACCTCTACAGCGACCGAAATTTATTCGGGTCAAACTCTGGATCTTCAATCGGTTCTAAAAAGTTCTACGGCGATTTCGGGAGAAATCAAACTGGAAAACCTTTTAGACAAATTGATGAAAATCGTAATCGAAAATGCAGGAGCTCAAAGAGGTGTTCTCATTCTCAAAAAAGAAGGCAAACTATACGTAGAAGCCGAAGGTTCCATTTCCAAAGACGACGTAGAAGTATTAGCTGGAATTCCTCTCGGAAGTAGTAAAAATCTTCCAATTTCTCTCATCTATTACGTAGAAAGAACCAAAGAGAATCTAGTTTTAAGAAACGCAAGCCAAGACGAGAAGTTTAATAAAGACGAATATATTAAAAACTTTAAAACGAAATCGATTCTTTGCACTCCGGTTATTAAACAAGGAGAAATTTCAGGAATTCTATATTTAGAAAACAACCTTTCGGAAGGTGCGTTTACTTCCGACCGTCTTCAGATCATGAACATTCTTTCTTCTCAAGCCGCGATCTCCATAGACAACGCATTACTCTATTCGAATATGGAAGAGAAAGTTAGAGAAAGAACCAGAGAATTGGCTCAAGCTAACGCGGACCTTGAACTTAAGAACCAGCGTATTACGGATAGTATTACGTATTCTTTAAATATTCAGCAAGCGATCCTTCCATCAGACGACATTCTTGCAAAAAATTTAAAAGATCAGTTCGTTTTATTTAGACCTAAAGACATCGTTTCGGGTGACTTCTATTGGTTCAGTAAAAAAGAAGGGTCAATTTTTCTTGCCGCAGTCGATTGTACTGGACACGGAGTTCCAGGTGCGTTAATGTCAATGATAGGAAATACTTTGCTCAACCAAATCGTAAATGAAGCGGGGATCAAAGATCCGGGAAAGGTTTTAGAACATTTAAACAGAAACGTTCGTCAAGCCTTAAAACAAGATACTTTAGGAGCCAATTCATCGGATGGAATGGATATTTGTTTTTGTCGAATTGATGAAGACAAAGTACTATTCGCCGGAGCCAAAAGACCTCTTTATTTCTCAAAAGGTAACCATATCGAAGAGATCAAAGGAGATAAACACTCTATTGGTGGAAGACAAAAAGAAGCTTCAAGAACGTATTCCACCCACGAAGTGAAATTGGAAAAAGGACAATCCGCCATGTTCTATCTTACGACGGACGGGTTTATGGATCAACCAAATCCACAAAGACAAAGAGTTACGAGTAAAGGATTAATCGCTCGTTTACAAAACGTTCTCTCTTTGCCCGCATACGAACAAAAAAATCAACTAGCGGCCTTTTTGGATGAATACCAAGCAGGAGAAGCCCAAAGAGACGATATAACCTTAATCGGATTTAGAGTCTAACCAGGCGAATAAAAATATAGGAGTATGATAAAACGAAATGATGGAAAACAAGTCCCTAGATCTGTTCAAACAATATAGAGACACCTACGATTATCAATTCATTGTTTCCTTTAAAGGTCGTCTATCGCAAGAGGTACTAACGGAGTTCGGTTCTATGATTCGGACTTCCTTAAGTGCTGAATCTAAAATTAAAAAAATCTTCGCGGTTTTTATCGAACTCGCTCAAAATATGTTACACTATTCAGCGGAAAGAAAATCTCTCGAAGATGGAAGAGAAACCGGCGTAGGTATCATTATGGTCAATGAAAAATCAGTTGGCTATAACGTTTCTGCGGGAAATCTTGTACTAAACGAAAAAATAGAATCGTTAAAAATGAAATGCGAGAAGATCAATTCTATGTCTAGGGATGAGTTAAAAACTTATTACCAAAAACAGTTACGTTCAAATAGACCTGAGGATAGCAAGGGTGCGGGAGTGGGTTTGATAGACATTGCAAGAAAATCGGACGGACCTCTTTCTTTCAACATATCCCCGATAGACGATAAACATTCGTTCTTCACGCTTTCTGCATATTTTACAAAGGAAAATTAAGAATGGAATCATTACACATACAACAAACAAAAACTTCTCCAGAAGTCATCTTAGATACAGAACAAGGTTTTGTTGAAATTATAGGAGAATCCTATCCTGAAAATGCGATCGCATTTTATAAACCCGTTTTCGATTGGCTGAACGCTGCGATGAATTCTAAATCCAAAATTCAGGTCAAATTCCAATTGGATTATTTCAATACAAGTTCGTCTAAGGTTATCATGGATATTCTGGATTCTCTTCAAAAATACCACGATCAAAACGGTAAGGTAAGAGTACTCTGGTTATATAAAGAGGACGACGACGATATGCAAGAAACCGGTGAAGAATTTTCATCCGATCTTTCCCTTCCATTCGAACTCAAGTCCTACAATTAAATATAACGTGGCTTTAGAAAATTACATGGAACAAAAAGACTTCAATTCCTTTTTTGAAAATGAATTTCAATTGTTAAACGAAGTCAACGAAATCCTAGATAATAACGATTCTCTAGATAAGGAAAACCTTATAGAAGAACTGAGAAAAATCGGAGAAGCATACGAATCCCTTCTAAAACAATCTTCTAAACTTATGAAGATCGGAGATTCAACCCAGAATCGTTTGATCAAGACCCAAACGGAACTTCAGGATTCCAATCAAAGACTTGTTTCTTCCTATCAAAACCTAAAACAGTTGAGTGAAATAGGTCAGATGATAACGGCCAGCTTGGAACCTAAAATCATTTTGACTTCCGTTTACGAAAATACTAAATCGATGCTTTCTATGGACGTTTTAGCGTTCGGTATCATCGAAGAAGGAAAAAACGAAATCAAATATAAGTTCAGTCTGATCGAAGGTCGTTATACACCCGCTCCTACTGTGGATTCTCTTACCGAGGACAATCCTTCTTCTTTTTGTTATCATAACAATCAAGAGCTAATCACAAATGATCTAGAAAAGGATTTTCCTGGATATATTTCCGTCATCCAAAAACATTTTGGAGAAAAAACAAATTCAGTGGTTTATCTTCCTTTAAAAGTAGAAGAAAGGTTTATCGGAATCCTGACCATTCAGAGTTTTAATAAAAACGAATTTAACGAAAACAAACTCAACATCCTTAGGACTCTGGCTAACTACGTAGCTATAGGAGTGGATAACGCAGACGCATATAAAAACCTTTCCAAAAGAAACAGAGAACTTAAAGATTCTTTAGAAAAGATTAATATTCTAAACAAAGGTCTGGAAAAAGAAAGACAAAAATCGGAAAGTCTTTTGCTCAACATTCTTCCTAAATCTACTGCGGAAAGACTCAAGGCGGGAGAAGTTGTAATCGCGGACTATATTAAGAAGTCCACCGTTTTATTCGCGGACATTGTAGGTTTTTCCAAACTTGCTACACAAATCCCTACTCCCAATCAACTTGTAGAAATTTTAAATCAGATTTTCACCTGTTTCGATGACATCGCCAGTAAATATCAGCTCGAAAAAATTAAAACCATAGGAGACTGTTATATGATGGCGGGCGGAATTCCGATCGTAACCGAAGACCACGCCGAAAAAATCGCGTTAGCCGGAATTGATATGATTCAGGGGCTTAAAGATCTTCAGAAATCCTGGAAGTACGAATTTAACATTCGAATCGGTATTCATACGGGAGACGTTGTGGCTGGCGTAATCGGTAAGAATAAATTCGTTTATGATCTTTGGGGAGATTCCGTGAACACAGCTTCTAGAATGGAATCACACGGAGAACCCGGCAAAATTCATTGCTCCGAAGCGGTTTATGAATCTCTTAAAGACTTATTTTTATTTGAAGAAAGAGGTGTAATTTCGGTCAAGGGTAAGGGCCCAATGAAAACCTTTTTTCTTTTAAGTAAAAAGTGATTTTTTGAATCTACTTTTCTTCGATTCGTTTCTAAAAATATCTTTAAAAAACTTCTTTCTATTTTGTCTCAATCGCCACTTGTTTTGACCATAGCCTTTGTTTTAGAAACTGTCTAACGTCAATAGAAGTGAAACGTTTTCATCTCGTAAAACTGTGGGAACTCACATAGAAATTTTAATAACAAAAGAATGCTAAAAATTGGTAAATCGCGGTTTTTGTAGGAACTACCACATTTTATTGAAGATTCAAAAATGATTTTATTCTAAGTTTTTGAGACGAATTTTTAGGATTTGTGAGAGTTCCCACACTTGAATACGACAGTTATAAACTTCTATTTTTTAAATTGTGGTAGTTCCTACAGATTAAGTCTCTTTTTATCTTTTTTGCGATTTTAACGTGAGTTCTACGTAATAAAATTAGGGCGAATCCGGCTTGCCACAGGCAGCCGGACCAGGCTCTTTAACTTCGGTCAAGTTATTGTGAAATTTTAGAATCAGATTCAATTTTCATAAAATACCAATAACTTGACCCCACAACGCGATTCATAGAGAGCCATCACCTTACCCACAAGTTGAAAGAAGATTTTAGAATCAGAAGGATAAAAATGCACATTATTCAAGTGTTCCGACAAGAATGAGTCTTTTTACTTGCAAAAAGTATGTTTTTCTGATAGAGAAAAGTCTTCCGAACTTCTGCCCCACCCAAAAATAAGGGTGGGAACTCAGTTTTTACAGAGGATTTGTCGTAATTCCGACAGATCTATATTGAAATCTAAATACTTGTGAGGTTGGTCATGATAGAGAGCGTTGTGCTTTAGTTCATTCATCGATCCCTTTCGCGTTATATCGAACTCATATGATTTTAAATCATACTTTTCCGAACAAAATTTCGCAGTAGTTCCTACATTTAAAGAATCGATCTACAAAGTTCAGATTCAACTTTTTTCAGAATTATGGTTTTCTTACGCCCTGCTCACGTTATTTTAGATTCTCTACAAAGTCTAAGACAAAAAATATAGACGTTCGTGCACGCAGGCCACCCAAACAAAATGCTCATCTATAAAAATTTATAAAAAAATCAATATATTATAAAATTAAAATATTCCAAAAACCACAATAACAATTACGACAATTCGTTTAGAATCGCAAAAACAGAAACTTAGAATTACTTCAAACGGACGATTTCGGCAGCGTTAAAAATTTTTAGCTCAGTGCCTTGATTACATCTGCAGGGGCTTGTACAAGTTCTACGAGCACCCCCTCAGAGGAATACGGAAATTCTTCGTTTCCTTTAGGATGAATAAAACATACGTCGTATCCTGCCGCGCCTTTACGGATCCCACCCGGAGTAAAACGAACTCCTTTTACGGTCAGCCATTCCACTGCCTTATGAATATCATCCACCCAAAGTCCTATATGATTGAGTTTCGGTTCGTGTACTTTCGGACTTTTATTTACATCAATCGGCTGCATAATATCTACTTCGACAGCATAGGCGCCCTTACCCATTCTGAGAATATCCTCGTCAACATTCTCTTTTTCACTTCGAAACGTCCCTGTTTTTTCAAGTCCGAGTATATCCACCCAAAACGTTTCTAATTTTTTTTTGTCTTCTCCGCCTACCGCAACCTGCTGAATTCCTAATATTTTAAAAGGTCTCATATCCGTTTTTTCCAAGTTCTTTTGATCTTTTATCCAAAAAATTACCCGCTCCCCGTTTTGCAATTAGAACATGATCTATAGAAAAATGTTCTGCTTGAGTTCTCCCGCATCAGCCCTTTTCTTGTTATACCGAACTCACGTGAATCGACTTTTTACAACAACATTTAAGGATACTCAATTTTACTAGGGACAAATAACAAACGGCGTATCCATTTTATTTGAATGAACAAGAAACAAAAGAAAATTAACTTTTCAAAAACTCTAACGCGTTTATCAAACGATTTTAGTAAAATCATTCTACTGTGTTTGAGTCGTTTGATAAATTCCTATCTGAGGAAAATGATCCGAAATGGTCCAAAGAATATCTTTCTGATCCACTTTATATCCTGTCTGTTTTAAATTAGAAGAATAAAATATATAATCGATGGTTCTATCCGGCTTTCCAATCGCAGGATCATTCGGATAGTATGTGTAATATTTTTCTTTCTCAGGTCCATTCAAAATCTTGAATGGAACGGCGGAATTCCATCTGTCAAAAAGAGGTTTGATTTCTTGTTCATCCGAATAAAAAAAAGCTCCATTAGGATGCATGGACTTTCGATCAAATCCAGGAGGAAGAAGATTAAAATCTCCTCCCAAAACCCAATAATGCCCTGCAAGATCCAGTTCTTTTAATAAACCGGTAATCGTTTCCACCTGCCGATGCATCGTATCTGTTCCTTGTGAAAACGCATCTAGATGAGTATTTAATATCGTAAATTTATCCCCACCTTCAATCGGTAAATCATTTTGAAGGATCGCCCTCTTCAAATTGAACTGAGTAGAGATAGGATCCGCAGGCATCAAAGGCAAAGAATGTCTAATCCCATCAGAAATTTTATATTTACTGATCGTTGCCAGTTTCATACCCACACTTCCCAAAATTTTAGGATGTGGAACAAAAGTAGATTTCCAGTAAAAGGCCTCACTTCTACAAACATAAGCGGACCCGATCTTAGAAAGAATTCTTTCCAACTGATCTTCACGAAACGTATTTTCTGCTCCGTCATGAAGTTCTTGAAAAAGTATCACATCCGGATCTTCCGATCGAACGTAGTCGGTTACTTTTTTAAGTGTTTCTTCGATTTCCTCTCTGGAAGGTCCTGTGTCCGGTCCATCTCCCTTAGGCAGATCATACCAAAAAATCCTTTTTTTTCCGGCGAGATATTGTACATTCCAGACCAATACTTTGATCTTAGAATTCTCTTTTAAGATTGGTGCGTTCTCATTACATACAATCTCCGCAGGCTCCGCCTGATCCGGATGATACGTGATTACATAAATCAAAATCAAAAGACTTCCGAAAAGAATTCCTAATATCGCCGTTATTTTTTTCAACCAACCCATTGGAATCTCCTTAAGAAATTTCTAAACGGAAGATGCATATTTCAAAGAGAATACAACTAAGGAAAAGAAAAGTGGGTGTAAAGGATTTTCTTTTTGAAAGGGTAAAATTAAATTGGTTCTAAAACCTAAAATGAAGACATTCTTTAAGATTTTATTCCTTCTTTTTTTAATCCAATCACCAACTGATTCGGAAGAACTGGATCTTAAAATCCGTATCAAAAACGGTACAACCGGCAAGGAAGGCAACATAGAATCTCTTAAGGTTATTGCACTTCAACAAGGTATGATTCCAATTAAAGAAATTGGACCTTCCAATGGTTCTTTCGTCATACCAAAACTTTCCGTCCCGGATCAAACTCCAATTCTTCTTCAAGCCAAATACGAAGGTGTAAATTATAACAAGATGGTTCCTCCGGTTCCTGTTCTTCGCTCTGGAATTCAGGAAATAGTAGTCTACGAAAAAACCAAAGATAAATCTTTTTTAAGAACCAGATCGGCCATGCAGATTTCCAGGGGGAGAGACTTTCTAAGAGTATTTAAGATTTTTCTAATATCTAATAATACAATTCCCCCTAAAAGTTTTCAGGATGAACAAAACCTTTTTGAAATTTTTGTTCCATCCGAAGCGACCGAAGTGATGGGGCAACTGACTCAAGGGGATTCCAGAATGCCGATTCCCCTCTCCTTTCGAGACGGGCCAAACGGAAAATTATTGGATAGAGCAATTCTTCCTGGAAATTCTGAATTACAAATTTCTTATACGATTCCAGCAAGTAATCTTTCCACGGTTACGTTCAAAGATAGAATGCTCACCGAAAAAGAAGAAGGTTTTAGAGCCATTTTTTCAAAACCGCAGGATATGGAAATTTCCTTTATAGGTGCTTCTAAACAAGAAAGAATCCTGGAAGACGTGCCCTCCGACATGAAAGCGTTTAAGGTAAGTTATCCTTCTCCTAAATTTGAGGTCTCTATTTCGGTCTCTGGTGGAGCGCCGATTCTTGATATGGAAACACAGAAAGTGAATCGAAAGATAGAAAACGGAACCTGGTCTACAGAACGTTCTCTTTTGGGTTTAGTCGCTATATTAGGATTCCTTTTTACTCTTTCTTTTATTTTTGTTTTTAGAAAGAATTATATAATAAACTAACACAATCGTTTACGCTTCAATAGTGTGAAATTTTACGTAAAAAAGTTTGGGTGAATCCGGCGTTGCCGGACCGGGCTCTTTAGCTTCAAATTTGAAAAACGTAGGAACTATTACAAATCACAAGAATTTAATACTAAAACTTAGGTCGGAACTACAGCCATATTTGAAAAACGTAGGAGCTATTACAAATCACAAGAATTTAATAGTAAAACTTAGGTCGGAACTACAGCCAAACAATCATTCCGATTGCGTAAAAACTTAAGAATCCATAACTTGCAAATGGAAACCGTTTAGATGCGTACTTTTTCATTCGTTCAAAATTCTCTCCGATCTGCGGCGTTTAACCTTGCAATCGAAGAAGCAATCGGGCTTCATCTTGTTTCTTCAGGATATGGAGCGGGACTTAGAATCTGGAAAAATTCATTTTCCATTGTACTCGGACTTTCCGAAAAAGCGGAAGATACAATACTACCGGAAATACTTCAACACTTTCAAGAATCCGAACTTAGTAAAAAGATTTTGTCGAAGGATTTAGAATCAGAAAAAAATCAGAACTTAGTTCAAAATCAAAACGATAACGTTTTCCAAAAACCGACAAAAAATTTTCACTCTAATTTGAAACAGGAAATCTTCGAAAACGATCAAAAAACGAAAATAGAAAGTTTCAAATCCGATTCTAAAATAGAAGATCAAAACAGTTTTACAAAAGAATTTCCTGCAATCGTAAGAAGGGCCAGCGGAGGCGGAACCGTAGTTCATCATCCACAAGAAAATCTGAACTTTACGTTTTTCATTTCTTTAGACGTAAAACCAGAACTCTACAAGGTAAAAGAATCCTACGATTATTTTCTAAGTTTAGTATTAGAAACATTAAAAAGACAAACGTTAGACGCTTCTTTCCGTGGAAAATCGGATCTCGCGGTGTTAGAAAATGGTCTGGAAAAAAAAATTTCAGGAAACGCTCAGTTTCGAAAAAAAGGTGCGGTCGTTCATCATGGAACCTTAATTTTGAAACCTTCTCTGATCGAAAGAGTTTCCAAATTACTCAAACATCCACCCGAAGAACCGGAATACAGAAAAAATAGAAAACATACCGATTTTGTGACCTCTCTTCCGGAAGATTTTTCTACCGTAAAATTTGGTCAGGATCTATCTCATGTATTTGCCGAATCCTTGGGTCTTTCCAAAATGGGCTCAGAGAGTGATCTCCGATTTCAGAAAGTTGTATTTCAAGAAGCAAAACTGCTTTTCGAAAACAAATATTCTAGGATGGATTTTATCTTCAGAGACTAAATCGGACTTTTACTCGGAACTATCAGAAAGAAGGCCCAGATGCAGTTTCTTCCAAAAGCAGACCCAGAGATATTTGCAGCATTAAAAAAAGAGGACGAAAGACAGGAAAATAACCTGGAAATGATCGCCTCTGAAAATTTCGTTTCCAGAGCCGTTCTGGAAGCTTATACATCCACGCTCACGAATAAATACGCCGAAGGTTATCCGGGCAAAAGATATTACAACGGTTGTCATAACGCTGACGTAGTGGAAACACTCGCCATCGAAAGAGCAAAAAAACTTTTTGGCGCTCAATATGCAAACGTTCAACCTCACTCCGGCGCTCAAGCAAACATGGCCGTTTTTCTTGCCTGTTTAGAACCGGGAGATTCTTTTTTAGGAATGAATCTTGCTCACGGAGGTCATTTGACTCACGGTTCTCCTGTCAACGTAAGCGGAAAAATTTATAAACCAATTCCCTATGGCGTAGATCCCAAAACCGAGACTATCAACTACGACGAAATTGCAAAACTCGCAAGAGAACATAAACCAAAACTAATCGTTGCAGGAGCTTCCGCCTATGCGAGAACGATCGACTTTTCTAAGTTTGCTGAGATTGCAAAAGAAGTAGGCGCGAAGTTAATGGCGGACATCGCTCATATTTCGGGTCTTGTTGCTACTGATTATCATCCTTCTCCGATTGGTATGTTTGATTTTGTGACTACCACCACTCACAAAACCTTAAGAGGTCCTAGAGGCGGGCTAATTCTTTCTACATTAGAAAATGAGAAAGTACTAAACTCTCGCGTTTTTCCAGGAATTCAAGGTGGACCTTTGATGCATGTGATCGCGGCCAAGGCAGTGGCGTTTCAAGAAGCCCTTCAACCAGACTATAAAAAATATATTGAAACCGTTCTTGCAAACGCCAAAACTTTAGCGGAAGTTTTTGTAAAACGAGGTTACAGAGTTGTTAGCGGTGGAACGGACAATCACCTGGTTCTTTTGGACGTTTCCGTAAAAGGACTTACTGGTGCACAAGCGGCCGACGGATTGGACGAAGTAGGAATTACCGTAAATAAAAATGCGATTCCTTTTGATAAAAATCCTCCCGCGGTCGCTTCCGGAATTCGCCTAGGAACTCCCGCACTGACAACTCGAGGCCTCAAACCTGCAGATATGGAAATCGTGGGAAATTTAATCTGCGACTTTTTAGATCATCCAAACGATGACAAGAATAGAACGAAAGTCAAAGGCGGCATCCAAGAAATGACTCAAAAGTTTCCTATGAATCAATTTCGTTTAGATTGATTCAATTTTTTATGTTCGTTAGAACTAAAGTAAATTTGAATGAAAACTGATTCTAAAAACTAAAATCTTTCTAACACGGATCATCCATAAAACGCTTATTCCAAGGGAACTTTATAAAATCCTAAAAGAATAGGCGTCCAGTCGATTTTTGGTTTTTCGATTCTCATAAAAATTAAAATCTATTTTAACGTAAATTCATCATGGACCCAATCACTATAAAAATAATTCATTTTATTTGGGAATTGGTAATTCATAAGATGGTGGATCGACTAGTGAATCGACGCAGAAAAAAATTCGAGCCGCTAATTCGCCAAAAACTTGAAACTGCAAGAGGTGTTTTGACGTTACCGGAACTTGTAAAACGAATCGGTCTTAAAGATTCGTTTTACAATCGTGGTATAGTGCTTGAAGCGGTAGCACCGATGGTTTTACGAGGCGAAGTCATTGAAACAGATAATCCAAATGCCACGATCACAAACAGATTGAATCTTAGAAAATATCGACTTACTACCCGGACATATAAAAACGATAATAAAAATTAACGGTCGATTTTATCCAAGACTTAGAAGTTCTCAAAAAATTATATCTAATCTAGAACTTTTATTTTTTTGAAACCAATCCTAAATTTTGAAATAATCTTACTCAAGAACTATAGAATAAAATACCCAATATTTTGCACTGAAACAGTGTTTTACGATAAAGATTTAACGGTATTCGATTTTATATAGCATAAATGTGAACAGGACGTAAGAAACCCAGATTCTGAAAAAAGTTGAAATCTGAACTTTATAGATCGATTCTTTAAATGTGGGAACTACCACAAAATCACGATTTTACGAATAAATTCTTAAATTGTAGGAACTCATACTTTTAAAAAATTCTTTCTCACACTCTCATCACATTAGCATAGTATTATTTTCATGTGCCCGAGTAGTAAGACATGAGTTCGATAAACGTGAAAGAGATCGATGCTCTGGAAACTAAAGCAAAACTCTCTCAAACTAAAGCGTCGCGTTTTATATTGAAATTTAAGGTGAAATATTACATTACGTTTTCTGCATATAATGTATTGACAAAAACTAAAGAGTCCTGATTTTCTTACTTCCTACTCACGTTAGGTGAAAATTTTCAGGTCTAAATGTAGAGTCACTGTGTTCAAGTTAATCTACTAAGCTTTGTTACACGACATTCTAATTTAGGATGTTTGTATTTCATATAACGATCGTGATATTAAAACGATCCTTCCTAAACAATGTTTTTGAATTGACCTCGAACGAATTAGAAGAATAAACTTAAAGTAGAACTTACTGGGATGGCTCTATGGAAATCAATCTTGTCACGATCGCAATTCCGTTTTTCTTTTTATTGATCTTTTTGGAAATTGGATTCTCCACATATCACAAACGTAAACTCTATCGTTTAAACGATTCCATCAACGATTTGTCTGCAGGAACCGCAAGTCAGGTCGTGGGAGTTTTTTCTAAAACCGTTACTTTAGCAGCTTATTTTTACATTTATCAAAATTTTAGGATTTTCAATCTTCCTTCTTGGCCAAGCGAAGCCATTTCCATTTTTCCAAATGGAATGTTAGGACTTAGCTCTTATACTTGGGCTTGGATTCTTATAGTAACAGTTTGGATTTTTTGTTTTATCGGTTACGACTTCGCCTATTACTGGGCTCATCGTTTGAGTCACGAGATCAACTTTCTTTGGGCAGGGCACGTTGTACATCATCAAAGTGAAGAATACAATCTCACAGTCGCTCTCAGACAGGCGAGTTTTCACGGTTTTTTTACTTGGATTTTCTATCTTCCTCTGGCTTTGATCGGTTTTTCTCCGGTAGTGATGCTTTTAAACGGACAACTCAATCTTATTTATCAATTCTGGATTCATACTAAAGCGATCGATAAATTTCCTCGTTGGTTCGAAGCGATTTTTAATACTCCTTCTCATCATAGGGTTCACCACGGAATCAATCCCAAATATATCGATAGAAACCATGGAGGAACTTTGATCGTTTTTGACAAATGGTTCGGAACCTTTGAACCTGAATCCGAAGAACCTGTTTACGGAACCGTTAAACCTCTGCGTAGTTTTAATCCGATTTGGGCTAATCTTCACTATTGGTGGGAAATGATCGAACTCGCTTGGAATTGTCCTCGCTGGTCGGATAAGTTTAAGGTCTTTTTTGCAGTTCCAGGCTGGAGACCAAAAGAACTCGGAGGTCAGTATCCGATTCCTGAAGTTTCTACAAAAACATTCCATAAATTTGATATAGACCTTCCTAAAGGTTTAAGTTTATATTCTCTCGTTTGGTTTATCCTTTCCGTAGTGCTTACATTCGGAATGCTCGTTAAAGTTCAATCCCTTCCTTGGTTCAATATAAGTGTCATTAGTTTTGTCTCTTTGATTTCTCTTTTGACAATTGGTGGAATCTTAGAAAAAAGACGTTGGGCTCTTTTTGTAGAACCGGTCCGTTTAGTCGTTTTAGTCGGAGGCGCTTACGCTCTTTCGGCGGAAATGAGTATTACGTTAGGTACTCTCGCTCTAAGTGTGATTTCCACAATTTGGTTTTTTACGTATAGAACCTATTTCGCTTTTTCTCAGGAAATCGACCCAGTAGGTGAAATTCTTAGAAGAACCGCTTAAAGTTTCAGAGAAATAAACAGAGGTTTTATTTTAACGTGAGTAGTGTAAGAAAGATTGAGCAAATCCGGCTTGCCATTGGCAGCCGGACCGAGTTCTTTAGCCCTAGTCAATAAATTGCATAAAAGAAACTTAATACGATATTTTGTCTTTAGTTTCAATATAGAACGCGGATCCATAAGAGCCCATAACCAACCACACAGTTGAATAGAATTTTAGAATCAGAATTGAACTAAAGCAAAACGCTTTCTCAAACTCAATGCACGTTCCCTGAATGCCGATCCTTAGAGAGGGAGCGTCCTGAGTCGCTCTGGAAACTCAGCGTCTCACTCCCCATGGGTCGTTCGACAGGTCGCGTTAAAGAACTCACATTTTTCAAGTGTTCCGACAAGAATGAGGCTTTTTACTTGCGAAAAGTATGTTTTTCTGATAAAGAAAAATCTTTCAAATTTTCCCACCTGAATTGCGATCCATGGGAAGCAATTCATTGAGTTGCCACCAAAAATAGGGAAACTAAAGCACAACGCTTTCCTGAAACTCAATGCATCACTCCCTGAATGCCGATCCTTAGAGAGGCATTCGCTGAGCTTCCTGGGTCGCTCTGCAGGTCGCGTTGGAAACTCAGCACAACACTTTCCTGAAACTCAATGCATCACTCCCTAAGGGTCGCTCTGCAGGGTCGCGTTGGAAACTCAGCACAACGCTTTCCTGAAACTCAATGCATCACTCCCTAAGGGTCGCTCTGCAGGGTCGCGTTGGAAACTCAGCACAACGCTTTCCTATGGGTCGCGTTGTGGGGCCGATCTTTTTACAGAGGATTTGTCGTAATTCCGACAGGTTTATATTGAGATCCAAATACTTGTGGAGTTGGTTATGATAAGAGCCGTTCTGCTAAAGTTCTCTCGCATCGATCACTTTCTTCGCGTTATACAGAACTAACGTTATTTTATGAATTTATTATATAGAATTTATTTTTAAATGAACTAAAAGAAAAATTAATTTTTTATAATACTAAGTTTTTCCGTAAAAAAGTTAAATAGAGTTGTTGAAAAATTCCATAGTGAAAATTCGTAAAATTGCTTCAATTGTCCATTCAATCCAATACAAACAGATTAAGAATTAATTTTTCAACAACTCTAATATAAAAACTGCATTAAAAACTCAATAATAAAATCTCAGTTTACGTTTTAAAGGTGTTTATAAAATATTTATTTTATAAGAAATTTTACAAATACAAACCGTTATTTTATAGTTCAAACTCTAAAATTGTAGAAACTTTTACTTTTAGAAAATTCTTTCTCATTTTCTTGCGCCAAACTCACGTTAGCTGTGAAATTTTCAATAACTCTATTCTAAGTTTTAAAACAAGTTATAGTATCATTTTATACGTCCGTACGAATAATAAAAATTGTTCCTAAACCTCCTTCTTTAAAAAAAGCCTCTCGATGAGAGGCTTTAAAAACAAAATTTATATTCTACTAAGGAACGTTTCCAAAGTTAATCGTAATCGAATCTATATAAGCTTTTGTTAAAGTATCCCAACTAGAAGCGGTAGGACTTGTAGTCGCGCTGGATTTACCTACGGTTCCAACTCTATCATACAACCCATCCACTCGTGTCGCTTGGATAAAGTCCGAAGGAATCGCATTTGCCGCAACCCCTTCCGAAATAAATCCGTTAAAATTAAAAAGACCATAGGCGGGAGTAAAATTCACAAATTGACTTACAGTCGAATTACAAGTAATCGCTTGTCCAGAAGTAATCGTGGTTTGCTCCAATCCAGCTTTAGCAGTCACGTTCAAACTTCCATCAAGTTTTTGGCTATAAGCAAGTTTATAATACTCTTTTCCCGCTCCCGGACAAAGCCCTTGATTATGTGCATAACCAAGCGCTTGTGTTCCCGCATTGATCGGAACTAAATCGGTGGTTCCATGAAAACTTACAACAGATTTAAAACAAAACACAGTACGATTATCCATCTCTTCTAAAATTACCCTACCCGTGTCCGCATCTTGTCCAAGTGCATCGGCACCCAAAGGTCCTTTCCAAGAGTAGGTTTGAATTAAACCCTGATTTGAAAATCCAGTGATGACCGGCTGAACCACATAACTCTCTATAATTGCAGTCGCCCCCGCCCATTGAGTCGGATCGAGTCTACTCAATTGATATACAAGAACGGCCCCATCTCCGGAAACACTTCTAGGATCATCATCAAAAAAAAGCTGAAGAGCCGGCTGATTATCAGAAGAGGAACGAAGTTCAAAAAAGTTCGTATAAGAAACCGTACTTCCCAAGGTACTCGGTTGATACGATACGTTTCCCGAATTCAATTTCAAACGTAGAGTATAAGATTGTCCGTTAAAATTCTGATTTGCTAAAGTGATATTCGCAGTACTTCCCGCAGGAAAATTTTTTCGAATCCCAGCAATCAATTCGTCCATAAAAAGAGAATTCCCTCTAGCCCAAGTTGCAGACTGGCGCACAAACCCCCAATTATCTGCATTCGCTTTCAAAGGTTGTAATAACTCTAAACGTACAGGAAACGGCTTGGGAGAATCTTCTCTCACAAAAAAAGGAACTCTGTCCGTACGAAAACTAAGTCCCAATCCTAAAAAGGCGACTAACGCAAAAATAAAAAGTAATCTTTTCATTTGAATATCCCTCACTCGGCGATCCCTTTCGGAACGATAATAAAAAAACCGGTCTTACTTTGTTCCACATAAGGTCGGGTCGCTAACCAAAGAAGAATCGCGTTATTCTGATCGTCGTCATCTTCCTTTTTCTTACAAGCTCCGATAAACAAAAAGTTCATCAATACAACTGCAAGAATTCCCGCAGAAAACAAATTACGAAAAACTTTCATACATACCTTCCTCAAAATTCGAGTATTTTCCAAATTCAACTTTCGATAGATCATTCGTTTTGCTAAAACCTATAACAATAAATCGCCATAAATTTTGAGACGAATCCTTTGGCTCCACGCAGATTTTTGTACATTCTATTCTATAGTTCCAAGTGTTTCATTGAAAGTTTGTACAAAGTTTAAATTTTTTTATAAACAATCTTAAAAAAGTTTTTTACCTATAAAATTGAGCACCGTGAATTTTAATCGTAAAACACCGTTTCAATACAAAATATTGGGAACTTTACTATTATGGTTCCGAGTAATGTTTCATTTTTGAGATCGTTTTTTTTAAAAGTTTTATCCCCGCAATTTCTACTTTGGAAAATAGATTCCGGTAAAATTACCTAAACCGAAACGACAGTCAATCAGGATTCTATTGTATAATAAATTTGAATTTAAAACCTTTTAAAAATCATCCACATTTGTTACAAAACAATAGATCATTTTTCTTTAAAACGTAATACAACATTTCGTCTTTAGTTTCAAACGCGATCTGTAGAGAGCGTTTTACTGAGTTACGCTTTAGTTACTTCGAGCAATCCAAAACTCACATTTTTCAAGTGTTCTGACAAGAATGAGGCTTTTTACTTGCAAAAAGTATGTTTTTCTGATAAAGAAAAATCTTTCAAATTTTCCCACCTGAATTGCGACCCATGGGAAGCAATTCATTGAGTTGCCACCAAAAATAGGGAAACTAAAGCACAACGCTCTCTATGAATCGCGTTGAAAACTCAACACAACGCTCTCTATGAATCGCGTTGTGGGGCGGGGGCGATCTTTTTACAGAGGATTTGTCGTAATTCCAACAGATTTATATTGAGATCCAAATACTTGCGGGGTTGGTTATGATAGAAAGCATTCTGCTTTAGTTTCCAACGCGACCCGATGCATTGAGTTCAAGAAGCGAGACAGCTTTAGTTTGAAAGCGTATTGTCCTACGTTTCAATCTCTTGCACATTAGATTTATCAAACTTACTTGAAGGTATTTTGTGATAATATTTAAGTACTTAATTTTATAGGAATGAGTAACATTTTAAAAGACGTTATCTCCGAAATTTTAAAATAGACTTGTTTTATCTAAAAGAAATAGAATTGAAAGATAAATTAAAAAACATCAGATTATTCTAAATAATGTAAATTTAATATAATAACTTCTGACATACTCCAAATTTAAAACCATTACATATTTATATAACTCTAAATTCAGAAATAGGTCAGTTTAAATTTATATTTTTTAAGTTCCAAAAACTGATTCAGTTTTATTTGAATATCGAGTTACATTATTTTATAAATCTTTTTCATTTATAAAATGAAATTTACCACCTAACTATGATTTTATGAAGAAACTTAATTTTTAAAATTTTTATCTTTTGATTTTATAGAGATTGGTTTTTTATATTAGAATTGTTGAAAAATGAATTTTTCATCTGTTTCTATTTCATGGAAACGGTCGATGAAAACAATTTTGTTGATCTGAACTATGGAATTTTTTCAACATCTCTATTTATAAAAAGTTTACTTGCGAAAAAGGTTTTTTGTAACGTTGACGTAGATTTATTATTTATATTTTTGTTATCTACGCCAACGGCTCTTTTTGTTAAGACATGGAGAGAGTTTATTCTTCTCTCTTCATTATTGGCTTACTGCAGAATACATCTTCCCCCCGAACATTGATTTATCAATGAACTGGTTGGATATCTTCCTGAACCCCTTCTGTCGTCCCATCTCCAGTACAATCTCTACTAGAAACCGTGAGACTAAAAGGAACATCATAAGTCCCTACCGGCCGTATGGTTGTAAGTAATGTCAAAGTCCTTCCTTCTTCCATACGAGCAATTACCTCGTTTGGATCTGTAGTAGGTGCTAAATTTTGAATGTAGGTATTCAACGATGCCGTAGGCATATTTGTTGGAATTACTACTAACCCTTGAGAGGTTCTCAAAATAGGAACGGCATGCCCCGAAATAGATCCGTTTGCACGTTGCCTTCTTAATAATCCCAACCAAATGCTTCCAGGAGGAGAATTGATAAGCGATCTAATGTGAGATTGTATATCAGATCGAGTAGTAAGCGGAGAAGAGGACTCCCATTCATACTGAGGCAACATAATCATAGTAGATGCGAATGCGAGCACTCTACCTCTATTAGCATAATCGACAGGTACGTTTGTCAACAATCTGTCCAAATCTGGATAACGTTGACTAAACGAAAGAAAGGGATCTCTATTAGAAGCTGTGTTGAAAAAGTATCCTCCACTCGTAAGAGGCCCTCTAGAATGATACTCCATTAGTTCCGCTATCATTTGAAAACTATGAAGCATACAAACACCACATGATCCACGTCTCTGCGGAATTGCACCAGGACTCGCAGATTGAAACGTGGCTGATCTAGCTATATCATAAAGTCTTTGAATCCAAGCACCTGTTAATCGAAAATCAGATGGTAAGTTCCTTTTTACTCTTTTATATGCATTACTTTCTTTCTTGCCTGCTGGGCAATATTGATCCGTCTTTCCAAGATTACTAGTAGTATAACGTATCCATTTCAGTAAATCTACATCGACAGTAAACACAGAAGTAGGACTATTGGTAGTATCCTTTTCCAAATAACCGGGTTTAACTGTATAGGCAACGCCCCAATTGGGTCCTTCCTTAGTAACTCTTAAAATATTCCCCTTATAATCTGTGATCATCCCTCCTGCATTTGCTACAAAATAAACGTTCCAATAAGCTGGATTCTCTTTTTTAATAGGTGCGTCACTACACGATCCCCATTTAACCCAATTCCAATCATATTTATCTATCATTTTAGAATACATACAACTGAGAAGACCACTTGAAGAATCATACTGTGCAATATGTCCCCTTTCAGGATTGTAATAGAGAGATGTAATATTCCTACTTGAACCTTTGGAATGAATAAAGTAAACACTAGGCGCCATACTTGTATCCCAAATCCCATCTCCCCAACTTGAATTCCAAGAAATGGAAGTCAGAATACTGATGTTTCCAGGAGTAGCTACTGTTTTAACCCAATCATCCATGGAAGAATCTAAGGTATGATTGTAGTTATCTCCAGAGTTTCTAGAAATATAACCGTACCAATTCACATTCTTCAAACGATATTTTCCATCAGCAGTCCAAAAGGCTTTATCTTTTACGATCCATCTCTGCAAAGAATCATTGATAGCACAAGGCCTAAGATTTACATAATCTCATTTTGCATTTCCTTTAATTACTGTCTCTGGAGCAGTAATACATAACCACGTATTATTGATGTTATACGAAATCCTTTGAAACACATCGTATCTTGCTTTAGCAGTCTTATCCCCACACTTTTCAATCCAAACGTAACCTTCACCTTTAGTAAAAACAGGAGAATAACAATACGTTTTCCCATCATGCGTAACGATGTTAATAGGTTTATCTTTTGGCTGATCGGTAGGTTTTTGAGCTATCGAGTAACCACTCTTTGATGAGGCATCTATTGATGTATGATTGATCCCATACTCAAAACCAATTCCAATCAAGACTAACAAAACTACCTTTAGGGCGATCCAACGACCCATTTTTTACCTCCACTCTTTTGAAAAATTAAGACGTCGTCACACAACCATAAAACATATAGGACAAACACGACATTCTTAACAAATTCTGTTCGAACTAGTTATTCTGCACGTGTCATCTTCATAGAATCAATTTGAAGACGAACCTAACTTTAGAGATAAAACTCTATAGCCCTAAGTAGGGCAGGATGATCATCTCAATTGAATGGAAGCATACGACGTCATTTATAGCTTTTATTATTCTTTTAGGATTTTTAATAAGAAATCTTCTATTATTTAGAATATTCTAATAAAAAGAAATTAAAAACCATTTACTAATGACACGTTATGCTTACTTAATTAAACATCAAATAAAAAATTAATTCGACATAAGTTTAATAGAAACACATTAGAACTTTAGTAATCTTTTATATACAGGATTCAACTACTCAAGCAGTGAATTAAAGAAAAAAAAATTACTAAAAGTAAGTCTTTATAAATTAGAGTTGTTGATTTGATAGAGATCACAAAGCAGAGATTTCATACAGAAATTTGATTCAACAATCAATTGATTCGAGTAACTTTTTAGAATAAAAAAAGCAGACATATTTTTTAAAAGTACACTACCACACCAATTATTAATTTAGAAAATTTAGAACTTCCGAATCCAGTTTTACTTCAGAAAAACTCAAACAAACAGATCTATTGTTTCAAATTCTTCTCAAACCTGAAAATAAAACTAACGTGTATTTACTTTTTGAATATAAGAGTTATTTAGATAATTTAATAGAGTTAGTGAAAAAATTCATATTTACAAAACGATTTTATCCATCTGTTTCTATTTCATGGAAACGATCGATAGAAACAATTTTGTTGATCTGAGCTATGGAATTTTTTCAACAACTCTATTTATAAAAGGTTTTCTTGTAACGTTGGCGCAGATCTATTATTTATAAAATTGTTATCTACGCCAACGGCTTTTTTGTTAATACATGGAGAGAGTATATTCTTCTCTCTTTATCATTGGCTTACTGCAGAATACATCTACCCCCCGAACATTGATTTATCAATGAACTGATTGGATATCTTCCTGAACCCCTTCTACCTTCCCCATCTCCAGTGCAATCTCTACTAGAAACCGTGAGACTAAAAGAAACATCGTAAAGTCTTACCGGCTGTATGGTTATAAGCTCTGTCAGAGTACTTCTATTTTCTAGCCTATTTATTACCTCGTTTGGATCTGTAGTAGGTGCTAAATTTTGAATGTAAGTATTCAACGACATCGTAGGCACATTTGTTGGAATTATCACTAACCCTTGAGAAGTTCTCAGAATGGGAACGGCATGTCCCCAAGTAGATCCGTCCGCATCTCTTCCCCTCAATAATCCCAACCAAATGCTTCCAGGAGGAGAATTGATTAGAGATCTAGCATGTAATAATCTACCAGACCGAGTAGTGATTGTGTAAGAAGACATCCATTCATACTGAGGCAACATGACCAAAGTAGATCCGAATCCATGCCTGGTAGATTGATTGGGTACATTTGTCAGCAATGTGTTCAATTGCGGATAACGTTGCCCAAACGAGATAAAAGGATTCCTATTAGGGGCCGTATCGAAAAAATATCCTCCCCTCGTAAGAGGTCCCCAAGAATGATATTGCAGTAACTCTGCTATCATTTGGTAACTATGAAGCATACAAACACCACATACCCCACGGATCGGAGTCGTACCAGCTATACTCGATCTAGCTATATCATAAAGCCTTTGAATCCACTCCCTGGTTAATTGAAAGTCAGAAGGTAAGGTCAAGTCCCTTTTGACTCTTTTTCGTCCAAGACTTTCTTTATTACCAGCTGGACAATACTGATCTGTCTTACCAAGATTAGAAGCCGTATAACGTGTCCAATCCAGTAAATCTTTATCAACAACAAACAAAGAAGTAGGATTATTGGTAGTGTCCTTTTCTAAATAAGAAGGTTTGACTGCATAGGCAACTCCCCAATTGGGTCCAGATGTGGTAACTCTCAGCACATTACCTTTGTAGTCTGTGATCGTCCCTTCTTTGTTTGTTTCAAAAAATACATTCCAAAAAGCTGGATTATCTCTTTTAACAGGTGCGTCACTACACGATACCCACTTCACCCAGTTCCAATTATAACTATCTACCTGAGAATACATACAATAGAGTGAGCCACTTATTGGATTATACTGAGCAAGATGCCCACTCTCAGGATTATAGTAAAGAGGTGTAGTATTTTTATCCGAACCTCCCCAACGAACAAAATAACGTTCATTTCCCCAACTACTGCTCAAATCCCATGCTATGGAAGTTTTGATACTGATGTTTCCAGGAGTGGCTACCGTTTTAACCCAATCATTCATGGAAGAATCTAAGGTATGATTGTAGTTATCTCCAGAGTTTCTAGAAATATAACCGTACCAATTTGTATCTTTTAAACGATAACGTCCGTCTGCAGTCCAAAAGGAATTCTCTTTTACGATCCATCTTTGTAGAGGATCGTTTATCGTACAAGGTCTGAGATGAACATAGTCCCAATTTTCTTCCCCTCTCACTACTTTTTCCGGTGCAGTAATACATAACCACGTATTATTGATGTTATACGAAATCCTTTGAAACACGTCGTATCTTGCACTCATAACGTGCATTTGCCAACACTGTTCAATTACGATGTAACTTTCACCTCCGCTAAAAGTAGGGCCATAACAAAACTTACCTCCGTCACTCACAACAACTTGGACCGGCTTATCTTTTGGTTGATCGGTAGGCTTCTGAACTATCGAGTAATCACTCTTTGATGAAGCATTTACTGATGTATGATTGATTCCATACTCGAAACCAATTCCAATCAAGACTAATAAAAATATTCTTAGGACGATCCAACGACCCATTTTATATCCTCCACTCTTTTGAAAAATGAGACGTTGTATGTAACTATAAACACATAGGACAAACACGACATTCCTAACGAACTCCGTCCGGACCAGTTATTCAGTACGTGTCACTACTAATCTCTATAGAATAAACTTTAAGACAAGTCTCCCTCTAGAGATAAAACTCTATCACTCTACTCTATAGTTCAAGTAGCAGTCGGATCCCCTTAATTAAACAGAAGACACACAACGTCATTTTATTTTTTATCGCTCTTTGATTCTTAATAAGAAATTTTCTATTATTTAGAATATTCTAATAAAAATAAATCAAGAATCATTAACTATGAACACGTTATGTACTATCGATTAGACATCAAATAAAAAATTAATTCGATACAAATTCCCACAAATACATATTAGAACTTTAGTAATCTATTATATACAAAAATCAATTACCCGAGTAGAGCAATTAAACAAAATACAAAAAGTAAGTATTTATAAATTAGAATTATTGATTTTATAGAGATCGTAAAGCAGCGGGAACTTGACTGGACATTCATCCTTTTTGAATTTTATAGAAACCTCAAAACCGATTCCATTTAAACCTAAGTTTTTCAACAGAAACCCGAAAAGAATCATCTTATTGAAAGCTATATAAACAGGTATTTTGTTTTGAAATAAAACTCAAATTACTCAGTTTTATAGAGATCAATAGAATCAGACTTTCACACAAAATCGTTGCATTAGTTGCATTCAAATAAACGAATATTCAATATTTACCACTCGGACACATGAAAATAGTACCAAGTTATCAACGGCCGGATTTACGGAAAAAATAGTGGTATCTAAAAAATACCACAAATCCGAGATTTACGGCATTTTAGAGCAGGATCAAAACATTCAGATTTTTGAAACAATCTAACTTCAAGTATTCTATTTATGCATCCGAGTAGTAATATTACTCATAAATATATAATAAAGAACTCAATCCAATAGCTTACACTTCAATCATAGAGTTGCTAAAAAATGAATACTCCATCTTTCTTTGTTTTATGAAAATGGTCGATGGAAACAGTTTTATTAAACCTTATTATGGAATTTTTAAATAACTCTAATATAAATTCAGAAAAATAAAATTGGGATAAATTCGGCCTTGCCTGATCGCGATTTCAGCCACAGCCTATCAGTTACATAAAAAAAATATAATACGACAATTCCTCTTTAGTTTTAATACAAAACGCGATCCATAGAGAGCGTTTTGCTTTAGTTTCAAACGCGATCTGTCGAGCGCCCGCAGAAGCGAGACGGCTTTAGTTTAAGAGAACGTTCTTCTTTAGTTTCCCTACGCTTCACAATCCTCTTGCAAATTAGATTCTATCGAACTTGTGTTATTACTCGGACGCATAAAAATAATCTTATTCCGAGTCTGTTTCAAAACTAAAAATGTGGAAACTCTCACAAATCGTGGATTTTATCAGTTAAACTTTAAAAATTGTGGGAACTACACTTTTTGTTTGGAATTCAAAGACGATTATTCTAAAATATTTTTAAGCTCATAGATACTCTGTTATATAACAACGAATCAAGATAGTAGCGCGCACTTCACTTCGTATAACTTCAATTTGTCGTTGCGATTCCAAAGACAGTCTAAAGTTAGACTACTCGTTCCACTTTTCAAAAAGATAGACTTTATAAAATCAAAACGATAAGCCACCGCATAAAATCAAATTCAAAATTCATTTATAAAGGTTTCAAAAACAAATAAGCAAAAAAACGATACTACCCTAGAATTTGATTCTACGTTTTTAGAAAGACTTACAAAGATAACTACTAACTTAAATTGAAATAAATGGATCTTATTGTTCTAAAAGAAAAGCTGCTCTTTTACTTTGAGGGATTTTATTCCGTTGACTTCCACTTACTGATTCGAAAGATTGTATGAATTCCTCAAGACATAAACTTCAATCTATAAAGGCACCAATTGTGAAAAAAATAATCCTTATTCTTTTCGTTTTATCCTTACTAATCTCCTCATTAATCGCGCAAACTTCGACGGAAAATTCTACTTCGACCGAAACAGGGAACGTTCCTGCGACAACCGAAACTGCTCCTTCTGATGAAGAACAAATTGTTTCCACTGTAAAAAAACTCATCGGTTTTATTCGTTATAAAAAAAATGATAAAGCGATCGCCCTTATACACGTAAAACAATTCAGCAATCAGCTCTTAAAATCCTCGAGTAAAATCTCTGATTCTGACCGTAAGGAATTTGAAGAAGCGATCAGCGAATTTATCATTCACAGAAGTTTTCCGATCGCTCATAAATATTTCGATAAAATAGACATCAACTACGAAAAACCGGTTCTAAAAGGAGATAACGCGACTCTTGCTTCTTCTATCATTTGGAATGGTTCGGAAAGAATTACGTTTTCTTGGATACTCACAAAGATAGAAGGAAACTGGTATGTCACTGACTTCTTAAACGAAGGTAAATACGCTTCCGAAACGAACCGAGTCAAATCGATAGATCCTTCTATTAAAAAGAACGGAATCAAACAAACCATCGCTCTGATCAAAAAAGAAGCAAAAAATTAAACCGAAATGAAACAATTCCTTTCCAGAATCACAGATTCGATTTTACTCAATCCGATTCGTTCTTGTAGCATACTTGTAGTTTTACTTCTTCTTTCTTTTTGGCAAGCTTCTAAACTTACAGTCAATAGTAACAACTTAGATCTTCTTCCAAGAGATAATCCTTCTGTAGTCAAAACCCAAAAAGTGATCGAAATGATCGGAGGAAACGGCTTCTACATCCTCAGTATCAAATTTAAAGACGAAAAGGGAATGACGGATCATTTAGTCAAAGCCTTTGCCGCAAGAAAAAAAGGACAACCAGAGGTCGCCGAAAAAGAACTGAAAGAAGCCGAAAAGATAAAACAACAAAACGTTTCTTATTACAAAGAAAGAGAAAATGCGATCAAAAAGGCTTCGGATATTTTGAATGAAAAACTTTTGAAAGAGAAAAAATTCGTTCAATACATTTCCTATCGTTACAATGTAACTTTTTTACAGGACAGACTTCCTTTATTTCTAAAAACCGAAGACTTAGTCGAAGTAAGAAAACGAGTTAAAAGAAAAATCGACGAAGAAGTAGAAAGGGCTAATCCATTTTTTATCAAACTTTCGAACGAAGAATACAATCCTGATTTTAACGACATTCTTTCCAAGTATCAAAAACTTGCAAAAAGAGATATATTCGACGAATATAATATTTCTCCAGACAAAGGAATGTTGATCTTTTTGATCAAACCGGCCGGTTCTTTTACCAACATAGAATTTAACATAGCGTTAGACAAAAAAATCAAGGAAATCGTAGCCAATCTTGACTTAGATAAAAATGGAATCCAAGTCGGTTATACTGGAACGTATAGACTTCATTTAGACGACTACGAAACTTTGATGGCGGCTTTAAAACCGATCGCGATCACTTCCTTTATCGGTATCGCATTACTTTTACTTTTCTTTTTTAGAAATCCACTTTTTATTCTCATTCTTCTCGTTTCTCTTCTTTCCGGAATTTTATTCTCTTTTGGACTCACCACGATCGTAATCGGTCAGCTAAATTCTGTGACCAGTATCATCGCCTCCATTTTGATGGGACTTGGAATCGACTACGGAATTCAGTTTTTATATCGTTTCCGAGAAGAATTTACCAGAGAACAAAACACTCTTCGTTCCATCAAGGACACGATCTATCATACCGGAATCGCATCCTTTATCTCTGCTCTGACAACTACTTCCGCATTTGTAGTACTTGCGTTTTCCGAATTCAGAGGTTTTAGCGAGTTTGGAATCATTGCCACATACGGAATTTTAATCATAGCGATTTCGATGTATGGAGTGACCGCCCTTCAAATTACACTTCTTTTTCGTTTGTTTCCTTCTATCAAAAGTAAGTTTCTTCTTTCGGTTAAAGAACAATCCACTTCTCCTTTTCTCTATCGTTTTTACAAAAAGCCGGGACTTTTAACGTTAGTCGTAATTGCAGTCGTTTTGATGATTTCATTTTTCAACTTTAGCCCTGGAATTCAGTTCAATTATAATGGAAGAGATCTAATGGTAGATAATCTGGATTCGGTCAATTTATACGATGAGATTGGAGATAGATTCGATATTAGTTCAGATCCACAAGTAATCGTAGTAGACACTTTGGAAGAATCAGAGGCCGTTTTTGATTATATGACTCCGGTTCCCGACGAAATCGCTGGCTCCGTGGATCAGGTGGTTTCTCTTTGGAACTTTCTTCCTCCGAAAGGACAACAAAGAGCAAATCTAAAAATTTTAAAACAACTTCAATCGGATATGAAACCTGTCAAAGCCAGTTTTCTAAAACCGGAACAAAGAAAATATCTCCCCGTAGTAAAAAAATATCTCAACGTAAAAGAATATTCTCTTTCCGAAGTTCCAATTTATTTCAGTTCTCAATTTACGGAAGTAAAAGGTTCCAAGGAAAAAGGACACCTTGTATTCATTTATCCTAAAGTAGCTCTTTGGCACGGACAAAAACTTCTCAAGTTTTTTGACGCAGTAGGAGAATTACATTATCCTAAACTATCCAGAAGGGTATTAAATACTCTACTCTACGATTCGAACGGACATATGACCGTAAATCCTATCCGAGACAAATGGAATCAAAACGAAAAACGTTTGATCGTCAATACCTTAAATACGTATTCTGCTTCTCAATTTAAAAGTCTGGGGCTTTTAGATGGTACAATTTCTTTTATTTTAAAAACCAGACCTTTTTCCAGTTTAGAACAGGCAAGGTCTCATAAATATATTTCTAATACCGCAGGAAGTTTAATTCTTTTTGCCAATCTTATCAAGATCGTTCAAAGGGAAGGTGTGATTGCATTCCTTAGCACCTTAGTTCTTGTAGTCATCGTGTTGATTTTGTTCTTCAGAGGAATTGTCCCCGCCTTAATTTCTTTGATTCCTCTGGTTCTTGGAATTTTCGTCACTTTAGGAATTATGGCTTCGTTTAGAATCCAACTGAACTTTATGAACGTATTAGTATTTCCTGTAATTATAGGTTACGGAATTCAGAACGGAATTTATATCTACTATAGATTCAGAGAAGACCACGACGTAATTCGCGCCATGGCAATGGTCGGCCCTGCGATCATTGCTTCTACGTTAACCACTCTTGTAGGTTGGAGTTCTCTTTTAATCGCAGATCAAAAAGGGCTCAAATCAATCGGAATCGTGGCGAGTATCGGCATCGGTTCGTCCTTGATCATAGCGCTTACTTTAGTTCCAGCAGTTCTTGAAATCGTATATCGTTCTAGAAAGGAAGAGGAAAAAGAATCAAAACCTATAGGTTTTGATGAAGAATCCAATTCTTCTGGTAACTTACCTTTCGCGTCTAAAACAAAAGCGGCCGGAAACTTAAAAATGGAAACAATCGAAAATTCTAAAGCAGTTAAGAAAAAAACGGCCACCTCCAAAAAAGCCATTCCAAAAAAGAAATAAGGATCACATTCGAATGTTACGATATTCTTTACTATTTTTTTCTATCATTTTTATAATTATGAATTGTACCGTTAAATACGTAAAAGCTGGTCCGACTTGGGAAAAAGATCTAAACACGTTCAAACGTATAGTAGTATCCGTTCCCTCAGAAAGCGAGGCGGGTAATTCGGAAAAACAGTTAGCCGCAAAAATTACGGAAAATTACCTTTCTCATCATAAGGAATTTATCATATATCCGTTTCGTTCCGGAAATGGAATTTGTGGTAGTTCCGATAAAAAAGTTCAGACAATTTTTCAATTAAAAATCCGTGAAAAAGAAACCTCCGATAAAGTAGAACTAAGCGCCCTCGGCAAAATGCTAAAATGTTCCAAAGGTGAAGTTCTATGGGAAGCATTGGCTGAAAGTTCCTATTCTAAAAATACAGAAGAAAATCAATCCCTAATCAACACTTATACACAACTTTACGGAAAAGAAATCGCCTCCAAGGTAAATCCGTATTTTTTTCTGCTTCAAAGTCTTTTAGATAAATTAGATAGTCCTATCTTAACGGAAGAAGAAAAAGATGAAAAAATAGAAGTAGAAGCCAGATAACCACGAATCCATAGAGAGAGGTATTCTAAACTTACCGCGACTCAAAGAAAACTTCTACAAGTTCAAATCTGAAAATAAACCTATCGAAATTACTACAATCCTCTGTGATACCAAAAACCCTCCTGCGTTTAAGTAGAAACTCGAGAGATTTTTCTTTATTAGAAAATCATACTTTTTGCAAGTAACAAGCTCACTTTTGTAGAAACACTTTAAAATATAGAATAGAGTTGTTGAAAGAGTAATTCGCCATCTGCTTTCGTTGTATTAAAATAACGTGAATTCGGTATAAGGAATTTATTTCCTAAAATTTCGTTTTACCGTGAAAAAATGGATGTGGGACTACCACTTTTAAAAAATTCTTTCTCATTTTCTTACATCGAACCAACGTTAAATAACGCGAAAGGGATCGATGCGGGGTCAATAAATTGAATCTAAAGACGATTGTTGTATTATGTTTCCTGTATGCAATTTATTGACCAGAGCTGAGAGCCCGGCCGGCTGCCTGTGGCAAGCCGGATTCGCCCCGGTTTTCTTACATCGAACTAACGTTAAAATAGATAATTGAAGCAGTTAGCTAATATCTACTATAGAATTTTTTCAACAACTCTAATAACTTGACTATAGCTGAAAACGCGGTCCGGCAACGCCGGACTTACATTACATTAGAAAAATGTCAAACTGAAAGGTTACTTTAAAATCTCTTCCTGGCGTCCCATCAGTTTAATTCCTAGTCTAGGACCAACTTCTTGTACAATTCTAGAAGCGACGTAGTTTCCCCAACGAGTAGACTTCTCCAGACTAAAACCGTGAGTCATTCCATAAAGAACACCCGCCGCAAAACAATCCCCAGCGCCCGTTGTATCGATCGGCTTCACCGGAAAACCGTCTACATGAGAAATTTTTCCATTCTCTGCAAAGTAAGCTCCATTTGCAGAATCGGTCATAAACACAAGAGTAGAAAGATCAGAAATAAACTTAAGAGCTTCCAACTTATCTTCTCTTTGAGAAAGAGCTTTCGCCTCTTCCGTGTTACAAAAAACGATGTCAAAATATTCTTTTGTTAAACGAATAAAGTCTTCTCTGGAACGATTTACACAAAATGGATCGCTATAAGTATAAGCCACCTTTACGCCATTTTTTTTGGATTCTTCCATCGTTAAAAGAGAAGCCTCTTTGGTTCCTTGGCCGTCCCAAAGATAACCTTCGATATAAGAAATATTGGAGGATTTCAGTTTTTCCAAATCTACATCTGATTTTTGTAATGTAATTGAAATGCCTAAATGAGTGAGCATCGTTCTTTCCGCATCCGGCGTAGTCAATACAACACAAGTACCTGTATGACCCTTATCTTCGGGAGTCACTTCGAAAAAAATTCCAGCATTCTCCATGTCCTTCTTATAAAATTCTCCGTAAGTATCCTTAGAAACTTTGCCGGTATAGGTTCCAGTTCCTCCAGAATTTGCAAGTGCAATCATAGTGTTCGCCGCACTTCCTCCGGAACGAAGTTCCTTTTTACTTCCTTCCAGAGCGGTTAAAACCTCAGCCTGTTTTTCAGAATCTACCAAGGTCATAATACCTTTTTCAAATCCCAAACGTTTGATAAATACGTCCTCGGTCGGAACTAAAATGTCCACGAGCGCGTTTCCAACTCCAAATACGTCATAGTGTTTCATCGATTTATCCTTTTCTTTTCCATTCGATCAATTCCCAGCCTGTATCTTCTTTAAAGAATACACATTCTCCCCTCACCGTATTTTTCAGAAGTTCCAAAAACTCTTCCTTTCGTTCGGTGATTACTCCGCTGAATAGAAAATGATCTGTTTTAATAGATGCAATTTTTTGAATATTCGCTTTTAATACTGCAAACGTGATATTAGAGATTAATAGATCCCAAGTTTGTTCTTGAACTTTTTTATGATCGAAACCGCCCTCTTCCACGACCAAAACCTCTGAAGAAATTCCGTTTTCGTCCCGGTTGAAAGAAGCAGACCTCACGCTGTTCGAGTCCACGTCCACCGCTAAAATCAAAGAAGCACCGGACTTTGCGGCGGCAAGACTTAAAATCCCGGAACCGGTACCCACGTCAGCGATCTTTTTACCGGAAAGATTTAAATCTCCCATTCTTCCCAAAACAAGACGTGTAGTCTCGTGATGTCCGGTTCCAAATGCAAGTCCCGGATTGACAAACAAAGGAAGAACTCCTTCCGGAGTTGTGCCTAACGCAATATCTTTCTCCCAAGTAGGAATCACCCTATAAGAACCTATGATAAAAGGTTTATAAAATTCCTTATAAGCCTCTTCGTATTCTTTCGTTTCAATCCATCTTGATTCGAAAAATAAAGATTCTCCGGCGCTCGCTTTTAAAAAAATTAGAATTTTGGTTTCGTTCTCTTTATCTTCTTCTGCGAGATAGACTCGGAACTTAGTATCGTCTGAAATGATTTCTTCGTCAGGAGCACGTGGAACTTCCCTGTCAAACAGGATTTCATAATATCCTACAACGCCTGCTTCATCCAAAAAAGAGGTAAATTCTTCCGCAATCTCTTTAGGAATACTTAATATGATTTCTCTATATCTCAAGTCTCGTCCAGAATTTCCGCATCCACTGGCGCGTCATTTAAGTTTTCATTTTCAAGTATGAAAGTACGAAAATCTTTTACGATCCAAACCCAGATCCCAATAAAAAGAGCCATAGAAAGCCAAGCCCCAAATCTAGACTGAGGAAGTACAAAAAAATTGAAAAGTCCGTGTTGAGATACGGCGAGTAAAAAAGCCAAAAACAACGCGAGTGGTCTATCTTTGGTTTCTTTTTGATTGGATTTTACAAATGCCAAAGCAAAACATAAATTGATTAGAAAGTGCGCATTTGAAGATCGTATCGTCCTTCCCACAAACATGGAAATTCTATCCTCTTCTTTTGCAGAAAAAATATAATTCGCATTTTCAATTCCAGCAAATCCTAAGGCTACAAATCCTCCGATCAAAACCATTTCTTTTTTGAACGTATAAGTCTTCCAATCAAACGCAAAAAGTAACCCTGATAAAAGAATCAAAATTCCTTTGCAAAATTCCTCCATCATACCCGCTTGAATGAACGCGATATGCGCCGTCTGTGTAAGTATATGACCGCTTCTTTTTGGAAGTTTTACGTCCGGCCAAAAGATAGGATGTAATTTTAAAACGATCTCCGTAGATAAGTAACCTAAAAAAAGCGCCAATAGAATGAGCAAAATTCTTTGTGGAGTATTTCTTCCAGGAAAAAGTAGAATCAAAAAAAATCCCCAAGGAAGAACGGAAAGAAAGCCGAGTAACGCAACATCGAAACTCATAACTCCTCCATATAACGTCCGTCATACATAGTAACCAGTTCTTTTTGAAGCGGGGTTGGCATTGCATCCGGATCGATACTCCCGTTCCAAAAAAGTTCCGTGACTCGAACATAACCTTTGGTTCCGGGTGGAGGCATTAGAGGAGAAAGACTTTCAATCAACTCTAAAGTCATTTGGTCTTGTTCCGGATAACCTGAGGCTTCCACAAGATCCACATCTACAACTTCTCCATCCGGAGTGACCGTATAAGCGACAACAGAAGAATAATTTTTAGGAGCCCTTCTCCAATATTCCATAAAAGATTCGGGACCTCTCATCTTTGCGGAAATATAATTAGAATAAGTGGCCGGTAATTTTTTTCCTCGAACCTGTTTGACTTCCCCCTTGACCCTTCCTTCTTCCGCTGGCTTATCTTCCGGAACTTTTTCCCCTTCTTTTTGAGTAGGAGTTTCTGTTCCGGATACAACTCCTCCGTTTAAACCTTCCACTTCGTTTGGAAGATTAGGATCTATAAAATAGAATTCTAAATTTTCGGGAGTAAAATGAGTTCTCTGTTTTTCCAATTCCTTTTGTTTACTCTTTCTCTGAAGAGTTACCGGTATAATCAAAATCAAAGACATCAATATCAGATGTAGCAGAATACTATATGATAAATTACTAATAAATGTACTTTTAGGAGTTGTGTCGTCCGGTTCTGAACGAAAAGTTCTACCAAGTAAAAATCTAGAAACGATATGAATTCCTACTATTCCCCCTAAAAAAATTAGAATCGGAATTACGCTCGAAGTGATTTTAAAAAAAGTTTGATCCCGGATTCCCGGTTTTAATCCCATCGACATTAAAAAACGGATTCCGTTTGCAGGTTCAAGCCAAGAGAAAAAAGAAGTGGCAAGAAATAATAAAAGAAGAAGATATAAAAATAAAATCGAAAAACCTTTCCAAAGATTTCCGATATAAATATGCCCCCAGCCCGGAAAAATCCAATCCCTCAGCTTTGAATTTTTCTGTTTCAGAAGTCCCCATTTTCCTTGAAAGCCCGAATAACGTGCGATCCGAGCCTGTTTTTCAAAAAGTTTCCAAGGTCTTCTGAATAAAAAGAATTGTTTTCCTCTACTTAAAAGAGTATCCCCAGCAATTAAAACCGAAAAGAAATAAAGAAAACTATCTTCTAAAATTCCGATCTGTCCGTATTCCAATCGATAAGGGTCTTGGAATACAAGTTTAGAAGTTAGATATCCAGCTATAAGAAGTACTAAAATCTTATAATGAATTCTTTCTATCTTCTCTTCCGGAATCAAAACACTAAGACCCAGTTTCGACGACCGTTTTCTTTGTTTTTTGAGAAAATAAGAATGAGAGATTAAGATTATAAATCCTACAAGAACGTAAAACCCGATCAGCCATTCTCTTAAATTCATAACGAAGGCACGTACAAAAGCCTCTACGGTAGGAAATAAAATCGCCGAAACTTCCAACGGATAAAGAACTACCCAACACGTAATTTGAAAGAGTAATGATCCAAAGGCAGAAGAACGAACTTCTCTACCTTTAGGAAAGGCAAAGAGTACACCGAGAGGGAAAAAAATTCCCAACCCCAGAAAAGGGGAACTCCAAGACAAAAAATTGACGCCGAAGATGACTAATTTCTTTTTCAGACAAGATCTCCTTAGAAGCGGATCTCTATCAACCATTGGACCTAAGCGAGGAACACAGGCAAACAAGAAATCCTTCTCGGTTCAGAATTAAAATACTTTATTCCGCAGTCCTGGACAGAATCCTGGGCTCATGGAAAAAAAAGAAAGTCTCGATTCTTCATTAAAGGAAATCGTATCCGTTTGTAAACGAAGAGGGTTTGTTTATCCAGGCTCTGAAATTTATGGGGGACTTTCCAATACCTTTGACTATGGTCCTTACGGCGTAGAACTTCTCCAAAATCTAAAACAACTTTGGTGGAAATATTTTGTACACCTTCGGGAAGACGTGGTAGGTCTTGATTCCTCTATTCTTCTCAATCCGAAAGTTTGGGAAGCATCCGGTCACGTTTCCAACTTCAACGATCCTTTGATCGATTGTAAAAACTGTAAAACCCGAATCCGCGCAGACAAGTTCCTCGAAGATCAAAAGGGAGAAGGGTTCGCAACTGGACTAACTCTTGAAAAGATGAATCAAGTTATTAAAGAAAGTAATTTTGCCTGTCCAAATTGTGGACAAAGAGGCACATTCACAGAAGCGAGAGACTTCAACCTTATGTTCAAAACTTCTCATGGAGCGAGCGACTCTTTAGATATTTATCTTAGGCCGGAAACCGCTCAAGGTATCTTTTTGAATTTTAAAAACGTTGTCTCCACCACCAGAAGAAAAATTCCTTTCGGAATCGCACAAATTGGAAAATCATTTCGTAACGAAATCATGGCACGTCAGTTCGTATTTAGAACCAGAGAATTTGAACAGATGGAAATGGAATTCTTTTGTGAACCCGGAACACAAAAAGAATGGTTCTCTCACTGGGTAAATTATTGTATGAATTGGCTTACCGAACAGGTTGGAATCAAAAAGGAAAATCTAAGAGTCAGAGAACACGAAAAAGAAGAATTATCTTTTTACAGCGAAGGAACCTCTGACATCGAATTTAAATATAATTTCGGTTGGGGTGAACTCTGGGGAATCGCTTCTAGAACCGACTACGATCTAAATCAACACCAAAAATTTTCAGGCGAAGATCTTAAATACCAAGATCAAGTTCAAAATAAAAAATTTGTTCCTTTTGTCGTTGAACCTGCGTTAGGCGTAAATCGACTTTTTCTCGCGGTTGTTACAGACGCTTATGAAGAAGAAAAACTTCCGGACGGTGAGACTAGAACGGTTCTTCGTTTTTCTCCTAAAATTGCTCCGGTAAAAGCAGCCGTTTTTCCTCTGATGAAAAAAGACGGACTTCCTGAAAAATCCAGAGAAATTTTTGCAGATCTTTCCAAACTCGGAAACATTGAATACGACGACGGAGGAGCAATCGGCAAACGTTATCGTAGACAAGACGAAATCGGAACCCCTTTTTGTATTACAGTAGATTATGATACTCTAAAGGATGACACTGTCACGGTTCGAGAAAGAGACAGTATGTCTCAGGAAAGAATCTCTGTCAGTCAACTTAAGAGCTGGCTTTTTGAAAGGCTGTAAATTGTAATAGTTCCTACAATTTTTCTTTATAAAGCTCTTCGAGATCTTCTTTGAAATGTAGGAACTACTATAAAGTTCAAGATCTTCTTTGAAAATGTGGGAACTACTGCAAAGTTTAAGATCTTCTTTGAAAATGTGGGAACTACTGCAAAGTTTAAGATCTTCTTTGAAAATGTGGGAACTACTGCAAAGTTTAAGATCTTCTTTGAAAATGTAGGAACTACTATAAAATACAAAAAGAATCATTGTCCGATCGATTTTTGCACAAAACCGCTGTTTTACGAACATCATCAAAATTTAAATCCCATTTTAACGTGAGTTCAACTGAGAAAGACTTTTCTAAAAGTATGAGTTCCTACAATTTTAGAATTTATTCGTAAAATCGTGGTTTGCAATAGTTCCCACATCATTTTACGGACAAACCTAAGTTTTGTAAGATTTCCCACACTTAAATACGACAGATTCAATTGTTATAAACTTTTATTTTATAAATTGTAGTAGTTCCTACAGAATCGATCTATAAAATTCAGATTTCAATTTTTTTCAGAATCATGTTTTTTTTACGCCGAACTCACGTTAAAAAGATTATTCCAATCCTAAAACATAAAATTCGATCATTCTAATATAGATATATACTCGTTATGTCAAAAAATTATTTTTAATTCACTACTAAATTCTATAAAATTGAGTACTCTAAATTTTTATTGCAAAACCTGTTTCAAAGCAAAATATTGATACTTTTTTACATAGTTCTGAATAAAACAAAATAAATCCTATCACACGAGACTTAAATAATGAAGAAAATTAAATACATTCTTATTTTATTATATACTATTGTGTCAATCGATTGCGGAAAAAATCTCAAAGGGAAACCGGTTCCTCCAAATCCAAATTTAGCCGGTTTTTATATTTCTTCCGAAACACAAAGATGGGCCGAAGACGATAAAATGAAAATCGAAGTGTTGAGTATTTTTCCAAAATCAAACGGAGAACTTTATTTCGAAAGAAAAACCATCGTAAGACTTAGCTTTATTGCAAGCGAAAACAGAGAAGAATGGAGGATCAGAACCGGTGGAGTCATAACGGGAGAAAACGAAATTCTATTACAGGAATCTCTTTATCAAGAATTTCATCAACCGCATTTAGGAACCAGAGAATCTGATCCAAAACTTTGGAAACCGAACGAGATGGGAGCCGCGTCCAAGGTAAGAGAAGTTGGAAACGTTACTTTGAGTAGCAGCGTATTAGGAGAGATTTCCCCCGACGGAAGAACTTTAATTTTTTCGAATATTCTATTTACTAAAATAGGAGATTCATTTCAAGGAAGAATTACAACAAATATAAATCAAAAAAACGTAACCATAGATAATGAAATTGCAGGAGTTGTATTTTATAAAACGAAAGAAGGTGTCGTTTCGATCTTTTCAAAAACGGAGAGCATCAAACCTGGAATGATTTTCTTTGTGGGAAAAGATCAAATTCCTTGCAAAATTGTGGAAATTTTTCAACAATCCGGAATTTTAGAACCTGTCGACGGCAAGAAAAATCTTCAAGTATCCGTTGGAGATCCAGTAATTTTAAAAGGAAACGTAGATAAAAAAGCAATCAATAAAAGAGCCGCCGCCGATGAACTCATTCAAAAAATAAAATCTGATCCAAACGTCAATAAGGAAGAACTCATCCGAGAAATCGAAAAATTAAAAAGGGAAAGATAAACTTTAAAATACTCTTATCGGATACAGTATTTGTTTTAAAAATTAGAATATGAGATATACCACAAAAAACCAACAACTCTGAGTTAGGTGTAATTTTTTGAGGACTTCTACATCTTTGGTAAAATCGACCGTTAATTTTCGGTACTATTTTTATATGTCCGAATAGTAAAAAACAGAAATTTACTACATTAGAGTTGTTGAAAAATTAATTCTTGATCTGTTTGTATTGGATTGAATGGACAATTGAAGCAATTTTACGAATCTTCACTATGGAATTTTTTCAACAACTCTATTCATTTTTATAGACCAGATTTCTCTTTCAGGGAATGACCTGATTTTATAAGTTTTATTGTGAAAATTTAATATTTGTGGTGGTTTCCACAGATTAAATCTCTTTGTGAAGTTTATAAATTTATAAATCGTATTTTTGCTGTTCAATTATTCATCCCTATATATAAAATCAAAAAGACTTGGGTTGAACAACCGAAAGTAATTGTTCGTGATATTTTCTTTTAAGAAGAATTTTTGTTCTTAAATATTGAAACGGGTATTCAAATAAAAGATAAAAAGGAACCGAAAGAATAATCATCAGAACCAACACGAAAATAAACTGAAATAAAAGTTCAAACATAGAACTAGGCTCCGTACGAATTTTTAAAATCGATACAGAAACCGCAATCAAGACCAAATGCCAGAGATAAATAGTAAAACTCAATCTAGCGATCGGAACAAAAAGTTTTAAACTTAAAAAACGCCCTAAAAAACCTTCCGAACGAACAACCACACATAACAAAATTCCGGCAAATCCTATATTCAAAAGATTATACTTAAACGTATGAGTAAAAAAACTTTCCGTATTCATATTTGCCCAATGCGAAATATATAAAAAAGAAAAAAATAAAAATAAAAGAAGAGAATACAAAATATGATTCGTTTTTAATCGATCTATCAAACCCTTTTGATTCATATAAAGATCCATAACAATCACACCCATCACCAAAGAATCAAATCGAGTATGAAAAGGAAAATAAATCTCGTTAAAATATTGAGGAGTCAAAGGTAAAGGAGTCGTCATATAAACGATCACACGATTGATCGTAGGAACTAAGAGCAAACTCCAAAGCAAAAGTTGTCTGTATTTTGAATACATCTTAAATAAGATCAAACTACAAAAAAACGGAAAGATCAAATAGAACTGTTCTTCTATAGACAAGGACCAAGTATGAATATTGATTCCAGGAAAATAATTTCCTAAAAATACAAAATCTCCCCACGCATCGGACAGTTTAAAAGAAAGAAAATACGCCTCTTTTTCCAGTCCTTTTGCCTCAGCGATTTTAAGAGTAAGTTTGGAAGCAATCCAACTAAACGTAATAAAAACATAATAAGCAGGGAAAATTCTAAGAGAACGTTTCAAATAGAATTCTTTAAAATCGATCGTTCCGTTTCGAGTCCAACCACTCAAAAGACTTTTTGATATTAAAAAACCGCTGAGAACAAAAGACAAATCTACTCCCGACCAAAAAAGAGAATCGGATTGAAACGTGCCTGGTTTTTTCCAGGCAAACGCATAATGATTTAAAATGACTAAAATAATCGCAAAGGCGCGTAAACCATTTAAAGCTTGAATTTCATCGTCTCGATGATGCCAAAGTCCTTTAATAAAAGCTTTCATGACCTTTTGAATCTCTAATTAGATTTTTTTTCATCCGTAAAACCATCGGTTGTTTTAATATCTTTAACATCTTAAGAAACAAAATTATTCACGAATTGTTTCAATTGGTTCCTTTTTAATCCGGAACTCCAATTCCATAAATTTACAAAATAATTTTAAATATCCAAATAGAAATGAATCTATCAGACTACAATCTGTTTCATTTGCGTATTTTCTGCTTTCTTATAAAATAACATATCGTAATCATAAAGGTCTATATCACCTTATCCCAATTTAACGACTACCGACTTAAATACAAAAATACATTTTAATTTTTGAATATAATGATGAGATAAAACAAGGATCGCAAAGGTTCCCTTTTTTTTAACCTAAGCCTATGAATTTATAAATCGATAAATTAAAAATAGTAAAATAAGTTTAAAAAAGAAGTAGATCTAAAGTTTTTTTTCGAACTTATGAAATAAAACCAAAAATGAAAATATTACTGATTTTTTATAAAATTGAGTATCGTTAATTTTATCACAAACACTGATTCCATGCAAAATATTAGGTACTTTATTATATATAGTTATGAGTAGTGTCGGAGAGTTTTGAAGGAACAAATATTTCCAAAAAGAAAGCAATAGTAAAAATCGAAACGGTTCGGTTCTCAAACTTTCAAAATGTAAGAACTTACAACAATTTTTTAAAATCCAAAACGATCTAATCTGTGGCAGCTTTTGCGTTTTATGAATTTGTTTCTATCTAAAACTTAAAAAATGATTTTTAATAAAATTCATTTTTTAAACCTTTGGAATCAGCTTGATGAAAACGTTTGAAAGAATTATAAAACAAAAAGTAAAGTTACTAAATAAAATAAATAATAAAAATCTTAAATAGAGTTATTGAAAAATTTCATAGTTCAATCAACAAAACTACTTCAATCGACCATCCCCATAAAATAAACAGATGGAGAATGTATTTTCAATAATTCTAATATTTATTTTATTTGTTACGTTTACGCATGTTTGCGTCTAGAAACTTTTTACGAAGACGTAAACTCGTGGGAGTGACTTCCAAAAGTTCATCATCGTCTAAAAATTCTATATTTTGTTCTAAAGAAAATTTTCTAGGAGGAACCAATCGTATCGCCTCATCCGCTCCGGAAGAACGAACATTACTCAGTTTCTTTTCCTTTACAGGATTTACTTCTAGATCGTTATCACGAGAATGAATTCCGATGATCATTCCGGGATAAACAGCGGTATTCGGCCCGATTACTAATTCCCCTCTTTCTTGAATCTTCCACAGTGCATACGCCGTTGACTCTCCTGAGTCCATTGAAATCAATGCGCCGTTCTTACGACCAGGAATCTCTCCTTTATATACATCGAACCTAAGAAAACGAGAAGACATCACTCCTTCTCCTCTGGTTTCTGAAATAAAAAATCCTCTAAACCCTATAATTCCCCTTGTAGGTATTACAAATTCTACTCGGGTCATTCCGGACGGATGTGCGTCCATCAATTGTAGTTCTCCTTTTCTACGATTGAGCTCCGCGATGATCGTTCCCGTAAACTGATCTGGAATGTCCATTACCAAATACTCATACGGTTCCAGTTTTTGGCCTTGCTCATTTGTCTTTAAAATCACTTCGGGACGAGAAACTTGGATTTCAAATCCTTCTCTTCTCATCGTTTCGATAAGAATCGACAAATGAAGTTCTCCCCGTCCTAAAACCTTAAAACGATCTTTATCTTCGGTTTCTTCCAGTCTCATCGCTACGTTGGTTTCTAGTTCTCGATCCAGACGCTCTCGAATATTTCGAGTGGTTACAAACTTTCCTTCTTTTCCGGCAAACGGAGAATTGTTTACCATAAAAAACATAGATACGGTCGGTTCTTCTACCTCGATCGCTGGTCTGGGAGCCGGTTTTCCAGGTTCACAAATTGTATCTCCGATAAACACATCCGGAAGACCCGCAATCGCCACGATGTCTCCTGCTTCCGCCGCATTGACCTCATTTCTTTTGAGTCCTTCAAAATTGTATAATTTTGTAATTCTAAATAATGCAGTATCCGCTGATGGAGCCATTTCTGTTTTTTTTGCAGCAAGTTGGATCACGTTCATTCCGAGCGCCATCTTTCCCGCATAAATTTTTCCGACTGCAATTCTTCCTACATAGTCGTTATAATCCAAGGAAGTCACTTGAAATTGAAGTGGGGCGTTTATATCTGCCTGAACGGGTGGAACGTGTTTAAGAACGGTGTCCAAAAGAGGATCTAAATTTGTACCCGGAGAATCGCTTAGATTATGAACCGCCCATCCTTGTTTTGCGGACGCATATACAATCGGAAAATCTAATTGCTCGTCGGTGGCTCCTAAATCGGAAAATAGATCAAATGCCATATCTACAACCGCTTCTGGTCTCGCGCCTGGACGGTCTATTTTATTGATTACTAAAATGGGTCTATGTCCAAGTTGAAGAGACTTTCCTAATACAAAACGAGTCTGAGGCATGGGTCCATCAAATGCATCTACAAGTAATAAGCAAGAATCCGCAGTCGCAAGAACACGTTCTACTTCCCCGCCAAAATCCGCGTGACCGGGAGTATCCACTACGTTGATTCTAGTCCCTTTATAAATCACTGCTGTGTTTTTTGCTTTGATCGTGATTCCTTTCTCTTTTTCCAAATCGTTGGAATCCATGATCCTTTCTCCGTCCTCTTTGGCTGTGACGGCGCCGGTCTGTCGGAGAATTCCGTCCAGAAGTGTGGTTTTACCGTGGTCTACGTGGGCGATAATTGCTATATTGCGGATTTCCATTCTAAAACCAAAAATTTCGGAAGCCTCCTGGTGTAAATACTTATTTTATCATCGAATCCAAGGACATTCATAGAGTTATTGAAAAATCAATTCTCCATTTCTTTCTGTTCCGTTGAAACGGACAATTGAAGTAGTTTCGCCGATCATCCACTATGGAATTTTTCAACAGCTCTATTATAGAATCTCTGATCTTTTTGATTTTACGATTTTTACCGTTGTGGGAACTCACACTATACTTCGAATTTATCTTTTTTTAACTATTCATTATAAATGTAGAACTATTTATTTTTCATTTTACCAATCTTAAGTTAACCATTTTGGCACGTTATGGATTCCAAAATCGTTTAACCGTTTCTAGATGGAAACAATTTTGGCCGTTTCCGGGCGCCGAGAATACAGAATGGAAAATCAGAATGGCTCAGACGGAACACGATTGCCGTTAAAGAAATCTATTCAATAGACAACTGTATTCTACAATGATTCCCACATTCAGTTTTTTGACTGTAAATTCTAATTTTAGGAAATCTTTATAAAATGAATCTCTAATTATCAAACAAAGATTTTATATGAAACGTTGAGAAAAGTTGATAGGTTTTATCAGTCTGGCACATGAACATAATACTATGAATTTGTTTCCAAAAATAGAATGTGGAATTTCCTTCAAAAAGCCAATAAGTCGGAGTTAAATGTAATTTTTTGAAAACGTCACATCTTTGGTAAAATCGATCCGGAACTTTTAGTACTATTTTAATACGTTCTACTGATCTCTATAAAATTGAGTACAGTTAATTCTATCACAAAACACTGATTCCATGCAAAATATTAGGTACTTTATTATACAATTATGAGTAATAGTAAATTCGAGTTGATTTATTCTATAATTTTCAGCAGTAAAAAGTATAAAAAATAACACTATCGAGTTTATTTAAAAAATTAGAATATTAAGATTTTCCTTTTTTATGAAAAGAGTTGTTGAAAAATGAATTCTCCATATATTTCTATTTTATAGAAACAGTCAATTAAAGCAGTTTTGTTACTGATTCCTATAAAATTGAGTACCGGTTAATTCTATCACAAAACGCTGATTCTATGTAAAATATTAGGTATTTTATTTTATAGTTATGAGTAATCTGAAATATAGAATTTTTCAACAACTCTAATTTTTATAAAAAATCGTCTTTTCACCGTTCAACGAGTAAGTAAGTTCCTACACCTACAAAATATTTCCAATTTTGTCATTTTTATAAGTCAAAAATCAGTAAGTTTTAAACTTTCACTCTTATCATTCAAACTCTCTATCAATTTTTTGAGAGAAAAGCAAAAAAATATTATAATAGGTGAAAGTAATGAAAACAATTCTAACGATCTTTATCAGTTTTCTCTTACTCGGAGAAAATCTCTATGCAAATAGAGGAGCAGTAAGAGAAAACCCCATCGATGTCTTGGAAAGATCTCCAGAAAATAAAGCTCTTACTGCACAAAGAAAGGTTCAAGTCAGTATGAATCTTCCGTTAAATCGGGCTCTTTTTTTCGGAACTCACGATTCTTACAATAGTAGTGCTTATCGAAGAAATCCATCCAATCAAACTTATACGATTACAGATCAACTTCGTTTAGGCGCTCGTTATCTAGAATTAGAAGTTCATTGGACAAACGGTAGAAGCGGCGATAAAGAACTTCTTCTCTGCCGAGGTAGTAATCCAAACAATCATACTGGTTGTTATACCTATGATCTTACCCTTGAGGCTGGATTGAATGAAATCAGCCAATGGATTCAAAAACCTGAAAATCAAAATGAGGTATTGATTCTTTATTTCAAAGATCGTTTTGACGGACACGTTTCTGAATTTATGAGTAAAATTTCTAGCAAACTGGGATCTTTGTTGTATCGTCATCAATCGAGAAACTGCCTCAATCAATCTCCTAGTGTCATACCAAAGTTGGGAGATATGGTAAAAGTCAATAGACGAATTTTTTTAACAAGCAATAACTGCTATAACCAGGAAGTTTCAGATTCATGGGGATTTTACTTTAGAAAAGATCCTTTTGTATCTTTCCAACCAAGCGGTTTTAAAGGATACCCGGATTGTAACTTTTCGAGAGAAACCTATAATAGTACTTTAGTTCGAGTTTACAACGATACGATCGCAAGAAATGCGAGCGATAGAGGTGGTTCATTCACAAATAGTAATATTCAATCCATGCTCTCTTGTGAAGTTAACTTATTTGGATTTGATCAATTTAACGCCGATTTTGCAAAACAAGCAGTTTGGTCCTGGGATCCCGCTACTAATCAGCCTCTCAATCGAGAAGATCAAGAACATTGCGTGCGAATCGCTGCAAACGGAAGATGGTCCACTCATCACTGTGATATGAATCTTAAATTTGCTTGTAAAGAAAGAGATACCGGAAATTGGATCGTAACTTCCAATCGCCAAGGACCTTGGAGAGATGGTAGCAGCGCATGTCTTTTTTACTCTCAATCAAATTTGGGTCGTTATCAATTTGCCGCCCCCACAACTCCTTATGAAAATAAAAAACTACAAGACGCCCTAATATCGAGCGGTAATTCCCAAACCGTCTGGATCGATCTGACCAAAAAAGATGGAGATAATTGGGGTCCGGATACTACGTTAGAGGGATATTTTTCAGCTCCTTAAAAACAAAGAAAATAAGCCGTTTTATTTCATATAAAAACGGCTTATTATACTTTAGAGTTATATAATACTCCAAAACTTTATTATAAAGTGCCGTTTCACATAAGTTAGATAGAATCCAATGTGAAAGCGATTCTTATGTTAATGTGAGTTCAACGTAAGGAACCCATGATTCTGAAAAAAGTTGAAATCTGAAGTTTGTAGATCGATTTCTTAAATGTGGGAACTCTCACAAAACTTAGGTTTGTCCGTAAAATGATGTAGGAACTACCACGGTTTTTAAGCCCAGAAGGGCGCCATTTTGTCTAAACACTCTTTTTTATAAGAATCAGTAAAGACAGAATCAAAGTTTAAAAAAATATTATCATATTCTAATTTAAAATTCAGGTAAAGGAATCCTTTCCGTTTCGCCAGGAACCGCCGGAAAACGTTCCTGTTTCCATTCCAGTTTTGCTTTTTCAATTCTTTCTAAAGAAGTGGATACAAAATTCCACCAAAGATGTCTACGTTCTGGAAATGGAACCCCTCCCAAAAGAATCGAACGACTTCCTTCCTCGGAATAAAAAGAAACCGTTTCTCCTAAATCAAATACGGCCATATTTCCCATTTGAATTTTCTGGCCTTGAACTTCTAAACTTCCTCGCGCCACATACAATGCAGACTCTTGATCGTTAGGTATATTCCATTTTCCTTCTCCTCCCGCCCGTACTTCTAAGTCGGCATAAAAAAGAGTCGAATATACTTTTACGGGAGAACGTTTACCTAAAAATTCCCCTGCGGCCAATCTCAACTCCCAATCCTTTTCAGAGATCACAGGAATTTCATTTTTATCTAGATGAAAAAATTCGGGCTCTACTTCTTCCGACTCCTTAGGAAGCGCCACCCAAGTTTGTATTCCTTCTAAGATAGGATATTGTAGATCCAATTGAGATCGTTCACTATGTGCAATTCCAGAACCCGCCGTCATCCAATTGACTTCATAGGGACGAATTTTCATTTCGGTTCCAATACTATCTCGATGAAGTATGACTCCATCATAAAGATAAGTGATCGTAGCCAATCCGATATGAGGATGTGAACGAACCGTTAGTTCTTTTCCGGTTTGAATGGAGACTGGTCCCATATGGTCCACAAATACAAACGGGCCTACGTGGCGCGCTTCTATAGAAGGGAGTATTCTTCGAACCCGAAAATTTTCACCTAAATCTTTGATTACCGCCGAAATCACTTTCATAAGTTTATTATAAAAAACTAAAATAATTTTGTAAAGATTAAATCCTATAGAAAAAGTAGTTTAGAATTTATTTTTGAAAAACCATCGGAAGCCTTAAGATCATTCCGAATGATGTTTTCTAAGAGATCCGACCGTAATCCAAAGACTCGCAGCCGTCAATACAGTTCCCATCCATAAAGGTGCCTCTGGAGAATAAACAGGAGTTCCTTTTGCGGTAAAATAGGAGAACAGTCCTGTCATTAAAATCGGCCCCAGGATAGCGGTTACACTCATCAAACTAGTAAGGGCTCCTTGTAATTCTCCTTGTTCGTTTGGCGGAACTTGGGAAGACATGATTCCTTGAAGAGGCGGCATTGCAATTCCTCCCAAACAATAAGGTACTAAAAATACAAACATCATCCAACTTTGTGTTGCAAGAGCGAATAACGCATATCCTAATCCACTGAGCGCCAGCCCCAGATAAATACTTTTATTCTGTCCCAACGCCGGAAGAATGATCCTGATCAATCCGCCTTGTGTGATCGCATAAACGAGACCTACAACTCCTAGAGAATAACCCACCATCGCCTCGTTCCATTGAAATTTTTCCATTGTATAATAGTTCCAAGTTCCCTGTACCGAGTGAGCCGCTACGTTCATTAGAAAAAATGCAACTACTAATCCTATAATCATTGGATAACGTTTCAAACTGATAAGAGATCCGATCGGATTTGCTTTTTGCCATTCAAATTTTCTTTTATTTTCCGGAGTTAAAGACTCAGGCAAAATAAAAAAACCAAATAAACAATTTATAAGAGTAAGCGCAGCCGCGGCTAAAAACGGAGCTCTGGAACCGTATTGCCCTAGAACACCTCCGATCACCGGCCCTATAATAAATCCAAATCCAAACGCCGCCCCTAAAATTCCAAAATTCTGCGCCCTTTTTTCAGGAGGACTAATATCGGCGATATAGGCATAACCAGTCGTAAAACTCGCTCCCATGATTCCCGCTAGAACTCTTCCGACAAACAACCAAAAGATGGAAGGTGCAAAAGCTAAGAATAAATAATCCAACGTAAAACCGAAAAGAGACGCGAGTAGTATCGGTCTTCTTCCGTATCGATCACTCAATCCGCCTACAAACGGAGCACAAACAAATTGTACAAACGAATACGCAAACATCAAAAGTCCGCCATACCACGCGGCTTCGCTCAATGTTCCATGAGTCAATTCCTGAATGAGCTTTGGTAAAACTGGAATGATAATTCCAAATCCGATTACATCGATTAAAATGGTTACAAAAATAAAACCCAAGGCTGCGGGGCGTCTATGATTCATAACTCCACCCAATGAACTCTAAGTCTTTTGACAACGAAAAAATTATTCCTTGAGCAATTCCATCCAACCGCCAAATTAAAAACGAAACGCAGATCTGCTAAAATTTTGATATATTCCGAAAAACTACAGATAAAAATCTTTTTAATCGTGTTGTGATCGCAAGGACAAATCCTATAGTGTTTTCTAAAAGAAGATATTAAATTTGAAAGATAAAATCTTAAAATTCGAAAAGAAAGAATTTCATTCCATCTGCGATCTACTTTGCCAAAAGGATCGGGACTTACATTCAATTCTTCTAAAATACGGTTATCCTCCTTTTTGGAGTCGTAAACCAAATTTTGAAACCTTAGTTCACATCATATTAGAACAACAAGTTTCTCTTGCTTCCGCAAAGGCGGCATTGGTAAAACTGAAAAATAAAATTGGCTCCGTAACCGCTCCAAAGATACTTTTGTTAAGCGACATAGAATTAAGAGAATGTTATTTCAGTAGACAAAAAACCGGTTATGTAAGAGATCTTGCGGAGTTCGTTTTTTCCAAACGACTCATACTTGGCAATTTGATCTCTAAATCGGATCAGAAAATTCGTAAGGATCTGATAGCCGTAAAGGGAATCGGAAATTGGACCGTGGATATTTTTCTAATTATGGCTTTGCACCGAGCGGATATTTTTCCACTCGGAGATTTAGCGGCGGTTCAATCCCTAAAAAAAATCAAAAATTTGCCTGCAAATACTTCTAGGGATCAAATACTGTTTCTTTCTAAATCTTGGAAACCGTTCCGCTCGATCGCCACCATGTTGCTCTGGCATTCCTACATTCGAGAAAATAATATTAAAATTTGATCCTACTTTCCCCAAGAAGATAAAAATTTTTTCAAGTCATTCATTCCGGATTGATTATATCCTTCCGTTTTTAATAGAATCTCCCGTTGCGAATTCAAAATGAAAACGGTGGGCAAACCAACAATTTTGACTTGTTTATAACTAGAAGATAACGGATCCACCATCGTTTCCGCGTTATTTGATAGATTTAGTAAATTTGAATATTCTTTTCCGGTTTGAAAATCATCTCCTACAAATACGATCCAAAAAAACAACTTCCACCTTCCGGCCATCTCTATGTTTGTCTTTTTTACAAGATCTAAAAGAATCGGAACTTGCTCTTTACAAGGTTTACATCGAGAACCAGTAAAATTAAGTATCAAAATGTCTTTTGCAGAAAACTTTTTTAAAAAATCGGAAAGAACGACCCTTTCTTCCTTAAGATTATAAAACGCAAAATTGTCTAAAGGTTCTGAAAAGGTTGCGTCTAATGGCAAAATAAAAATTAAGAAAATATACTTCTTATAAAAGAATTTCACGAAAAATTCCATTGACGTCTTCTTTTTTGGGTATTTATACATTGGTTTTAGTTTCCGAAATTCTAATCGTTTTCGTTCAAAAAGATTGTAAATACTATTTTTAAGACTTCAAATAATTGTTTACTTTTCGATTGAGTTCAGTTCTTAATTGTTGAATATTAAAAAATTCTGAAAAGGAATCAAACGAAGTTTTATAACTGTTTTGAGATATATTCGTTTAGGATCATTTCGATGCGCTTCGGTTATCTTTTACTTCTTCTTTTTTTACTCTGGTTTCCTATCAGAGTTTTTGCACAAAACAAACATTCTAAAATTTACATCCATAAACTGTCGACAGAGGGTAATCTAAACTACGGTTTGGAAAACAGGTTTCGAAATGGAATTATCAATTCTATTCTTAGAAACTTCGAAGGTAAATATACAATCGTAGATGACGATTCCCTATCGATTCTTTTAAAACAAGTGGAAACCCTTCAGAAGATGGATTGTTCGGATGAAATTTGTATGAAACAGATCGCAGACGCGATCGACGCTAACGAAGTAATTTCCGGTACGATCTCTTCTCAAAACGGTCTTGTCTATGTGTCTTTACGAAATCAGATCAGAGATTCAAAAAATCTAAACTACTCTATCAAGTCTACGTTTCAAATGGAATTTCCAGAATTTCTTTTAGACTACTACGCCGGAGAATCAGGTAAAAAACTTTTAGACCTTCAATACAATCTCGATCCTCACAAGGTTCCCGCTTCTACAAACGGAAATCTTAGCGTAACATTTTTAAAAATCAAACCGGTTCCAGGAACTAATCTTAATTCTATGGAATTTAAAACCTCCGATAAAATTTTAACTGGAGTTTTAGAAGAAATCAAAGAAGAACTGAATAAGGCGGTCCAACACAGTCATTCTAAAGAATATACAGAATCCACCGAGATCTACAATCGGATCTTAAACGCGTTTAACGAACGCCTTTCGTCAGAGTCTCTGAAAAAATTAGAACCTTTTGTTCGGGAAATTCAAACGAGTATCACAAATAATTATAGTTTAGAATATAAGGAAAAGATAAACAATCTAGATCGTAATCTTTTCGATTCGAACCCGGAAGATTTAGAAAAACGTCTTTCCGATTATCATTCTCTTTTAAAGGAATATTCCTCTCAGGTCCCTGAAAAATACAGACAACTCCAAATTCTACAAAGTATTCAAGAAAGAAAAGAAAAAGTAGAACTTGCCCTATTCTCTTTAAAGGAAAAAGAAGCAGATAAGGCCTATTCTCAGTTCGATTTTTCTCTTTCTTCTAAACTATATTCAAATATTCTTAAAGAGTTTCCGGAAAAAACAAACGGGTCTTATCAATCGTTTCGAGAAACGATCGAAAAAAAAGCGGAAACTTCTGAAAAAACGGGACGTTCCCATTTATCCAATCGTTTGGAAACGATCTATCTTATTATCGAAAGAGAATTTACTGCGGAAGCTTTGGCAGATACGGAAGACGAAAAAGAATCTCATCAAAATAAGATTCATGAAACGTTTCGGGAAGGAATAGCAACTCTCGCAAAATCTGAATTTTCAAGTCTGATTCAAATCGATAGAATCAAAAAAGAAATCAAACGAGTAAACCAAAAACTGAAAATTCCCATTTCTTTTCAAGTTCAATTGAATTCACTTTTGCATGAAGGTTTAGAAACTAAAAATCCTACTCAGATTGTAAATAGCCATCTGCTCGGAGCGGACTGGGAAAGTAAAACAGGTCTTTTTTGGGGTTCCGCTAAATCTAAACTCAAGGAAATTTTAGAAAGTACGGTTCAAGTTGGAAATTCAAGTAGAGAACTTAAAAAACTTTTCACCATCCATTTCGAAAACGAAACGATTCAATTAAAAGATTCTAAAAAAGAAATTTCTAATATTCAAAATTTTAATTCTGAAAGAAAAAAGATCAAAAAATCCGTCACTCAAAAAGAAAAATTTTGGGAACATTCTAACGGTAGTTATAATTGGTATCAAGCAAACCAAATTTGTAGCTCCAGAGATCTTAGACTTCCGAGCATTGAAGAATTAGAAGATTCGTATGAAAGTGGTGAAACAGAATCCTGGATTGAAAACGATTCCGACAAAAGGTATTGGTCTTCCACGATCTCTATCGGTGAAAACGGCGCCTATAACTTGGATGTATTTAAAGGTGAAATCCGCTGGGATCATCTTAGCAATTACGCCGGAGTTCGTTGTTTGAAGTAATTGCAATTTCTTCAAAAAATTTCTTTTTGAACTTGTTCTTTTTTGCAAATCCCAATTCACTTTTTTAGATTCAACAACACGTGGTAGTTCCCACATTTCCATAATCGTTCATATAAAATTTGAATGTAGGAACTATTACTTTTTTACAAAACAAGAACTTTCAAAAAATAGAATGAACTCCAAATGAGACTTAATTTGTGGGAACTCTCACAAATTTCACATTTTACTGTAAAATCCTGAAAATGCGGAAGCTATTACAAACTCAAACCCTTAAATTAAAATTTATAAAACTCTAATATATGAATTTAAATTAAGGTGAATTCTACGTAAGAAACTCATGATTCTGAAAAAGTTGAAATCTGAACTTTACAGATCGATTCTTTTAATGTGGGAACTCACACAAAACTTAGGTTCGTCTGTAAAATGATGTGGGAACTCTCATAAATCATGATTTTACGAACAAATTCTAAAATTGTAAGAACTACTACTTTTAGGAAATTTTTTCTTACGGCAACTCACATTAAATTAATAACCTAATTTACGAAACATCTCGTTTACTACTTTTGCACCCTGACAATTGAGATGAATCTGATCCGAATAATATTCAGGTTTCATAAACTGTTTTTCAAACTTTAATACTTTTAAATGAGGATATTTTGTTTTAAGAGGTTCAAAAGCGTTCCAAAATTTCGAAAAATATCCAGTCGGTTCGATATACTCCGGAAAAGGCATTACGATATAATAAACGTCTATGTTTTGAGTTTCTGCGTATTTCAGAAAATCCTCAAACGCGCTAAAATCAAAAACGGGCTCCGTCCCGTAAGGAGCGAGAGTTTCCTCTTTCAGTTTTTCCCGACTCATCTGATAAAGTATCGCGTGTTGAGGTTTGATTCGATCGGAGATATTCAATCCTCCGTTTTGAAAATTTAGCTTTTCCGCAATCCATCGATTGTCCCTAAAATTACTTTCAGGAGGCATACAACTGGGAATGTACAATTCCTCACATCCACAATTTAATTTCATAGTCGCTTCGGCGTTTTTATAATTTTCATAAGAAAACACATTCAAAAGCGCTTTACGATAACGATACGTGGAAAATAAATTCGGAACCGAAGCGGACAATACGTAAACTAACTCAGGGCCCTTATATTGTTCGAACATTTCTCCTATGGAAAACAAATGAAGAATCCTATGAGAGAAAAACTTCCAATTGATTTCGGATGCAGTTTTTCGCGCATTTGTCGAAACTCCATCCATTACAAAATTATTATATGTTAAACCGGCAAAAAATCTATTTTTCAAATATTCCAAAAGACTCATATTTGGTTGAACGTATTTTACAAGACTTGGATCTACGATCGGATCCCCGTAACCTCCGGAAATCAATCCAGGGCTGGAAGCGAAAAGTATAAATTCCGGCTTTTGATTTCCCGCGTCTAGATACTTCTTTAAATAATAGGAGTAGTATCTTGCTCCCATTGCGGGTAGACTAAAATTATAAACTTTCGATTCTCGAGAAGGTATCAGAGACATACTTCTGGAATCGCCAAATACAAGTCCTTTGTAGTCCAAAACTCCGGACTCCATCTTTTTTCGTACGTTATTAACTAAAAAAACTTCAGTGTGTTCGTAAAAATAGATCTCTGTAAACTTGGCGATGATTTCTACCGAAACCAAAACCATCAACAAAATCAATACTACCTTATTTTTAAAAAGCGAAGTAAATGACATTTTTACCAAACACACCTTTTAAAACTATACAATAAAAGAAAAATAAATACGTAAGTACCCTTACTAGTATAGGTTTTTCGAATATAAAAAAAGCTGAATTATTTTTATAATGAAAGTAGTCCCATACCAAAAGAGGTCCGATTAATTTTAATATCTCGGTAAGATAATTGGAAACACCGATTTGATCGTTTGGTCCTTTGAGGATGAAAAAATTCTCCACGATGTTGGTAAATAATATCTTTACGTGATTTCCATCGTAACTTCTAAAAAATATAGAAGACATGGCAAACATGAACATGGTAAAAAAACAAGACCAAAAGAAAAATCCCTTCGTAAAAAAGGGACGATTTAAAAAAGTAAATTTGAATTTTACGAAAATCTTAAGCTTTTCAAAAGGTTCCCTAAAAACCATATAAAGTACGATATAAAGTCCGCAACAAAGTCCCCAAAGTGCAAAATTCCAACTCGCACCGTGCCAGATTCCGGAAAGCCCGAATATTAAAAACAGATTTCTATAATTATAAAATTTACTGACTTTACTTCCGCCTAACGGTATATAGACGTAGTCTGTAAACCAACGATTGAGAGTAATGTGCCACCTGCGAAAAAGTTCTCTAAAATTTACGCTGAACTCAGGAGTGATGAAATTTTCGCTCAGATGAAATCCCAAAAGAAAAGCACAACCCCTTGCGATATAAGAATATCCGGCAAAGTCGCAATAAATCTGAAAGATAAACGCGCATAACGCAAGAACCGTGTGAATAGCGGAATGTCCTCCCGCAAGTTCCGGATTGGATTTATAAAGTCCGGGACTTTCGAGCAACACTAAATCCGCAAGTTCCGCGAGATTATCCGCCACGTAGGTTTTCATATAATAACCCACAAGAATCAAAAGACAACCCTTGTAAAAAAGATCTAAATCTATCTTTCTATCCTTTTTAATTTGGGGAAGAAGATCTCCCGCCCTTTCGATCGGCCCCGCGACTAGTTGCGGGAAAAAACAGACAAAAAGACAAAAGTCCATCAGATTGGTTTCTGCTTTGAGTTTACGAAAATATACGTCGATCACGTAGGAAAGGGTTTGGAACGTAAAAAAACTGATTCCCACCGGAAGTATAATTTGAAGAAATATATCATCCCTAAAAAGTGTAGAATCCTGTGCACCCAAAAACGCAACAGAGGTTTTTAAAATCGCACTTAGATTCTCTATAAAAAAATTATAATATTTGAAAAAACCCAACATCCCCATATCAATCACAATAGCCAAAAACAAAAGGCGACCCCTGATCGACTCTTTTTGCTCCATCAGAAGAGCGATGTAAAAATTGGAAACGGATACAAATATGATTAGAACCAAAAAGATCCAATCCCACCATCCGTAAAATACGTAGGAAGCGATGAGTAAAAATAAATTCTGGATTGTTCTGGAAGTTTTTCTAACGGCAAAAAAATAACAAAAAGCTAATACGACTAAAAAGAAATAAATAAAAACGGCCGAGTTGAAAATCATCTTTGATAGACCGATTTAAAAAACGGCGCTCCTTTTAGAGTTCGATTCTCTTGGCGTCCCGCCAGAGCCTATCTAAATTATAATATTCTCTTTTTTCCGGAGTCATGATATGAACGATAATTTCTCCGAAATCTAAAAGAGTCCAACCGGAAGTTGTGGACGTTCCGGTTTTATCCGCTTCTTTGTGCGAAAGTTTATATTCTTTTAATGTTTTTCTAACTTCTCTTGCAACCGCGTTGGCTTGAACTGCAGAGTTGACTGTACAAATGACAAAATAACTCAGATAACTGTTTACACTTTCAAGATTTAAAATGCTTATTTCTTCGCACTTTTTATCCGTCATTATATCTCGTATGATCCGAAGAATTTCTTCGGTAGTAGGGTTTTGTTTATGGGTAGGATTCATGAATTTTTATTTTCTAGGTTCGTAATCAGAGCCTACTACAACTGTAGCATCTAAGCCCAGATCCTTTCTGAGTACGTGATGAACTTCAACTTTTTCTAATACGGTTGAAATACGATCCATGATCGCTGTGTTACCGGAACGATCGATCACCACAGTTTTAGGAAATCCTTTTTTCCAAGCATTATCCGCCGCGAGAACTTTAATTCTTTTATCCGAAAGAATTCCACGAACGTCTTTTGCAAGTCCAGCCACTTCAGTTCCGTTTAACACTTCTGTCCTTGCAAACTCCGCGTCCGTAAAAACGTCAGAATTCATATCCTTTGAAAACTTACGAAAAGCGACCCTTGCTCTTGTAATATCTGTTTTTAGATAGAGTTTCTTCGTTTTAGGATCGTTCATCGGTTCGCCTGGAAGTTCCGAAATTCCAAATTGAATTCTTCTGGAATTGACAAACTTGATCAGACTTAAAAAATCTTCTTTGGAAAGATCGGATTCGATCAGACTGTGTGCAAAAATCAGAAGAGGTGTAGTTAAGAATTCTTTTTTTTGAGAAAGAGTTTCGTAAAGAGTCAGCACCACACTTTCTTGACGACTGATTCTTTCTAAGTAATCCAAAGTTTCTTTTTTATCTATCTTACTCGTGTAGTCGTAGACATCTTGTCCGGACATAGTATAAACCCCGGGCTCTCGATTGTACTCCGAAGAACTACGAACGGTTTTATTGTCGGTATAAACGTCTAAACCGCCTAAAAGATCCACGATTCGAATCCATTGAGAAGAAGAAATGGAAATCGTATAATGAGGTTTTGTGTCGATCAAATCGGTGACCGCACTTTTGACCGAAGATTTGGCTCCGGACTTGAGAAGATCTAAAGAATCGTCCGGGTCGTCAAACGAAGTGATCGGATGAATGAAGTATAACGCACAACGGTTGTTAGACGGAAAAAGAGTCGCTAAAAGACCGAACTCGTATTCCTCGGAATCGCCCATCGCGTGAAATAAAAAATAGATCGGTTTACCGGCCGCAATTTTCTCTTCCAGTCCGGTTCGATTGAATTTACCGATTAAAAAAATAAGAGCTGAAAATAATAGAATTCCGGCTGCGATATAAAGCAACCAACCCGATTTTTTTTTTGAAGATTCTTTAGATTCCAAACCTACACTCCGATTCCATTCCAATCCGCAAAACCAGTCTGTCAAACGGTTATTTTTAGTTCTCCTTTCGTTTCAAGAATCATCACGTCGATTAAAATTATAAATTCCAAAAAATCGATTCTATTGGTTATTCAAAATCGAACTTGTTTTTTAAATATTGTGATTCAATCGATCTGATTTTTGAAGTCTTATTCAAAATTCTAAAGATAAAATCACAGTTTTAAAAAATGTTTTACACGATCCGCTTTGTTCGAATCCTTTTTAAGATTTTCTAAAAAATATTCCAACTGCCACTTCTGAGTTTTTTTAGCCTGCTGATTGTAAGGAACATCCCAAGAAGGATAAACCCTAAATCCTAACTTCCCTTCCTTATTTCCATTTAGAATTCCTTGTCGAAGTAAAACATCTTTCGTAAATATAAACTGTCCTGTATGATTTTTATCATATATGAATATGATAAAATAATCGATCCCGTCTTGAATATCGTAGGGCTGGATCTGGCCTTGAACGTTCCGCTTCCATAGAGTCACAAACTGTCCTACTTTTTTAGGTGTGATTTTTGCGACACGGAAAGTGACCTTCCATTTTTTTAATTTAAAATTACAGGCTCCATAATCGGAACCTTCGTTTTCAAAAAACAGACTTTCTACTGAAACGTCGCAAGGTTTTAATACATTTTTTTGAAAGTTGTCTAAAATTTCGATGAGTTCCGTTCTAGTAAGTTTCATTTTTATTCTGAACCACGAATGTACAAAACTCAAGATAGTTTGATTTTGATAAAGTAAACTTTTAATTAGGAAGGATACCTTTCATAGAAATTAATTTACACCTAAATTCAAAGTGTTCCATTCAGGTTCAGTCGAATATTCTAATTTTATTTAGATTCTATTGAACCTAAGTTTGAGCTTTCTAAAATTACTTGGAAACTATAGAATCAAGAATCCAATCAATAAATTTATACATCAAAAATAGAGTGTTGATAAACTACCTTTCACACAAATCTTTAAGAGACTTTAAAGCCTTAGGCCACATTTCTTCGAACATGGTCTTATGTTCTTCGATCGTTTGCATTTCTATAATCAACTTTGTTTTTCTATCAGATTCTTCTTGAAACGTATAGTTTTCAAAAGCGGGAGTCCACTTTTTTACTTCCTCGCTTTCGGTATCAATCACACCGTCGGATATAAAACCGATATGTTCTATGGAAATAAATTTATAAGGTACGTTTTCCCGAATTATAGAATACATTCCTTGTAACTTTCCATCATGCGGACCCAAAAAACGAATTTCACTTCCTTTTTCCCAACTTCCTTCGTAATAGGAACCTTCATGAAACTCTCGGCTCCAAATTCTATAACTCGAATCTTCAAACATTTTATGCCAAACGGTTTTTACGTCTGCGTCGATTAAAATCGAAAAACGAATTGTTTCCATACATTACTCCATAAATTCAACAATCTTTTATTATCCATAAGACTTTTATAAACTTAAAGCCGACGATCTTAAAATCAAATTTTTATATAAAACTTTCATTGTTTTCAGATCTTATAGTTAGGCTCTCAGAGTTGGCTTTCAAACCTCTAATAATTTCGCTTCTGCCATATTCCCTTTTTCAAATGCGATTGTATACGGAGTTTGTTCCTCGGAACTGATCAACTTTTTATCCGCTCCCTTTTTTAAAAGTAACCGTATAATGTCCCCGCTTCCGGATCGACTTGCGGCGATGTGCAAAGGTGTAATTCCTCCCGGATTTTGAAGTGAGTTCGGGTCCGCTCCTTTTTCTAAAAGTAGCTCCACGACTTCTTTTTTTCCGGTCGCCACCGCGGAATGTAACGCAGTATTTCCGTAAGACAGCTTACTTTTTGAGGTAAGACTAAGATCCGCTCCGGAGAATATTAGGAATTTTGCAATTTCTAAATGACCGAAGTAAGAGGCAAGATGTAATGCGGACCAACCGTCCGTAGATAAAGAATTGACCAAGTCTATTGATTTAGAAATCAGTCTTTTTGTTTCTTCTAAATCTCCTAAAGCTACGGCTTCGAAAAGGTTTCTACTGGGACTGATTTCGTAAATCTCTTTAGAAATATCTAATTTTCCGTAATAAAGAGAAAATAAAACGGGGGTGATCCCTTCTTCGGTTAAACTCTGAAAAAGGTTAGGATCTCTTTTTAATAGTCCGATCACTTTCGCCTTTTGACCGCTCGCTATCGCCTGAAAAATTTCCTGCATAGATTACCTTTTCTTTTTTGAAAGAGGATTAGACCCAATTTTTGGAAAAAATTCAAGTGAATTCTTACAACTTAATTCAACCCGGTTAAAAAAACTGTGGAAAAAATTTATTTCTACTCTCTACGACGGTCCTTTTCAAAAGGATCGAATTTGTTTTTATAAAATTTAATTTTCGAGAAAAAAATAAAATAACGTGAGTTCAACTTAATAAAATTAGGGCGAATCCGGCTTGCCACAGGCAGCCGGACCAGGCTCTTTAGCTTCTGTCAAGTTATCGTGAAACTACAGAATCAGATTCAATTTTCATAAAATACCAATAACTTGATCCTAAAACGCAACCTGTCGAGCGACCGTAGAAGCGAGACGCTGAGTTCAGGAAAGCGTTGTGCTTTAGTTCATTCATCGATCCCTTTCGCGTTATATCGAACTCACATTAAAATAGTTCTATTTCAGTTCCATCCAACTCAAAGTATATTTTATCGAATGTAACTTTTGAATCCTCAATCAATTGTATGAGTTCCCACATCTATTTTTTACGAAAAAATTGACCTAAAATTTTTTTACGTACTGCTCACGTTAATTTTATAGAGATGAGTAAAAATCTCTTATAAATTAATAGACATAGATTTTTTTAAAACTATACTACTTTAGATTTTCAATCTATTTTAATTCTATAATATCATAGGGTTGAAGATCGACCGAAATAGGAGTGGGAGTCAACAATCGATTCCCTCTTTCGGTGTCAAACATAGTTACTCCCGGTTGTTGAAACTGTGTATTCCCCACATATAAAATTTGATCCGATGCCAATAGAACACTGGAAAGACTCGCGTCGTAACTTGTAGGAATTGTAAGTAAGGTGGAAATTTTTTCTCCCGTACTCGGATTGAATACCTGTAAGGTTTTAGTAAATCCGGAATCCAATACCGCTACGTAACCCATCGTGTCGGATTTGATCTGAACGGATAATATATCTCCTCCTGCAATCGTCTCTGAATATAAAAATCTAGAAACAAAAGTTCGAGTCGATAATCGAAACGCGCTCACTCCTCCATCGATCTGACTTTGAAATCCCATTCTAGCGGGAGTCGCAATGATAAGATGAGATTCTCCGAAAAGTTCCACGAGTTGCGGTTTTCCGACCGGATTAGAACTTGGGAAAGTATAAGTTCCGACCACTTGATCCGTAGATATATTGAGTTCCAACAAAATAGAATTCGTGTTCGGTGGAAAGTATCCGGAAGGATCGTTTCGATCTAATCTTTGTAAACATACAAAGAGAGAATCCCCCACTATTTTTAATCCGCTCATTTCCGGAATTCCGTCCGGAGAAGCTCCAAGAGAAAAAGATTCCGCATAACTTCCTAAATCAATAAAACCAGTGATCGTCATATAGGTCGGATCTACGATCATCAATTGATTGGCCCCATAAAGACTCACGTAAGCTTTGGATGCACTTGCAAATTCCATATCCACAGGATTGACTTTAGAACCGAGCGAAAGTTCCGAAGTGGTGATAAATCCATAATTCGGGTCCAATACCTGAATACTATCCCGATTCAATCGATTTAATACATATACTTTTCCGTTTCCAAATCGGGCGACCGCATCCGAATGGATCGGAGTCAATCCGGGATAAGTGTAAAAAAGAGTTGGATTGATTACTTTAAACCGACCTCCTCCTCCGAAATCCGTGGTAACCACTCCTATGTTTCCAGGTAAATTTTGAATCAGAAGCAGACTTAAAAAAGAAGGCCTTTCAATGTCTCTACAAAATACATTCAAAAAAAAGAATAAAATAAAAACCTTAAATTTTGTCCTCATCTTAAAATCTCATACTCAAAGTTGTGTACCAGCTTCTTCCAGGTAAAGGATAGCCAATCAGATCGGATATTCTTTTATCTGTAAAATTTTTGACTTCAAAGGTTAAAAGAACCTCTCTCGTTATCTCTTTCGAATTTCCGTTTAAATCAGAATCTTTCGATTCAGAGTCAAGTACCCAAGTGAAAAAATAATTCCAGATCTGTCTTTCCGGAATATAATTGATATATTCGTTGGTCCTATCCCTGAACACGGCTCCGATATACAATAATTCTATTCCGGTTTCCAGTTTCTTTCCTTTCCAGGAAAACGTGCTAGAAAATTCGTGTCTGGGTCTCAAAGGAAGTGTTTTTCCATGTAAATACGGAGAAGAAGAAGTATTGATAGCTTCTTGATACGTATAGTTGAATAAAAATTTAATTCCGTATTTCCAATCTCCTCTATGAGAAAATTCTAATCCTCTAATTTTAGCGGAATCTACATTTTCCGGCCTGAGCGTAAACTGGGAATTTGGCAAAAACAAGATCATATCCCTCATGTCTTTTTTAAAACAAGAAACACTCGTTTTTGTTTTTAAGAATGAATGATTCGTTTTATATATAAAACCTGCGTCTCCGTTTTCGCTTTGTTCCGGTTTTAAGTTGGGATTTGCGACGATACTTCCTTGCTCCCCAAACATTTCTAAAAAAGAAGGAATCCTATATTGTCTGGACGCGTTTGCTTGAAACTGAACATCCCAACTTTCTTTTTCGAATACCTTCCAAACAAAACCTAATTTAGGATTTGTGAATGTAGTTTTTTTTAGATCACTCGCAAGCGGATCCTGTCTTCGATACCAGGGTTCCTCGGAAGGAAAACGATCCTTATAGTGATCCCAAGTCACAGAAGGTATCAAAAGTATTTTCGAATTCCAAAAACGGATTTCGTCTTCCAGACGAAAGGAGGAATAAGTTCTTTCTTTTTTAGGTTCCACCCTTCCTACTACATTAGAAGAAGTCAACCTCTCCCGATCGAAGGATTCTTTTTCCAAAGACATAAATCCCCTCAAGATCTGATGATAGTCGGTTAAGTATAAGGTAGGTATAATTTGAAAACCGGCTTGCCTGATTTCCGCTCTGGAATTCGGAGTTCCTTTAGAAAATTCAGAAAGAGGATCGTAAAGATCATCTTTAGCCGCCGTATAAAAACTTCTGGTTTCCAACCGAAAGGAATCTACAAACAGCCCTTTAGTGTCTGTAGCAAAAGAACTCGTATTTCTGTCGTATTTTCGATGAACCCTATCTGTCTGATTGGATCCAGGCCCGGGAAGTCCGTGAATTCTATGGTTGAAATCATTTAAGAACTTCAGTTCCGTTTTTCCGATCTGGTATTTTAGAGATCCAAAAAGAGCCGCTCTTTCAAAGGCCGCATTTTTTCTTCTATCAATAGTATCGTCTAACGTGTTTAAAACGACTGTTCCGTGATCGTTTTTATAGGAAAAATTCTGATCGGACTTTTCACCTAACACTAAAAAGCTGGTTCCTATTCCTTTGTAGTTACCAGTATGAGAAACACTCGCCTTTCCAGTGTTAAATGATCCTCCCCCTAAATTGATTCTGGTTTTTGGCTTTTGGGAATCCTTTTTGGTTACCAGATTGACAGAACCCCCGATCGCAGATCCCGAAAAACCGATCGGGTTTCCGGATCTATATACTTCCACACTTTCTAAACTATCAAAAGGAAGATCCGCGAGATTTACTTCTCCTCCTTGTGAATTGTTCAGCGGAATCCCGTCCAAATAGATTCTAGACTGATTCGGATTTGTACCACGAATAGAAAGTGTAGAATAGGATCCCAATCCGCCGAAAGACCGGACCCTAAGACCGGCCTCTCTTTCCAATACCTCCGGCAATGACGTATAACGCGCAGAGGTTTCGTCCAATTGAATTGCAGTCTGAAACCCGCTCGGATTGGAACGGAAATTTTGGGGACCGGAATTTGAAACCTTTCCAATCACTTGAACGGTTTCCGTCTTTGGAGAGGAAACCACGTTTGAAGTATGATCCTGTGAGTTTAAAGTTTTACCCAATACGGGGAAAAATAGAATTACAGAATATTTTAAAATTTGAATGTATCGATTTGATCCCATTTTTATTTGGGGTAAGGGATCGAAAAATCGGTAATTCCCCATTGGGAATATAGTAAACGTAGGCCTATTTTTCAAACCCGACCTTAACTCCCGAAAGTCCCATCAGTTTGTATTTTAACTCGTTAGGTCTTCTGGCTTTCGTCAATTTCGCTGCCTTCCCGCATTTTACGCAGTGGCTTTTTTTGCGAAATCTTGTTCGACGATTACAGCTGCGGGTTCAGCTCCGGATTTGAACCGGATTCCCTTCCTCTTTAGAGGATAAAACAAGTTTTCCGTTCCAAGATTTCTAAATAGGACTTCGCAAGCAAGAGAAATCTGTTGAGAAAAGAGGAAAGATTCGGCGAGAAAACTATAATGAATCGGACATGTTTGTAGATAAAAAAATGCTTTTGTTGAATCCAGGTTTTGATACTTCAAAGGATGATAAAAATCCATTTTTGAATTCTACTTTTGAAACAGAATTAAAAACAGCGCGTTTAACAGCAACTTGTAACATTCAAAGATCATCGTTTATTACATTAACGTAAACATCCCGAGGGCGAATTCGTAATTTCCAAATGTTTTTGAAAGTTCGTATAATAAGTCGTTATTCAGAAATAGATGATAGAACATTTTGGAAGTAACTTTCGAATTCTCTTTTTCTCTTTGACCGAAAGAGAATTGGAACTCAAATCCAACTCTTTTAAATTCCGTAGTTCTCCGATTTCTTTAGGAACTGTCGTAAGTGAATTGCTCCCTAAATTCAACTCTGTTAAATTTTGTAGATTTCCGATTTGTCTCGGAAGATTTTTAAATCCTTGACCGTTCAAATGCAGAATACGAACATCCGAAGAATTTTGGAAGCCTCTATTAAATTTGTGTAAGCTTTTACTTCCACAATTTGCTCTTGCGCTTCGACCTCGTTGAAGAAAAAAAAGATAGAAATCAAAAGAACCATTCCGATTTTTTTAAAACGAATCTGTGTTGTAAAAAAGTTCATGCGACGGATTTTCCAAATCAAAATTTTATTGCAATGAACAAAAGAGGATACGCGTTGTTTCAGCGAAATATTTTTTTCAATGAAGGAAGTAATTTTGCAATACTTTAAGCGATCGCGCTTTTTGTTCCAAGTTCTGAATGCCGAACCATAAGAAGACATTTACACTATTTTTATAGAACTTAGTAAAACGGCTCTCTTCTCCTAAGGGTCGCGTTTTAGGATCAAGTTATTGGTATTTTATGAAAATTGAATCTGATTCTGTAGTTTCACAATAACTTGACCGAAGCTAAAGAGCCTGGTCCGGCTGCCTGTGGCAAGCCGGATTCGCCCTAATTTTATTACGTAAAACTCACGTTAATTAACTACTCTTACATTACAACCTTCAGGAAACTGACTTAAATCCAAATGGGCATGTTTGGGAACGATTAATTCTTTTAACATAGGAAGATTATACAATACATCAACACGATTTGATATACGGGTAACTCCTGCAAACACAACATACTCTAGACGTTTCAAATGACGAACCGGTTCCAGAGATTCCAGTTTTAATCCAATCATAGATAAAATGTTTAACGCGATACAATTTTCGATTCCATTCAACGAGATTATCTTTTTACAGGAATCAACCCTCAAATCTAAAAGAGAAGAACAAAGCGAAAGTCCATCCAAAGACCGAATATTTGGAATCCTTGTCAATCTCAATGATTCGATATTAGTAGGTATGCCAGTAAGACTATTTATCTTTCCTCCGTGTAACCATAAATGCTTCAAGTCTTTCAAATTCATCATACCTTTCAAATTTTCAAAGACACATCCACGTAAAGATACATTTTTAAGTTTTTTAAGTTCAAAAATATTCTCTGCACCTTGTACCCAATGGTCTAAAAAAATCTCTTCAAGATTTTGCAAATGTAATAACACATCTCCCAATCCGGCCGAAACCCTATCTATTCTTAATTTTTTAAGATTGGTTATTAGACTAAGAGCAGAAAAATCTTTGATATTTGAAGTCAAAATCCATAGTGACTGCACCGATGGAAGGTATTCTAAAAAATTAATATTGGAAAGCGAAACAAAACCAACAACGACTTCCGTAATAACAAACCTACATTCATAAAATCTAATGGAATTCAAAAAATCGGAAAGTTCCCAGATTCGAATGGGAGAAGAGTTATCTTTTTCGGAAAGAAATACCTTAGTGTCTGAGTTAGAATCGACGTGAATAGATCCTATTGTTAATTTCATATTGATTCTTAGTTTTATCTTCTAAAAATTCATTCAGTAAAATTTTTCAGATCGGAAATCTGAGATAAAAATCTCAAAAATGAACTCTGTATTGAAAATTTAAAGAATAGGATCATCCTCTAATTTCATCAACAACGCGTCTTAAAATCTAATTGTATTTTATCAAAAAGAGTATGCTGCAAGAACCGTCCCAGTTTTGGAACAGGTTCTAAGATTTTTTTTCAATCTATAAGATTACTGACCTCTATAAAATTGAGTACCGTTAATTCTATCGCAAAATGCTGATTCTATGTAAAATATTAAGTACTTTATTATATAGTTAAGATTAAGACTCAAAAGAAAGATAACTCTGTAAAAACAATTGATAATTCGTAGATACAGAGTTACCAGTTCACAACTTATTTTTAAAAAATAGAAAGGGTTTCAACTCTTCAGAAAATTCATTGTATCTTGCAGTTTTTTTGCAATCTGCAAAAGACCAATTGCACTTCCTGCGATTTCTTCCGAATTTGCAGCGCTGTTTTGAACCGTAATGGAAATATTAGAAACCGCGTTTGCAGTTTCCGAAACTGCAATTTTTTGTTCTTTAACAGAACTGCGTATATCTTCCGACTTCTCATACACCTGATCCACTCCAGAACGAATCTTATCCTTTTTCTCTTGCTGAAGCGCCATCGTAGCTACAATTTGATTAGAAGATTCTTTCAGATGCTCCAAACCACTTAAAATTTCAGCATACACACGAACAGAATTTTCTACGATCTTTCTACCCGTTTCGATTTCCGCATTGCTCGTTTTAATCAGTTCTTCGATTGTCATCGCACTGGAATCCGTTTGTTCCGCTAACCTTGTAATTTCACTCGCTACTACGGCAAAACCTCTGCCGTGTTCTCCCGCCCTTGCCGCTTCGATCGCAGCATTCAGTGCAAGTAAATTCACTTTTTCTGATATTTCTTTGATGATCGCAGTAATGGATTGCATCTCGACAGAACTACTTTCGATCTTTTCCATACTATCGGAAAGATCCCCCATCGTTTTTTTACCGGAATCCGTTTTCAGATACATATCCGAAATTTTTTCCAAAGAATTTTTTACCGCATCCCCTACCTTGTTAATCATTCCTTCCAGCTCTCGCATTTCTCCGTTAAACGAAGAAATCAAAGCGTATTGGGATTCGGCGTTTCGATTTACATATTCCATTCCGGAACTGATCTCTTCCACAGACGCCGATATTTCCTCGATCGAGGCCGATTCCGATTGTGCGTTAGCCGAAAGATGATCCGCAGACTTAGAAAGTTGTTCAGAAGCAGCCAGAATACTTTCGGAAAAGTTCAAAATCGTATTCAACATTTCTCTAACTTTGATCTGGAACAAACGAAACGCCAGATGTAAAAGATAAAGTTCGTCCTTTTTATTTGAGTCTTCCTCTACTTCTACAGGATGAGAAAAATCCGCGTTCTTGACTGCATTACTTACCGTATTTAATCCTTTGACTAATCGAATTGAGTAAAACACAGCGATCAAAAAAATATAGGTCAAAGTAATACCAGAGAGAAGAATAAACAAAAACCAACTATAGGTGAATTCCTTTTCCGCTCTGATGTAGATCGTATCCGTAATCTTAAGTTGAAGTTGAATCAGCTCTTCGATTTTATTCGTCACTGGATCAATTCTAGGATACAAACGATTGTCCGCAAACGCTCCTAATTCCTGAAAGTTTTTGGTAACCATCAGTTCTCTGGCTTCTGTTACGGCGGCGTTAGAAGCATCAAAAAGAGGAGTCAAATCTCGGATAATTGCTTCTTCTTCCGGAGCTAGACGAGTTCCCATATAGGCGGTCCATTCCTCCTGAATCCCTGAAGTCGCCTTATCGAGGTTAACGACTCCTTCTTCCGGTGTGAAAGTGCCACTTCTTACTTTATGAACACAGTCTACGATAAAAATCGCATAAAGATCGGATATCTTCTTCAATTGTTTCAGAGGAATTACACGATCCTCGTAAATTGTTTCGATGTCCTCAATCCTATCTTTAGTGTTCGTTAAAGCCAGTGCAACTAAGATAGCAATCGGTATTAGTACCGATCCAAATAGAAGCATTAGCTTTGTTCTTATTCCCAGTCTCTGCATGAATATATATATAGTTTTCATAGAATTTAAAGCGTTTCATGGTTGCCTTGATATATACTCAGTCAAGTTTTTTAAAAATTGAATCTCTTTTTAAGAGTACAAATTTATAAAGTAAGTAAACTTGAAGTTAGAGAGATGTCAAATCTTCAAAACTTTAGAAAGACTCTAAACATAAGGATTAGCTCCGGCATATACAAAGGTTTATTTTTGAACTCACTGAAAGAACGTTCATCTTTTTATGACGAAATAAAATTCATAAATGATTCATTTTCTTTTTTATAATTTATTTCAAAAATATACAACACATCTTAAACCTAATAAAATTATAAAAAAGAACTTTTGAGAAAGACTTTTACATTTTTTAAATGGAACCTTTTCTTAAAACTCTAAAAGACAAATCTCAAAATCGAACAAAAAGATAGTATCTAATAGATCATTGTATAGAGTTTATATTGATTTACCTTTTCAGTCTCTTAGAAAGGTTGAGACTAAACTTTGAAGCAGTTTTTAAGCCTGAATCTAAAACTTACATTATAAATCAGTCTACTATTTTGAAAACAAATCCTCGTTTAGACGTAGAATTCAGAAATCTATGGATATAGAATTTAATCACTGCTAATTATGTAACAGAGTTCTCATTTTTACTACTCGGACACATGAAGATAGTATCCAATTATTAACGGCCGAATTTGGGATTAGGCATTTTAGAGCAGGACCCAAACATTCAAATTTTTGAAACAATCTAACCCAAGTATTCTATTTATACGTCCGAGTAGTAGTATATTTACCGCCGCTTTCTTCAAAAGGAAAGGATTCTAATCAATTGTCGTATTAAAAAATCAGTTTCAATTTTTTAAAAGGAAATCGTATACAAATACAATCACAGTTTTCCTAAACCTTTTACATTTTTAATTCCAAAAATCCACGTTCTTTTTTATCAAAATCCAAAAATTAAAGCTTTCAATCTACCATCGGACCAATTCAATAACCTGCTTTGTTTTGATAGAAATTAGTTACATTATAATTTTAAAATATACTTAAAATATATTTATCCCAAAAAACAAACAATTACTCACAATTAGATTGATCCTATGCCGAACTCAGAGCAAAAAGATATTCGCCTTTCTAGTCGAGCGCCATATCAGACTCTATCTAAAAATTAGAATATTAATAAAGTTTAACAATTAGAAACTACTACCTATCCCTATAAATTACTACCCGGACGCCTAAAAATAGTACTAAAAATGAATAATCTATTTTCGCAAAGATGTAGAAATTCTTAAAAATTACGTTTATCCTAGATTTGTCTCCTTTTTAAAGGAGATTCTAAATTTTAAAACAAGTTTGCAAAGTATTACTTTCGTGTGTCCGAGTAACAAATACCCGTAAATGTTGTGATAAGGCGTCGATTAACGTTAGTTCTGGATAATCCATGCGAAAGCGTAGAGAAACTAAAGCAGAACGTTCTCTATCATAACCAACCACACAAGTTGAAGAAGATTTTAAAATCAGAATTAAACTCACACAACTCTCTCTACAAATCTCGTTCAAGAACTAAAGCAAAACACTCTGCTAAGGGTCGAATTTTATATTAAAACTAAATATAATTATTATATAATAGAGTTGTTGAAAAATTCCATAGTGGCGATTAACAAAACTGCTTCAATTGTCGATTTGCATAAAATAGAAACAGATGGAGAATTAATTTTTCAACAACTCTAATATTTTATGCATTCAATTTTATTGGCCAGAGCCAAAGAGCGTGGTCCGGCGGCGGCGAATTCATCCAATCTTTCTTACGCAAAACTTCACTGGATTGGTGTGTCAAGATATTGCATTAGTGCTTTATTATATATTTCCGAACAATCAAGAATCTCTCAAAAGTTCGCAAACCATCTGGATGCACAGTTTTTATAAAAACTCCAGTACTTAATTAGAAACTTATAAAGTATTATCCGCTTAGAACTTTTGAGGTTTTACTCATCTCTATAAAATTGAGTACCATTAATTTTATCACAAAACACTGATTCCATACAAAAGATTAGGTACTTTATTATATAGTTATCCAAACTCCAAACCGGAATTCATCTCAAAATTCATAAACTGTTCTTTAAAAATGTTAGATCTATGAATTGATAAAAATTATATCCAATACCGTCTCAAATTGATTCCTTCTATTTTTTCAAAGCAAAATTTTCAGAAACGCTTCCAGAAAGTTTTGAAACGAAACGATTCAACAATCAAAATCATAAGACGTTTCTAAGAATTTTATAGATCTGATCTTTTCTAAAAAACAATCGGGCAGTACAAGCGATTTGTAAGTAAAATATTCCAATTTTCTTAAAAAGATTTTTTTTATAAAATTTAGAATTTAAGTTCATTATAAGATTGAAATTCAATAAAGGTATCACACCTATTGTAAATTCGTTTTTTAAGGGAGAATTGTATGAAAGAAATTTGTAAACCGTTTTCAATTGGAATTTTGATCTTTTGTATTTGTTCCATTTTATGGAGTTGTCAGGATGAAAAAAGCTCGGATAAGGAAGATTCCTTAAAACTTATGGCTTTTCTTTTGAATTCTACCGCACCTTTGCAAGAACCCACAAGCGCCGATTGTACCAATCCTGCTCCCGCATTTTCTACGTTAAACCAAGCGGGAACCAGCTCTTGTGCGACTTGTCACAATCCAAGTAACCTAAACGCTGGATTTGACGTAACTTCCTACAATTCGGTTCGTAGTCGTGTAACCGTAAACGATCCTAAAAACAGCCTTTTATTTCAAAAAATCAATACAGGTTCTATGAGAATCAACAATAACGACTCGATCAATAAAGCGGTTTTTTGTTGGATTTTGAAAGGAGCCAACCCTTGATTTTTAGAAGATTGATATATTCTATTTTTCTAATTTTTTTGACTTTTCAATTTGTTTTCCATTCTTCGTTACAAAGCGAAAAAAAACTTTCAGAAGAATGGATCGTTAAAGAAGCAGACATCCGTTTTTTAAGCGAGGCCCCCCAGGAAACGATCCGGGGAACCTTACAAAAGGCGGAAGGAAACGCGGATCTAAAATCAAAAAAATTTTCTTTTCAAATTAATCTTAACGATCTTAACGTTCCCAATCGATTGATGAATCAGCATATGCACGAAAATTATCTCGAAACAGAAAATTTTCCATACGCTACGTTTCAAGGAAACATTTTGAAATGGGACCTAACTTCTAAAACGGTGATCGTTGAAGGAGATTTTACCTTACACGGAATTACAAAAAAGAACGTTAGAGTTCAAGGTAACTTTGAGGAAAAAGAAAAAGATCTTTTGATCCATTCCGATTTTGAAATTTTACTGAGCGATTTTAAAATCGAAATTCCTAAATTAGTAATTTTGAAACTGAATGAAAAAATTAAAATCGAAACATTCGTTTTATGGCAATATAAAATATGATCTTTAAAAAAAATCCGCTCTTAGTCTCTTCTTTTACTTTATTGATCCTCTTATCTTTCTCTTTATCCGCGCAAGAACAAAGAAAATCTACGTTTTTAGGAAGTAGTTTGATTCATATGCCTAGCACCGAAGACGTTGGTAAAAACGGTTTGGATTTCCGATTCAATCACCGTTTCGGAAATGCAAAATCCACTTCTTACGATTTTTTCGGTTTAGACAACGGTGCCAATACTCAACTTTCTTTAGATTACGGTCTTACCGATCGAATTACAATCGGCATTGCTAGAACTTCGTTTCAAAAAACATACGAAGCAAGAGGTAAAATCCGCCTTTTAACTCAAGATTCTAATTTTCCAGTGACCATAAGTTTTTTCGGAGTTTTCGGTCAAGAAACGGAAGAACAATCTAAATTCTACGGTCCTTATCTTAAAGCCTCCACCGGTTTTCCGGGTTTTGATTCTCAATTAGAAAAGAGGTTGAATACTTACGAACTGTCTTACTCAGACAGACAAAGTTCCCTTGCTTCGTTTTTAGTTTCAAGAAGGTTCGGTGATGTGTTTTCTCTCCAGCTTTCTCCTATGTTTGTTCATAGAAATTTTGTCAAAGAACATCTTTCCAATGACAGAACCGGATTGGATGTTTCTTTTAGAATCCACGTTTTTAAACGTCTGGACTTTACGTTTGGAACAATTCTGACTCCTAAAAGAGATTATATAGGCGATTCTTACACGGCAGAAGATAGAAAAACGAAAATCAACGGTTTGGAATATTCTACTTCAGAAGCTAACGAACTAATTGCGAATGGAAGAACGTTAGACGTAATTATTAACAATATTCTACTTTCTAAACCAGTAGAATATATGTCCGTTCCTATGAGTTTTGGAGTCGACTTCGAAACCGGAGGCCATGTTTTTCAACTATTCGTGACGAACAGTAGATCCATCGCTCACACTCAGCTATTGCGTGGAGCCGACTATGACTACGATAAAAAAGAATGGACCTTGGGATTTAATATACACCGTTATTTTTCTTTGGAAAGTCAGGATTCAAAAACGAATTAGAAAAACCTCAAAAACTTTATAGATCGTAACTCTCACGACTTGTTAATGTTTGAACGTATAAAAATGGTTCCGAAAATTAGCGGCCAATCTTACAAAGATGCTTCAGTTCTTACAAATTTCACCTAACGTGTAATAGATGACTTTTGTTGGGTAAAACCACACATCTAACTTTTGGTCATACTTCAAAGTATCATTTTTATACATTCTAACTGTTAAAAATTGAAATCCTTTGCTATTTTTTTTTAGTTTTTACAAACAAGTCCAAAACTAATTTAACTTGAATTTAGTATAAAATCCATTTTTAAAAAAAACTGAGATCTAAACTTTGCAGATCGATTCTACAATGTGGGAACTCATACTTTTACTACTCGGACGCATAAAAATAATATCAGAAAATGAATGAGGAACTTTACAAAGACGCAGAAATTCTCAAAAAATTATATCTAACTTGAAATCGTTGGCTTTTTTGTGTGAGATCCCACATTTTTGTGAAACTAAAGCCGTCTTTGCTTCCTTACGTAGTAACCAACCCCACAAGTTGAATAGGATTTTAGAATCAAAATTGAACTCAACACAACGCTCTCTACGGATCGCGTTGTGGGCTCAAAAACGCACATTTTTCAAGTGTTCCGACAAGAATGAGTCTTTTTACTTGCAAAAAGCATGTTTTTCTGATAGAGAAAAGTCTTCCGAATTTCTCCACCTGAATTGCGACCCATGGGAAGCAATTCATTGAGTTACCCCCACCCAAAAATAAGGGCGGGAACTCAGTTTTACAGAGGATTTGTCGTAATTCCGACAGATCTATATTAGAGTTGTTGAAAGTAAAAATTTGCAAAACTGCTTCAATTGTCCATTTTACTAATCTCTATAAAATTGAGTGCTGTTAATTTTATCACAAAACACTGATTTTATGCAAAATATTAGGTGCTTTATTATATAGTTATGAGTAATGCAACAAAACAGATGGAGAATTCATTTTTTAACAACTCTATTATTGAAGTCTAAACGATTAGATTAGTATGTTATTCTATAGTTTTGAATAATGACGGGGTTATTTTCTTTTAAAATTTTAGAATAATCTCTTGGCATTTTGTTAGTTTTTTTTAACAAATATTGTCGAAAAAAAATCATCCTCCTTTTGCCATTAGATATTTTTCCATAAACTCCGTAATATCCTTTATGTTTCTATTGATCATCTTTCTGAGTTCAGGAGGAATATTCTGAGACTTAATAACTCGATAATAGTTTAACGCATTTTTCAGCATCTTTCTTCTCGCAAACTCCTGCGCCTTAACAAGCATAGGCTTATATTTGTAATATGAGTATTCCATAATACTATAATTCTTAGATAGTTTAAATGCATGAGGAATTTTATCAAAATCGTAAGTAAGAGTCAGAAACGGAGCGTCATCCACTTCGGGAGGTTTTAATTCCAATATCCCGTGGATCATTCTAGGTTCTTCTTCTTTAGAACCTCCTGTCGATTCGTCTCCTCCAGTTTCTTCCTTTGCGTCTTCACCCAGAGGTTCCAGTCCTCCTTCTAGGACCTCTATCTCGGGTGTCTCCTCGTCCGCAGTAGTAGAAGCTGGAGCAAGATGAGGAATTTCAGGAGTTGTTTCTCCCGTCTTCTGATATTCTGGATCAGGAAGACCTATTTTAGGAAGTTCTAATGGTGTAGGTGCTTTTTCCGGAGTCTCTGAAGTTGTAGGAGCCTCTAGCCGAATTTCTTCCGACGGCGGAGTGGAACTAGGAGTTTGAGAAGTTTTTTCTTCTTCAGGACGTATCGTTTTATCCTGAGGATCCGGAAGTCGGATTGGTACTAATTCGATTTTAGGAAGAACCGGGGCTAAAAATGGAGGTAGTTCATCTCGAACGGGGGCTTCCGTCCAATCAAAGTCAGCCGACTCTTCCGCCTCAAAATCCGCTTCCTCCCTCTCTCTTTTTTTTTGTTCCTCTTTTTGTTTGAGATATTCATCTCTAAGTTTGAAAAGATCTTCTTTTCTTCGGTCTTCACCTTGTCTTCGATCCTTTCGCTTAGAACCAGCACGTCTATCTGTTCCAGATCTACGATTCTCCCCCGTTCTACGATCAACTAAGGGAAGATCCTTAAATTTTTCCCACTCTTCCGAAAAGAAAGTATCATCCGGAAGATCCATTGCATTTGGTTCAGAATAAGATTGTGGATCTGTACCATCCCCACCTCCTGAAGTCCCTGCTCCACCAGAAGTGGGAGTTCCCGCACCACCTGCCCCGCCTCCTGAAGTCCCTGCTCCACCAGAAGTGGGAGTTCCCGCACCACCTGCTCCGCCTCCTGAAGTCCCTGCTCCACCAGAAGTGGGAGTTCCCGCACCACCTGCTCCGCCTCCTGAAGTCCCTGCTCCACCAGAAGTGGGAGTTCCCACACCACCTGCCCCGCCTCCTGAAGTCCCTGCTCCACCAGAAGTGGGAGTTCCCGCACCACCTGCCCCACCTCCTGAAGAAAAACTTTCTCTATTGATAGGAGTTCCCGGACTAGGAAGAGGAATATGTTCTTCCGGAGAAACTGGGCTCACAATTTGATAAGAGACCGGACCAGGAGGAAATTTTTCGGGTGTTGTAGGAGGCCCCGGAATGGCCCCCGGATCCCAAGGAGAAAGAGGAATAGAAATTGGATTCGAAAATCCTTTGGCAATAGTGTCGCCTAACGATTCACTGATGTCTTTAATTGCTCGAACCAGATCACCTAAAGGAATCGGAGGTCCGTCATAGTGATCAGGACGATAGACTTCGTCCTCGTCGCTTTCAAGATGGTCTTGAATCTGATCAATATTCTCCTGAATCTTATTTTGAATTTCTTCATCTGGAATACGAGTTTTAGTTCTTTTATAAATTTCTAATGCACCGTTGTAACTTTCTTTATCAACGAGAGCTTCCGCATTAATTAAAGGACGACGATGATTTGCAAATTTAGAATTATTCCGAATGATATCATCTACTTTGTTTTTCAGATTTAATTTAGGCTTTTTACGAAGTCCTGGAAATTCTTCTTTATGTTTTTGGGGATCTTCCTGCTTAGATTCTCTTTCCGATAAAGGTTGTTGTTCCTGAACACTCTGGGAATCTACAGGAATTTCTTTTCCTCTATCGTTTCTAAGATTGGAATCTGTGTGGGGTTCACCACTTGATGTTTTTGAAGAAGATTTCCCAGGATCAGAATCTTTCGGAGCAGGTTTATCTTTGAATAAAGTATAGGCCCCTGCTCCAGCGGATAAAAGACCTAACATGAATAAGAGAAGTGTTGTCATGAGAAGAAGCTACTGTTCTAAAAATCGACCAAACCAGATAGTAATCTTAAACCCACTCGAACTTCTTTTTGTAATTGACGTCATGGATGTATAGTATATTCCTGACTTATGAAAGCTTCGGTTCGGGCAAACTTAAGTTTTGGATCCAGTCCAGACAATCCGGACGGACTTCAATTGAAAATCACCTTTGACGAAGATACACAGTCCGCATACGGTGATTTCACTTGTCCGGAAAAGTTTCAAGGTCAACCGGATGTAATTCATCCAGGAATTATATCTACGATCTTAGACGAAATCATGGTAAAAATCAACGAAGCCATGAATTTTAAAACAACTACGGGCGAACTTACCATTCGTTTTCTACAACCTGCATTCGTCAATCAACCTCTCCATCTACGCGGATGGTTTGTTAAAAAGAACAAGAAAGTGATCGAAAACAGAGCAGAAATTGAAAACGAAATCGGAAAAATCGTAGCTCGTGGCAAAGGCAAATACATCGAAGTAGACGATTAAAATCACCCTTGTAATCAAACCGCCGATGTGGTGAAACTGGTAGACGCAGTGGATTCAAAATCCACCGGAGGCAACTCTGTGTCGGTTCGAGTCCGACCATCGGCAAAATTTAAAATAACATAAAAACACAGGACTCGAAGCGGGTTTTGGTAAAGCATTTCGAGCTCTCGTAAAGAGTGAAGAAATGATTTCTTCCTAGGACAAATAATTTAACATGAGCACGACGTAAGGATCATGATTCTGAAAAAAGTTAGAATCTGAACTTGATAGATCGATTCTTGAAATGTGGGAACTCTCACAATTTATAAAATAGAAGTTTATAACAATTGAATCTGTCTTATTCAATTGCGAGAACTACCACAAAACTTAGGTTTGTTTGTAAAATTATGTGGGAACTACCACAAATCACGATTTTACGAACAAATTCTAAAATTGTAGGAACTCATACTTTTAGAAAATTCCTTCTCAGTCAAAATTCACCTTACAATGGGATTTAAATTTTGACGATGACTGTAAAACAGCGGTTTTGTGCAAAAATCTGATTAGACGGACGATGATTTTTTTGTATTTTATAGTAGTAGCTCCTACAATTTTCAAAGTTCAATCCTAGAAATGTGAGAACTATTACTTTTTTTGAATGCCAAACCTTATCTACTTAAAAAACGAATCAATTCCGAAAAAGATAATTTCCATTTATAAATTCATTTTACCGAATCGTTATTTATTTACCTTTTAAAATCGGTTCGTTTTTTAAGTTCAAAATTTTTTCACTAAGAGCCGGTCTCAAAACTGGTTGTACTTTTGAATCGTAATTATTTACTTGTGAAATGGACAAATATTATTCAGAGATACCGGATGGACTTTGGAAACAAATAGCCCCATTGATCCCGAAAGAAAAGGTAAATCCGAAAGGAGGTCGCAATCGAGTACCAACACGATTAGTAATGGCCGGTATCATCTATCGAATGAAAACAGGCTGTCAGTGGCGTGCCATTCCGAATGAGTTTGGATCTGGCCAAACTTGTCACAGAAGATTTCAAGAATGGGAACGAGCAGGAGTATTCAAAAAGATTTATAAATCTATTTTAAAATATTATGATGTAAAGAATCAGATAGCATGGGACTGGGCTTCGATGGATTCGGCAATGGTTAAAGCTCCCAAAGGGGGAGCTTAACTGGGAAAAACCCTACAGACCGTGCCAAATTGGGGGTTAAACGGCATATTCTTACAGATGGAAATGGAATTCCTTTGGCCATAACATTGAGTGGAGCCAATGTTCATGATAAACACGCTGTAAAAGATACGTTGAATTCAATCCTGATTTTTTCCGGTAGAAGAAAAAAGAAACCAAAACATCTTTGTTTAGATAAAGGATATGATTTCAAAGATATAGAAGTTTTAATCAAAAGAAGAAACATTCAATCTCATATTCGGAAAAAAGGTGAGAAGCCTCTCATTGGTAAATATAAAGGAAAACCTAGACGATGGGTCGTTGAAAGAACTAACAGTTGGCACAATCGATTCAGGGCTATCCTAATTCGTTGGGAAAGAAAATCTGAAAATTATCTTGCATCTCTTTATCTCGCAAGCTCTATCATTGCTTTTAACTTTTTTGATAGGTAGTTTTGAGACCGGCTCTTAGTTCGGATCGCAAAAATCGTTTTAAGTTATACCGAATTTTCGATCTTATAGACTTTAATCGGTTGAGACTTTCCTTTTACAGTAACTTCATCTAAAAAGGAATGCGTAAAACGACTTGGGTCTCTCAAAGAAGCAATCGTAACCTCGCTCACAATGATCGAACATTTGAATTGTTTTGTAAGACCTTCAATTCTAGACGCAAGATTCACACTATCCCCGATCACCGTACCTTCCATACGATTTTCGTGACCTATGATTCCGAGCATCAAATGACCCGTATGAATTCCTATACCAATATCAATCGGATCCTGATTTTCCTTCTGTCTAAGTTCATTGAATTGTTTCAGTGCTTTCATCATTGCTAAAGCCGCTTCTACTGCGTTTTCTGCACGAGCGGGAAAGATAGCCATAATCGCATCTCCAATAAACTTATCAATAAAACCGTTATGTTCTTTAATTACGGGAGCAATCATTCCCAAATAATTATTGATAAACTGAAAGTTTTCACTCGGAGTCATCTTTTCGGAAATTGTAGTAAAACCACGGATGTCCGAAAACATCACAGTCATCAAACCTTCCGTTTGATCGGCCAATTGAGTTTCTAAAATCGATTTTTTACTAAGAAGAGAAAGAAGTTCCTTAGGTACAAATCGGCTGTAAGCTTCCGACAATTGTTGTTGAGTGTAATACGCCGCTGCGTTTTCAATAGCTACCGCAATTTGATTTCCCACTACGCTTAAAATTACTTCGTCCAAAAGTTTAAAAGCGTTCATCTCTGCACTTTCCACTGCAAAAACTCCGAGCAATTTGTCTTTGACAAGCAATGGAATTGCAATCTGACTTTTTGCATCTTTCAAGCCGGGAAGTTCGATTTGTTTTTCTTCCCTTCCCATAGATTGACCGATCTGTCCCGCATAACGCATCTGAGTCGTAATTCCGACCATACGCATGATTTTTTTTCTTTTAGCGACCACACCGATTACACCTTGGCCGAATTCAACTTTGGCTCCCACACCACCTTGTTCGTATCCACGGCTTGCCTTTACACTTAGAGTTTCCGTGCCTTCTTCCACCATCAGAATCATAGCGTGTTTGAAGCCAAAAACTTCATCCATCACCTTCATGATTCGTTCAAAAATTTCCCCCAAATCAAGAGTATTGAGAATCTCGGCCGAAATGGACTGAATGATCTCCACTTCTCTTGTCTTTCGATGAAGTTTCTGATTGAGTTCCTCGATTCCTTTCTGGTTCTCTACGAATTGTTTCTTAAAATCCTCAACATCTTGATTATCGGACACGATTAAGACTCCTTAGCTTCCGTAAATTTCCGAACGGAACGTATTTCGAAAATATCTGCCGCTTTGAGTTTAAATACGTCACTCATACCGGACATAGACGCAATCGCTTCTAACTGCATCTCCATTGCATCGAAAAGTTCACCTTCAGTTTCCGTTCTTTTATAATAAATGTCAATCAGCCAAGGTTCTAGATTTTCTGGGTTTAAAACTTGGATAATCGCATATTTATTTTCCGTAACATTCTTATGTGTTTTACCGAAAAATTGATTCGATATTGCCAAATGATCCGAATCTACTTGATACACTTGACTTACGATTGTGGCATTCGGAATTCCTTCTTTGGAACAAGTTACCATGATACTTGGAACAATACCTTGTAAACAAGGTTGTAATTCTTCTGGAATCATTTCAATTTTTCTCCTGCTTTAATTCCGGGTGATTGATCGAAAAGTTCTGATAATTCAAACTTAACAGCAACCGACGGACGAATGACATACTGATTCCAACCTTCTCCCGCTTTGGGACCGAAAAAAAGAGCGCTATTTTCCGCTCCTGATTCCCGAACACTTTTCATCAATTCGTAATCCGCTTCCGTACAATCCTTAATTTCCTGCACGATTCCTTTATATTGGCGCGTTTTAAAGTTCGCCATGTGGGCAACAGTAACTGCAATGAGCTTATTATCGTTTATATCCTTCAAACAAGGCTCAAAGATTACCTTCGGAACCATTACCGTCATAAATTTTTGATCTTCACTGATCCGAACCCCAAATGCACGTGCAAAATGAGGTTTTAATTCAGCGTCTCTTGTAGCAATACTGATCGATAAGGGTCCAACCAGATCACCCATTTCTTCTTGGGTCAAACTCATATTTTTTAAGCCTCCGATAAAAAAACAAATTTAGATTTCGTTTCAATGGTTCTAAAAAGATGGGAATGAAATTTTTTAAAATCGTACAAACGATCAACAAAAAACCGATTCGAATTTTGAATTACAAATTTTCGATATACTCACTCGTTTTTAGGACCAAACAAATCCATCCTGAACTCGAAAATAGATTCGTAAATTAGGATAAAATCGAATTCACTTTTTTTTGGTAAAATTTTATTCTTAAAAAGAATCCGTTAGAAATTTCTTTTTATAATATTTGAATCCAATCGATTTCCCCCGCTCTAATTTTACAAGAAAAACTATTTTAGAAAATCCATTTCCGTTTGAATTGAAAACAAAAACTAAAAATTCAAAAAATCGATTTTATGATCTAATAAGATTCCTTTTGAAACACCAATTCAATTTTCAAACCAAGATATTTACTTTTAGAAGAAACATTTCTATTTATAATTTCCAAAAAATACGTTTACTTGGACTTATATTTTTACTTTCTTTTCAACAATACAAATCGGCTTAGAGTAAAAACATCTGAAATGACCCAAGTTCATATAAAGTGTCACTTACCCAAACACAAAACACTTTTATAAAATAAAAAAGTCCTAATCCTTCAAAAAATAGGATGAAAACGATCAAAATTCAATAGGGAATTTTTAGGTGGTTTACTCAATAGATCTTTACTCATTATAAGAACCCTAAAAATGGAACTGGTTAAGTCCTGTATTTTTCATTCCTTTTTCATTTACGAAACAACTTCCATTCTGTTTTCTGTACATTAGATCCTATGTCCGAAAACAACGTAAAACATCTGATTTCCTGGGAAGATTGGTCGGATTCAGAAATCCTGGATTTACTAGACTTTGCAATTCACGTAAAAAAAAATAGAGTGAACTACGCGGGCCATCTGAGCGGACGATCCTTGGCTATGTTATTTCAAAAAACTTCTACAAGAACCAGGGTTTCTTTCGAAGTGGCTATGACAGAAATGGGAGGTCACGGAATTTATCTGGATTGGATGGCGTCTAACTTTCAACTTTCCGATATTGATTTAGAAGCAAGATACCTTTCTAGAAACGTTTCGGTCATTATGGCCCGTCTTAAAAAACACGAGGACCTTCTTACGATGAAAAACGGTTCTCAGGTTCCATTGATCAACGGCTGCGACAATATGTTTCATCCTTGCCAGTCTCTCGCAGATATTATGACGATCGCACTTGATAAACCGGAAATTCCTCTGAATCAAATCCGGCTGACTTATGTAGGAGTTCATAACAACGTAGTCAATTCTCTCATCGGAATCACTTCGGCGCTTGGAGTTCACCTTACACTAGTTACACCCATTGCAGAAAAAGAAAATATTCATTCTCAAACCGTGGAAAGAGCTAAATCCAAAGGAACTCTCTCTTGGGAAGAGAATCTAGAAAAAGCGATTCAAAACGCAGACTACGTCTATACGGACACTTGGTTGGATATGGAATTTTTTAATGATCCTTCCTATGCGGATAAAAAGAAACAAAGAATGGAACTTATGATGCCCTACCAGATCAATTCTTCTTTGTTAGAAAAAACAAACGCGAAAGTCATGCACGATATGCCCATCCATGCGGGTTACGAAATCACAAGAGAAGTTGTACTAGGTCCTAGATCTATCATTTTTCAACAGGCGGAAAATCGTTTAGACGCTCAGAAAGCAGTCATTCTAAAACTACTCGAAGCTTGACCTACTGAAAATCGATTTACATAGTCCCGCATTTCCGAAATCTGTATTTAGTTAAATACTTTGCAACTTCGCTTGCGGGCTCACACGTTTTCATCCGAGCGATGTGAAGTTGAAACAAATCAGAATTAAAGGTACTTTCCATGTCTAAATTGACTCATCCAAGAGAAGCGCTCTTCGAAGGAGAAAAGCCCTTCCCGATCATTCCTGCCTGCGAACACTTTGCAGGTTCCGAAAAGTTAATTACAAAAGCACTCGAACTTCAAAACAAACTAGGCGGTCTTTTCGACATCACGATGGACTGTGAAGACGGCGCACAAACCGGAAAAGAAAAAGAACACGCGGAATTAATCGTTCGACTCCAAAACAGTGAACTCAACAAACATAAAATGAGTGGAGTAAGAATCCATGATTATACAAACTCCTTCTGGAAACAAGACGTAGATATCATCGTTCCAGGTGCAGGAGAAAAAATAGCGTATATCACAATTCCAAAACCTACCCGCGCGGCTCAGGTGGAAGAAATGATCACCTATATTCAAAAAGCAGTTCAAAAAGCAGGAATCAAAAGAGAAATTCCGATTCACGTTTTGATCGAAACCAACGGAGCGCTTCAAGAAGTGGAAAAGATCGCCGCTCTTCCTTGGTTACAAGTTCTTGATTTCGGTTTGATGGATTTTATTTCGGGTCACCACGGAGCCATTCCAGCTTCTTGTATGAAAAGTCCCGGACAATTTGAACACGAACTTTTAAGAAGAGGAAAAGCCAACTTAGTGGCGGCGGCTCTTGCAAACGGAGTGATTCCTGCTCATAACGTAACTTTAGATCTTAAAAATCAATACCAAACGTATAAAGACGCAAAACGCGCCCATGACGATTTTGGTTTTTTGAGGATGTGGTCTATTTATCCGACTCAGATTCAGGCGATTTTAGATGCAATGGCTCCGGATTATAGCGAAGTTCAAACCTCTGCGGAAATTCTAATTCAAGCACAAAACGCAGAATGGGGACCGATCCAATACGCGGGAGATCTTCACGATCGCGCGACTTATAGATATTTTTGGGAAATTTTGCAAAAGGCCAAATTGACCGGAATTTCCATTCCGGAAGAAGCAAATAAAAGATTTTTCAGTTAATTCTAATTTTAGAATTTTCTAAATTACAAAAGCCGCAAGTAATTGCGGCTTTTTTATTGAAAAAAGTTTTAGGCAGAAAATTCGGATTCATTATATTAAATTTCTATAAAATATCTATTTTATAGATTCATCACTAAGACAAAGTGGATTTAATGTAAATAAATCAGAAAAAATCTTCTACAAACATCAATTACCATAAAATAATGTGAGCAGAGCGTAACAAATGCGAAAGCGATTATTATGCTGCGATCCGTAGGGAGCCGTTGCACTTGAGTTTGAGGAAAGCGTTGTGCTTTAGTTCATTCATCGATCCCTTTCGAGTTATATCGAACTCACGTTAAAATAAGTATCCAGGTTTTTAAGCTGTGATCGTCTCATAGTTCAAATTAACAGTAACAATCCATTCAATATTTTTATTCGTTTTAAAAAAAATTACGGATTTTTATTAATTCTCATTAATGTATTTTTACTATTAGAGTTGTTGAAAAATTAATTCTCCATCTGTTTCTATTTTATGCAAATCGGCAATTGAAGCAGTTTTGTTAATCACCACTATGGAATTTTTCAACAACTCTATTACAAATTTTGTTCTAAGAACACCACTCAGCACAAAATTCGAAAAACCAAATTTAAAAAGAAATGTTACACTTAGGCAAAAGACGTTTGATTCTTTCTTTTTCTTCCGAGGGAAATTGGTTTCCTTCTAAACTAAGTCTTGAGAGTTTTTTTAAGGCTGCGATTTGTTTTGGTAACTTAGTAAGTTGGTTTTCTTCTAAATATAATTCTTTTAAATTTTTTAAATTTCCTATTTCAGATGGTAGCGATATAAGTTGATTTCTGCTTAAATATAATTCTTTTAAATTTTTCAAATTGCCTATCTCTTTGGGAAGTGTTGTAAACTGATTATCATATAAATAAATTTCTATTAAACCTTCCAAGTTTTTAATTTCTTGTGGGAGTTTTGTGAGTTCATTTGTACTTAAATGCATACGCTGTAGTTTTTTTAAGTTCCAGATTTCTTGCGGTAATACTTTGAGTTGATTTCTGCTTAAATATAATTCTTTTAAATTTTTTAAATTTCCAATTTCTTTGGGAAGTGTTTTCAGTTTGTTCAATCCTATTGACAGTTCTTTTAGGTTTTTTAAATTTCCTATTTCTTTAGGAATTGTTTCAAGTCTGTTTACATTTAAAGACAACACCTGTAAGTTTTTTAAATTTCCTATTTCAGAAGGTAGAGTTGTAATTTCGTTTGTGCTTAAAGATAATTCTTTTAAATTTTTTAAGTTTCCAATTTCCTTTGGAAGTGTTTTCAGTGGATTGTCTTCGTTATCTCTATATCTTAAAACCAACACATCCTTAGGATTTTTAAATGCTTCTTCTAAATCGGTATATTCTCCTGGTTTCAATGGAAGTTTACAAAAAAAACCTAATAAAATGAAAATGATATATACAATCTTTTGCAAATTTCTACCATTTTTCGAATCATTAAAAATCATTGAACTTCAGTTCCTTCAAAGGTAAGTTTTGTAGAATCAACGCTCAACAACGGACCTAGTTCATAAATATTTTTATATCCATAAGCTTTCAAAGAAATGAACGTGGATAAGTTAAGAGAAGCCGCAGGCGCTTTAGAGGCGAACGCTTCCGGACTTCCTGTAAAATTATTATTACAGTATATTAGAATTTTAGAATTCATCTTGGGAATTATTTTCGAAAGAGATTCCTTCGTAAATTCCGTAAATGGAAGACTGATCGCACCTTTAATATGTCTCAACTTGTAACGAGACTCACTTCGAGCATCTAAAAGAACTACTTCCTCATCTTGAATCATTTTTAAGAAATCCTCTTCCGTGAGACGTTTTACCTCTCTTTCTTCTGCAGAAGAATTGACTATATTTTGAAATTTTCTGTAATCGATAAGCCGGTTTGGAATTGAATTTCGTTTTGTCCTTACCAAGCCCTTTTCCTTTGCAATTATAGTTACACAAAAACAGAAATTCAATAATAACAAACAAAGTATTTTCATAAGAACTTTTTCCTTCTCCGACATCGACAATTAAAATCTATCTGTTTTTTTAGTCGTCAATTGTTTTTTCATGAATTCAAATAAAGACTATCATAACGTTCCTACTACTAAATTATTATCCGGACAATGGTGCCCGGGCAATTTTTACAAAGACATAGAAGCCCTCACAAAATTGTGCCGAATCTAAAATTGTTGTTTTTTTGAAAAAGATTTTGCATTCTAATTTTTGAAACAAACTTATTACAATTTTCTTTTCATACGTCCGAGTAGTATATATCCCAATTTATTAGCTTTTCTAAAAAAGATTCATACCCTAATTTTTCGCTTAATCAGCGTTTTATGATACTCAGTTTTATTGGATAGAAACATTTTCAAAATATATAATAAATACGTTTTTAATATCTTTCCATTCTCTCAATATCCTTTCTCCATCCGCAGACGTTATTTGCCGTTTCTGAATTCATTCTTCGTCAAGATTGATTGGACTTTCTTTTCGTTTTTCTTATGTCCTATAATACATTAATTTTATAGAAACTATTTAACGTGAGCAGGGCGTAACAAATGCGAAAGCGATTATTATGCTGCGACGACGACCCTCGTTGCACCTGAGTTTATTATTCGCCCCAATTTTCTTACGTCGAACTCACGTTATTTAAAATCAAAGTTCTCATCGTTTTTGTTTGCTGGATGGTAAGACTCCCATTTTTTCAAGATGAAGGATAAAAACAATCTTTTACAAATTACGTGAGTTCGGCTGAGTAAATATTTTCATAAAAGTATGAGTTCCTACAATTTTAGGAATTGTTTGTAATATCTTGATTTGTGAGAGTTCCCACATTTAAGGAATCGATCTGTAAAGTTCAAATTCCAACTTTTTAGAATCATAAGTTCCTTACGCCAAACTCACGTTATATTACAATGATTCAAAACCAAATATTACGTCTCTTTAGATATTTAAGAATAGTTTATTTTTGTTATATTATTGACCTTTAAAATCCGATTATTCTATAATAAAACGCTTTTGCGAACCCGTTTCTCCCGATTTTACAGGGGACTTTCGCACCCAAACGTATACACGTCGTTTGGCGATTGAATGGTTTCGCTTAACGTTTATTCAGTATGGCACATACAGATTCGCAATTATTATGTCTAGAAAATGCTATTAACCTTTTTCTTATACATCTTTGCGGGGCTTTTGAGCCGCTGTTTCTTCCTTTGTTCGCAAAGGAAGCGGATTGAAACATATTGAGGAAAAATTAATGCGCCGCGGGACCATTGTTTCTTCCTTTGTTCGCAAAGGAAGCGGATTGAAACTCGTGGGAAATTTGATCTTGTTTTCGTAATTCCAAGTTTCTTCCTTTGTTCGTAAAGGAAGCGGATTGAAACTAAATGCGTCAGCGCTGACGCATTTAGTTGGTCTGTTTCTTCCTTTATTTACAAAGAAAGAAACAAAAAAGAAATATGATTCATTCCTTTAACGTGAATTCGATGTAATCAATGTAAAAACAATTGAGGCGAGAACTCAGTGTTTCATAGATAGGCCTTTGTTAGATCACGCTCTAAACTCAAACCCTCAGGAATATTTTTTATATCCGATTTGTAAAAACAGTTTAATTTTTTAATTGTCAATTACTTGTGAGATTGAACATTCTAAGTTTCAAATGAAAGTATGAAATTTTCCACAAATCATTGAGATTCACTACTTTTTCGCCGCTATAAATTTTTTGTATGAGCGCTACATTCCATTTTTGTAAAAAACGAACCTTTATAAAATTGCAAATTTTAGCTACGCACATTCCACATAACGACCTTTTATCTCTAAGTTAAGTATCATTTCAAATGACTTTCAATTTAAACATAAAATATTATTTTTCCTCCATCGGATTCCTATTATTTTTAATAGGAAGTGGCTTAGGCTCCCAAGAAACAAAATCCTGTTTTACTTCTTACCCAGAAGTGATAGTAAGAGATTCTCCAAGTCTATCCGGAAAAAAAGTACACATCATCAAACAATCCACTCCTTTAGAAATTTTAGAAAGGTCTTCTACTTTAGAAGAAACTAAAATACGAAATCGTAAAGTTCAAAGCAATTGGGTAAAAATATCCGAAGGATGGATCTTCGGCGGTTTAATAAGATGTATACCCAAGATATTTTTTGCTCATCCAATTTCTTATCACGAAAAAGAATTACCATTTTCTCCATCGGATCCAACCGATTGGATTGCAATTTACTTACAACAAGAAGGTTATCTTAGAAAACAAATCTCAATCGATCTAAAAAGGGAATACGATGCGGTAGTAGACGAGAATGAAAAAATAAAAACCGGTTATAAGGTCAATGCAATAGACAATCCGATCATACTCATCAAAGGAATTACTTTCAAAAAAGGTAATTTTCCAGCTATTTCTAAAAAAGTTCCGTTAGAATTAGAATTTGGTAAGTCCTATAATTTTACTTTTAGAAAGGACAGTTACAGGATTACTTCAAAAGGTAAACCGGTTCAATCCTCTGGAATAAACGACTATCAATTAATCCTTCGTAAAAACGAAAAAGAAATGATCATTGATTCACTCGTTTACAGAACCGAAAAACCTATTTTAGTTTTTGCAGGGGATATTGATGGAGACGGAGAATTAGATTTTATCTTTGACTTAAAAGACCACTATAACGTTTCCAACGAATATTTATACATTTCATCCGAAAAGATAAACGACTTTTTTATAGTTCCAGTCGCTGCCAATCGAAATACGGGATGTTAAATATCGAATACGCAAATAACAAAACTAAATTTTCCAAAAACAGAAATTCAAGAATATTATAATTCTCTAAAATATTAATCTTTAATCGTTTTCCAAAGAAGAACAGAAAAACTTACAGTTTACCGTCTTTAACCTTTCGACATAAGAAAATTTTTTGCAGAAAATTAGACTACAAAACGAATCTCTTTTTGTTTAGCTTTAACTAATGGAAGTTTGGTGTAAAAATTTTATTTAGAGAATTTTTCCAGTAGTTTTGTAATCAACTCGTTCAAACTTTTTTCGACGTGATCCCAGGATTTTTTATTCATAGGTTCTAAAGGCATTTTTTTATCGAGTTGTTTGTATCGATCAAAACTATCTCTTGCATATTCTAAATATTTTTTAGGATCGATTCCTAATTTTTCTAGAGGACCCTCGTTTTTAATATAAATCGAAGCCAATTTTTCAACGTATTCGTCCTGTAAAAAATAGTACCGAATGTCTAACTTAACGTCTTCTATGGCTTTATAAATTTTAGAAATCTGCGATTCCTTTTTTTCCGTTGAAGATTTTTCAGGAACATTCTCAGAAGTCTGAGGTTTTTCATTCTCCTGTGATTGTTCAGAAGAGGAATTCCTCTTCATCATCTTTTCCAATTTTTCACGTTTTAAAATATCGAATAAAGCGCTTTTCTTATTTTGAGTCACGATCAAAACCCTATCTTTAAATTCATCTTTCAATTTTCTTATCGGAAGGTATAAGTACACCCACGATTACTATTATTTTATAAGACGAATTTTCAGGGAAAAAACCATTTTTCATTCCAATTCAAAAAAAGATTCTCATCTCTTAAGTGTTTATTTATAATCAAGGATCCATTGGAATAAAGTTGTTGAAAAATTCCATAGTGAAGATTCGTAAAATTGCTTCAATTGTCCATTTCAATCCAATACAAACAGATCAAGAATTAATTTTTCAACAACTCTAATAAAAAAAATTAGAATTTGAAAATGGTCGATTAGCGGATTTTCTCTGAATTTATTTTCAATTTTCTTAAAGCACAATTAGGAAGCCAATCACAACGAAGACAAAAAGTATCTTCGGGTTGAAAAGTGGGGGGAGGACATAAATTTACATTCGTTTGTTGTAATGGAATCAGTATATCTTCCTGGTCGGAATAAGAAGTTTTTTTGGAAAGTTCGTCTAACAATTTCAGATTTTTTTGAGTCTGAAAATCCAAATCTTCGCTTACAGAACGAGTAGATTTAGATACAGTATTCTCCAAATCTTTCTTTTTAGGAAAAATCTTTCCGGAATTGTTTTTTAAAATCAATGGAGCCACAAGAGTCGCACCGATCGCTCCTCCTAAATGACAGGAATTGCTTACTACAAAAGGAGAATGGAAATAATAAACCGCAACGAAATCAGCCACAAAACCACCGCCTACAAAAATCCAAGCCGCATAACGCGCCTTCATTCTAAAAAAAACGAGAAACACTTCCGTCTCAGGAAATAAGATTCCGAATAAAACAAGTATCCCAGTCACTCCGCCGCTCGCTCCTAACGTCGTGGTCTGAAATAGATCCATAGGATAATGGATTCCTAATGCTTCATTTAGAACCGGCGCGAGTAATACCGTAATTCCTCCGGTCAAAACAGCAGTAAGATATACAACCGTAAACTTCCACGCCGAAACATATCTACAAATCAAACCGCCGAACATCACAAAGACGTACATATTGAAAAATAGATGTATAAACGGAATTCCGTATGCCTCGTGTAAAAATCCGTATGAAAAAATCTGCCAATAATGTCCGTGAAATACTCTAAAAGGAGTTAACGCAAAATAATATTCTATAATTCCGGTCCCGCCAGCAAAAAGTTGAAGGATATAAACGAGAACGTTTATAATTAAAATTAAATTGATCGGATGAAAAATGGAATAACCGAAAAGAGATATTCCGTTTCGGTATTTTCTTTTTGCCATATTGGATAGAATACGAATTGTGGTCAGAGAGTCAAGCAAGGCTAATCCGGGGCAAATTTGCCCCGGGTTTCCACATTCTCCGGGAGAAGGAGAATGATTTTTCAATCACATTCTTTAAATCGAAAAATCGTGCCTCAACCTTTAGAGTCGGAAAGAAAAAAATGCAGGAATCAGGACTAAAACCAATTCTTTGGAAAAACAAAGAACTTATACTTTTAGATCAAAGAGTTCTTCCGGGAACCACTTCATACATTACGGCAAAAACCTTAGAAGACTGTATCTTTGCGATCCGAGAAATGGTAGTTAGAGGAGCTCCCGCAATTGCAATCACAGGTGCTTTTGGTATCTCTTTGTATTGGAATAGTCTTATTTCAAAACCGCCTTTCTCTGAACTCAAATTAAAACTTTCCGAACTTTTAGAATCCAGACCTACCGCGGTCAATTTAAGACTGGCCATCGAGGAATTCTCTTCCCGTTTTCCGGAATCCAACTATTCTTTTTTTAGTTTGGAAGAAATACAAAAAGGCGCAGAAGAATTGGCGTTATTTATGCTTCAAGAAGATTTAGAAAACAATCTGAGACTTTCTAAATACGCCCTTTCTCTTTTTCCGAAACAACCTTCTTCCTTAAACATAATCACACACTGTAATACAGGAGCACTGGCTACTGCAGGACACGGAACCGCGTTAGGCGTTATACGATCTCTTAGAGACGCGGGACACTCTCTTACCGTTTTTGCTGACGAAACCAGACCTTATTTACAAGGAGCCCGTCTTACTGCTTGGGAATTACAAGAAGAAAAAATTCAATCTTTTCTGATCACGGACAATATGGCCGGTTGGGTCATGTCTTCTAGAAAGATAGACGCAGTCATTGTCGGTGCGGATAGAATCGCTTCTAATGGCGACACGGCCAACAAAATCGGAACCTATCCTTTGGCAATCGTAGCCAAACACCACGGAGTTCCTTTTTACGTAGCCGCTACCGCTAAAAGTATGGATTTTGAAATCCCAAACGGTAGTTATATTCCGATCGAAATGAGAAAGGAAGAAGAAATCACTTCGTTCAGTTTTTTAAAAGACTCGGATGGAAAACCACTTTTAAATGAAGGTGTGATCGCTCCCAAAGGAATGAAGGCTCTCAATCCATCCTTTGACGTAACCCCGGCTTCTCTCATCACTGGTATCATTACAGAAAAAGGAATTGTTTCTCCAGTTACAGAAGAAAATCTAAAGAAGTTTTTTCAATCGATCTAATTTTTATATTACTCTTTTATAAAGTTTCTGCGAAACCAAACTTATATTTTACTGTGAAATTTTCAGAATTTTACCGCAAGAAATACCGGTTAATTTTTATATTATAATATTTCATTTTTTTAAAGCATAAAACCAAACACACAGTTTTCTTACAAAAATAGACCGTGACAATGGATTTTTTTGACTGTAAAATTACCTTTTTCAAATACATTCAAAAACTTTAAAATTAAAAACGGCAAACCAATATTACCTTTAGAAAGTCGCCATACTCGATGTTATTTGTTCCCAATCGGTGATTTGATTCTTTAATCGGCTTGGACGATAATTCTTTTGATTCTAGAAAGGTTTATCCAATAGATAATGTGAACTCGATTTAAGAATGTTTTATAAAAATCTGATTTTTCCATAAAAAATGAATGTAGGAATTTTTACTTTTAGAATTTGTTCGTAAAATCGTGGTTTGTGGTAGTTCCCACATTCCAGAAATCAAGATCACAACTTTTTTAGAAAAGTTCCTTACGCCCTGCTCACATTAACTAAACGTTTTAGATATAAATCCAATGCGAAAACGATTGAGGTGTAAACGCTCTCTATCATAACCAACCCCACAAGTTGAAGAAGATTTTAGAATCAAAATTGAACTCAGCAAAACGCTTTCCTAAGGGTCGCGTTTTAGGATAAAAAACGCACATTATTCAAGTGCTCCGACAAGAATGAGTCTTTTTACTTGCAAAAAGTATGTTTTTCTAATAGAGAAAAATTTTCCGAACTTCTCCACCTGAATTGCGACCCATGGGAAGCAATTCATTGAGTTGCCACCCAAAAATAGGGAAAACTAAAGCACAACGCTCTCTATGAATCGCGTTGTGGGGTGGGAACTCAGTTTTACAGAGGATTTGTCGTAATTCCCACAGATTTAATATTGAGATCCAAATACTTGTGAGGTTGGTTATGGCGCTCAACAGATCGCGTTCTATATTATAATTCAAGACGAAATATTATATTACGTTTCTTTTATGCAATTTATTGACTGGAGTTGAAAGCGCAGTATAACTTTATCCGTGGCAACTCTGGATTTGTCCAATCTTTCTTAAACTGAATCTACATTATTGAAGTGTAAAATACTAGTCACTTTATTTTATAGTTCCGAGTAGTTGATCTTAAATTTACCAAATTAGAAAACTATTTCGTTTGAAGAGCGACCATAACCGCTTTTTCCTGACCTGGTTCAAATACCATCATAAAAGAAGACTGAAACTTAGTGATCTTTTCTATCTGTCTTCTGTAATGAATTACGGCGCCCGGATACGCCCCTTTTTGAACCGCAAGCCTTACCGCACCCGAATTAAAACGAGAACTTTTCAAACTGTCTTGTTTGAATTTTAGCATATTCAAAATCTTTAATTTTTTGTTATAGTCTTCAAATACAATTTTAAATGCGGTTTTTTTATCTTCGGGAAGATTTCCTCTAAAACGTTGAACCATGTGTTTGATCTGTTGGATCTTAGGGAGAATTTTTTCCATTTCTTTTTCCCCCATTTGGATCTTTCTACTGATTTCTTGAAAAGAACGATCGTTCTTAAAATGAAAACCCAATTCCACAATAACATCCAATTCCGCGCCGGAACCTAAAGAAACGGCTGAAATACCTTCGTTGGTTCTAATTTTACTCGAAACCAAATTCCCATTCTGTCCGTTCAAAATGATGGAACCCAAGGTATCGATCGTAGAATTTAAAATCGCACCTTCTACAATTATATCTCCTTCCGTTTCCAAATAAGCGTTTTCTATAAACTTAGTCTGAATTTGTCCAGTAACCAAAATGATTTCAGTACCACCCGAACCCTTAATTCCTCCATGAACAATTAGATCCTGTCCTACCTTGATTTGATTACTTTCTAAATTTCCATAAACTATAAGCGAACCGGTACATTCTACAATGGAACCGGGCTCGACGTCTCCCCGAACGATTACGTTTCCATCAAACTGAATGTTTCCTGTAGAAAGTCCTACATTTCCGGCAATCTGCAATTCAGGAGATACGGTGATAGATACTTCCGTTGCAAAGATAACTCCGTTACTCGTAGCGAAATATTCCTGAAGATTTTTACCTTCTTCTAGAACGTTTCTCTCTTCGATATGATTTCCAACTACAAGTTTCGGTTTTTTAATCGAAGGCGCCGGAATGATATTTCCAAATACGTCAAAACCTGGAACCCCTGGAATCCCCTCAAATTTAGTGGCGAGTTTTTCGCCTACTTTCACATTGATATAACGATCTATATTTCTAAAATCAGCCCTACCATCTTCCAACAACTTGACTCGTTTAGACATTGGATGATAAAAACGAACCCAACCGTTTTCTCCTGGAACCGGAGCCACACCCTTTGCAATCTCCGTTTTAATAGGAGTAAAATCCCCCTTCTGTGCCGCTCTTTCTAATAAATTTAAAATTTTTCGAATCTCATCGTTTAAAACCCGATCCCTATGGATTCCCCAATCTTCGATAACACTCCAAAGTTTCTCTTTGGATAAGGTTTCCCCTTTGAGATTGTAAGGTCTGACGGTAATTATTGCGGAAAGTTTATCCTGAGACACCACAATTGTAATCGCAGAGTCAATGGAAACGGGAGAAATTTGAGATTCTGGCGTAGGTGTATTCATAGGCTTCTCGTTCGCATTCATTGTATTTCAATCTTTCAGTCATAAACTAAGTATCTTATTCTTATTTCTCGAGAAATCGGAAACTCAAATGTAATATATATTGTTCCGTTGAAATGAAACTTATTTTTTACTTATATATCCGTCCCAAAACTGAAATTTTATACTAAAAAAAGAAACCCACCTAAGAAACAACAAACTTCATTTCTATTTTATACTTAAAATTTTATCACTTTTCCAACAGAAAACATTCTGGAAAAAGAGAAGAATCTAAAATAGGAGCTAACTAAGCTAAGACGAAAAACGGGCTAAAAATCCACATTTAAAGTAGAAGATCTACCGAATTTAAATACTCTCCCCAAAACTTTGCCATAGGTAAAATTTCATTTAAACCCGAATAAAACGGTCTATGATCCCCGTGTGTAAGCAGACTCGTTTCTAAAAAGTAAATCTTTTGATTTCCATTCTTCAAAAGTAAGTTTCTAAGATCTTTGGATTCTTGAGGGGAAATCACCGAATCATCGTCTCCGTGTAGTAAAAAACAAGGCCTGTAAAAACGATCCGTAAAAAATGCAGGAGAAGTTTCTTTCGCAAATGTTTCCGGAACAATAGATTTAATTTCAAGCGCCAATTGATTTCTAAAATCGGAACTTTCCAAAAATCTGTTTAAGAAATTCTTATCTTCTTCATTCAAATCTAAAAAAACTTTTGGCCCTTTCAACTCGTCATCTTCTCTAGAAAGTCCATTGTCCAAAGCGGATTCTAAAAAATATTTTTTTAAACCTTCGGGCTCAGAACGAATCAAATGAATGTAGTTATACATCATCACGTTTACGGCGTAACTTTCGATTTCATAATTTTTTAATACGAAAGGTAACGTTTTTACGAAATCAGAATAACTTCCGATCAAAAGCACTGAATTTAAAACTTTTTGGCATTCGGAATCTGCCAAGGCTACAAATCCCATTCCAGCGGAAAAACTTGCGGAAAGATACGAGACCGGACATTTTTCCAAAGAATGAATTTTAAGAAATGAGGCTCGTATGTTTGAAATCGTTTCCGAACGGATTAAAAGATTTTTTACTTCCGTAAGTTCCGGGAGATAAACTCTAAATCCTCGATTGGCTAAATTGTTTCCCAAAGCTAAAATTCGAACGTCATCGATTCCTTTAAAACTCATTCCGTGTTGTAGATAAATCACTGGTTTTTTTGTGTTTCCTGGATTTTCTAAAATCTTAGTTCTCAAAGAAACGGAACCGGATAAATCCAAACTAGTTTCAGTTATCTGTGTTTGTTTTGGAATTTTTAATCCGGAATAATCGATCAAAAATGGGAGTCCGCGAATTGTGCTGAAAAAGTTCATCGGCATTGCAGATTTTAGTCTTTGGTAAAAATCTCTACAAATTTTTTAGTATTTAAAAGAATTTCTAAGTTTTTCTTAAATAACGTGAGCAGGGCGTAACGCGAAAGGGATCGATGAATGAACTAAAGTAAAACGCTCTCCTGAAACTCAATGCATCACTCCCTGAATGCCGATCCTTAGAGAGGCATTCGCTGAGTTTTCTGGGTCGCTCTGCAGGGTCGCGTTTGAACTCAGCAAAACGCTTTTTATTAAAGCGTTTTAGGGTCAATAAATTGAATCTAAAGACGATTGTTGTATTATGTTTCCTGTATGCAATTTATTGACCAGAGCTAAAGAGCCCGGTCCCGCCTGTTCCGTTTAATTTTTCTTTTACAAACCATTGGCGGGATTCGCCCAAATTTTCAACTGTCGAATTTATCTTAATATAAAATTTATAGTTTGAACCAATTTATTTTACGTCTGTAAATTTTAGATCCTGTTTCTGAAACCAACCTAAGTTATAGACTTTATCTTTTATGTAAGGGGAAGGAATTAGAACGAAATACCAATCGGACATTTGT